>QHYZ01000133.1 GCA_003225295.1 Acidobacteriota bacterium | reverse complement strand
CGCGGGCCTCGCGGCGCTCATATCCACTCATTAGAAGCTCGTAGTAGTTGGTGTAACAGTGGCGAATGTGCGCGACCACGGCAAGGGTGAGCGCTTCCTCCTCGAGCGACTGGCCGGCGGCAGTGCGTCCGACCCTTCCGCTGCCCCGGCGCGCCGTATGTTCTGCGATGGTTTGGGCCGCTTTGGGCGGACAACCGGGAAACAACCTCGAGATCTCCCCAGTCATTTGAGCGACGAGATCGCGATCATATTGGGCACGTCGCTCCGCATTGCGCTCTCGACGCAAAGCGCGCGATTTGCTGTCCGCCAAGCATTCCGCTTCGGCTTGTTCGAGCGCCACTTCAGAAACCAAAATGCCCTGGCGTTCGTATCTCTTGCGCGCGCGGCTGAAACGGACGACTACCGCGGAGAGTGGGCTGTGCATCCTCGCTCGGCGGCTCAGTGCCGCATCCCCGCTAGGAAGATAGACCAGCTCATCAAGGTCGGCACAAGTCATGCAGAGTCCACGCTCGCCGTCCTTGAATAGAAATTCTCCCCTCCACAGTTCCTTGTTACACTCCGAGCATTTGGATTCGCGGACGAGGGAGAAGACAATCAACTCCCGGGATCTTCTCTCCGCTTCGAACCTGTCACGCTTGCCTTTCATGCCTCGCCCGGTACCGATAGAGACATCCATCTGCTCGGCTCTCCATAGTCTAAGCCAAGGTTCGCGACTGCGAGCTTAAAGTGTCCTGGGGCGCGCTCCAATACGCCGTTCTCGTAGTATCCGAGAATGAATCCGTAGATCAACTGTGCAACGCGGCAACGGCGGCGGCGCGCAATGTGTTCTTCGAGCGCCTTGCGAAGTTCCACAGAACCTCTCCGTCTATGAAGCAGGACATGTTGGCCAACGCTTCCTCGCAATCCATCGTATCCATGGCTGCTTCCTTACCGCCCCGCGGCGCGCATCAGACGGGCGAAGGAGGCGCGATTCCACTTTATTGTCCCGGTGGAATCCGTGCCTATATAGCGCATTTTCAGAATTACGGTGATCCCGAACCTCATGCCCAATCATGTAACGCCCGACGATTTTCGCCAGAACTGTTTCACATTCGCTTCGCTCTTGTCGGCCGAGTATCCTATCCTGCCCGCTCGGGAAAGAATTTAGTGTAGTGTCCCTTAAATAACTAGCCACATTATTCTTCTGGTTTTTGGCGGCGTCGGGGTTGGGTGCTGCCCGGTTTTATCGATTCTAATTTCGCGCGGGCACGCTCAATTTTCTTCAAGATGTCCTCCAGTTTGGCTGTCCAGACGAAGGGCCGCGGATTCTCATTCCACGCCGCCAAAAACTCTTCGATGGTCTGCACTAAATCCGGCACACTGGCAAACGCTCCCCGGCGCACCGCCTTTTGCGTCAGCTCCCCAAACCACCGCTCGACCAAATTGACCCAACTGGAACTGGTGGGAATAAAGTGCGGCACGAAACGAGGATGACGTTTCAGCCAACTCTGCACTTCGGGGGTCGAGTGCGTTCCGTAGTTATCCAGCACCATGTGCAGTTCCCGGTCTCCGGGAAATTCTCGGTCCAGTCGGCGCAGAAACTTCAGGAATTCCTGATGGCGATGCAGGCTACTACACTGCCCGATGACTTTGCCGTCCAATAAACTCAGCGCCGCGAAGAGCGTCGTGGTTCCGTTGCGCTTGTAACCGTGCGTCATCGTGCCGCACCGCCCTTTTTTCAGCGGCAGGACATCCAGGACGTGCGCGGAGGACTCATCGTCCTCTTGGTCGCCGTCGCATTTATTCTATTGATCGCATGCGCGAATGTCGCGAATCTATTGCTTTCGCGCGCCACCGTGAGACGACGCGAGATCGCTCTTCGCAGTGCCCTCGGCGCAGGTCGACGGCGCATCGTGCGGCAACTGTTGACCGAGAGCGCTAGGACAATGGGCAAAGATGCTTTGGGAGCGCCTGAAGGAGACAAAGCCGACGCTGGTATTGGTTTCCCGGGAAACGGTCAAACATTTGGCCGAGGCAGCTCTTACGCCCCACTGGCCCCTCTCGGAACGAATGCATGCGACGCCAGAGGCGGAGCGTCTAGGCTGGAACGGACTATTCAGAGTGATTTCTTGGACTTGGGAGGCCGACCACCCTTGCGCTTCTTGCGTTTAGCTGTTTAGCTTGCAGCTGGCTAAAGGATTCCGAGCCTCGCTTGGCGATCTCCTTCCCACCTTTCCGTCCAAGCTTGACCGCGGCGGGATCCTTTTTCTTCGGCAAAATTCAGAGGGTCTAGCTTTAGTCTCCTCACGGTATTATGCATGAAGAACAATCGGGGCCCCAATGCGATCGAAAAGCGAGCTTCGCAGTCTCAGTGTCCTACGGACAGCGGCCCTAATCGCGCTGCCCGCTGGGGCTGCGGGCTCAATCGGTTTCATGCTCCGTGCAGGTCGTCGGAATCCTTCTCGTGTCCTACTCATACTGTTTGGGATCTGGGTCCTCTCCCCATTTGTGGCCCTAGTATTCGGAACTATCGTTTCCAAGGATTGGTCGGTCCTTACCCGCACGACGCTCTATGGGGTGATGCTGGTTCTCACGGTGAGCTCTTTGGCCATTTACGGAGACGTTGCCTTGGGGCCTCCCAGGGCGAAGACCGCATTCGCATTCGTTGTTGTTCCTCCAGCGTCATGGCTCCTGATTGCAATCACGATCTCAATCGCCGTGCTGATTTCTCGTAGGCGCTCACGTCCAAGCAGCGATAGCTAACCGGCTCACAGCGGATGTGCGCCAATGTGCGCCCCCTTGACAAGAAAAGATATGGACTTCATTACGAAAAGTACTTTGTATTCCGGAGATTGCGATGGACACCTCGGCAGCGGTTTCGCCTCGTTGGCGTGGGCCTAAGCAATTTTCACGACCCCCAGGATGCTTCTGCGCAGCCCGCTCTTTTCATCTAGCCGTGGTGGTCAGTTTCCGGGTTGCTCGTAACCGCGCGGCAAGCGGCTGCCACGTTAAGCCACGTTACACCATCCTGTCGGGTGCAGACGAGTCGGAGGTATAATCGCTGCCGTTCTCGAATTCAGGAAGGCAATTCCGGCTGAGAACGAAAGGATGCACATGTCGATTCAGACCCGCAACATCGCCCTGTCTGTGATCAGTTGCGCGGAGGTCGGCACAGTTGGGCAGCAAGCGAAAAAGAGAATTGAAAACGCCGAGCAGCTGCCGGTTCACAGCTACCCAGTCCCGGGCAAAGCATCAGTTCTGCTCACCGACGACGCGGCTTTCAAGGTCTTCGTAGCGGAACTCCAGAAAGACCTTGAGAATGATTTGCAGAACTATGACATCGAAGACAAGACGACGCTCAAGAAGTATTACGGTCCACTCATGCAAATCGCGGTCCTGGAGCAACGCTACAACGACGCCTTGTCCTATCTGCAGAAGATGAACACGCTAGAAGATAAGCCAGCCGCGAAGGCAATGGCGGGCATGCTGGATCACCCGCTAATCGACGCAAAAAAGGCCGGTGAGGGCCAGGCTCAGGTGATCTTCGAAGCCGAATTCAAGGAGCGGTTGCAGAAGCTCCCCTACGAAGTGGTGCAGAACGAAGTGAAACAGATGAAAAGTCGCTTTGAGATCATGTCCTCGAATTTACTAGCGGGCTTGATCGAGCAGCAATATGACACGCTGGCACAAAAGACGGGAACCATCCCCAAGAACGCCGCCATCAAGATCCTCGACACGCGTTTCACAATCCGTGAAGTCCTGCTCTACAAGGATTTCGTAACCGCACAACTGCAGATGCTCATCGACGCTCACAAGATCGAAAAACACGACATTTGGGCCGCACGCACGGTCGCGCTCTCCGATTCTGACAAGCTCGCACTGGTAGTAACCGGCATCTGGGACGTGGGCGTCGATCCCAGCGTTTTCCCGGGAAGGATGTGGGTCAATAAGAAGGAGATTCCGGACAACGGCAAAGACGACGACGGGAACGGCTACATCGACGACGTCTATGGAATTGGTTGGACTTGGTATGGGAAGAAGGACGTGGGACCGCTGCGCAAGCTCAATGTGACGCAAGCTCAAATTGCCACTGACAAGCAATATTTGAAGGGTTTAATCGATATGAGAGCAAATCTGGACACGACGGAGGCGCGGGAACTGAAGAAGAAACTTTCTGAACTGCCTAAGGACCAGGTGAAGCCATTCTTTGAGGGCGTTGCGTTGTATGGCAATTACGCGCACGGAACGCTCGTGGCAGGGATCGCAATAGCTGGTAACCCTGCCGCCAGGATTCTGGTGATACGAAATGATTGGCCCTACGAAATGATTCCGCCACCTCCCAACCAGGAATGGGCGGAAGGCCAGGCTAGCATGCTCCGAGATTCCGTTCGATACATGCATGACAATGGCGTGCGCGTCGTGAACATGAGCTGGGGAATCTCGCCGCAGGAGATCGAAGACGACATGCAAGCCAGTGGCGCCGGAGGGCCGGTCGAACAGCGGCATGCAACCGCTCGGCAATATTTCAAGATGTTCAAGGACAGTTTCGTGGGGGCAGTGCAAGACGCTCCCGATATTCTGTTCGTGTCTGCAGCTGGCAACGCAAATAACGACGCGCGATTTGATGAATTCATCCCGGCTTCGATTGATCTGCCGAACACCATGACTGCCGGCGCTGTTGACGAAGCAGGCGACGA
>QHYZ01000081.1 GCA_003225295.1 Acidobacteriota bacterium | reverse complement strand
CTTCGGTGTGCGGTTCGAACAGACTCAACACTTTACCTTCCACGTGACAGTTTCCACCCCACACTCGTTTCTTGGTTTGCGTGATCACCTTCTCCACCAAAGGTAGAAAGAGCCGCAGCTGGTCGATCTGTGCTGCTACCCGCAGGAACTTGCCCACCACTTTCAGCCGTCCCTTCCTCCATCGTTCGACCACTTCGCCGGCCTGCCGCACCACGCTCCGGGTCAGCCCCACTAACTTTTTGTAGCTATCCCGCATCCGCTGTTTGTTGGCGTCCGTAAGTGACTTGGCAGCGCGGCCGATCTCCAGCAGGCGATATTTCACCGCGCGCCCGTGATGCACCACCTTCAGGGCTCCGTCCTTACACTCGGCGGCGATCCGTTCGAGACTGCGGCTGAGCACTCGGATACCGTCGCCCAGAAGCGAGCTGTCAGTCGGATAGTGAACGTTGCTTTCCACGACACTGGTGTCAGTGCGAAGTTTACGTCCGTGCGCTACGCCTTGCTCACGCGCCAGGCTCACCACGCGCTGATTAATTTGTTCGGTGACCTGCGGAGTCAACAACGCGAAGGTTCGGCTGAAGGTAGTGAAATCGGGCGTGACTTCGGCATCGAAGCGGGTGAACCGCCGATACACCAAGTTGCTGCGGAGTTCCCGTTCCAGATCGCGGAAGCTCCAGCCCTTCAGGTGCTTCATGACACAACAGCGCAGCACGCGATCGGGAGGGATGCCGGGTCGCCCGGTGCGCGCTGCGGCGGGGGAACGTGCCCAGCAAGCCAGCGGTCGGGCCGGGCCGGGAATCACTTTCGATTGAGTGCGTCGATCACCGCGTCGGCAAATTCCTCTATGCCGGCCTTGCCGCCGACGTCCCGGGTGGTGTGTTTCGCTTCTCGGTAGACTCTTTCGAGAGCATTCTGGATCCGCTGCGCCGTATTCCGTTCGCCAAGGTGGTCGAGCATCAGAATGCTGCTCATCAGCAGGGCCGTCGGATTAGCCAGTCCCTTGCCGGCGATGTCGGGTGCGGTACCGTGTACGGCCTCGAACATGGCACATTCGTCCCCGATGTTGGCGCTGGGCACCACTCCTAAGCCACCGACAAGCCCCGCGGCCAGATCGCTCATGACGTCACCATAGAGATTGGGCAGCAAAAGCATGTCAAATTGTAAGGGATCCATCACGATCTGCATGCAGGCGTTGTCAACAATGAGTTCTTTGTACTCGATATCGGGGAATTGCGCCGCGACGGCCCGGACCGATCTCAGGAACAACCCGTCCGAAAGTTTCATAATGTTGGCTTTGTGAATAGCATGAATCTTTTTTCGGCCGTGGTGTTTTGCGTATTCAAACGCAAATTTTGCGATGCGCGTGGAGGCCCGCTCGGTGATGATCTTCAGGCTCTCGACCACGCCGGGCACGACCTCGTGCTCGAGGCCTGAATACAAATCCTCGGTGTTCTCCCGCACGAGAATCAGGTTCACGTTTTCAAAATGCGATTTCACGCCTGGCATGTTTTTGACCGGCCGCAAATTGGAGTACAGGTCGAGTGTCTTGCGCAGTGCCACGTTCACGCTGGGTGCGCCGCCAGCGATGGCCGTGGCCATGGGGCCCTTCAGCGCCACGCGATTCCTGCGCACCGATTCCACGGCCGCCTGGTTGACGGTTTTTTCCTGGTCGGAGGAGCTGTCGGACCGCCCGGCGATCTCTTCCCAGTCGATCTGCACACCCGTGGCTTCCAGGATGTGTCGAGTCGCGGCGGCTACTTCGGGCCCGATTCCTTCGCCCGGGATGAGGGTAACTTTGTGTCTGATCATTGCATCTTATTGTAAGCGAAGCGTCACAGGCTTGTCGAAATGCGGCAAAGCCAGTCGTATCGTGACGGGAACATGGGGCATGGGGTTGCGTAGCAGGATGAGAGTTCTGGTATAATGTAAGTGTTGACAGCTTCGCGGGTACGCCCGCGAGCGGAGGCCAAGAGAATTTATGATCAATTTGACGCCCGTTGCAAGTACCAAGGTCAAGGAAATCATGAGCATGCAGAGTCCGGTGCCGGTCGCTTTACGAGTGGCTGTCGTTGGTGGCGGTTGCTCTGGTTTCCAATACCACATGGCGTTTGAAAACCAGACCACCGATGCAGACCAGGTTTTTGAGTTCGATGGTCTGAAAGTCGCCGTTGACCAGATGAGTTCCATGTATCTGGACGGGATTGAAATTGACTATATCGAGACGCTCGAAGGCGCGGGCTTCAAGTTCAACAATCCCAACGTGAAGAGCACTTGTGGTTGCGGCAGCTCGTTTAGCGTCTAGTTCCGTCGAGGGAAGCGCCCCGCGCGCTTTCAGAACCTTTCTTCGGGCTCCTGAGCGGTATGTTCGGGAGCCTTTTTTATGCCCACCAGACAATCCGACTGGGACAGAAAGCACCGCCTGGCTGCCGAGGGACCTCCTTCCGAGCCCGCGAGCATTGTCCGCGAACTCTTCCCCATTCTGCCGGCGGGCCCGGCTCTGGACATCGCCTGCGGCACAGGAAGACACTCCCTGCTTCTTGCCGCGCGCGGCCAACACGTCACGGCAGTAGATTTGTCCAGCGTTGCTTTGGATATTTTGGAGGCTCGTGCACGCGACATGCGCGTCCCGGTCCGCCGCAGCGAGAGTTTCCGTGAGGCCGCTGGGCGTTTGCCTCGCGGACTCGAGTTGAGGCAGGCGGATCTGGAGCGCACCCAGCTCCCGGAGCGCCGTTTCGATCTGATCCTATGCATTCAATATCTACAGAGGTCGCTCTTTTCACAGATGGCCCGCGCACTTCGTCCGGATGGCGTGCTGCTGTTTGAGACTTACACACGCGCGCAACTTGAGTTTGCCGGTGGCCCGCGGGATCCGGCCTATCTCCTCGAAACCGGCGAACTCCGAGAAGCGTTTCCGGAGCTTTGTGTACAGTTTTACCGGGAACTGCGTGCCGGGCAGGGAATCGCCAGCATGGTTGCAAGGAAGCGGGATGAGCAGGGGTGAAGCTAAAATGTCGGAGAACAAGTCACATGGCGGCGCACCAGTGTTTGCAATATTCGGTTTCCATCCGTATCCTAAAGTCCGGGCATGAAAATAGCGCTCGCGCAGTTCAATCCCACCGTTGGCGACTTCGCAGGGAATGCCGCTCGCATTTTGATGTTGGCGGGACAAGCCAAGCAGCGAGGTGCCGACCTTGCTGTTTTTACCGAGCTTTGCCTCTGCGGTTATCCTCCTCAGGATCTTCTGGAGCGCCCTGCTTTTCTAGACCGGAACATGGATGAACTGAGAGCGCTGGCGACCAAAACTTCTCTGCCAGTGCTGGTCGGCTACGCCGGGCGGGTCAAGCATGGCGCGGGCAAATCCGTGGCCAACAAGGCGGCGCTGCTGTGCGGGGGGCGCGTCGTGTTTGAGCAGAGCAAGATGTTGCTGCCAACCTACGATGTATTCGACGAATCGCGGTACTTTCAGCCTGCCGATAAACAAGTGGTTTATAGCTTCAAGGACGAAAAACTTGGCATCACCATTTGCGAGGATGTGTGGAACGACCCGAACTTCTGGCCGACGCGCTTGTACGAGCGTGACCCGGTCGTAGAACTTAGCAAGCAGGGAATCAGCGTCCTGCTGAATCTCTCCGCTTCACCCTACACGATCGATAAGAGAAATTTGCGTATTGAGATGCTGCGCGCCATCGCCATGAAGCGGCGATGTCCCGTGGTTTACGTCAATCAAGTTGGCGGCGACGACAATCTGATTTTTGACGGTGCGAGTATGGCGATTACCGCGGACGGAAGGGTGGCCGCGCAAGCGCGGGCGTTCCGCGAGGATCTCGTCTTCTTTGACACGGTCACCGGTCAGGGCGAGATGCACGAACAGCCGACGACCGAACTCGCATATGCCTACGAGGCACTGGTGATCGGAACGCAAGACTACGTGCGCAAGTGTGGATTTAAAAAGGTTCTTGTCGGCCTGAGCGGCGGCATTGACTCTGCCGTGGTGGCCTCGATCGCGGTGGACGCACTGGGGACGGAAAACGTCCTGGGGGTTTCCATGCCGGGACCCTTTTCTTCGGCGGGCAGCAAGAGTGATGCGGCGATTCTGGCGAAAAATCTTGGCATCCAGTTCATCACCTTGCCCATTACGGATGTTTTCGAAGAATACAAGCGGGCACTGGCCCCCGCGTTCGGCGGCCGGACCGTGGATGTGACGGAAGAAAATATTCAGGCGCGCACCCGTGGGAACTACCTGATGGCGCTCTCCAACAAGTTTGGTTCTATGGTTCTCAGCACCGGTAATAAGTCGGAACTCGCCGTCGGATACTGCACCCTTTATGGAGACATGGCTGGAGGTCTGGGGGTCATCTCCGATGTGCCAAAATTGATGGTCTACGAACTAGCGCGCTGGATTAACCGCGAGAGGGAACTGATTCCTCGCTCGACCATCGAGAAGGCGCCCTCGGCCGAACTGTGTCCCGACCAGAAGGATGAGGACAGCCTGCCGCCTTACGACGTCCTTGACCGGATTCTCAAAGCCTATATCGAAGATCTGCGGAGCCCCCAGGAAATTGCCGATCATTATGGGTTCGATTTAAAACTGGTCCGCGACATCGCGCTCCTGGTGGATCGCAATGAGTACAAACGCAAACAGGCTGCGCCAGGATTGAAAATCACCTCGCGCGCATTCGGCTTTGGCAGGCCATTCCCCATCGCGCAGAAGTTCATCCCCTAACTCTATGAGGTCCTCGTGAAAAAAGCTCTGAGCCTTTCTCTATTCTTTTACTTCAGCACGATTGCGCCCGGAGCGCGAGCGCAACAACCCAAGTCGGCGACACCAGCATCGCCGGCCGCTGCCCCATCGCCAACGCAGAAGAATATCGAGGCATACCTTAGACATTTGTATGCCTTCGGGCCGGATGTCCTGCTGGTGGTCGGGCCTCCGAAAGGATCACCTATCGAAGGGCTACTCGAAACGAATATCGACCTGACCATGGGCGACAATAAGGAGGCGGTCAAGCTTTACGTTAGCAAGGACGGCCAGTTTCTTCTCCGGGGTGAACTGTCTGATATGACCAAAGACCCCCTGGCAGAAAATCGGGCAAAGATCCAGATGAACGACGCGCCCTCGCTTGGCGACTCCAAGGCTGCGGTTACGCTCGTGGAATACTCGGACTTCGAGTGCCCGGTCTGCCGCAGCCTTCACGACGTGCTGCGCGGAATGCTTCCGAACTATGCAAGCAAGGTGCGACTGGTGTTCAAAGATTTTCCTCTTGAGCAGCTTCATCCGTGGGCCCGGACCGCAGCCATCGCCGGCCGCTGCGCCTACCAACAGGATCCCAACGCTTTTTGGAAGATGTACGACTTCATCTACGACCATCAGGAAATCATTTCGGCGGCGAACGCTTGGACGAAAATGATGGACTACGCAGGACAATCCGGACTGGACGCCGAGGCGTTCAAGGGCTGCATGGCCAGTCCCGAAGCCGGCGTGGCCGTCAACGCCAGCCGGGCCAACGGCCAACAACTAGAGGTGAACAGCACGCCGACAGTCTTTGTGAATGGGCGGCGCATGGTGGGCGCCGATCCTCATCTGCTCGAGCAGTACATCAACTACGAACTCGCGCAACAGAAACTTGGGAAAACCGCCGAGAAGTAGGAAAGAGGGCTAGCACGTGCCCAGGCAGGCAGGTAAATCCAGCCTGATTTCTTAGTTAACATAATATAACTTATAGGACGCACTGTCAGCGGAATCTGCAAGCCCCTAGGTGGCCTGCCAACCCTGCGACATCTGACGACATTCCCCTAGAAAGGCTGTCTGGCGCGCCTTGTCGCTTGAATCGTGCCAAGTGCGGGCGGATGCTGCGGGCATCTCGCGGGGTGTCCCGTTCCGAGAAGACAACGCGGGAAGCGCGCAGTTGCCAGCGGACAGCATATGCCATGCGCGGGAGATCGTTGAGGAAAGGAATACCACCATGCAAGAAACAGGAATTTCCCAAATTGGGATGCCCCGCCGGCTCGGGCGAATTGCCCGAGTGTGGTGGACGCTTTCAGGTTTGCTCGGCCTGCTCGCCTGTCTGGCGGGTCCTACACCAACCGTGGCGCAATCACTGTCCAATGGTAAAGGCGATCTACGGGTGATGACTTACAACGTGAATGAAGGCACAGATTATTTGGAGATACAGCAGGCCAGGGACCTGAACCAGTTCCTGGTCGCAGAAGGACAGACTATCACTCAAGTGCGCGTAACCAATTCGCCCGCGCGCATGCAGGCGGTAGCAAAGCAGATCGTCGCGGCGGGGCCCGCGCTCGTTAGTTTGCAGGAGCTGGACGAGTGGTACACCTCGTCGTTTAGCCCCCTCACCGGATGCGGCAGCCCAATACTCGAATTCAACTTCCTCCAGGAACTCCAGGACGCCCTGGCAGCGCAAGGGGCGCACTATACCGTCGCCAAGGAAGCGCAGCAGTATGCGTTTCCTCTGATTCCGGGCTTCATCCCTCCGAGCACACTTCTCTGCGTGGCGGTCACCGATCATGTGGCGATTCTGGCGCGCACAGACCTGGACACAGCAAAGTTTCAATGGCGCAACCCGCAGTCGGCACAATACTCCGCCACGTTGCAGTTCCCTTCGCCGCTAGGGCTGCTGCCACTGCCGCGAGCGTGGGTTTCACTAGACGCAACCTTCAACGGAAAGACCTTCCGGTTTATCGGCACGCATCTGGAATCCGTGGTTCCGAACGTCCGCGAAGCGCAGGGGGCCGAGCTGCGTGCTGGACCGGCGAACACTTCCCTGCCGGTGATTCTGGCGATGGATTCGAACGCACCTGCATTTCCGCTGCCGCTGGACCCCACCTACATGGATTTCATCGCAGCGGGCTATAACGATGCGTGGACACAGATTTTTCCCCTTGTTCCGGGCCTCACCTGCTGCCAGGCGCAGCTCGACGATAATCCGGTATCCGAACTCTATCAGCGAATCGATTTGATTCTGACGCGAGGCAACATCGAAGTGCAAAACACCGCGCTGTTCGGCGCCGCTCCCTCCGCGAAAACACCAGGCGGGCTCTGGCCATCGGACCATGCTGGAGTCGCTGCACAACTTGTAGTCGAGCAGGAGTAGCTTTAACGCTCGCTCAAGAAGTACTTCCCTGCTGGGAGGACTCCTCACGATGTGCGGGGAGTCCTCCGAGGAGAGAGCTAGCGGAATCCCACCTTGGTCATAAGCTTGGCGAAGCGCGGGTCGGAGCGGATGGGGTCGGCCATTGGCTCGACGTTCAAGTAGACGAGACGGTCGACTCTTTCCTGGTAGGCGAGCTCGAGCAGGCGGAAGGCCTCATCGGTTTCTCGCAGCGCGACATGGATAGCCGCAGGGTACAAGCTGGGAACGAATCGGGAACTGCGCAACTGCTGCAGTTTCAAAAGTGCGCTACGGGCTTCAGCCGGATTGCCTGCAAAGGCCTGGGCATAACCATAGGCCATAAGCATCACGGGAGCGTCGCCGGAGAGTTGCCGCGCCCGCTGGAAGGTTTCTACGGCTTGCGCGTACATCTTTTTTTGGGTGTACGCGGAGCCGAGCCAGAACTGCGCGGACATATCGCCCGGATGCAGCTTCACGATTTGCAGCGCCTCTTCAATCGTCGCGTCATATGACCGGCCGAAGTAGTGCGTCTCAGCCAGAACATCGTGGAAGAGCGGACTAACCGGATCGAGATCCAGCGCGTGGTGGGCTTCTGCCAGTGCCTCGGAATTGTGCCCTTGCACGTTGAGCAAGTGGCAATACCACTCATGGGGAGTGGGGTCATTGGGATTCAATTCAATGGCGCGGCGCAATTCCTTCTCCGCGGTGGCAAGGTCCCAATCGTAACTCATAGCCACGTTGCCGAGGACGGCATGAGCTTCGGCGAGCCTGGGATTGAGCTGCAAGGCTCGCTGTGCGGCCTCCCGCGCTTTTGGTTTGGCCTCGCCAGGGGGCATTCCGTCGTTAGGCACCTGACCCAGAATCGCCGTCGCCCCAGCGAGACCCGCGTAGGCTTCGGCGAAGGATGGATCCTCGCGGATGGCTTCCTCGAAATAGGCAATGCTGCTGCGCAGATCGTATCGGTTTCCCCAAGCAAATTTGCCCTGATGGTAGGCGTGGCGGGACTGGGCGATCTCTGGCGTAGCGGCGTGAACGGTGCCTCCGCGGACCGGTGACGGAGGTTGTGGCGGAAGCGGAAGCGTCGCCAGAATCTGCCTAGCAATGGCCGCGGAGACGTCCGATTGCACTTGCAGGACATCGGAAAGTTCGCGGGTGAAAGAATCGGCCCACAGGTGCGTCTCGTCGCTGACCTGGATCAATTGCACGTCGATGCGCACCTGGTTGCCGGCGCGTTGCACGCTGCCTTCAAGCACATAACTCACATTGAGGACGCGACCGATTTCGGTGATGGGCTTGCCGGCGACAATTTTTGAGGACGTCGCGGCGATCACGCCGAGGTGCTGGGGATCGAGCTGGCTGAGTGCCGTGCGGATAACGTCGGTGAGCCCGTCCGTGATGTAATCCGGCTTGGAATCGCCGCTAACGTAAGTGAAGGGGAGGACCGCGATACGAACTTTTCCGACCGGGGAAATCGTCGGCTGCAGCCACCGGTATACGCCAAGGGAGAGGGCACTGAGAATCGCGAGAGTGAATATGGCCACGATGACGCGCTTCCCTGCCGCGGGAGTCTTGACCGAATCTGCAGTAGGAACAGGAGCCGGCGACCCGGCGGGCGGTTCGACGATGTCAATCGGTGAATCCGTGCCGCTCAATTCTTGTTCGTAGGCGAAGGCGTCGTCGGCTGCTGGGTCGTCCTTTGGCTGGCGCTTCCGGATCCACTCGTCGAGTTCTCCCGCGAAGGCGTAAACGGTGGATTTTTTCTTGTGTTCGTGGCGATGAACAGGGAGGCCTTCGGTTCTCTCCCAACGTTGCACAGTGCGCACTTCACGGCCCAGATACGACGCGATTTCTCCCCAAGAATCCAGCTTCCTATCAGGAAGGGTGGTTCCTTTGGGGCCTGACGTGGCTCCGCCTGCCGGTGTGTCGGATGTCGGCATTAAAGCGATTCAGTGCGCGGATTATACCTTAGAAACGCGCCAGGTTCGCAACTGGCGGTGGCTGATGCCGCGCCAAGTGCTGCCGCCGCGAGCGATCGAACACCGTCGAAACGAGGCCCGGGTCGAGCACCTGGGCGGCCGCCTGTTCAATTCCCTGCCCGGCCGCGATTTCTTGTAGCGCGCTCTGGTGCGCCAAATGATTCGTCGCGATGTCGCCGGCGAAGGCGCTGACGATTTCGACGTGAAACAACCGGACGGCCGATTCGGCGGCGTTATGTCCGGACGGCGGTGCGTCGATAGCTGCGATAAGCGTTGATGGCGAATACGACTGCGCTCAAACCGAAGAGCACAGCCAGCCACTGGATTTCAGGGCCAAAATACAGCGCGGCAAGCTTCGAGGCCATGGCCTGTTGCCAGGCCATGAAAACCCGCACCAGGTCGAGGATCGCAATGATGGTCACAACGAAATGGATGCGGTTCAGTGCTTCCTCGAAGACCAGGTCCTGCCCATCCATCAGAAATTTATACAACATCGCAAAAATGGCGAAAGGTGCGGCTGCGGCCAGCCACAAGCAGCCGAATGGAAGGAAATGCATCTGACCAGACCACGGCACCGGGATCTTGAACGACGGCATATCCAGGATGAGCGAAATGAGCCCGCCAACGGCAAAAACTGCCGCTCCGATTCCAAACAGTTTCGCGGGAGATTTGGGCCAGCCCAGGTCTTTGGCGCTGTCGTCCGTAACGTGCTCCGGAGTCGTCTTGGCGTCCGGCACAACTGGCAGGAACGGCACGTCCGGTTCGCCGCTCAAGTACGACCAGATTACGTTGCCGATTATCACGCCTTCGCCGAGCAACGTGATCCAGAACAGCAAACTGCTCGGAACATCCGATTTCGTCTGCGGCCATACGACATGCAGCGCGCCCACGATCAACAGCGCCAGGCTGCCGAAGGCCTGCCATAATCCGACCCGGTAATGGAGATCGCGATGGATGAAGCGCGGTACGAGGCGATACTGCGCATAAAAGAAAACAAAAATCCAGATGGCGGAGAAAAAATACGATCCCAGGTCGCGGGTGTGGACGTATGCGTCTTCCATCGAGCCGACATGGCTCACGATGTAGATGGCCGAGAGCCCCCAGCCCACAATGCAGATGAGAACGATGAGCCTGAAGAGCTTCTCCGGAGAAACCTGCTCCTCCCAAAGTGACCTCCCCACCGGATCATCCCTCCCCGTTTTTACAGTAACACCTCCGTTGTTTCCGCTGGAGAGCAAAAATCGCTTTCTGCCGCCAATTCACTACCTTGACCCTCTCCAGCGATTCACGCGTCGAAAGGCTTTCTTCGCTTCGGCTTCGAGACGGCACCTGTCGAGGAGTTCCGTGGATCGAAGGGATGCGTGGAGCCGCGACCTGCGGCCGCCGGCCAGCCACCGCTGCGGCCAGCGCTGCCGCCGCGCATCCGTAATCGGAACCGCCACCAATGGAATGGGCCAGGCCCAATCAAGGAATCGCTCCGCCCGGCGGATCGGCTCCAGAGCGCACCGGGATGTGTGTGTTTCCGGGATATACGCGGGCCTGCAGTGATAGACTGCGCAGCGGGAGATGCTATCGATGAACTTCACGGCACGCTTCTTGGGAACTCCAATCGTCGCTTTGGTCGCCAGTCTTCTCTGTTGTCCGGGAGCATTCAGTGCCGACCAAAGCCCGGACGAGACGGCCATTCGCAATCTGCAGATACGGCAACAAGAGGCTTGGAATCATCACGACGCGAAAGCCTATGCCAGTCTGTTTTCTCAGGATGCGGACGTGGTGAATGTGGTGGGCTGGTGGTGGAAGAGCCGCTCGGAGCTTGAGAGCAAGCTCGCCCGCGCTTACGCATTCCTGTTCAGAGACAGTACGCTCACCATCACTGACGTTCAAATTAAATTTCCGGCCGCGAACTTTGCCGTGGCTCACGTTTCCTGGACCATGCTGGGAGCGAAAAGCCCGGATGGCAACCCCTTGCATCTGCCTCAGAAAGGAGTTCAAACGCAATTCCTGATGAAGCACGCCGGAGAGTGGCTGATCGCGGCTTTCCAAAATGTCAATAGCGTCCCCGAAATTCCCTTCCCTCTGGGACCGCCTGCGGCTCCACGGGCTGAAGTGAAATCCGAAACGGCTCTCGAGGAACCTACCGCCGCAGAAATGAGCAAGA
Organism: Acidobacteriota bacterium; assembly: GCA_003225295.1. GTDB lineage: Bacteria > Acidobacteriota > Terriglobia > Acidiferrales > UBA7541 > Acidiferrum. Next base: position 130,301 of record QHYZ01000081.1, on the reverse strand, counting down.
AGGAAACCATTGCCTCCGCCCTTCTGCGTGGCCTGCAGTTGCAGGAATACGAGGTACGTTCCGCCGCCGAAGCCATGCCCGAAGAGAAATACGGCTATCGCCCCGCTGAAGGAAAATTCAAGGATGAAAAACCCAACTTCGGCCCAGCCGAAGTCCGTACCTTCGCCGAACAGGTGAAGCATGTGGCCTGTGCGAATCTCGCGTTCGCCGCAGAATTGGACGGTCAGAAGCCCCCGGGCGCCTGCGACAAGGGCGGTCCCAGCCCGGCAAAAACCAAGAAAGAATTGCTGATCTACCTGCGCGATTCGTTCGCCGCGATACGCAAATCGCTGGGTGTCATCGACTCGCAAAACATGTTCGATCCCATCGAGGGCCCGTATGCCGGCCCGAACACGCGCCTTGGCCTGGCTACCGTGGTCATCTGGCACAACGCCGATCACTATGGCCAGATGACGCTTCATCTGCGCCTGAACGGCATCGTCCCGCCCGCCAGCCTCTCCAATCCGCCGGAAGTGAAAGACACTTACTGAGGTTTTGCGGCATTTCTTCAATTTGCACAGAAGCGTACATCTCTGCTCTATTGTATGTAACCGTACAATCATTAGTATTTGCATATTCTCGTACAAGTTGGTATCCTTGGCGAAGTTGCCTTATGGCTTCCACAATCTATGCGGTGTTGATCGCGGACGTTATGGAATCACGCGGACGGGCGGATCTTCGCAGCCTGCTCGGAAAGAAGCTTGTCGCCATTTCAAGACGCCATTTGCACCGAAAGCTCATCCAACTGCCGTACTCTGTTACCGCCGGCGATGAATTTCAGACCATTACCCGCGACCTGCCGTCGATTCCCGCCGTCATAGAGGATCTCCGCGTTGCGCTCAGACCGCTATCTCTCCGCATCGGAGTGGGCCTTGGCGGTGTTGACGGCCGCATTCGTCCGCCCGTAAACCACCTTGGCGGCGAGGCTTTCCAATGCGCCCGCCAAGCCATCGAAAGCGTCAAGACCGGCAAGTTCTTCAAATTCGTGATGCTGACAGCTTTTGTGTCCCGCTGCGAACACTTCGACAAGACCATAAACCTGATCTATGGGCTCCACGACACCCTGGCTCTGAACATCACCGAAAGACAGTGGGAGACCATCCGGGAATTCCGCGAGACCCCGACGCTCGAGCAAACCGCCAAACGTCTCAAGCTTGACAACTCCACCGTTTCCAGAAATCTCAAGCGGGGGTATTATTGGCAGCTACAGGAAACCGTTAAGGCGACAGAATCGCTAATCAAATGTACTTTTTCATAGTGGTACAGAAACATACAAAAATATAAAGTTGCACACAGACATGCAACAACTCCTTCGAGCCTTTCTGGCCGTCTATCTGGCCCATCTGCTGACCGATTTTGTTTTTCAGACGGATCGTCTCGTCGAACAAAAACGGCACGGAAAGCCTACCGCCTATTTGGTTCACGGGGTCATCTACTATCTCTCCACCGTCGTTGTCGCCGGTTTTGTCCTGCGCGGATCCCTTCTGTCAGTGCGCACGCATCTGGTGGTCGCGGCGCTAACGTTCGTTCATCTGCTGATCGATCTCGCCAAGATGCTAGCTAGAAAGTATCCGGGCTGGGGCGGATCCTGGGCCTACGTAGGCGATCAGCTCCTTCATTTCTTGACCGTGGGTTTCGCCGCCTGGATGCTCTCGCCGGTCCAGCCATTCAGCGAACTAAGCGCGCCATTTCAGGAAGTCAGAGCTATCCCGAATAAGTTTCTTGCCGTGCCGGTGATTTACTTGGGCGTGGTCTTCGGCGGCGGATATCTGATCCGCTTCCTGATTCGCTCACTTGCGGAAGGCTTAAAAAGCCATTCACCGGATAGGTCCAGCGAGCAATTGCAGAACGCCGGGCTTTACATTGGCTGGCTGGAACGGTTCCTGGTTGTCACTGCGCTGCTCCTGCAATCACCGGCAACGGTCGGCCTGATCCTGACGGCAAAATCTATCGCCCGCTACCCGAAGTTCAAATCCGAGGCCTTCGCGGAATATTTCTTGATTGGTACGCTCCTGAGCATCTCGATGGCGCTCCTCGGCGGCGCGCTTCTGGCGAAGCTCATTTTTGGCCAGCTGCGAGTCTCGGGATAAGATATGCGGCGTCCGCACCTGCCGGCGGACACCCATCAACTTTCGTTTAGCCTCGCTTCTGCTAAAATCTCCGCATGGCCCCATCCCCAGTTTCTCCGCGCCTTGCAAACATCCGACTGCATCCGATCAAGTCGCTCGATCCCGTTTCCGTGAAAGAAGCGCGCATCGGCCCGGCGGGCGGCCTGGAATTCGACCGCGCGTGGGCGCTTTACTCCGCCGACGGACAATGGGTTAACGGCAAGCGCAACGCGGCCGTCCACTTGATCCGCGCGGTATTCGCGCCGGACTTCAGCTCTGTCGTTTTTTCGGTTCCCGGCGACAGTCGCAAAATCCCAACGAAGACATTTGCGTTCCCGGGGGACACGGCGTCCGCCTCCAAATGGTTTTCCAACTTCTTCGGGCAGCCGATCACCATCCGCCATGCTCCCGAAGGATTTCCGGATGACACCATCGCCAACGGCCCAACGATTATCTCCACCGCTAGCTTGGAGGCTGTTTGCGGGCTTTTCCCCGGTATGGCAATCGAGGAAGCGCGCTTGCGCTTTCGCACCACACTCGAAATCGATGGCGACCGCTCTGCCGCCGCACCTGCGGAAGTCCCGGCATTCTGGGAAGATCAACTCTTCGGCGAGGAAGAACGCAGCGCCGTGCGGTTTCGCATCGGCGAAGTGAATTTCGAAGGCAGCAATCCTTGCGCGCGGTGTCCGGTTCCCCCGCGCGACCCTCACACGGGAGTCATCATTCCCGGCTTCCAAAAGATCTTCACCGACTACCGCCGCTCGCATATCCCGGCATGGTGCCCCGAATCCCGCTTCGACCACTACTACCGCCTGGCCACCAACACGCGCGTCGCCTCGACGGAAGCAGGTAAGACCCTGCGTGTAGGTGATTCAGTCGTTCTCTTTTGATTCCATCGTCGTTCTCAGGGCACACCATGACCGCCGACCAACCCCATGCCGCGACCCGGAAAGACTCTTATTCCAAAGCGGCCGACCACGCCATGAGTTCGACCGACCGGGAACCTAGGCGTTGAAGACGTGATCATGGTGGGGTCGATTCCTCGAGCCCGCCGGCGTACGCACTGTTAGGTTACTTTGAAACAAATGGCGAGCTTAGACTAGCGCCTAGCTAACGCGCAGACGAAGCCGTGGTGGCAGGTTCTTTTTCAAGGAGCTGCTCTTTGCGGTAAACGAGAGAGTTGATGTCGTAGGTCGCCAGTTCAAAGCCGTGACCGTGCGTGATGGCATCGGTAGGGCACGCTTCCACACAGTAACCGCAGAAGATGCACCGCGAATAGTCGATGTTGTACACGCTGGCGTAGCGCTCCCCGGCGGAGATGCGGTTTGCGTCGACGTTCTCCGCGGCTTCGATATAAATACAATTTGCAGGGCAGGCGGCCGCGCAGAGGAAGCAGCCAACGCATTTTTCCAGGCCGCTTTCATCACGGTGCAGGACGTGGATCCCGCGGTAGCGCGGCTGGAAATGTACGGGCTCGTACGGATAGTTCTCCGTGACCGTCTTACGAAACATGTTGCGGAAGGTCACGCTGAAGCCCTTCACCAGTGCGCCAAACGTCTCGCCCACTTCGCGTATAATCGATGCCATAACCACGAGTCTAGCAAACGACTTTGGGTCGGGCAAATCTGGCCTGGGCACGGCTTCCCAAGGCCGCTCACACCGTCAGTGCCTGAATGATCTGCTTCCCGTGGAAGCGCCCGTTTTCGATGAAAATTTCGCCAGTATGCCGTCCGCCGATCACCACGCCGGCCAAATGGATCCCCGCAACATTGCTCTCGAGCGTATTCGGATCCAGCGCCGGCTTGCGGCTTTCCGGATCGAGCCGCACGCCCAGGCTTTCAATGAACGTGAAATCGGGATGGTAGCCGGTGAGCGCGAACACCCGTCGCGCCGGCAATCTCTTCTGGCCGGCCCCATTCTCGACTAAAACTTCTTCATTGGTGATCCGCTTCACGCGCGTCTCGAACAACGCTTTCACTTGGCCCGCCTTAATCCGGTTCTCAATGTCCGGCCGGACCCAATACTTGATCGTTGCACCAAGTTCCTTGTTCCGGTGCACCAGCGTCACGCGTGCTCCGTTGCGATACAGGTCGAGCGCCGCTTCCGCGGAAGAATTCTTCCCGCCGATCACAACCACGTCCTGATTCCAATATTCGTGAGGCTCGCTGTAGTAGTGCGATACATGCGAGAGGTCTTCCCCGGGCACGCCCAATTGGTTCGGCAGATCGTAATATCCTGTCGCCACGGCAATCTTTCTGCTCCGGTACCTCTGTTCCGTTCCCTTCTCCGTTTTCGTTACTACTGTGAAGCTTTCATCCCGGCCATCAACCCGCACCACCAACTCGTACAGCCGTAATTCAAGCGCATCGTGCTCCACCGCCTTGCGGTAATACTTCAGCGCTTCGACGCGAGTAGGCTTTTCCGCTGCGCAAACCAGCGGCAGATCGCCAATTTCGAGCAGCTCCGGCGTCGTGAAAAACACCATGTTCACCGGATAATGGAAAATCGAGTTGCAAAGGCAGGCTTTGTCGATGACTAGCGGCCGCATCCCGGCGCGCTTGGCTTCCATGGCGGTCGCCAGGCCCGTCGGCCCCGCCCCAATGCAGATAATGTCGTATGCATCCATGAGCAGTTCAGTTTGCCGTGAGTTTCCAGCAATTGCAAATCACCCGAAATCTACTGCTTGGGAGGCACATCCAAGACGTCCGCAAGTTCCCGCCGGAACGATTCAAGTTCGTCCAATTTGTCAGGCGTGGCTTCCACTTCGTTCTTTTTCCAGACGAACACTTGGCGCCGGCCGCGCTTCAGCTTCACACTAAGGTTGCCCTCCACAAGGTATGACGGGGGCGCGAGCAGCTTAATTCCGCCGCTCGGAACAGCAGCCAAGACCGCCGCGCAATGGCCTTTCCTCATGCACAAGGCACTCTCGTAAGGCGGAATCGCAATCGCGCGAAAGCCAGCCTCGAAGAGCCGCTCGATGATTTGCATTTGCTGCGGCGAAAGTTCAACCATGGAAGAAAAGTGCGGGAGCGGGACTTGCTGGCCCCGAGTCTTCTCGAAGGGTCACGTCCCGTCTTTGTTCTTTGTAGTGTTAGGCCGCTGTCGAATCGGCCTCCGAAGAGGATCCCTCGAGCTGTGCCAGGATTTCGCGCAGCGTCGAAATCAGCTCAGCGCGCGAAACATGACTTTTCTTGAACTGAATCCGGAATTTAAATGTCTCCGCCGGCGGCTCGAATTGAAAGATGAACGGCCGTGGCCGCTGCGGTCCCGACTGCTCTTCGCGGCGTTCGCGGCGCGCCTCATCGCGGGTCAGCCCTCCCTGCATGATGCGGTGGAACATCTCGATCATTTTCTTTTCGGTGGGCTGACGCGCAATCTGCAGCAACAGCGACTTGGAAATAATTCCATGCTCGACGCACTTCTTTCTCAGCGAATCGGGGATATTGCGAAGCGACAGAGTTTCGGTCACCGACGACCGCGCCCGGCCGATTTTCTTGGCGATGTCTTCGTGCGTGTATTCAAACTGTGTGCTCAGACGGTACAGCCCATCTGCTTCTTCAAACGGCGTGAGGTCTTTTCGCTGAATATTCTCGATCAGCCCGATTTCGAGCGTCTCCGCGTCGTCGGCGGTCTTTTCGATGCACGGCACTTCGCGCAGCCCCGCAGCGCGCGACGCATGATAACGCCGCTCGCCGGAGATGATATGAAAGCAGTCCTCGCGCGGGACGTAGCGCACCAGCAGCGGCTCCAATACGCCCTTTTCGCAAATCGACTCCGTGAGTTCGCGCAGGTCCCCAAGCGCCTTGCGCGGCTGGTCGGGATTCGGGCGAATTTGGTCCACGCGAATCATGCGCCCGACCGCCGCACCGCTATAGCTTGTCAGCGATTCTACATAGTGCGCGTCATGCCGCATCTTCAGCGTGACGGGTAACCCGATCCTCTTCGACACGTTGGATAACCTCCCCTGCAAGTTTCTTGTACTCGACCGCGCCGGGTGATTTTGGCGCAAACGTCAAAATCGTTTCCTTGTAAGCAGGGCTCTCTTCCAGCCGCACGTTCTTGGTGATTTTCGTCTTGAACAGCACTTCACCAAATACCGATCGAATCTGCCCGTGTGTGTCCTTCGAGATATTCGTGCGCTTATCAAAAAGCGTAATCACCACGCCCAGAACTTTCAGCGCCGGATTAGGGCGCGCGCGGATTCGCTCGTAGGTCTCCAGCAAATCATCGGTTCCTTCGATGGCGAAGTACGCTGCCTGGATGGGCACCAGCAAATGCGTCGAGGCCACCAGCGCATTCACCGTCAGGATCCCCAGCGATGGCGGGGTATCGAGAATTACGTAGTCATAGTCTTTCACCACCGGAGTCAGCGCATCTTTCAATTTAAATGGCGCATCGAATTGCCCCGCGAGCGCCTGCTCCAGCTTGGCAAGCGCCAGCCGGCCCGGCCCAAGAAACAACATTGGATCCTTGGTCGGCTTGATGACCGTGGCCAGCGTGACGCGGCTGTCACTCAGCACGTCGAACATGCTCGTGGATATTTCGCCGGAATCATAAAACGCAATTGTCGAATTGGCCTGCGGATCGAGATCGATCAGTAGCGTGCGCTTGCCGCGATGCGCCAGCGCCGCGGACAAATTGATCGCCGTCGTGGTCTTTCCCACGCCGCCTTTTTGATTCGCAACCGTGATGATGGCAGTCATGTGTTTCTGCCTCCGCCCGCGCGCGAACAATTGAGCCGCCGCGATCCGGGAACCGTGTTCCTATATATGGGTGTCGCCTTCAGAAAACCCCCAAGGCCTAGGCTAACTCTACGTTTGCAACCTGTTCATTGGCAAGAGAAAAATGGGCGGATCGGCGGGAGCACGGTGGAAAACAGGAGACCGGTTGCAGGGCGGATGGGTGATTGTGGTCCGGGATAACCCTAAAATCGAGGTCCCCAAAATCTGCTGAAGGCGATTGCAACTCTCGGCCGCGTTGCCAGCCCGCGGCCTTCGTGGCCGCGCCATACCAACGCAGCGTGGCAGGAAATCTGGTTGATGAGATTTGGCGAGGCGCAGCTTTTCTCCTACGGCAAATCCCTGGGGTGCCACGGCGAGGCAGCCTTGGTAACAATAGCGACCAAAACTTGCGTCCCTCCACGTCACCTCCTCGGTGTCCGGGCTCAATGGATTTACTTACCGATATTGAGGTCTACAAACTCAACAGTATCATTATCCTACGAGTCTCCTACGACTGCAGCAACGGACCTAATTTGCTCCCCAGGCTATCCGTGATCTGATGGTGCGCTCCTCTTTTTGGACACCGACCTCATCTCAAGGACTTGTGCCCGGAAGTAGGAAATTGCGCCTTCCGAACACTGTGTACTTGTTCCACCGTGTTTATTCCGCACAAATCTCAGGCTGCGTCATCGTCCCTGCTTGGTGCAAGGATGTTTGTCCCCGAAAGGCGTAATTCTCGCTGTCACGGCGGGTTTGGAAATCCGGCCCAGCTGAGCGCCGGCGGAACCCGCCGACCGTTCAGAAACAGAGATCTCTTGCGCCACGGACGCGCCGCTACCTAGCGGATCGGCAGTGGAGATCCTTGCTGAGAATACCGAGCGGCCATGCACCGTTCGCGTCGTGCGACTCGAGCCTGGCGATATGCCGTGGGGCAAGCTGCAGGTGGGCATACAGAGTGGGGGATTTCAATTCCAAAAGTTACCCCTCAGCAGACAGCGAGAGACTTGATTCCTAAGGAATAGTCTGCCCCCGCCTCCCTCACCGCTCCCGTTCTCAGCACTGGGTTTCACTGGAGCATCCGTTTGCTCCTTTTCTCCGCCCCGCTTACACTCGTTCCTCTCATGTTTCACCCATGATGATTGGACTCCAGACACTTCGCGCTGAAATTCGCCCCACTTTGCAGCTTGCTATTCCTCTTGTCCTCGCCGAGCTCGGCTGGATGAGCATGGCCATCGTCGATACCATGATGGTCGGGCGGCTGCCCAACAGCGCGACCGCCATGGGCGCCGTGAGTCTGGGGTCCAATATTTTTATTGTGCTGGCTCTATTTGGTGGCGGCTTACTCATGGGACTGGATACGCTCGTCTCGCAAGCCTTCGGAGCGGGCCGGCGCGAGGACTGTCATCGTTCTCTGCTCAACAGCATTTATCTAAGTATTGCCTTGACGCCCTTCCTCTCCGCCCCTGTCTGGTTGCTTCCCTCTCTTCTCGCAGGGATGCACGTTGATCCCGGAGTCTTAGCCCTCGCCATTCCCTCCTTCGCGCTCGTCAGCGCCAACATCGTAAATACGCTCGGGAACTGGATCTTGGTCTATGGCAAGTGGGGGGTGTCGCCGATGGGCGCAGTTGGCTCCGGCTGGTCCACGGCGATCGCGCGGCTCTACATGGCCTCTGTGCTTGTCGGCTACCTGCTTTGGTACGACCGAAAGCACCGAACTGAACTTCTGAGAACTCCCGTCGACATCGACCTTCCGCGCATCCGCCACCTCATTACGCTCGGCTTGCCCGCGGCGATTCAGTTCACATTGGAAAGCGGCGTCTTTGCACTGGTCACCGCGCTCATCGCCCGGCTTGGTGCCGTTCCACTCGCCAGCCACCAGATCGCTCTGAACACCGTCGCGTTTACTTATATGGTGCCACTCGGCATCGCTTCGGCTGCCGCCGTGAGGGTGGGCCAAGCCCTTGGCCGCAAAGATACCGCCAGGGCAGGAGCAGCGGGCGGGACCGCCATTTTTCTTGGTGCAGCCTTCATGACCTGCGCCAGCCTGGCGCTACTCTTATTTCCCCGATGGATCGCGCGAATGTACACACCGGACGAGTCCGTCATTCACAGCACCGTTCTCTTGCTGGCTGCTGGCGCCGCCTTTCAATTGTTCGACGGCATCCAAACCGTCGCCACCGGGGCTCTGCGAGGCGCGGGTGATACGCGTACGCCCATGTTCTGCCACTTCACCGCGTATTGGATTATTGGTCTGCCGCTCGGTGCCTGGCTGTGTTTCCGTCGGGACTGGGGCGCGTTTGGCCTGTGGGCCGGCCTAAGCCTGGCGCTCATTTTGATCGGTATCGTCTTGCTTTTCGCCTGGCGCCGCACGGTACGCCGGCTAATGCACGTGCCGGAAGACACGCTGGCTCGAGCTTGATTTCTGGCTCGTAAGTGAATCGACTGAACGATGTCGATTTACATCTTGTAACGGCCGAGATCCTCGTCGGAAAGGCCATCGAGCCAGGTGCGGAGTTGCTCGTTGGTATTGCGGTCGGAGAAGGCCGTCGAGATCTTGGAGTTCTTGAGGACGGCGTCATCCACGAAGATCGGGCAGTCCATGCGCAGGGCCAGCGCCAGGGCATCGCTCGGACGTGAATCGATGGTCATCATCTGTCCCTCGCGCTCCACCCAGATCAGCGCGTAGAACGTGTCGTCCTTCAGATCATTCACCACGATTTTCTGCACACGCACTTCGAGTCCCAGCAGAACATTCTTCAGCAGGTCATGGGTCATGGGCCGGGGCGTTTGCACTTTCTCAATTTCCAGAGCGATGGCGTTGGCTTCGTACACGCCCACCCAGATCGGCAGGATCGCCTGGCCCTGTACGTCCTTGAGCACCACGATGGGCATGTTCGTGACTGGATCCATCATTAGGCCACGGATCTTCATCTCCACTTCCATCGAGGCCTCCCTGAGCTAAACGGCGTGGTCACCTAGCAGACTGTTGGGACCTGCTCCCGTAACGCGAACCTGCACGTAGGTTCCCAGAAGCTCCCGCTCTTGTGAAGCGAAATTTATCATGCGATGCGATGTGGTATACCCGGACCATTGGTTCTCGCGACGAGATTTTCCGCTGACCAGAACTTCGAAACGCTTCCCAACCAAACGCGCATTCTTGGCCGACTGAATTTCGCGCTGCCTGTCCTGCAGAACCGCGAGGCGCCGGCCCTTTTCTTCCTCCGACATCGAATCGCTCATGGAGAGAGACGGCGTGTTCGGCCTGGGTGAGTACTTGAACGAAAATAGGTTGTCGTATTGTACTTCGTCAAGCAAACTCAGTGTTTCTTCAAATTCGAATTCCGTTTCGCCCGGAAAACCTACGATAATATCGGTGGTGATGGCGATCGGCCTATTTGCATCGCGCATCATGGCGATTTTTTCCAGATACACTTCGCGTGAATAAGTTCGCTGCATGGCACGCAGAACTCGCGTCGAACCAGACTGCACCGGCAAGTGAACGTGGTCGCAGATCTTTGGCTGCTCCTCGATGGCTTCCACAATATCGGGCGTGAAGTCACTGGGGTGCGAAGTAGTGAATCGCACGCGGCGAACTCCCTGAACGTCGGCGACTGCCAGCAACAACTCCGAAAAACGCATCTTTCGCGGCGTCGGGTCCGCATAAGAATTCACCGTTTGCCCGAGAAGCTGAACCTCGGAATAGCCGAGTTCCGCCAGCTGCCGCACTTCCTTCAGAATGGAGTCGCTCCCGCGGCTGCGTTCGGGACCACGCGTGAACGGCACCACGCAGTACGAGCACGCCTTGTCGCAGCCTTCAATGATCGTCAGGTAGGCGCGCCAGGGGTTGTCCCGGCGCGTCACTTCCGTTTCGAACGTTGCGTCCGTGTCCGTATCAAGGCCGGTAACACGCTGATTCCCAGCTTCCAATTGGGTAAGCATGTCCGGCAGCTTGCGGTAACTTGCCGAACCACAGACCAGGCTCACCCATGGCGCGCGCTCGAAAATCTCTTCCCCTTCCTGTTGCGCCACGCAGCCTAGCACCCCAATGACCTTGCCCTCGTTCTGCTTCTCCCGGTATTCACCCAGGCGCGAGAAAACTTTCTGCGCCGCCTTCTCGCGAATACTACAAGTGTTGTAAAGGATCAGCGAAGCCGCCTCCGGCGTCTCCACCTGTTGATAGCCCCGCGAGAGCAGCAAGCCGGCGACTTTTTCTGAGTCGTGGTCGTTCATCTGGCAGCCGAAGGTCTCCAGGAAGAACGTTCCCCGCTGCCCTGCGGCCACACCCCGGGCTATCTCGGAATAAGAAGCCTGGCTGGTCAGCCTTTCCAGTTCAATGTCAAACGGTTTGCTCATGCCCAAATCGCAGTTTATCACACCTGCTCTGCTCTGTCGGGCCGTCGGCATCGCCGTGTGCGGGAGTAAGGTCAACGCGGCGCTGAAAGCCCTGCGCCCACCGGGGCCTCAATATCGTCGCCCTCCACCCCGCGGCCCAGGGCCAGGCTTGCTGTGGCTTTCCTGCTGCGCTGCATGTCCTTGGACAGTAAGCCGCCCGTTGCCCGATAAGCAGCGAAATCAGAAACTTGCGCATCCTATTGGTTGCGTGCCCTGGATGCGTGTGCTACGTTTCTTAAGCCCAGAAAAATGTTGATCGCGTCGCAATCACAAATCCTTTGCTCTCACTGAGGGGTACGTCATTTTTCTGTTCACCACGATTCTTCTAACCGATATTGGAAATATCCTTACGCAAACCGGCCTGGTCGCCCGCGCCGTTCTTCTGCTTCTCCTTACATTCTCGATCATTTCCTGGGCCATGATTCTCCAGAAGGTTGGCCTCTTCGGACGCATACGACGCGAGAGCGACCAGTTTCTGCGCGTTTTTCGCGCCACGCGGGGCGTAGCCAATCCGCAAGCCCTGGCGACGGCCGGTTCCCCGTTTTCTTCAGTCTATGCCGCGGGCTACCGCGAGCTGCAGAGTCAGGTAGGCAGCGCCCCGGGCAATCCACATCCACCCAAGCTGAAGAGCCTGCAAGCCGTGACCGTCAGCATGCAACTGGCTTCCGCGGATGAGGTGCGCCGCGTTGAAAAAGGCATGTCCTGGCTGGCTACGACCGGCTCCGTAACACCGTTCATCGGTCTGTTCGGAACCGTGTGGGGCATCATCGACGCCTTCTCCGGCCTGGGCAGCGCCGGTGCGGCCAGCTTGCGCGCGGTCGCGCCGGGCATCGCCGAAGCGCTCGTCACCACCGCGGCCGGTCTTTTCGCTGCCATTCCAGCGGTGATTTTCTACAACCACTTCTTGCAAAACATTCGCGACCTCGCGCAACGGCTGGACACCTTTGCTCTGGAAGTCACGGCGCAGGTCGAGAAAACGTTTAACTAGAACTTCGCGGCCGTTCCCATCCGGCCGCATCCAGGGAATCGGGAAAGATGCCGCAACTCTCCAAATCGACGCAGACCTCTCTCTCCGAGATCAACATGGTCCCCTTCGTGGACGTGGTTCTCGTACTGCTCATCATTTTCATGATCACCGCTCCGATTCTCCAGTCGGGTATCGAAGTCGACGTCCCGAAGACACGAACGGTGAAGGAAATCAACCAGGAGCGCCTGGTCGTCACCGTGGACAAAGCACAGCGAATCTACCTTGGCAATGAGCCCATCAACATTCACCAGCTCGGCTCCAGAATCCGCGCCCAACTGAAAAACACGCAGGAGGGGGTCTTTCTCCGCTGCGACGAGACCGTGCCATTCGGCAGCTTCGCCGCCGTCGTCGACGCGCTCCGTCAGTCCGGCATCAATAACATCAGCATCGTCACTGAGCCCATCACCTCACGCGCACGTACTCAATAAAGATGACCACCGCCGTCGCCAATTCGATCGACCCCTTCGGGGGCACACAGCACAAGGACCAGAGCCTCCGGCAGTTCCTCATCTATTCGGTCATCATGCATGCGAGTCTCGCCGTCGTCGTTGTCGTCTCCGCTTATATTCAATATCGAGGAAGCCCGTGGGGCGGCATCGGAGGCGACCTAGGCGGAACAAAGGTGAGTTTAGTTAGCTCGCCTGGAATCCCCATGCCTAAAGAATCGGTCGTCACCGAAAGCAAGGCAGTCGATCCAACCAAGGGCCTGCACAAGGAAGAGCCAGTGAAACCACCGGAGCCGAAAACCGACGCGACTAAAATCCCGAAATTCGAAAAAGAAAAACGTTTGCCGCCTACTCGTCCCTCTAGAACCCTTGACAACAAGACACCTCCCCCGGACAACGCCGTCCCGTACGGCAAGGGCGGAAATCCTGATCTGCCGACTGGACAATCGCAGACCCCCGGTGTCGGTTCGGCGGGCGGCGCGGTCTCGGGCCAAGGCGGCACGGACTTCACCACGCGTTATGGTTGGTACATCGCAGCAGCAAAGCGCCGCGTGGCTCCCAATTGGAATACCCTTTTCCTCGATCCCGCTGTGCGCAGCTCTCGGACGCTCCACTGTGTCATCTCTTTTACCATCCTTCGAGACGGCACTATAAAAAACCTTCGCGTGGAACAGTCGAGCGGAAACTCGTCATGGGACACCTCCGGATTGCGAGCGATTCAAAGCTCAAGCCCCTTTCCACCTCTTCCCAGCGATTGGAAGCCTCCTGATGTATCCGTTCTTTGGGATTTCCCCGATAGAGACAATCCATAAGGAGATGAATCGATTGAGAGTCTCAATCAAGGCTTTTTTCTGGAGGTCAAAGTGAGTGGCGCATTCAATCGATGCCGCTTAATTTTTCTCTGCGCATTTTTCTCGCTAACCGCCCAGGCAGCACTTGCGCAATCCGAGGGATGGTTCCGGGCGGGCACGGGTCTCGGCGACACCAACAAGCCTCGCGTGGCCATCGCTGACTTCGCTCCTCGCGCCGACTCCGCCAAACCCCACTCTTCCCTTTTCACCCAGGTCGTCCGTGACGACCTTCAATTCAGCGGCATTCTCGAAGTCCCCAGTCCCAGCTTCTATCCACCTGAAGCTCCCAGCGTCCCCGCCGAACTAAAACCCGCCATGTGGATCGATCCTCCCACTAACGCCAATTTCCTGGGCTTCGGCAATGTGTCCGAATCCGCCGCCGAAGTGACCATCGAAGCCTGGCTCTATGACGTCCGCGATCCCGCTTCTCAAGCGGTCGTCGGCAAAGTCTATCGCGGCGCTCCCACGGACCTCCAGGTTCGCAAATTCGCTCATCAGTTCGCCGACGAAATCATAAGCAAGCTCTCCGGCGGCCTCCCAGGCATCGCCTCAACGCAAATCGCTTTCGTCAGTTCGCGCAACGGCTTCAAGGAAATCTGGGTTATGGATTACGACGGCTCCAACCAGCGCCAGCTCACTTCCCTGAAATCGATTTCGCTTACTCCTCGCTGGTCGCCAGACGCTTCGCGCATCGCTTTCACATGTTTCGCGCCATCCAGCGGCCTCACCAGCGCGCAAATCTGCATGTATTCGATGGACACCGGAAAACTCGTCTCCTTCCCGCGCTTCCGCGGCACCAACATCACTCCCGCCTGGTCTCCCGACGGTACGCAAATCATTTTTTCATCTTCCATGCAGGGCAATCCCGAGCTGTATGTCTCCGACATAAACGGCGGCCGCCCCAAGCGCTTGACCAACGTCAATGGCGCAAGTATGTCTCCAAGTTGGAATCCGAAAACCGGTCAGACCGTCGCCTTCGTCAGCGATCGCGGCGGCACTCCCCAGCTCTACTTGATGAATTCCGACGGCACCAGCGCGACGAAGCTGGACCTCCCCGACAAAGGCTACGTCATCGATCCGGCGTGGGCGCCCAATGGCCAGTTGCTGGCTTTCAGCTGGCGCCGCCCCAACGACAACTACGACATCTACATCATGGACGCCGCTACACGCCAGCTTGTGGAATTGACGCGCGACCAGGGCCGCAATGAGCGTCCCAGTTGGGCACCTGATGGCCGCCACCTGGTTTTCGAATCCACCCGCGGGGGCACACGCCAGATTTGGACCATGCTCGCCGATGGCTCTCAGCCGCACCAGTTGACCACTGGCGGCCACAACGAATCGCCCAACTGGTCGACGCGATGAAATGTTTTGTGGAACCGGACGTGATCTAATGCATCTCACATTCGGGTGCCCTGTATTTCGGCTAGACCGGTGTTGTTTTACTGTTGTGCTTCGCTGTCGCGGCACGATGTATAATATATCGTGATACGAGATATTACCCGGACCCAGCCCGCTGGTGTTACGATATTGGCTCTGGTGGGACGAACACGGGAACTTCACTGAGGAGGATCCGCATGAATTTGGCTCCACGCTTGCTTTACCGTACCGGCTTGATTGCCGCGTCTGCCGTTGTCGTCTTGGCCTTTGGCTGCAAGCATCCACCGAAAGCGCTGCCGCCCCAGCCGCCTGCACCGGCGCCGGCGCCCGCACGTCCCACAGTGACGTTGCAGGCCAGTCCGACCTCCATTAACAAAGGCGATTCCTCAACCCTGAGTTGGAATTCCACCGATGCCACGCAGCTCACCATCGAGCCCGAAGTCGGCGCCGTGACGGCTCAGGGCTCCACCAAGGTCTCTCCTTCCGAATCGTCGACCTACAAGATAACAGCCAGCGGTCCCGGAGGCTCCGCCAGCGCCACTGCAACCGTCACGGTGAACGCACCTGCGCCGCCACCGCCGCCGCGGCAACCCTCTCTCGATGAGCTCTTCCTCAAGGAAGTGCGGGATGCCTATTTCGACTATGACAAGGCCGAGCTTCGTCCCGATGCCCGTGCGGCGCTCTCGAAGACCGCGGATTTCCTGAAGAACTACCCGCAACTAAGAGTGACCATCGAAGGCCATTGCGACGAGCGTGGCTCCACGGAATACAACTTGGGCCTCGGCGATCGCCGCGCCACCGCCGTCAAGCAGTTCATGGTTTCTCTGGGCGTTTCCGCCGACCGCCTCAGCACCGTCAGCTTCGGCAAGGAGAAGCCCTTCTGCATGGAGAGCAACGAGTCCTGCTGGCAGCAGAACCGCCGCGGCCATTTCGTGAAGTCAAACTGAGCCGTTTCACCCCGTTCGCCACGATGACCGATTGGTGACGGAATCAGCCGCGAGGCCCGGCAAACTCTTGCCACCTCGCGGCTCTCTTATTAGAGTGAAAGCTGTTCTCCTGCCCTGTATGATTTTTGTTGGCTGCTGTGGGGCCACCATGCATTGGCAGCTTTTTGGGAATCCCTTAGGAGGATTGTTCATGCGTATTCGTCACATCGCCATTTTTAGCGCCGCCGTTCTCGCCGGCGCACTTGCCGGAAGCCTGGTCGGCCCCCACCCCGCGGAAGCCGTGGCCCGCGAGCTCATCGAGCTTCAGCGCGACGTCACCTCCCTGCTCCAGGGCCAGAAAGATCTTTCCACCCAAGTAACGCAGGATCACACCATCATGAAAACGCTCATCGAGCAATCCAACGACAACGTTGCAAAGCTCGGCGCCACCATGAGCTCGCTCCAGAAATCCGTTCAGGATGTCCAAGCTAATTCCGGCGCACGTCTCGACACCATGTCCACGCAGGTCCAGGGCCTGTCGGACAATCTCGAGGAAATCAAGTCCCGCCTCGGCAAACTCAACCAGCAGCTCGTCGATCTGCAGAATTCCGTCCAGAGCCTCGATGGCAAGATCTCCGGCGCCGCGGCGCCCGCACCAGCCACGGGCACCGCCACTCCCACCACTTCTACCGTTGCTCCCCCCAACTCCTCCGCCGTTCCCGGCGGCGCGCCCTCCGCCGACACGCTCTATTCCAACGGCCTCCGCGACATCACCAGCGGCAAATACGATCTGGCCCGCTCCGAATTCCAGGACTACCTCAAGTATTACGGTGACACCGACCTTGCCTCCAACGCCCAGTTCTATCTCGGCGAGATCGCCTACTCCCAGAAAAACTACGATCTGGCCGTCGCGGAATACGAAAAAGTTCTGAACAACTATCCCAAGAGCTTCAAGCTCGCCCCCGCGCGCCTCAAGAAAGGTATGGCCCTCATCGAGCGCGGCCAGAAAACCGGCGGCGTCCGCGAACTTCGCGAAGTCGTCAGACGCTACCCCGGCACCGAAGAAGACCGCCGCGCCCGCGCCAAACTCAAAGAACTCGGCGTCACCGTTACCCCCACGCGCTAAGTTCTCCCTTGGCAGGGTCGCGATTCATGGCCACCTCATTCCCTCGATTCGTAAAACCCCTCTCTTTGCCCGCCCCTCCCCTACTCTCTTTCCTTTGGAGCCGCACGCCAGTTCTAAATTTCGCCGACTGGAGTCCTCTAGAGCTCTCCCTCGCTGTGCCACACGATAAGAGTGCGCCAATCGTGCAATTCCCCGCTACTTGAAGCCCCAGGGTGCCC
Organism: Acidobacteriota bacterium; assembly: GCA_003225295.1. Taxonomy (GTDB): domain Bacteria; phylum Acidobacteriota; class Terriglobia; order Acidiferrales; family UBA7541; genus Acidiferrum. Next base: position 113,070 of record QHYZ01000081.1, on the reverse strand, counting down.
CATCCACTCCGGCTTCTCCGAAAGGGTGGGAACGTTGTTCTCTTCATGCCCAGAGAACTCTAGCGTCATCACGGACGCCGTGACTTGCATTTCATCACCTTCCGTTGCTACCGGCGACGGCCGCTGCCGCGCACCGTCCAGGCTGGCAATCTGTTTGTAAGGATCCCGCGAGAAGTGCTTAGCCGCAGCGGACCGCGCATGCAGTGGGGGGTGGAGAGAGAGAACAGTGGGATTTCTAGAGAAAGACTCCGACTCCAGGCATTGGTTCAGTGGTAGGACGGCACCGGGAGGGGTATCACCGGCGCTTACTTGCTCTTCGCTGGCAACTGATAACCATAAACATGTGCGCTAGTTTCTTTGCTTCCCTACTTCATTACCGCCTTACTTCAATCCAGTGCCGGAACCGTGTTCCGCTCCTGCCGGCGCCGATGCAGATAGTGCATGGCGATGTTCAGGTAAATGCTGCCGCACGGCGTCTCGATGCAGATCACCAGCGCTTCGGTATCCTCGCTGCCGGCCAGCCCCGTTTCGTCCATATGAATTTCTGGCGGAAACACCTTGAAGTGGAACCCCTGGTCGTTCAGCAGCGTCACGGAATTGCCGATGACCATATTGGCCAGCTCGCAAACCGTTTCTTTCACCACTTGCTCGCTCGCCTTGACTTCCACGCCCGCGAGGTGGCTGGCCACCTTAACCGCCACTTCCGGCGACAGGTCGAGAATAACGCGCCCTTCGATGTCTCCCTTGATGGCGATGAGCGCGGCAACACCTTTCCGGCGATAGGTGTCCTCGTCCATCGAAAGGTCTTGGATTTTTGTCGGCGCCTGTAGTGACTCCGCGAAGACCGCATCCGCGGCATTGATGAACGGCTGGATCAGTTCCATTCTCATATGTGGTGTTCTCCTGCCATCGCCACCGGCACGCCAACGGCGTTGGGAACGTCGCTCAGCACGTAGCGGAGAATTTCGTACAGCACTTCCGGCTTCACCGGCTTCTGCACGAAATGCTTCGCACCCTTCTGGAGAGCGGCTAGAATATTCTCCTGGTATCCCACCGAAGAGACCATGACGATCCGCGCCTCGGCATGCTGCCGCACGATGCGCTCCACCGCTTCGATTCCCTCCATCTGCGGCATGGTAATGTCCATGAGCACGATGTCCGGACTGATCCGGTTGAATTCCGCGATAGCGGTCAGTCCATCTCCTGCTTCGCCGGCCACCTCGCCGCCGAACATCTCAATCATTTTGATGAGATTCTTGCGCGCGAAGACGGAATCGTCCACCACCAGGTAGCGAACCGGCTGATTGTCTTTCCGCAGTAGAGCGGCAAATTGCTTCATGGCCTTCTCCTTATCCCCTCGTCCACCTTCATGAACGCTGGGAAGAAACGGGGGTCTTGTCGTTCTTTTCAAGCTTTTCGTTCTTCTCGACTTTGCAAGTGGCGCCGCGTTCCGCGCCGTAGTTGCTCACCAAGTACGAGCTGAGTCCATCGAGCGGAATAATCTTGTTCGCGTATCCTTTGAGGATTGCGGCGCGCGGCATGCCGCTGACGACGCAGGTGTCTTCACTCTGCGCAATGGTCATTCCGCCCGCCGCCTTGATCGCGCCGAGCCCCTCGGCCCCGTCATCTCCCATGCCGGTCATTAATATCCCGACAGTAGTGAGCCCAAACTCCTGCGCCACGGAATGGAAGAGCACGTCCGCGGATGGACGATGTCCGTTCACCGGCGCGCTATCGGAGAGCACCACCATGTCTCCCCGGGGCATGCGGCGAACCATCATGTGACGATTCCCCGGACAGATCAGAACGCGGCCGGCCAGGAGGAGATCGCCGGAGCGTGCTTCGTGAACGTGAAGAGCGCAGCATTCATCGAGGCGCTTCGCGAACATTTCGGTAAAACCTTCCGGCATGTGCTGGACAATCAGAATTGTGGATTGGAAATCCCCAGGGATTTGCGACAAAACAAACTGCAATGCATTTGGTCCGCCGGTAGAAATTCCGATCGCGATGACGCGGCGCGGCGGCAACGCGGCACGGATTTCTTTTTTCGGCGCGGCGGCTTCTTCGATGACCGCGGGGGGAAGTTTGCGACCAACGGCGCGCTTGGCGACTTTTATTTTGGCTATCAGCTGGTCAGCAATCTCGTCCAGACGCCCAGCAGCCGCATCCTTGGGCTTGGCGAGAAAATCGACGGCGCCGTAAGCGAGAGCTTTCAACGTGGCGTAACCGCCTTCTTTCGAATGCGTGCTGAAGAGAATGACCGGCAACGGCGTGTGCCGCATGATGAGGCGCAACGTCTCCATGCCATCCATCCGCGGCATCTCCAGATCAAGTGTCACGACATCCGGCTGCAACTCTTCAATTTTCTTCAATGCGAAGGCGCCGTCCATGGCCGTGCCCACCACTTCGATGGACGAGTCGCGCGCGAGGATCGCGGGGATAAGCTTCCGCATGAGAGCGGAGTCATCCACGACGAGAACGCGGATGCGCTCGCTCACGCGATCGCTCCCAGCGGCATAGCGCGCGAGAGCCGCGAAAGGACGGCGGAAACATTCAAAATAAGAACAACGGTTCCGTCACCGAGGATGGAAGCACCGCTGACTAGGTCGCTTGAGACGATTTCGCCGGGAAGGGCTTTGATCACCAGTTCTTCTTCTCCAACAAGACTATCCACGAGGAGACCGAAACGCTTTTCCGTGACGCCAATGACAATGACAAAATGCTTCTTTCGAGCCAGCTCGGTGTCGATACTGTGCAGACGGCTAAGGTGCTCCAGCCGAACGAGTGTAAGAATCTGGTCGCGAAGCCGCAGCACTTCGCGCTGGTCTACGCGGTGAATTTCGGGATCCATAATGCGAGTGATTTCCACAACCGCGGAGAGCGGGACGGCAAAAAGACGGCCGCCGACGCGGAACAGCAAAGTCTGAATGCTAGCGAGGGTGAGCGGCGCACAAAGTCGAATTGTTGTGCCGCGACCTTTTTGCGAAGAAATGTGAACGGTTCCCTTTAGGCGGTCGAGCACCGTGCGGACGACATCCATGCCAATGCCACGACCAGATACTTCCGTCACTTCCGAGGCCGTACTGAACCCCGGCTCGAAAATAAGACTAAGAGTCTCCTGCTCCGTCAAGCGCCGGGCCTCGGCAAGCTTCAGGAGTCCCTTTTCGACGGCCTGGGCGCGTAAAAGCGCAGGATCCATGCCCCGGCCGTCGTCACGGACTTCAATGACGACCTGCGTGCCCTGGTGATAGGCATTGAGATAAACGGTACCACGTGCGAGCTTGCCGGCAGAGAGGCGCACGTCGGCTGGTTCGATACCATGGTCGACGGCGTTGCGGACAAGATGCATGAGCGGTTCGGCGAGAGCGTCAAGAATGCCCTTATCGAGGTCGGTGTTCTGGCCAGTAAGTTCCAGGGCCACATCCTTGCCACACTGCTTGGCAACGTCGCGAACGACGCGCGGGAAACGCCGGAAGAGTTGCTCGACCGGCACCATGCGGATTTTCAGAACGCACTTATGAAGCTCATCAAGAATACGGGCCTGAAAGGCCATGGCGTCTGCAAGTTTGGCGCGCAAGGGATCGCGGGCGTGCTTCTTGTCAAACTCGGTAAGCGCGCGATTGAGCATGGACTTTCCGATGATCAGTTCGCCGACAAGGTTCATGACCGCATCGATACGCGCGGCATCCACGCGCAGCGTGCTTTCAGCAACCGTGGTTGCGGCAGAACCGGAAGTATTGGGGTTGGTTGCTGCGCCGCTTTCGATGGTCTCGGCAGTCCCGGCGACAACTCTCGCTGCCTGCGCCTCCAGCAAATCGCCCAGTAATTCATGCTCCGGTGTGTCTGCGGTCGCGGCACGTTCGAGACGCACCTCGGAGACAATCGAAGGAATCCGGCAGCGCTGGCGAATCCTTTCTTCCGGCTGGGAGCTTGCCAAGGCGGCTTCGATAATTTCGACGGTTGCGGCCGCTACATTGTCTTCCGGCCGCAAGGCGATGACGGTACCGCTGCCGTGAAGAACATTTCGAATGAGCTGGAAAGCGGCGGCGCGCATCAGACTGTTGGGATCAATGCGCAGGGCGACGTTGTAAACGGGCTCGCCACGATGTACGGCTTCGGAAATCATGAGCTGTTCGTATTCCGTCCAAGCAAATTGTGCAGGCAATGGAGGAGCCGCAGAGCCAGCGTTCTTCGCGGGAGCAGGCTCCTTCAGCAATTTGCGAATCATGGCGTGGAGGGCTTCCACAGTGGGCAGCTCCGTCTTGTGCTGATAGGCGGTGAGCATGGCGCCAAAACTATCAGCCGCGGTAAGGACGAGTTCTGCGAAATCGGTCCCGCGCTCCTGGGCTATTTGCGAGGTGAGCACATCCTCGAGTTCGTGCGAAAGCTCGCTTAACTTGTGAAAGCCGCAGGCCGCAGAATCACCCTTCAAGGTATGCACAGCCCGACGGACACGGCGAATCACCTCCTCGTCAGCGGGTCGCGACTCGAGTTCGAGCCCTGCCTCGTTGAGCGATTGAACCAGTTCGTTCGCGCTCTCGAAGAACAGAGCGCGCAACTCGTCGCCGCGATCCTCGGGGGGACGACTCACGTATTGGCCTCGTTGCGCTGGTAAGCAGTACCGTTATTCTCATGAACCATGCGGAATTTCTGAGTTAAGCCGAACAAGCTTTCGGCATGCCCAACAAAGAGATATCCGGCGGGATTCAAGCAGTGCCAAAACTTTTCAATCAAGCGCTTTTGCTCGGCTTCGTCGAAATAAATCATTACGTTACGGCAGAGGATAATGTCGTTGCGGCGAGGCAAGAACTCGGTCTTCAAGTTGTGAAAGTCGAACTGCACGAGTTCTTTCAATTGTGGCTTGACGGCATACTTGTTGGCAGATTTTTCGAAATACCGGAGCCGGCACGTGTAATCCACGGGTTCCATCTGCTGCTCGGTGTAAAGACCTTCCTGACCAGCACGCAGGCTGGCATAGCTGATGTCCGAAGCAACAATTTCTACTCTCCAGGGAGGAGGAATGAGCGGTTTCGGAGAAGGCATTTCGAATGGGAGCGGATTACGCAGGTAGTAGTAGGCCAGCGCATCGCAGATCAAAACGGCGACGGTGTAGGGCTCCTGGCCGGAGGAGCAACCGGCGCTCCAGACCCGCAGCGTGTAATCACGGCGCTCCTGCTTGCGGCGCAGAATGTCCTCGAGAACAGTTTTCTGAAGGAGCTCGAGTTGCGGGCGATTGCGAAAGAAGCTCGTTTCGTTGACGGTTAGATTCTCAAGCAGGAGGGCCAGTTCGGCGCGCCCTTCCCTGCTGGTCAACAGCCGGTAATAAGCATAGAAAGAGTCGAGCTGGCAGGCCTTCAGACGGCGTTGCAGGCGATCTTTCAGGAAGTGCGAGCGGCGCTCATCGAAATACATACCGCATTCCTGATAGACGAGAGTCTGGAGGAGCTTCAGCTCTGCTTCGGTGAGTTGGACCTGGGCAGTAATCGTTCCCATTGTGTTTTCGTGAAGCGGATCCGCAGCCCGGCGATTTTATTTGCAAGCCGAAAAAACATTACCTTGCGGTGGCGACGGGTTCCGCGACCTCCTCGAGTCGTTTGAACTCCGGGCGATGTAAGAGTTTCGAGATGTCCAGCAGAATAATGAGACGTCCTTTTAGCTTGCCGACACCCGTGACGTATCCGGTTGCGCCTTCCGCAAAAACACTGCCCGGGGCTTCGATCTCGGAGGGCGGAATCTTCAGCACTTCCGAAGCCGCGTTGACGATGAGGCCGATCAACTTGTTGTCCAGCTCCACCACGAGAATGCGGTTCTTTTTATCGGCATGAATCTCGGTCTCGCCGAATCGTTTGCGCAGGTCCATCACCGGAATGATCTTCCCGCGCAGATTGATGACCCCCTCGATCAGGTCGGGAGCGCTCGGAACCGCGGTGATCTCCGGAACACGCACAATCTCGCGCACGGCAGCGATACGCACGCCGTACGTTTCTTTACCGATACGAAAACCGACGACTTGAAGATCTTTTTCCATCGAGAGGTCTCTGGCCTTCTAGGAACGCGCCATTCCCGCGTATTCGAGTTCTTGCGCACGGTTCGACTCCGAACCGCGGCGGTGGCTGCCGAACGATTCGCCGCGACGCGGGCGCTGCTGGTTGGCACGGTCCAGAACGAAGCGATCCATGCTGTCGAGCAAGTTGCGCGAAAGCTTGAGCATCTGCTCGGCGGCGGCGGAAAGCTCGGTGGAACTGGACGCGGATTGGTGTACCAGTTCGCGCATCTTGTCCATGGCGCGGACAACGGCCTGGGCGCCGGACGCCTGTTCTTCGACGGCGGAATTGATTTCTTGGGTAATTTCGGTGAGGCGGCTAGTGGCTTTGGCGATTTGCGAAGAACCAACGGATTGTTCGTTGGTGGCGGCGCCGATCTCCTGAGAGAACTTGTAGACTTCGGTGACCACGTTGGAAATCTTGTGCAGCGCGGAGCCAAGATCGTTTCCGAGGGTCAAGCCTTCCTCGACGATGCGCGTGCTGCGCTCCATGTTTTCGACCGCTTGGCGGGCTTCGCGCTGAATGCTCTGAATGAGGTCCGCAATTTCCTTGGTTGATTGCGTGGACTTCTCAGCGAGTTTGCGAACTTCATCGGCAACCACAGCGAACCCAAGACCGTGCTCACCGGCGCGGGCCGCTTCGATGGCCGCGTTGAGCGCGAGCAGGTTGGTCTGTTCGGCAAGGTCGTCGATGACTTCGATAATCTTCCCAATGTCATCGGCGCGATGACCCAGGATGTTGATGATTTCCGCGGAAGACTGGATGGCCTGATTGGTGCGGTTGAGGCCATCGGTAGCCTTCTCCATGGTCTGAATGCCGGTGACGACTTCCTCGCGCGAGCGGTTGGCGATATCCAGCAACACCTTGGCGGTATCGGCGACGCGCTGAATGGAAGTGACCATCTGGTCGATGGACGCGGAGGTTTCCGCGACGCTGGAAGCCTGCGCTTGAGTGTTCTTCACCACGTTCTGCACATTGATGCTCATCTCGTGCATGGTGCTGGTGACCTCTTCAATTGCGGAAGAGGCCTGGACACTGACCTTGGCCGCCTCATCAGCGGCGCCCGCGACTTGATTGGAGCCAGCCGAGACCTGGCCGGCGGAATCCCGCGTTGTCCGAACAAGTTCCTGCAAACCGTGGGACATGCGAAGGAAGGCATTGCCGAGAGTGTCGCGCTTGGAACGCGGCACGACCTCCACGGTCAAATCGCCTTCGGCAACGGCCATGGAAACACTGGCCATTTCCTTTAGATAGGCGACCATGTTGTTGAAGGTCGTGGCCAGAGCGCCGATTTCATCGTTACGGTGAATATCAATGTTCTGATCGAGGTCTCCCGAGTCGCCTATTTCGCGCGCCACGGTGATGAGGTGGGTCAAAGGTTCCGTGATGGACTTGGCCGTATAGAGCGCGATGAAACTGCCAGCTAGGAGAGCCAGCAGTGTTCCGCCAGTGGTAACCCAGACGCTGATGGTGCTCAGGCGAGCTGCGGATTTTGTGGTTTCCTCAAGGAACTTGCTGATATCGGCATTGCTTTGATCGAGGACGACCGATGACTTGGTCAGCCAGGAGGAGGGATCTTTCTGCAGATAAAAAATTTGCAAGTCGGAAACAGTAGCATCTCCAGAATCGACTTGACGGCGCTTGGCGATCAGCGGCTTGGCAAAGTTGTCGGCCCAGCTGGCTTCCGTACTCTCCACCTGGATCAGGGCGGTGCGGACGGCTTCGCTGGAGGCTTGCGATTCGCCGCGCTTGATCTGGTCGGTGATGTCCGTCAAACCTTTACTCACTTTCTCTTCATCGCGGGGATCGCCGCTAAGGAGGAAATTATTCATGTTGAGGCGATTCAACATGATCTGATAGCGCACGGATTCGACGGTGCGAACGCTTTCCAGGGCCAGGCTGGCATCTTTGCGCGCCGAGCTTTCCTTCCACCCGGCGATGATATTCACAACGAACAACACCGACAGGGTGGCCAGGATCAGGCCGAAACCCGCGTAAAGCTTTTTTCCGATGGTCATTGCGAAATGCCTCCGCTTACCTCAGCAGGGCAGCGTGCCGAGCCGCTTCTGCCGGAACAACCCTTCCTCTACTGTTTCCCCTAATTGCCATGAAACTCAAACTCCACGACCTGGGTGGTCTCTTCCGAGGAAGTCGCGAATTTCCATTCCTTCACGGCGTCCTGGCAAGCCTGTACCAGCAAGGGGTGCCCTCCGACGACCCGCGTGCTTTTCACACGTCCGTCCGGCGTGATGACCACTTCGATTTTGACTTTGCCCGAAACATTCATGCGTCTGGCGAGTTCCGGATACAAAGGCGCCGTCTTGGTCTTGACCTTGCGCTTGGATTCGTCCGTCGAACCCGACTGGGCAAATCCAGAAAGGCTCGAAAAAAGGAGCGCCGCAGTAGCAGCCACAGCCAACTTCTTCCACGCGCTAGTTCTCATCGACACTACTCCTCATGGGATGGGAGGATGCCCCGCGTAAGAGAAGGCACGTGGGATGCCATGGTGGCGCGGAGCGGGAATAATGGAATCCGCACCAGTCTAGCGCTGGTAACTAACAGAGGAGCTGCAGGTTATGGAAGAGTTAGGAGAGGAATGGCAATCCGGGTTTCGAGCACCATTGTCTCAGGCGGACGGGCCTCCCCAGGCTCTAGGTCTCAGGCTGAGACGCAGAGAGAATGGGGAGCGCCGCCGCTGTAGGCGATTTCGCTACACGATGCTGACCGGCGATTGACTGAGATTGAGACTCCCCGGTAGGGTTGGATTGGGCAGCGCCTCGCAACTTGAGACGCCGGACGCCTTCCTCTCGTCGATGCGCAGAATAAAGACAAGACCGTCGCATGCTCCCACGCGCCAGCGCGGAAGGGCGGAGCCCCACCTGGGCATATCGAAACACGCCGAGGAATTGATGGCACTCGCCGTGGAGGCGGCACAGTCGCGACATCTGCCGGGATTTCTGGAACAGTTTGCGTTGCGTTCGACGAGAATGCTGGATGCCCTTTGGGGAGGGGTGGCCGTTTATCGCGGACGCGAAACGGAACTTCACGCTATTCCGGGCGGCGGCCCTACCACCGAAGCGACCACAGACTGGCTCATTTCGCGCGCGCGGGCCAGCCAGAACGACGTGGAAGCCTTAGCGATACCCAAGGAGATGGCCGCAACCTTGTCCTTTCCTGGGGAACCGGGAGTGGTTATCTTCGTGCGGATTGCGGCGAGCGACAACGAAAGGCTGGGAACGCTGTTCCTGATCCGGAACCGGAAGTCGCTGGGTGCGGATGAGAAACGATTGTTGCATGCGCTGGCGAGTCATGCGGCGCTCTCGCTGGAGAATTTCCGTCGATTCTCGCAACTGGAGCGTTCCAAACGTCAGTGGGTGGAAGACATCGACGCGATCAGCGATTACATCGTGGTGCACGACCGCGCGTGGAACATCGTTCGAACAAACCGCTCACTCGCGTCCCACCTTGGAGTGTCGCCGGTGGCCCTGGTCGGCGAACCTATGAGCAGCTTGAGGCAAATCGCGCAAACGGGAAGCGATCTGCCCTGCCCGTTCTGCCGCGACATGCAGCGACCAAAGGAAGAGTATGTGGCCGCGTCGGCAGAGCGTGTCTTTCTCGTTTCGACTTCGCGAACGCCGGGCCTCTCTGATGACGATACGCGCACCATCCATGTTTTGATGGACATTACCGACCGGCGGGAGGCGGAACGGCGGTATCGCGAGCTGTTTGACAGCATTCAGGAAGGATTGTTTTTCGCGACACCCGACGGGAGATTCCTGGACGTAAATGACGCCATGGTGCGCATGCTGGGATACGCTTCGCGTGAGGAATTGCTGCGCACGGACGTGAGCCCGCATCTGTACCCGGTGCCGGAAGCGCGTGAAAAATTCATGCGCACCCTGTCGGAAAGAGGAGTCTTGCGCAATTACGAAGAGACGCTGCGGCGCAAGGATGGGACCCTGCTGCACACGCTGCAAAATATCACCGCGGTGCGCGATTCCCACGGGCACATCGCGCAAGTCCGCGGACTGATGCTGGACGTGACGGAGCAGAAGACTTTTCAATCGCAACTACAGCGGGAACGCGATTTTAATCAGAAGATCCTGAATACCACACAGAGCATGATTCTGGTGCTGGATACGGCAGGGTTGATCAGTTACGCCAACCGGCGCTGCTACGAAGCAGGCTACCAGGAAGGCGAATTGATTGGGCACCGGCTGGTGGACTGGGTGGAGGCGTCCCATCGGGCGGATTTCGACGCCGCGCTGGAAACGACGGCCAACGGGCATCAAGTGGAAAACCTGGAGCTACGGGTGCGTCGAAGCGATGGATCGATGGGGCATTTCTCGATCAGTCTGAGCCCCATGAGGGACGAACAGAATGCGGTGAACAGCGTGGTGGTGGTGATGACGGACATCACGGACGCGGCGTTGCTGCAAGCAAAACTGGCCCACAGCGAGAAAATGGCCACGATTGGACGGCTGGTTTCCGGCGTCGCGCATGAAGTCAATAACCCGCTTGCGGCGATTCTCGGTTTCACGGATCTGCTGTTGGAAAATCCCGAAGTGCCGGTGTCGGCGCGGGAAGATTTGCAGATCATCCTGCAGGAGACGCAGCGAACGAAAGATATCGTGCAAGATTTGCTGAGTTTCGCGCGGCAGCGACCGGTGCAGCGTGAACCCGTGCACGTAAACGGTGTTTTGAGACAAACGATCAAGCTGCGGAGTTATGACTTCGCCAGTCACGGCGTGGAGGTAGTGGAGGATTTTGAAGAGACGCTGACGGCGGCGCTGGGCGACTCGCAGCAACTGCAGCAGGTCTTTCTGAATATTCTCAATAATGCGTACGACGCAGTGCAGGAAGCGGGTCAGCGCGGCCGCATCAGGATTCACACGCGGCGGCAGGCGGAGATGATCGAAGTGGCGATCAGCGACAATGGCACGGGGATTATCGATCCGCAGCGCATTTTTGATCCCTTTTATACGACCAAGCAGGCGGGAAAAGGCACGGGGCTCGGGCTGAGCATTTGCTACGGGATCGTGAGGGCGCACGGCGGGGAAATTCAATGCTGGAACAATGAAGCCGGAGCGGGGAGCACTTTTGTGGTGCGGATTCCAGTGGCCACGGAAGCCGCACTTGCGGCCGCCGCCACGAAAGAAGCAAGGCCGTGAACGCGCAGCAGACGTTGTGGACGGGAGGGCCGATCCTGCTCATCGAGGATGAGCCGTCGGTAATCGCATTTCTGCGGGCGGCGCTGGAGCGCAGGGGATACGCCGTGGTGAATGCCTCGTCGGGTGCGGAAGGATTGCAGCGGCTTTCCAATGGGCGGTTCGCGGGTGTGATTTCCGACATTCGAATGCCCGGAGCGGTGAATGGAGCGGAAGTGCACGGGTGGATTCAGAAGAACCGCCCTGAGCTGAGAACACGCATCATTCTGATCAGCGGCGACACCGCAAACAGCGACACGCAAGCGTTTCTGGCGCAAAGCGGGACGCCGTGCATCGAGAAGCCTTTTCGGGTGCAGCAATTGATATCCATGGTGGAGAAGACATTCGGGAAACCATGAGCGACGAGATGAAAACACGACTGCTGGTGGTAGATGACGAACAGAGCATCCGCCGTCTGTGCATGACGATCGGAAGCACTCTGGGATATGTCTGCGCTGAGGCGGAGAGCGCGGAAGCAGCGCTGGCGCGACTGGATTCCGATACTCCGGATCTACTTCTCACCGACCTGAAACTACCTAACATGTCCGGTGTCGAGTTGCTAAAGCAGACAAGACTGCTCCTCCCGCACACGGAAGTCGCCATCATGACCGGCCATGGCTCGATCGAATCCGCGGTGGATGCAATGAAACTGGGGGCGTACGACTACATTGAAAAGCCATTTCGCGTGGAAAAGATGCGCCTACTGCTGCAGCGCATGGCTGAAAAGGTGCGTCTGGTCACGGAAAATGAGTTCTTACGCGAACGGGTAACAACGGAAGAAAACCTCGACGGCATCATTGGCAGTTCCGCGAATATCCAGGATGTCCTACGCATGATTTCCCGGCTGAAAGACACCCGGACGCCGGTACTGATCTCCGGCGAGAGCGGCACAGGGAAGGAGCTGGCGGCCCGAGCGATTCACTTCCGCGGGTCCATGGCAAAAACGCCGTTCGTGGCAGTCGATTGCGGCTCGCTAGTGCCTACGCTCATGGAGAGCGAGCTGTTCGGATACGAGAAGGGCGCTTTTACCGGCGCGACGAAATCCAAAGCCGGGCTCTTCCAGGCAGCGGACGGAGGGACGATCTTCCTCGACGAAATCGGGGAGCTGCCCCAGGAGATGCAGGCGAAATTACTCCGCGTGTTGCAGGAAAAAGAAGTACGACCAGTGGGCAGCAACGAGAAGGTAAACATCGATGTTCGAGTGATCGCGGCGACAAATCGTGATCTGGAAGCCGCTTATCGAGACGGAACCTTTCGAAAAGACCTGTATTTTCGACTGAACGTGGTGACCGTGCACCTCCCCCCCCTGCGCGAGCGTCGATCCGACATTCCGGTCCTGGTTCACCATTTCCTGGATCGCTACGCCAAGGGCTCGCACATTCAGGTCACTGCGGCGGCGATGAAGAGCCTGCTGCACTATGACTGGCCGGGAAATGTCCGCGAGCTGGAGAATTGCATCGCGCGCGCGGTGACGCTGGGTGACGGAAAAATCATTGACGTTGCCGATCTGCCCCCCGCCATTCGGAGCGAGCAGCCAGATTCGGGAATGATAACGTCCCAGGACACCAGCACCTTGTCCACCACGGCTCTGGCGGAGATGGAGCGAATGACGATTTTGCGGGTATTTGAACAGGCCAACGGCGACAAGGCCCTGGCCGGAAGGATGCTGGGGATCAGCCGCGCAACGCTGTATCGAAAATTGAAACGCTACAACATTGCCTTAAAAGCGGGTTCGACAAGCGGTGGGACTGACCCGCCAGCGGCACCCCAGTAGCCAGGTGCCCAATCGTCCGGGAACTCGGTAAGCGCCGCGCGGTTGAGACGAAAACGTTTCACGCTGAGACGGTTGAGCCAAACAAACGCGCGGAGAAAACCCTAAACCTCACAATTTCTGCAACTTGCAACAGCGGCACGTTTCCAGTCCTTTGGCGTCCAGCGTGCATCTCTGTCCATCGGAAGTCTGCGCCTCTTGCCGGCGAGCCGTGTGTCTTGCCACAAGAGTACCGCTGGATCCTGACCCGTAGGGCGAGAGGCGACGTGGGAAAATCGGGCGAGCTGAGACTCACAGCGAACCAACAAGACTGCGCCGAGCAGCTGGCGCGCTTTTTTCCGCAGGCCAGACCCGTTCGAATTCCGGTCGAAGTAACCGCGTCACGCGGAGGCGGAACCAGCTTTCGCGAGGCCGCAATTGTGGAATATGGCGGCCCGGAGCACGCTATCTTTCTTTCGACCTTGCCGCTAGAGTTCGACGATCGCGTGCGGATCGAGGCAACTGGAGAAGGAAGACCGGCGGAGGCAACCATTGTCGGCGTGCAGTATCACGAAGGACGCAAAGCAGTGGCCGTCAGATTCTCGCAAGGCCCCTGTGACTGGGTGGTGACACAACCATGAACAAGACGATGACAACTCTGAATATCCCAGTTCCACGTCGATCGGAAAGCTCGCGGCAGGAGCAGTGGCAAGAAGCGTGCTCGGTGTTCCCCATCTATCTGGCGCTCGCGAAGCAACTTGAAATCGAAATCCCTTTGACGCCAGCGAAGCGCAACCTTCCAGAAAAACTGGATTTGGAGATCTTCGGCCAAGTGCACGAGTGGCTGGATTCGATGGACCAGCGCGTCATGGTGCATCAACTCCGTCATCTCCTGCAGATGACCGCACTCAATGCCAGCGAAACGGGACTGCGCGCACTAATTCAGCGTCATCTGCGCAAGCCCGACAAAAGCAATGTCGACCGAGACAAGATCGACTTTTTGCTCGTTCAATACTTTGCGCTCTGTGCGCCCGCCAAGATTTATCACAAGCAGATCGAACTGGGAGATGTCGCCCAGGTCATGCAGCCGGTTCTCGGAGACGTCGATCCGGGCCCGCTCGCATGGTGCGCGCCGCTGGAACAAATGATCGAAGCGCTGCGGGGCTTACGCGGCTTACGCGAGATCTTGAAGACGAATTTCATCGAGCAGGGTCGCAACGTGAAGGAAAGGGCCGGCGGGATGTTTTACGATCCCGCGGCGCTGGTTGCCTTCATCCGGTTTAATTTTCTGCTGCGCCGGACGCTGATCGAGCTGATGCATGCGGACTTGATCGCCATTCGCGCTGAACTCGGCCAGCTGCAATCTGCCGGCGTACGTATTATCGACTGTCACCATTTCGGACTGTCGGCCACCGAACCACTCACAGAAATTTGTGCGATTGCTGAAGAGTGGAAACAACCTTTCCAGAAAGCGTATACGGAAAGTTCGGTTAGTCAGGCTTTTGAAAAGCTACTCGGGCTGCGAACGGATGTAGAGCAGGCACTCGAGAAGGCACTCGGAAAATCGGGCGAGGTCAGCCCGCCACCGGCTGTGCCACAAGGAGCAAAACCGCTCTCCACAGCAACGAAGCCCACGGTGGAATCCACCACTTCCAGTGTCCACACCAAAGTGCCAGAACGTCCCGCGACGCCTCCAGCGGCAGCACCGGAAACGGTTGCACTGCTGGATTTTGAAAACTGCATGGAGCAAATCTGGGAGCAACTGATTGCGACCCCGCCTTCGCGTGGAAGGTCGATGACCACCGTCAAGATTGGCAGGGCACGAATTCTGTTGTCGTCATGGGAAGTGACGGCATTCGTCACCGAAGACGGGCCGTCTGCTGAGGATTTGCGGCGAGCGGTTGTAGCCCGGGTGCTGGTCACCGCCGCAATGGAATCAGCCAAGGAAACCGGGAATGCCACGTCGATCGACGGGGCCATGAACACGGCGCGCGTGGAAGTCACTCGATTGCAGGAGCGCCTGGATGTGGCCAAGAAGGCGAAGGATACGGAATCAGCGGTAAACCTTGGGATCAGCACGAAACGTCTGCTCTCGGTGCTAGACGAAGCAGGGAAGCTGTAACCGATGGAGAACCGGTCCGGCTAGGCTGGACGGAAACGTCAGGGAGCTGGATTTCATTGCCACACGCCAACGTAGTCATCCTCACCGATGAAAGTGAATTTGCCCGGCTGCTGACGGCCTGCTGGCAGGCCGAACGTCAGGCCCCCAATATTACCGTCCTCAATAGCAACTCGTGGCGTGAACAAGATGCACCGGATCATGACCTTGTCGTGGTGGGGCCAGTGCGCGATGGCCAAATCACCAGCGTATTGCGGTCCCTCGATCCGGCAACAGCGGTCATTCTCTGTGTTCCGGCAAATTCTCAGGAACTCGGGCGGCTGCGCACCAAATATCCAAGACTGGTCCATATCCCGCTTCGCGAAGACTGGGCGCAAACGCTGCTACTCGTCGCCGGCGAATCGTTGCGCCGAGCGAAGGCTTTGCAGATCGCACGGCAGGCGGAACGAAACGCCGCCCGGAACAAAAACCACGCCACACTCGGGCGGTACATGCTGGACATGAAACACAACGTAAACAATGCGCTGACCTCCATGCTGGGAAATGCCGAACTGCTGCTGCTCGAGCCTGGACAGCTTTCCGCGCAGTCACTGGCGCAGATCAAGACCATGCACAGTATGGCGCTGCGGATCAACGAGGTGATGCAGCGTTTCTCATCGCTTGCGAGCGAGATGCAGGAAGCTGAGAATGCTTCTCAAGCTGAGACAGAAGAGACGGCGACGCCCACCTCGCGACGCCCATGAGGCCCTCCCCGGGCGCTGCAACCTGTTCATTCATAACTGGTTAGCCCGACACGACACAACCGTACGCAGAATCGAAAAGCTGGCTGCCGACGTGCACCTCTGCTCGGTGGACAAGTACGGAGAGAGCACGGCTGTGCACAAAAAAGTTCTGATCGTTGATGATTCCCCCGCTGAGGTCAAGCTGATGCAAGGCTTGCTGGAAAAGGAGGGCTATTGGCCGATCGCCTTGCACGACCCCAAGCGTGTCGAGGAAACCATTGCGAATGAGCGGCCCAGCGTGATCCTCCTGGATGTGGTCATGCCCGACCGGAACGGATTTCAGATTTGCCGCGACCTGAAGGGGAACGCCGAGTTCAACATGATTCCGGTAATCCTGGTGACCTCGAAGGATACGGCGAGCGACAAGTATTGGGGCCAGCAGCAAGGCGCGGATGGATACGTGACGAAGCCTTTCACACGGGAAGACCTGCTTCGCGCCGTGCGGCGGTTTGCATGAGAGCTATTGACGAAAAGAATTGGCGATGAGCGAAGATTTCCATCTCGAACCCCTTCCCGCAGACGCCGATACCGGCGATCTGCTCGAAGCTCTTGGGCCGCTCGAAGAGCGACCGCCGGAGTCGCAGTATTGCGTCTTCCGCAGCGGACGTGAGCGATTCTGCCTTCCAGTTCTGGACGTCGAGGAAGTGCTGGATTGGCCGTTGCTGACAAAGCTACCACTTGGCCCTGCATACCTGGTGGGAATTTTCAATTTACGAGGCGTCATCGTGCCGTTGATCGACATTGCGATCACGGAAGGACGCCGGCCGGGCCTCCTGCCCAAGCACGTGGTGGTCGCTTCCCTGCGCGTCGAGAACCATCACGAGGACCTTCGTATCGGCATCGCATCCGACGAAGTTATCGGAACCTATTCGGTGAACACCGAGGATTTGCTCGAGCAAGCGCCGGAAAACGTGCCGCATTGCATCGGAATGCTGCGGCATGATGACCGCCTGGCGCTGGTGATCGATTTGCGCCGGCTACTCGAGGTTTTTCCGGGGCCCAGCATTTGAGTTTTGTGGAGACGACGCCGGTCGACGGCGCGGGCTCCGCGGAAGAGATTTGGAGGGTGGCATGAAATCGCGATTGAGTTCCACAATTTGGACCCTGGTCCTGCTGAACGGAGTGGTCGGCTTCATCGTTCTCGGACTCGCCTTCAGCGCCGGGAAGAAGGCCGGTGAGGCGTCCTTGCTCGACTTTGGTTCGCCAGCCGGGGGAACGGTGCTCTTCGCCGTTGCGCTTGCGCTGGTGACGACGTTAATCCTCGCGTGGCGGTTCGGAGCGCTTCTGGGGCCGGTGCAGGCTCTCGCGGAGTTCTCCGAACGGCTGGCGGCAGGCGATCCGCGCGCACGTGCGGAGGTCAATTCGAGTGATGAACTGGGTTACATTGCGGAAAACCTGAATCGCGTGGTCGCCAAGGTTACCAAGGCAACGAGCAACCAGGACGCCAACGACGCGCTGCAGCGCAGCATCACCGACCTGCTAAGTGTCATCAACCAGGTCGCCCGAGGCGATCTGTCGCAGCGCGGCAAGGTGACCAACGACGCGCTTGGAAACGTCACTGATTCGATCAACTACATGCTCGATAATTTCACCAAGGTTCTCGAGCGCGTTCGCAAAGCGGCCATGGAAGTGACCGCGTGCTCCAACAACATTCTGGTGGCCGCCGATGAAATGCAGGCGGGCGCCACCCAGCAAGACCAGGAAATTACTAACACGTCGAGCGCCGTTGAAGAGCTGACCGTCTCGATGAAGCAGGTCTCGAACAACGCCGAAGCGAGCGCCGAAGCGGCACGCCGCGCTCTGGATGCCGCCGAACAGGGCAACCGCGCGGTCCGCGACACACTCGAGGGCATGCAACGCATTCGCGCTTCGGTGCAGGCGACCGCCAAGAAGATCAAATCTCTCGGCGACCGCTCCCTGGAAATTTCGGAAATCATCAACGTCATTAACGACATCACCGAACAAACGAACCTGCTGGCGTTGAACGCGGCCATCGAAGCAGCACGCGCGGGTGAGGCGGGCCGAGGGTTTGCGGTGGTGGCCGACGAAGTCCGAAAGCTCGCCGAACACAGCCGCAGTGCGACGAAGGATATCGCGGCGCTGATCAAGGCCATTCAAGCAGAGACCAACGAAGCGGTTGTGGTCATGGAAGAAGGCACTAAGGAAGTGGAAGGCGGCGCGCAACTTGCCGATCAGGCAGGCCGCGCGCTGGATGCCATTTCCAACGTGGTGCGCCAGTCGGCGGAACTCGTACAGGAAATCTCGCTGGCTTCGAAACAGCAGGTGCGCGGAACAGAAGGAGTTGCGCACGCCATGCAAATTATTTCCAGCATTACGCGGCAGACTTCGCAAGGAACGCGTGGCACGGTAGCAACGGTAAGCCAGCTCGTCAAGCTGTCGGATCAATTGAACGAAGGGCTGGCGCAATTCCGCGCATCCTCCAAAGCGGCGGGGGCACATGAAGATTCCGAGCGGTCCGTCCCGGCAGGCGCACTCCGTTAGGCAGTGACGCCCTGCATCGCCAGGCGGCGAAAGTAAAAGCGAGGCCCGTACAACGGGAGCACGATGAACGAACGCCAGGGACATGTGGAAGGGCTGAGCGAACACGAGCTGAGCGAAATTCGCATGTTGATCGAAGAGCGGACCGGAATTTGCTTCGATGAATCGCGCGAGCGGTTCTTCTCTACACGTGTGCGGGAACATCTGCGCGCAAAAGGAATCGAGCGCGGCACGGAACTCCTCCGGGCTATGCGCAAATCCAACATCGAATACGAGGGCCTACTGGAGCGGCTGCTGACGCAGGAAACCAGCTTCTTCCGGTATCCCGGCGTGTACCAAGCATTCGAGAAGCGCGTGCTGCCCGAGTTGCATACCAAGAAGTTCTGGAACAATCCCCGGACGCTCAGGATCTGGAGCGCCGGTTGCTCAACGGGTGAAGAGCCCTATTCGATCGGCATCACCATCGCGGATTCGCTGTCCTTCGCGGATGCCTGGAACGTGGAAATACTTGCAACCGATGTCGGAAGGCACGCCCTGAAGCACGCCGAACGGGGAACCTACAAAGGACGCAGTATTGCCAGCGTGAACGAAAGACAGCTGGCCAACCACTTTACGGAGGTAAGCGGCGGACATCAGGTAAAGCCACGGCTGCGCAAGATGGTTTCGTTTGCACAAATGAACCTTGCTGCGACGGTGTACGTTGGCCGCATGGACATGATTTTCTGCATGAACGTGCTGATCTATTTTTCGGAAGAGCGCCGGCGTTCGCTGGTGCAACGGTTTTACGACACGCTGGAACCGGGCGGATATCTGTTCCTCGGTCACTCGGAGTCGATCTCCAAGATGCCGGTGAAGTTCCAGGCCATCGTTTTGAACGATTGCATTCTCTACCGGAAGCCGACAGCGGACGAATTGCAGAAGCCGGAACTCGTGGCGGAGGGACGGGCGTGAGCACGTTGGACCGCGAAGCCATCGAGGTGTTCCTCCAAGAAGCCTCGGAGAACCTGCAATATTTGCGGGAATACGTGAGCGTGCTTCAGGACGTGGCGCCGCGACGAGAAGACCTGGAACGGCTTTACATCTCGGCCCACACGTTGGGCGGCACGTCGGCGAGCTATGGATTTCCGCGATTCTCCGAAATTGCCGGGAAACTGGCACACGTCTTTCAATACGCGCTCAACGCGCCTCTCGGCGGCGATCTACATGGACCGTTGACGGAATTTCTTTCGGATGGAATTTCGCTGCTGGAAACCGATCTCCTGGAAATTAGCGACACCGGCAAAGAGACTCTCGATGATATTGCCGATTTCAAGGAGCGCTATCGCTTCGCATTCCCCACGGAACCGCCCCCGCTGAACCTTTCCCAGCCGGAAGCGCGTGAACGGTTTGCCGCCGAGGAGATCAACGCGCCCGTTGCGGCAGCACCAACGGGCTCTTACTTTGACGCGCTGCCGCCGGACGATGAGGTGCCGGACGAAATCCTTGAATTCTTCCAGCCGGAAGCGGAGGAGCATCTACAGGTAGTCAGTGATTGCCTTATTTCTCTGGAAGGCAATAACAATCCGGAAGAAATAAACAAGCTGTTTCGCGCGATTCACACGGTCAAGGGTTCGGCGGCGCAAGTCGGGCTCAAGAGACTGGGAGCGATTGCCCATTGCGTCGAGGATTTGATCGGCCGTTTGCGCGATGGAGAGATTGAACCATCGCCTGCAGTGGTGGATTTGTGTCTTGAGTCCGTGGACGCTCTGAAGAAGACGCTCCACCGGCAGTGGGCCGACGAAGTTGAAATGCGGACTGGCGTCGATTCCCTGCTGGGCCGCATTAGAGAGTTTGCTCCGCTTGAACCTGAAGAAGCCGAGGCCTCTGTCGAATCAGCTGGGGCAGCGGAGCCTCGACATAGCAAAGGAACAGAATCCACATCACAAATCGCGGGACCGGCAAAGAAGGCCGCGAAACAACAACCGGCAGGCGGCCCTTCGACCGTCAAATCGGTTCGCATTGCGCTGGCCCGACTCGACCGCATGATGAATACGGTCGGTGAATTGGTCATTAATCGTACGCGCATGGTCGGCCGCGTGGCGGAACTCGAAAAGCTCGTCGATACGCTGAGCTTTTCAAAAGAGCGGCTGCAGGGCAAAGTCGCTGAGTTTCAGGAAAAGTACGAATTTAACCGCATCAGCAACAACCGCACCGCCCAGGGGCCCTGGAATCCCGAGCCCACTCCAAAGATGCTTACGAGTGCCGCGGCAGGCGACACGTCGTTCTGGTCCGAATTCAGCGAATTGGAAATGGATCGCTACGACGACTTCAATATTTTGTCGCGGTCGATGGCCGAGATCTCGGCGGACGTCAACGAGGTACTCTCGCAACTGGAAGGGTTTATCGGGCGCGTCGAAGGCGATATCGACGAATTCACGAAGCTGGCGCATCATCTACAAGACGAGATTACCGCGGCGCGAATGGTCCCGATCGGCACGCTGTATTCGCGATTGTCGCGTGCCGTTCGCGATGCGGCAAACTCAACCGGCAAGCATGTCGAGCTGGATCTTTCCGGAAGCGAAACCGAGCTGGACAACAATATCATTCAGCAGATTTCCGATCCGCTCGTACATCTGGTGCGCAACTCCGTGGCGCACGGCATCGAGCACGGCAGCGACCGCGTCGCCGCTGGCAAATCGTCCACCGGGAAGATCATGCTGCGCGCCTACCACCGCGGGAACCACATTTACATCGAGGTCGAAGATGACGGCGGTGGAATCAATTACCAGCGCGTGAAGCAAAGCGCGATCGAACGCGGGCTTCTTTCCGAGGAGACCGCCGACCGGCTGACGGAACGCGATCTTCGGGAGATACTCTTCCATCCGGGGTTCTCGACTGCACCCGTCAAAACGGAACTCGCCGGGCGTGGAGTCGGGCTCGATGTGGTGCGGGCAAACCTGAACACGCTGAACGGCGAAATCGATATCCAGAGCACGAGCGGCAAGGGCACGAAGTTTACGCTCAAGGTTCCCCTCACCCTGATTATCTCTCCGGCTCTGTTCGTGCGTTGCGGCACGACCAATTTCGCGCTGCCATTGGCAGTCGTTGAGGAAATCCGCCGCCTGCGCGCCGATGAAATCGAGGACATCGGCGGAAAACTGCTGACCAAGGTGCGCGACGTCGTCACCGAGGTAGTGCGATTGGATACCTATCTAGGTTTGCCGCCGCTTGAACCGATCAATGGATACTTCCGGATGGTGGTGGCAAATGCCGGAAACCGGAAGATCGGCCTGGTCGTGGAAGAAGTCCTGGGCAAGGACGAAATCGTCATCAAGAACCTGGGCGAGTACCTGCGCCGCGTGAAACTCTTTCCTGGCACGACCATCGCGCCTGATGGCAGCCTTATTCTTTTGATCGACCTGAACCGCATGGTGGCGACAGAACCAAGCGAGCACCGGCCGATACAGGCAAGCGCCAGCGCCGCGCGAATCTTTGCGCCGGGCTCGATGGCCATTGCGCGCGGAAGCATTCCTTCCGAGGCCATCGACCGCGTCGAGCAAGAGCGCGTGATCGTGGTGGCCGACGATTCCATCAGCGTGCGCAAATTCGTCGGCCGAATGCTGGAGAAGAACGGATACCGGGTGGAACTGGCGGCGGATGGACTCCAAGCCGCCGAACTGGTGACGCAGCACGGCTGCCATCTGGTCATAACCGATCTCGAAATGCCGCGCATGACCGGCTACGAATTGATGGTGCAATTGCGCCAGAGCCCCTCGACGCGGCGAATTCCCGTGATGGTCGTTACGTCGCGCGCGGGGGCAAAGCATCGTGATCGGGCGATGAAGGAAGGCGCCGCGGCATTCCTGACCAAGCCGGTCCAGGAGGATCAACTGATCGCGGCGGTCGAACAACTCATAGGAACGGAGGCGCCGCGCCCCGTCGCGCCGGTGGGGTAAACAAACGATGGCGACCCCCAACAAAAAGATTCGCGTGCTCGTCGTGGAAGATTCCCTGTTTATGCGCAAGGTCCTCGAAGGGATTTTCAACGCTGACGAACAACTCCAGGTTGTGGGCAACGCCAAAGACGGCCGGGAGGCCGTTGCGCTGGCGGAATCGCTCAAGCCCGATGTCATCACTATGGACATCAATATGCCTCACGTGGACGGACTCCAAGCCACCGCGGAAATCATGACTACGAATCCGCGGCCGATCGTCATCGTCAGCTCTGAATCACGCGAAGGTGCAGCCAGCACCCTTCGCGCACTGGAACTCGGTGCGATTGAATTTGTCGCCAAGCCCTCCAGCGCCATCGACCTCGACATGCAGAGTGTGAAAGAAGAGCTCCTGCGCAAAGTGCGCATGGCGGCCAAAGTGCGCGTGGTGCGCACGGCGTCACGCCTGGCCTTGACAATTCAGAATGCCAATGGATCCAAGACTCCGGCACCAGCCTCGGTGCGCGTCCGTCCCTCGCCTATGTCCGGGCTCGACCAACGCTTCCCGATAGTCGTGCTGGCAGCGTCGACAGGCGGGCCAGCCACCGTCATGCGCATCGCGCCGGGTTTCACCGGAGACTTCCCTGCCGCGGTAATTCTGGTGCAGCACATGCCCGCGGCATTCACGACGCAGTACGCCACGCAGCTCGCCGAATTCACTGGAATCCGCGTGAAAGAGGCGGAAGCCAATGAGTCGCTTCAGCCGGGAACACTCTACATCTGTCCGGGCGGCCAGCATCTGCGCATTACCCCGACGGGTCGAATCCAGCTTGACGGGACCAGCGGCCGAATTAACGGCTATTTGCCGAGTATTGACGCTACCATGGAATCGGTTGCGGCCTTCGCCGGCCCACTGAGCATTGCGGGCATTCTAACCGGCATGGGCAACGATGGAGCCCAGGGAGCGAAGGCCATCAAGACAGCGGGCGGGCTGGTGCTGGCACAGGACGAGGCCACGTCCGTGATTTTCGGCATGCCTGCCGAGGCCATCAAAACCGGTGCCGTCGATCAGGTGCTCTCCATCGACGATATTTACCCCGCCATCGAAAAGCGCGTCCTCGGAATCTGCCGCACAACGCCCGCGGGAGTTCGCTAATGCGGTTGGCGGCCCCAGCAAAGACGACCCCGGCAAGGACGGAACAGATCGTTCTCTTCCGTGTCAGCGGACAATTGTTCGCCATCTCTTCAGCTTCGGTGCAAGAAGTGCGCAGCGCGGACAGCATGTCAGGCGCTGCGACCGAAATCAGTGCCCCCGGACTTCGAAAAGTTCGCCACGTCCTGCGGCGTGGGGACAGGTCGCTTTTCATTGTCAACGGCGCCATGCATTTTGGATTGCATGCGGCGGAGGGAGCACAGCTATTCGTGCTGCGCCAGACGCGCACGGCCCTCTTGATCGATGGCATCGAGAAGATGACGACTATGTCGCGGCTCCAGGCTCTTCCACTCTCCTTCTGCCACGAAGAACGGCAGTGGTACCGCGGACTGACGGCACTCGATCAGACGGTCGTACCGGTGGTGCATCCGGAAGGGTTTTTGTCACCCGAAGAATTGGCTTTGCTCGATGCCGCTCTTTTGCAAGCGGACAAACTCGCAAGCGAGGATCCAGAGGGGACAAGCTGCGCGCAATGACGGTATCGACCGAACTCGAACTGCAATCGTTCGTCCTGCTGCGGCTGGGCGAACGGCGGTTTGCCATTTCGGCGAAAGAGATTGCCGAGCTCGTGGCCCCCAGCCGCGTTTTTCGTTTTCCACACCGAACACCGAAACTGGAAGGCGTGATCCTGCGACGTGGCCGGATCGTTCCGGTCTGCGACGTTTCGGAAATGCTGCTGGGGAAGCGCTTGACGTCTCGCCGTTTTTACCTCATCGTCGTTCGCAACTACGAAGCACACAAGGAATGGGTGGCCATCCCGGTCACTGGTGAATGCGAACTGATCAATGCGGAGATGACCGCGGCAGTTGAATCCGATGCGCCTCACGTCGCCGGGTGGCTATCGCATGACGGTGACGTAATCGAAGTCTTGAATATCGACACGCTCACGCCTGGCCCCGAGCGAGCACTCGCGGAAGCCGCGGGGCGGCAACGACCGGAGGCGCAGTCATGATTCCCGCCGGACGTGCCGTCAAGGTTCTTCTCATCGACAGCAACGTGTATTTTGCAAAGCGCCTAGGCGATGCATTGAAGCGCGAAGGGTTTGAGGTCGTCTCCAGTACCCAAGCGGCTTTCGCGCTTACTACGCTTGAATACGATGCGCCATCCGCTATTCTCTGCGCGACGAATATGCGGGAGATGGGCGCGCTGGAGATTGCCAGAATCATTCACGCGGACTCAAAAAATGCCAATCTGCCTGTTATCGCACTCGGCGACGGAAGCCAGCGCGCGTTGATGGAAGCATTTCAGGCGGGCTGCGACGATTACATCGACCGCAACAGGCAACCCGCGGTCATTGCCGCGCATGTGAAACAGATCATCGTCAGCAAAGCAGAGGGGTTTCAACCCACGCAGATGCTTTCCCAGTCAGACACAAGCCTCAGCGGCAATTTGACGCACCACGACCTCACGGGCGTCATGCAGATGCTAGGGCACGCACACCAGACGGGCGCGTTGCACATCAACGCAAGCGCGACCGACGGGGTGCTGTTCTACGACGCGGGAGAGATCGCCCACGCGGAGTGCGGCAATCTGTTTGGCGATGAAGCCGTGATTCACATTTTGAAGAGCTGTGGAAACACCAACGAAGGCGTCTACAAATTTACCTACGGAACTAGGTCGTCACAGCGCACCGTGCTGCGCTCGGCCACCGACCTTATGATGGATGCCATGCGCGAATTTGACGAAGGAACGCGTGACATGGCGGACAAGGAAGCGCAATGAGCGAAGCGATGACCATTCCGCCGCTGGGAGAAGCTCCTGCCAAACGGACACCTACCGTCTACTTCATCGACGACAGCGCCACGATGCGCGAAGTCATCAAGATCGCGTTTCGCCGCGAGAATATTAACGTGATTACTTGTGCCGACGCGGCCTCGGCGATGGCACAATTCGAGCAAAACCGCCCCGACGTGGTGATCACTGACGTGATCATGCCCGATCAGGACGGCTACTCCGTGTGCAGCCAAATCAAGCAGCATCCGGAATTCTGTCAAACGCCGGTCCTGCTGATGTCCGGCGTGGTCAATAAGAGCGTCGCCGACAAAGCGGTTGCGGTAAAAGCTGATGAACTAATTCGCAAACCCTTTCAGCCACAGGAATTGATTGCGCGCGTGAAGAGCCTCCTAGAGCCGAAACGCGGAACGCCCGCACCCGCGGCTGAACGCGCAACACCTTCAAACGCTTTGAGCACTCTTTTTCCCCCGCCTCCAGTTCCGGTAGCGCCCCGCCCCGTGGCGCCTCCACCACCTGCCGCGGCCACGCCGGAATCTGCCTGGCCACGAGCACTTGCCGAGGCCTTCACTCCACGGCAACCCTTGCAGCCACACTACGACCCCCAACAATCGATGGCTGCCTCGGTTCGGTCTGCTCCGACAGTAGCCGACGTCCAGAAACTTCGTGTGGAAATTGCTCATTTGGACCTTCTGGTAAAGAAACTCCAAACGGAACTGCAGATCGAGCGGCAATATAATCAAGCTCTTGAAACGCAGATTCGCACCCTCACGGAAGTGAGCTAGCTGCGCGAGAGTCGGCCGGTTACTTCCTATCTTCCGTATAGCACGAAGACCCACTAATATGTCTGGGCAGGTTTAGCTGGGAGACGCATGCGCGGAGACTGTCAGGCGTACCATGCCCGCCGATCCAAGCAGGAAGCGAATTGATGCTGACGGCCAGAACTGATTCTTTGCGTAAGCGCTTCTTCCTCTATGTGGTGCCGCTTTTTTCTATAACTCCACTCGCAGTGGCTGGACAGAACACCACAAAGCCCGGATCGTGGTCCGGCGTCCTGGTGTCTAGCAGCTGCAACGCAGACGAAGCCTTTGCCGAATCCCCCGAGTGCACCAAAAATGTGCCGGGTGCGAAGCTGTCGCTGTATGACGATACGAACCGGGTCATGTACGGCATTGAGCCGCAGGCATCGGTAAGCGCTCACCTGGGAGACACGGTGACCGTCCGGGGAACTCTCGATGACGATACGATTAGGATCGCTTCCATCGAGTTGATGTCGATTGGACTCGCGGTCGGCCAAAAGGCTCCTGCTTTTTCGGCTCGCGACCAGTTTGGCGAGATACAGACTCTCGATAGTTTGAAAGGAACGAACGGAACGGTTCTTCTCTTCTTCCGCTCAGCGGACTGGTGACCGTTCTGCAAAGGGCAGCTGGTCCAGCTGCAAAGCGCAATCCCGCGATTCGAAAAGCAAGGGGTCAGGCTGGCGGCCATTAGCTACGACTCGGAAGAAATCCTGAAGTATTTTGCTGACCGACACAAACTCGAATACCCCATGCTCGCGGATCCTGACTCGAAGACCATCCGGGCCTATGGGGTCCTCAATACCGAAGCTACTGGTATGCAGAAGGGCTTTGCCCGCCCTGGATTTTTTTTCATTGATACCAACGGCTTCATTCGAGAAAAGTTCTTCGAAGCGAAATACCGAGAGCGGCTTACCGGAAATAGTATTATTGCCAAGCTTTTCCCTGAATTGGGCCAGGAAATAACGGACACGGTCGAAGCCCCGCATCTTCAACTGGCTCTCGAACAATCCGATCCCGTAGGTGTTCCCGGTACTCGCGTCACTCTCGTTGCCGAAGTGCGGCTGCCCCCGGAGGTGCATGTCTATGCGCCCGGGACACAGGGTTATAAAGCTATTCAGCTGGTGATTGATCCTATCCCACAACTGGAGCTCAAATCGGCAGTTTACCCGCCGTCCAAGACCCTCTATTTGCCTGCGATCAAGGAACGCGTACCCGTCTTCGAGGGGACGTTGCGCATCAACCAGGATGTGAAAGTGAGCTCGGGGTCAGAGTTCTGGGGCTCGCTTGGGAAAGATGGGAAAATCTTCACGATTACGGGAAAGCTTGAGTATCAGGCGTGCGACAAAACCATCTGCTACCTGCCAGCGTCGGTCCCGGTCAAATGGCAACTGCAGGTGTTTCCTCTGGACCGGACGCGGGCCCCCGTCGACATGCGTCACAAATAGACAGACGATTTAGATACTCGAACAAGCCGCATCGCAAAAATCGCCCACAGAGCTGGCTTCAATTCTTCACAAACTTGATGCTCTCCGCGGTCCACTCATACGGCCCCAGCTTGTTTCCGGCTGCAAGCATCATTTGTTCAGCTTTGCGGTCCAGTTCAGAACGATGGATATCGGCGCGCTCTCTGCCTGTTTCACTTCCGTAATGATCAGAAATCGCTGCCCGTCCCGGCTCACGTCATAAACAAAGAGGTCATAGATTGGGACTGGCTGTCGGGGAGCCGCTTGGAAAAGTGCAACCGGCGTGCTGGCATCGAAATTGGCCCCCGTCGTTACTGGCGCGGCCATCATCTTGTCGTCCGACGAAAGGTAGAATAGCTCTTTCCCGTCGCCTCTCCACCGCGGCTGTTCGCCTCCTCCCGTCGAGACTTGCCACTTGCCCCTTGGTTCCGGGAAGGAGGTTACGTAAATTTCCCATTTTCCGGTTTCATTCGATGCGTAGGCCACCCATTTCCCATTGGGCGAGAATTGGCCGTTCCTGAGAACGGAAGGCGCTTTCAGGAACAAGCTGCTCTTCAGCTCCGGGAGAGTTAGGAACCTTAAGTCCGTGTCTTGAGTGTATAGAATGTATTTCCCGTCCCTGGACCAGTCATTCGGAAACTTATCAATGCCCGAATGCAAGATACTCATCTCTTCTTGCGCGCCGTCGGAGTTCTTCAATTGCAGGTCGTTAAAGGAGGTCCTGTTAGAGGCAAAGACCAACCGCCCGGCATCCGGACTCCAGATGGGCACGGAGTCAGCGGCGGGATCGAAGGTAAGCCGCTTGGCGCTAGCGCGTTGCAAATCATAAGTCCAGATGTCGGTATTCTGGCTCGCGATGTCCGTCATACTTACGGCCACCGATTTTCCGCTAGGAGCTATGAATACGTTGCCATACACATCGGGTTTTCCAACCGTTCCCAGCCCTTTCCCTTGGCGGTCAAACCACGCGAGTTGCGAAAGGGCAACCCCACTCCCGCTCTGAGCGGCCAGCAGGCTTTTGTCGGAGGCCCCAAATACCGCCCTCTTGACCTGCGGCTGGTACTGAATATCGTTCAGAATAGTTGTTGGTTCCCCGATCAAAGCGAGGCGCTTCACATCGAATCGTTGGGCGAGCAGAGCCTTGTCTCGGTAAAACAGTAAATAGCCTGGCGCGGCATAGGCCGCGTTTGCCATGGCTTCCACGACGAATCGTTTCTCAATGGAGTCCAGTGAACCCACGAAAATGGCATCAACGCCCTTCTGCCCCGCGAAATTGGTTGCCATATACAGGTAGTGCGTTCCGTCGGGCAGAAACATGGGCCACCGATGACTCAATTCTCCACGACTCGTATCCAGCTTGCTGACTGGCGCGACTGTTCCGCCCAAAGCTGAGACGCGATACAGCCCCACGCCCGACCGCGCATCTGGTGTGAAGACGATTACACCGTCCTTGTTCCAGGTGCCTCCTCGGCCCGACGGCGCATCACACACCGTTTGCACCGGACCGCCTGAAACTTCCACCCTCTTCAGCTTTCCATCGGCAAAGAACGCCAGAGATCGTCCGTCAGCCGACCAAAACGGATAGCTGGCGCCCTGGGTGTCGGCGAGGTTTCTTGCGCTCCGTGATCCCAGCTCGTAAATCCACAGCGCATTCCTCTGCGCGGACTCCAGATACGCGATTACCGCAATAGCGTGCCCGTTAGGAGCCATAGCAAGGTCACGGGCGGAAAACGGCATCGGCGCGGGAAAATACATTGTTTCTTCAGGCGGTTTGGGGCTTGGCCACCGAACGGCCCCGGCGATGGCGGCCCCCGCCAGCACACCGGCGATGAGCCAAGCTGCTCTTTTCCTCGTTTTTCCTGGTGCTTCCTCGAATGCCGGACCCGTCGCTTGCCCGACGCTTTCGGTGATCCACCTCAACTCGCTGGCCAAATCACTCGCGCTCTGCCAGCGCTCATCTGGTATTTTTGTTAGGCATTTCTTCACCGCATGATCCAGCGCCAGCGGAGTAAGCGGCTTGATAGAAGTGATCGGGAGCGGCTCTCTTTCCAGGATTGCAGAAGCCACACTTAACTGCGTCTTGCCTTCAAACGCTCGCTTCCCCGTCACCATCTCGTACAAAACTGCGCCCAGCGAGAAAATATCGCTGCGCCCATCCAGTTCTTTCCCTTCCACCTGCTCCGGCGACATGTACTGGAACGTTCCAATGATTGTTCCCTCCTTTGTAACCGGCGAACTTTGCGCTGCCGCGGTAATCGTGGCTCCGCTGGCAAGCGGAACGACCTCCTTCGCCAGCCCAAAATCCAGTAGCTTCACCCCTGTCGCTGTCAGCATGATGTTGCCGGGCTTCAAATCGCGATGGACCACGCCGCTGCGATGGGCTTTGTCCAGCCCGCCCGCAATCTCCGCACCGTACTTCAACCCTTGCTCCAGCGGCAGCGCTCCTTTCTCCAGACGCTTCGCCAGCGTCTCTCCTTCTACGCACTCCATCACGAGATACTCGACGCCGTCCTGCGAGCCCACGTCGTGCAAAGTGCAGACGTGCGGATGATTCAAGCTGGAAATGGTCTTCGCTTCACGCTCGAATCGCTGCTTGCGAAGGGGATCCGAGGATAGGTGTGCGGGAAGAATCTTGATGGCGACCGTGCGCTCCAGCCGCGTGTCGCGGGCGCGGTACACTTCGCCCATTCCGCCAGAACCGAGCAGGCCGGTAATCTCATAAGGGCCAAAATGTGTGCCCGGAGGGAGAGGCATAAGTGGTCGGGATTATAACCCCGGGAAACCTTCGCCGGTACCATCAGCCCGCAGCGGTTACCGGAAATCATCCCCGTTCACAATTTCCGCTCTTTCAGGAACGAGTTTGTAACGCATAAACGGGCGCCTGCAACTAGCTTAGTTTCAGTGATTTCCCCGCGTAAATGGAGACCCACAGCAAGCTTCGCGCGTTTCAAATCTATTTCTATGCAAATCTTGATCCGCGCGACGTATGGAAATGCGCCCAATTTGTCAACGGCGTTGCATTCCTAAGAAGCGCGTTCAATGGGTGTATCACTTTCCCCCGCCTTACAGCCTACCCCCTACCCCCCCTACCAGCGCAGGCAGTTGACGCTCGAACACGGATTCAGTAGCCTCACTCTGAGCCTTTCACTCACTGTTTTGCACTACTTGTTCTGATCAACGGAGACCCTCAATGGGCAACCAGAGCGATTCGGCAATTTCTCGCCGTGAATTTGCGCGGCGCGCTGCCTTGGTTTCCGCGGCTGCATCATTGTCACCGTCAGATCTTCTCAGGTCTGAGTCTCTCGCCGCCCCACGGCCCACGCAGCAGGCCGCGAACGCCCCGAAGCTATCACCCCAAGGCCAAGCCGAGGTCGAATCACGGATTCAGGCTATCTTCGCCCAGTACGGCAACCGGCTTACTGACTCCCAGAAAGCCGATATCCGGCGACTGGCCACTGAAGCACAGCCACCGCTCGATCGTCTGCGGGCGTTTGCGACGGACAACGGAGATGGGCCGGGGCTTTACCTGAAACCATTGATGGAACGGGAAAAGAAGCCCTCGCCGACGCCGGCGACACAAAAGCCGGCCAATGCGCCGAAGAATTCCTGAGGAGCGTCGCGAATGCCTGGCGAAGAGATTTATCATCTGTCTGTAACTGAGCTGGCGAAACGTCTGGAATCGAAGAAACTCTCGCCCGTCGATCTGACGCACGCATATCTCGACCGCAGCCAAAGGCTCGGAGCGCGATTTAACGCCTACGCCCACTTGATGCCTGAGACTGCCATCGAACAAGCCAAGGCAGCGGAAAAAGAAATCCAGGGCGGCCACTACCGTGGCCCGCTGCACGGGATTCCTTACGCCGCGAAGGACTTATTGGCGGTGAAAGGGCTTCCGACCACTTGGGGCGCAAAGCCCTATGCCAAGCAGGTCTTCGATTACAACGCGACCGTGATCGAACATCTGAACCGCGTGGGCGCGGTGATGATCGGCAAAGCAGCCATGATTGAACTCGCTGGGGGAATGGGCTACCGCTTCGCGTCCGCATCCTTGCAGGGCGAAGCCAAGAATCCCTGGGACACTACGTGCTGGACTTGCGGATCGTCCTCTGGCTCAGGGGCGATCGTAGCCGCAGGTCTGGCTGCGTTTGCGATCGGCACGGAAACATGGGGTTCCATCATCTGCCCCTCAGCCTTCTGCGGCGTGAGCGGTCTGCGGCCTACCTACGGACGCGTGAGTCGTTACGGTGCCATGGCACTCGCGCCTTCGATGGACAAGATCGGCCCGATGGCGAGGAGCGCGGAAGACTGCGCCCGCATCTTTGCGGCAATCGCCGGGCATGACCCGAAGGATCGCGGCACGGTGCCCATTGATAAAGGTGCCTTTACCTATTCGCCGTCCATGGAATTACATTCGCGGCCACTAAAGGTTGGCTGGATCACGAACGCATGGAAATCCCTTGCGCCAGGCATTGCCAAGCCCATCGAAGCCGCCACCAGGATCCTCAAGAAGTATTTTTCGGGCGTGAGGGACGTCGCTTTACCTGTTGGTCCCTGGGAGGAGGCGGGCAGTATTATCGTTGCCGTGGAGTGCGCCGCTTCTTTCCGGTCGCTGATTCGCTCCGGGCGAGTCAGCGAATTGACCGATCCGTTGGGGCAAATCGCGGGCTATGTGAACGAGCAGTACACCGCCGCAGACTATCTGCAGGCCTTGAAGGTGAGAGAAATCGTCCAGAAGAAAATGGATTCATTGTTTGACACATTCGACGTTATCGCCGCGGCGGCGCAGCCTGTTCCAGCGACGCCTCTGACCTTAAATCTCGAGACCGATCTGACTTTTCCCGATCCTCTCGGCGCCATTGGAAATATTTGCGGGCTTCCAGCGATGTCCGTTCCCTGTGGCCTCACCGAGAAAAATCTCCCGGTCGGGCTGCAATTTGTGGGTCGAGCGGGCGACGATTTTGCGGTTATCCAAGCAGGGCGGACCTTCCAACTGCACACCGACTGGCATAAGCGGCATCCAAAGATTCATTAGAATTCGCCCGGCGACTTACATTGGCTGAGGAAATGCCGCCAACTTCAGGATGGATTCAGAATCGCGTGAACGGCGCGAAAAAGGGCCCGCCGGCTGAAGGGTTTCGCCAATAAGCGGATGGAGGAGTCGCCCCGCCCAGAGTCTGCGGCCGCCCGTTGGCTGTAGTCGGACATATATAGAACGCGAAGCTCAGGGCGAGGGTGGGACCTGTGGCCTCTGTTTGGATTTATTTACTTACGCGACAAATTCTCAAACCGGGAAAATACCTAATCGCTTTAATCCTACGGAAGCCGAAGACTCGGATGGGCAATCCAATGGGAAAACGTCGCGAAAAACTGACTGTACCGAGGGCGGGACGGCCTCGGCGACTTTTGTTACCATTCCCCGCGTGCTACGCTCTCCGCGTTCTCTGACAACCAACATGCCCGGCGTGGTCCTGACCCGCGCGGGCACCCCAAGGAGGCGATCCTGTTATGCACGATGCTTGGAAAGATATGTTCGTCATGGGGCTTCCCCTGGCGGAAAAGATCCTTCGCCCCATCATCGTTTATGCCTTCCTGGTGATCAGCCTCAGGCTCTCCGGGAAGCGCGAACTCGTCCAGCTCAATCCGTTCGACTTGGTTGTCTTGCTGACGCTCTCGAACACCGTGCAGAACGCCATCATCGGAGAAGACAACAGTGTCCTGGGCGGAATCGTCGGTGCTACTTCCCTGCTCGTCACCAACTACCTCGTCGTTCGCTTCCTCTACGATCACAGGAAACTCGACCAGTTGGTCGAGGGTAGATCTGATGTCTTAGTGGAGGGCGGCAAGGTGCGCACGCGGAATTTGAAGAGGGAGCTAATTACCGTGCCGCAGCTCGCAGCGGCTGCGCGGAAGCAAGGCTTCGAGTCGCTTACCGAAGTCGAGCAATGCGTGCTGGAGCCTGGCGGGACGCTTACATTTGTAGGGAAGAAGCCTGCCAGCGAGGAACTGCGCCACCAGGAATTGCTTGGGAAGTTAGAACACCTCACGCAGGAAATCGCCCTGTTGCGCGGTTCGCAACCGCCCGCACGCGCTTAGTCTAGTGAAGGAAGAATCCTGTCATTGCCAAGGCGATGCCCAAAGCACCGATTAGCGCGCCGCCGAACCAGAATCCTTTCCGCTTGGTCAGAAGGGTGATAGAGCAGATGACTAGACCTATTTCCAGAAGCGCCTCTCCACCATCAAAGCGGTCCGCTTTGCGCACCGTCAAATCGCGCTCTTCCTCCAAATTCCTCGCCTCCTTGCTGACGTCGACTTTGTCACCTTCGTAGTGCTCGACTTCCTTCGTATATTTCTCTTTTAGTTCTTCGCCCATCTCTCTGTTCAGCGGTGCCACCAGCCTGACCACGTCGGAGAATCCCTGAGCTTCGTGAAGGCGGACGCTCTTCGCCTGGTACTGTGTCCAGCGACTGGCGGATTGAGTTTCTAGCCGCAACGCTTCGGTATGCGACCGATGACCGAGCAAGGACGCACCGGCCACAAATACCGCCATGATCGAGATCGTAATCGAGACGGGGAGGACCAGCGGATGATCCTCGTGCACCTGATGACTTTCGGGAAGTCCGATACCCTCGCCCATGCCATCCCTCTCCTACTTTGGGTTTAAACCGCAGAATCAGAAGAAATGACCTGCAGGGATTCGTGCACCGCCCCCAGGGTACGGTCAATATCTTGGGAGGTGTGCGCCGCGGAGACAAAGGCTGCCTCAAACTGTGACGGCGCCAAAAATATGCCCCGATCCAGCATCTCCCGAAAAAACCTCGCGTATCTTTTCGTGTCGGAACGCTTGGCGTCACTGTAATTTCTCACCGGCTCCGGTGTGAAAAAAACCGTCGAGAGCGAGCCAATGGCATTAACCTGCGCAGGAATTCCGGCATCAGCCAGTTCAGCGCGGAGACCAAATACCAGCCGCCGCGCCAGTTCTGACATCTCCTCATACAGACGGGGCTCTGCGAGTTGTTTGAGCGCCGCAATGCCCGCTCGCATCGCCAGTGGGTTGCCTGCGAGGGTGCCCGCCTGATACACCGGGCCTAGCGGCGCGACATGGTTCATCAACTCCGCGCGCCCTCCATAGGCTGCCACGGGAACTCCCCCTCCGATGATTTTTCCGAGTGTCGTAAGGTCCGCTTCGACGCCGAGAAGTTCCTGAACGGAGCCATTGTGCAGACGAAATCCGGTGATCACTTCGTCGACAATCAGCAAAGCGCCGTTCTTGTTGGCGATTTCATGCAATCCTTTTAGGAAACCGGTCTCCGGAGGAACAACTCCCATGTTTGCGGCGATCGGTTCGACGATCGCCGCAGCGATCTTCTCCCTATGCTGAAGAAATATGCGTTCGACCGCCTGGAGATCGTTATAAGGCACGTTCAATGTCAACGCCGCCAGCGCCGCGGGCACTCCCGGGCATTCGGCAATTCCGAGCGTAGCGAGACCAGAACCCGCCTGCGACAGGAAACTGTCGGCGTGACCGTGATAACAGCCTTCGAATTTGACGATGAAGTCTCGCTTCGTCACTCCTCGTGCCAGTCGCACCGCGCTCATGGTTGCCTCAGTGCCGCTCGAGACAAAGCGAATCTTCTCAACGAAAGGAATCGCCCGCGTAATCAGGGTGGCCAGCTCCAGCTCCAGCTCGGTTGTCACACCAAAACTTGTGCCCCGGCGTGCCTGGTCGGCAATCGCCTCGCTGATGGCGGGATTTGCGTGTCCCAGGATCATCGCCCCCCAGGAGCACACATAGTCGAGCAGCTCGTTTCCATCCGCGTCGTAGAGGTGTTGCCCGCTGCCGCGCTCGATGATCAGCGGCTCCCCACCGACGGACCGGAACGCCCGGACGGGACTGTTCACGCCGCCAACCAGCACCTTCTCGGCGCGCTCGAAAATCTCGCGGGAACGCTTGCGCTCGCGCTTCAATCGGGGTGGTGCAGTACTCATGTTTTCTCGATTAAATTTATCACGGCTTCAGCCAGCGTGCGACATCCTTGGCGTGATAGGTAAGAATGATTTCTGCTCCGGCGCGCTGGAGGCCCGTCAGGATTTCCAGGACAACTCGCTTCTCATCCAGCCAACCCTTCTGCGCCGCCGCCTTGACCATGGCGTATTCTCCGCTGACGTTATACGCGCCGACCGGTACATCAAACGCATCGCGCACCCGGCGGATGACATCCAGGTACGTCAGCGCGGGCTTCACCATCACCATGTCGGCACCCTCTTGGAGATCCAGCTCCACCTCCTTCAACGCTTCTCGCGCATTGGCTGGGTCCATCTGATAGCTGCGCCGGTCGCCAAACTGAGGAGCCGATTGAGCCGCTTCCCGGAAGGGTCCGTAGAAGCCCGAACAATATTTTGCGGCATAAGAAAGAATGGCAATGTTGTCGAACTGGTGTTCATCCAGTGTTTCACGAATGGCCCCCACCCGCCCGTCCATCATGTCCGACGGGGCCACGATGTCGGCGCCGGCGCGCGCATGTGACAGCGCCTGCTGAGCAAGAATCGCCACCGTGGAATCATTGGCCACTTCGCCGTTCTCGATAACGCCACAATGACCATGGTCCGTGTATTCGCAGAGGCAGACGTCGGTAATGACAAGAAGTTTCAGCTTTGCCCTGCGAATCGCTTCAATGGCGAGCTGGACTACGCCTAGGGCGCTGAGGGAGCTGGTGCCGCGTGGGTCCTTGGATTCGGGCAATCCAAAAAGAATGATCCCGGGAATCCCGAGCGACTCAACCTCGCGGCATTCCTCCACAATCTGATCGACAGACTGCTGGTAAACGCCGGGCATGGAGCTGACTTCCTGGCGAACCTTTGCACCCGGACACACGAACATCGGATAGATGAGACCCGACGTAGTAAGGCGCGTCTCGCGAACAAGGTCACGCAGCGCGGCGCTCCGCCGCAAACGCCGCGGTCGATGGGTGGGGAAGCTCATGCTCTCTTTGTTCCTGCCGGCGCCCGTTTCACGGTACCCGCAAAATGTTTCTCTAACGCATTGACGACCGCGGCTGCCGTCGTGTCTCCTGCCAACACGGTGCGCCCGACACCGGCTTGGCGCAACACGTTCGCGGTGACCGGTCCAACCGCCGTGATGGCCAGTTTATCTTGCAGAGCGCGCAATTGCTCGCCCCCAAACAGCTCGGCGAAATGTTGGACCGCCGAGGGACTGAAAAATAGAACCGCGTCCGCCGCGCCTTCGGCGATCTGCCTCAAGTTTCTTTGATCCACATCGGTTGGCTTCAACGTGCGGTAGGCGATCACTTCTGTGACCTGCGCACCACGTCGCTTCAATGCTGGTGGCAAATCCGGATTTGCACGATCGCTCCGTGGCAAGAATACTTTCGCTCCTTGAAGCCGGTCACCCAACTCCTCCGCCAGCGCCGCCCCGGTGTGCGTCTCCGCAACATACTCGACGGGAAGTCCGGCCTGCCGAGCGGCTTCGGCGGTTACCGGACCGACAGAAGCGATTCGCAGCTTGCTCCCTGAGCGCATCAGGCTACGCTCCAGCTCCTCCCCTCGCTTTACCACCGCGCGAACCGCCTGCGCGCTGGTAAGAATGATCCAATCAAATTGCTGGATTTCCTCGATCGCTCGATCGAGCGGCGCGAAATCTTCCGGGTCGGCGAACGACACCAGCGGAAGCACTACGGGAATGGCTCCACGTGCAGAGAGTTCCTTCGCCAGCATCTCACTCTGCGCCGCCGAACGTGTTATGACAATTCGCCTGCCGTCCAAGGCACTTGGAGACGCTTCAGCCACGCTGGCGGCTCACTTCTTCCAGGATCGACTGCGCGCCCGCCTCGAGGAGTACCCGCGCCATGTGCTCTCCCAGTTGCGCCGCCTGATCCGGGGGAGCGGTGGCGCGTTCCTTGACGTATTGCGACGCGTCCACGGAACAAACGCACGCGTCCAGCAATAGTTCGTTGCGCTCAATACGCGCCCAAGCCCCCATGGGAACCTGGCATCCACCCTGCAAGGCAGACAAGAGTGCGCGTTCCGCAAGGATCGCGGTGCGGGTCTCGGCATCGTCCAAAGGTGCCAGGAGGGCCGCTGCTTCCGTGTCCTTCAGCCGGCACTCCACCGCGATAGCGCCCTGCCCGACCGCCGGCATGCACACGTCCGGCGAGAGCACCTCGGAAATCCGCTGGCTCAAACCCAGTCGATCGAGACCTGCTTTGGCGACCATTACCGCTTCATATTCTCCGCTCTCCACTTTGCGTAGTCGAGTGTCTACGTTTCCCCGGAGGTCGCGGAGATCGAGGTCCGGCCGGATGTGTTTCAACTGCGCTTGCCGCCGCAGACTGCTCGTTCCAACACGCGCTCGCTGCCGCAGATTCCCGAGCGTAGAGCCTACCAGGCAGTCACGCACATCATCACGCCGGCAAACCGCAGGAAAGATGAGCCGGGAAGGAATGTCGGTCGGCACGTCCTTCACGCTGTGCACCGCAAGATCGATCGATTCCTCCAGCAATGCCTCCTCCAGCTCCTTGATAAAAATTCCCTTGCCCCCGATCTGCGTCAGCGGCGTTTGCTGCATCTTGTCCCCGCTGGTCTTGATGATGACAATCTCCGCTTCCATGCCGGTCGCGGCAAACAGCTGTTTGCGAACGGACTCCGCCTGCCATTTGGCGAGCATGCTGCCGCGAGTGCCAATCCGCAGGATTCTCACGGCTTCTCCCGGTTGGAAAGAAACAGATCACGCAAAGCTTCGACGTTTTGAATCTTCCGCCGGAGTTCTTTCTCACCTCGCAAGCGTTCCGCAGGCTCCAGAAGCAGCTTCTCCAGCATCTCATCCATCAATTTTTCCACTTGGGCGCGATCCGTCTCCGTCAGATGCTTCATCGGCTCCAGACGTGACCGGATGAATGACGCGCGCTCCTCCCGCATTTTCTTCCTCAGCGCATCAACAAGTCCAACCAGCTCGACGCTCGCCTGCCAAGAGAGAAACTTGGTCACATGTTCGTCGACGATGCCCTGAGCCCGGGGAACCTCGCTTGCCCGAGCGTTGCGATTCTGCTGCACGATGTCGCTTAGGTCATCCGTGTCGTAAACGTAGACGTTGTATAGCTCCGCAACCCTGGGGTCTATGTTCCGTGGCACGCCCAGGTCCATCAGGAACAACGCGCGATTTCCGCGCGCCGCCATTGCTCGCTCGACGATATCGCGACGCAGCACCGGTTCATCTGCGCTAACCGACGACACCACCACGTCCGGCGACTGCAGCGCGGTATCCCACTCACCCCAGTCGACGACCTTTCCACTGAACTGCTTGGCCAGCTCCTCCGCGCGGTCGCGTGAGCGGTTCATGACCTGGAGCTGTGCGATCCCACGATCCCGAAGTTGCGACACCACTTGCTCGCTGATCGTGCCGGCCCCCAATACCAGCGCTTTCCGTTCGTTCAGTTTTCCAAAAATGCGTTCTGCCAGTTTCACTCCGGCAGCAGCCACTGACATGGGCCGCGTGCCAAGCTCCGTTTCCGTGCGCACGCGCTTCCCGACTTCCAGAGCGCCCTGGAAGAGGCGGTTCAGCACGGGCCCCGTCGCGCCGCGCTCGTGCGCGAAGCGATACGCTTCCCGCACCTGGCCCAGAATCTCCGCTTCGCCGAGCAACATGGAATCGAGCCCCGCCGCAACTCGAAAGAGATGCTTCACGGCTTCGCGATCGTAGTGGTGATAGAGCGACACGCTGAGGATATCCGGACGCACCGAATGGAACTCGCTCAGAAAAATAGAAAGTCCCGGGGCACACTCATGGGAGGATTCCGGCGGCACACCATACACTTCGCTGCGATTGCAGGTCGAGAGCACCAGCGTCTCTTCGAGAATTCCCCTGGCGCGGAGCTCCTCAGACGCCCGCTGGGCCTGCTCGGCCGTGAAAGACACCTTCTCACGCACCTCCACCGGCGCTGTGCGATGATTCAGTCCGACAAGAACAATTTCCATAGCGCGCTTCAAGCGCTCCTAAAAGTAGCGGTGACTTTGCGAGAGATATAGATTTACGACCGTAAAGCTCAGCACCACAATCAAAAAATTGAAGACGCACAACCTTGAAGCCCGCGCCCCACGCCACGCCGCAGTGCCCGCCAGACGGAGGTAAGCCGCATACAGCAGGAGCACCAGCAGCGTGACCACGTACTTCGGATCGTAAAACGAATATTCGCTCAGCCGGTCGACCCACACGAATCCCAAGGCTGTTCCAATCGCAATGGAAACCAACCCTACCAGAACACTCGACTTGCTCATGCGCTCCAGCAATTCGAGCGGCGGCAACCGCCAGACCATGTTGCCGAGTTTGTGGCTTCGCAGCAGGCGTTCCTCTCCCAGGAAAATCAGGCTAAGAACAAAAGAGAGCGCAAACCCCGCATAGGCGAGGATGCTCAGGGTAACGTGAAACGCAAACGTGGCCCCGTGCGCCGCAGGCGGCGAAAGCCGGTCGGCCGGGGCCAGATGCGCAGCGAGAAAGAACACCAAGATAAAGGGCATTACGAAGGCTCCGACAGATCGCTGCCGGTGATACAACTCTAGGCCCAGATAGGTCAGCGCCAGAAGCCAGCCAAACAGCGACATGGATCCGTACAAGTCATGGTAAGGAACCGTGTGCAAACCGCGGGACCTCTCGAGAAGCGCAAAATAGTGCGAAACCAGGCCTAGCCCCAAGACCAGCGTGCCTAATCTACCCGTGAGTTTCTTCCCCGTACCCAGAAAGCGAACATACAGGACAAAACTCAATAGATAGGCGAGCGCCGTCAAAATTGGGAATAAATGATTCATTCTCTGCACCTGAGCCCCTGGCTCACCTGCCGCACCGAATGGACAACTGTCCTGCTCCCCTGAACCCACCCGATTCTTCAACATTTCGAGTATAGCTTACCCTTGCTGGCGCTAGCACAATTCGATACCGCCTTAGTACTCGTACCAGCAAGACCGGCCGGGATTTGCTATCCTTGATGTCTCAGACGAAATATGACTCAACAGATGGCGTCGATTAACCGAAAAGATCTATTCCTTCGTGCCTGCCGGGGGGACGCCCTTCCGCGAGTTCCGGTCTGGATGATGCGCCAGGCTGGCCGCTACCTTCCGGAATACCGCGAAATCCGTGCAAAACACGCATTCCTTGACGTTTGCAAGACGCCCCAACTTGCGGTCGAAGTCTCCCTCCAGCCCTTTCGCAGGCTGGGCGTTGATGCGGTTATCGTTTTCTCGGACATTCTAATTCCCGCCGAAGCCATGGGGTTGCAGTTGGAACTCGGCGACGCCGGTCCCAACCTGCCGAATCCGGTACGTTCCAAGGCGGACGTCGACCGGCTCAGGATTTTTGACCCGGAGACAGATACTGGCTTTCTGCCGGAAGCCATCCGGGGCATCGTGAAATCCGTCGGCCCCGAGGTTCCCGTTTTGGGTTTTGCTGGTGCCCCGTGGACCCTGGCCAGTTACATGGTGGAAGGCAAGACCAAAGAAGGATTTGCTACGGTAAAGAGTTTCCTCTACCACCAGCCAAAAACCTTTCGCGCTCTACTCCATCGTATCGCCCAGGCAACCATTCCCTATCTGCGGGCGCAGATCGCTGCCGGAGCGACCGCTGTCCAGTTGTTCGATACTTGGTGCGGCGAGCTGAATTTGCAGGACTATGAAGAGTTCGCGCTTCCAGCCATTCAGGAGATCATTGCGGGCCTCAGCGGCTCAGTGCCGGTGATTTATTACACCAAAGCGTCACAACATCTGCTTCCCGCCGTGGCGCGCACCGGCGCGAATGTGCTCAGCGTCGATTGGCGCGTGGATATGGCAGAGATTCGAAAGACGCTGGGTCCGAAAATCGCCTTACAGGGCAATGTCGATCCGGCGGTCTTACTTGGCCCTCAGGAGAAAATTCGCGAAGTAACTCTGGACGCAATCAATTCTCTCGGCGGCCACGGTCACATCCTCAACCTTGGCCACGGCATTTTGCAGCATACACCGGTCGAGAATGCTCAGCTATTTATCGAGATGGGCCAACGAGCGTTGCTTCACCATGCCAGACCTGCTGCGCAGGTGCGGTAGGAGGCGCCAAGCATGACACTCGCACATCCAAGCCTGCAACAAATGAGCGGTGAGCTCCACGTCGGAGCGGAATTTCTCTCCAAGTACAATCGCCCGGGGCCGCGCTATACGAGCTACCCCACGGCGCCGGTCTGGAACGACGCGTTCGGTCCGGCCGATCTCGAAAGGGTGCACCAAGAGGCTGAGCGTGCCAGGACACCTGTTTCTCTCTACATGCATATCCCCTTCTGTGAAAGCCTGTGCCTCTTTTGTGCGTGCAACGTCGTCATTCAGAAGAACAAAAACGTCGCGCCCCCTTATCTTGAGGTGCTGAAGCGAGAGATGAAGCGCGTCAGCCTCAGCGTCTCGAAGAACCGCCGCGTGGTCCAGTTCCATTGGGGCGGCGGCACACCAACCTACCTGACGCCCGAACAGATCGAGGATCTGTTTGCCTTTACAAAAGAGCATTTCCATTTCGACCCCGACAGTGAAATTGGCATCGAGGTCGACCCACGCGTGACCTCCCGCGAGCATCTCGAAACTCTGCGCAAGCTCGGCTTTAACCGGCTCAGCATGGGCATTCAGGACTTTCACGCCGATGTGCAGGAGGCCGTGCATCGCATTCAGCCTTACGAAATGACGCGTGACCTGCTCTTCGCGGCGCGCGATCTGGGCTTTGATAGCATCAATGTCGACTTGATTTACGGCCTTCCTTACCAAACCGCAGACACTTTCTCCCACACCGTGGATCAGATTCTCGGACTCGCCCCGGATCGCATCGCCCTCTTTAGCTATGCGCACGTGCCTTGGTTGAAGAAGCAGCAAGGCTCGTTCGCCGCACACCTTCCTGAGGGTATGGAAAAATTTGAGATCTTCCGCGTGGGCCTGCTCAAGTTTCTGGAGGCCGGCTATCTCTACATCGGCATGGACCACTTCGCGAAGCCTGGGGACGAGCTGGCCATTTCGCAACAAAACCGGACGCTGCACCGCAATTTTCAGGGTTACACCACCAAAGCGGGCGCCGACCTATATGGCATGGGCATCACCGCCATCAGCGGCATACAAGACGCCTATGCTCAAAATCACCGCGATATCCCGACGTGGGAGAAAGCCGTCTCCGAACGCGGCCTCGCCACTATGCGCGGCTATCATCTTTCGAACGAGGATCGCCTGCGCCGCACTGTCATCAGCCGCCTGCTGTGTCATACCATCGTGCTCAAAGAGGAAATCTCACGTGAATTCGGCATCGATTTTGACCAGTATTTTGCGGAAGAGCTTCGCCGCCTGGAGCCGTTCCGCCAAGACGGCCTAGTGCACCTCGAACGAGGCGAGATCCGCGCCACTTGGCTCGGCCGCATCTTCATCCGCAATCTGGCCATGCTTTTCGACCCCTATCTCGAAAAACAGCAGCTCATCGCCAAGCCGCTCTTTTCGAAGACTCTCTGATCCCGCGAGAGGATGCTCACATCTCAGTGACCCGTCACGTCCCAGCACTGGTGGTCGGTGGTGGCATCTCCGGCCTAGTCTGCGCCCTCGCTCTCCGGAAGGCGGGGATCGAGGCACAACTAGTCGAGGCCTCTGCGCGTCCCGGCGGTGTCATCAACTCCGTAACTCGCGACGGCTTCCTACTAGAATTGGGACCTCAAAGCTTCAGCGGCACGGCCCAACTTCATCAGCTATGCGAGGACCTCGGCATTTCTGATCAAGTCGTTCTAGCCCCGCCACGTACACCGCGATATATCCTGATCGACGGCGAACTCCGGTCCGTGCCCCTCAGTGCTCCTGCGCTTTTCATGAGTTCGCTGATCAATGGCGCGACCAAATGGGCTCTCGTGCTTGATATCCTCGGAAAAAGCACTCCTCCCGATGGCGACGAATCCGTGGCCTCCTTCGTTCGCAGAAAATTCTCCGCTCAGCTCCTCGATCGTCTGGTTGGCCCCTTTGTTTCTGGGATTTATGCAGGTGATCCCGAACGCCTAAGCGTTCGAAGCGCCTTCCCGCAACTCTATGAAGCAGAAAAAGTCTCCGGAAGCATAGTTCGCGGTATGTTGCGGCTCGCCAAAACCAAAAAAGCTCCGCGCGGCCAGTCCACGCTTCAAACCTTTCGCGATGGCAATCAAACCCTGGCAAGCGCCATTTCGCGAAAACTCGGCGCTGCGCTGCTGACAGAAACGAGCCTCACCGGAATTGTTAAGCGCAGCGATGGCTCCTTTGCAGCTCATCTGGACGCCAATGGCAGGCAAGAATCCGTCACGGCGCAATCCTTGGTCGTGACCACACCCACGGAGGTAACAGGAAAATTGCTGGTCTCGCTTGATTCGCAATTCGAATCACTTATGGGTTCTGTGGAATACGCCCCTGTCGCCGTAGTCTCACTGGGCTATCGTAAGAAGGATGTCTCGCACTCCCTGGACGGCTTCGGTTTCCTCGTGCCTCGCTCCGCCGGCCTCCGCATTCTCGGCAGCGTCTGGAATTCATCGCTCTTCCCGGGTCGCGCCCCAGATGGCCAGGCTCTGCTCACCACTTTCGTGGGCGGAGCAACCGACCCGGCAGTCACAAATCTGAAACTAGAAGAGCTTGCAAATCTGGCACATCGCGAAATCTCGCCTGTCCTTCTCATCAAGAGTAACCCGGCCTTCTCCCATGTCACGATTTGGCCACGCGCGCTTCCACAATATAATCTCAGTCACGGAGATCGCTTGGCACGTATCGAGAATCTCCGGGCACAATTTCCCGGAATGTG
The DNA here is from genome assembly GCA_003225295.1 of Acidobacteriota bacterium. Lineage (GTDB taxonomy): Bacteria > Acidobacteriota > Terriglobia > Acidiferrales > UBA7541 > Acidiferrum. Next base: position 68,747 of record QHYZ01000081.1, on the reverse strand, counting down.
GCTTGCAGGCAATTATCTGCGTGGACCTTCCATCGGTTCCTGCGTCGAGCAGGCCCTGACCGTCGCGGATGAAGTTCGGCACTGGCTGGCGCAGTAACCTCTTGTAGGATCATCCGCTTCTACCGCTCTGCCATATTTCTGCCATATTATTGATAGAACGACGAAGCTGACCCTTGTTCGTGGAGGCGCTACTACCCATCGCAAATGGCGAGGTGTCGCCCGACGCGACGCTTGCGCAGCGGCTTCGCCAGAAGGATGTGCGCTCTTCGAGCAGCTTTACGACTGCCATTCGCGCATTGTCTACCACCTGCTGCTGCGTATCGTGCAACCGGCAGGCACGGCCGAAGAGGTCGCCAGGACGCTTTCCTCCAGCTCTGAGCGCAAGGCCGGTCAATATTGCGATACCCCAATGCGAAGAACAGCTCGACGAGAAGCGCGACGCGAAAAGGTTCGCGCGCTGATGGGGCTCCCTGAACGCGCAGCAGAAGAAAGCGCTTATTTTGAAGGACTTAGCGAACTACCTTCCATATCGCAGCGCCAAGCGCGTCTTGCGCCGCTCAGCGGCTTCGTCGAATCGACGCCGCTCCTCCGGTGTTTTCACGATCAGCGGCGGCACGGGTTTGGGCATCCGGGTATGCTCGTCAACAGCTACAAACGTCACATATGCTGTGGTCGTATGCCTCCTCTCTCCGGTCAACGCATTCTCGGAATAGACCTCGACGCCTACCTCTATCGATGTGCGGAACACTCGATTAACCTGCGATTTCAAGTTCACAATTTCGCCAAGATTCACCGGATTGCGAAAGTCGATGTAATCCACCGACGCGGTGACCACATAGCTGTTCGAATGCCGGTGCGCGGCCAATGCCGCAACCATGTCAACAAGGTGCATCACCTGTCCTCCCAGAAGTTTTCCCAGCGGATTCGTCTGCGCCGGCAGCACGATTTCTGTCATCTCGGAACGCGAGGCGCTGACCGGCTTCCCCGGCAGCTCGGTCTCGGGCTCTTGTTTACTTTCGATTCTCCGCTTCATCGAAACCCCTGGCTCCGGCGCGATTTTGGATGCCGCCGGTGCTACCCGTATAATACGAGACGACCCGATGGCGGAACAAAAGAAAACCCGTCGCCAGACGCTGGAAGAGTTCGTCGCCAAGAAGCCCGATGACGCCTTCTCTCGCTACGGCCTGGCCATGGAGTGCATGAACAGCGGCGACCCCAGCGCCGCCCATCAGCATTTTCGCGCGCTCTTGGAGCGCCATGCAGACTACATCCCCGCCTACCTGATGTACGGCCAACTGCTCGCCCGCGAATCCCGCACCAGCGAAGCCAAGCAGATCCTTTCAAGCGGCATGGCGGCCGCCGCGAAAAAAGGCGATCAACACGCCCGCTCGGAGATGGAAACTTTACTAAACGAACTTTCCTAAACGGATGCAGCGCCTGCTTGGTTTCAAAGTCTCGCAGCCAAATGCGACGAGAATGCTTGGTTAATCGGCAGGCTTAATGCCCACGGATGCAGACACCGCGTCACTTTTGTAAAGTGCGCCATCTTATCAACTCCAAGGCCAATACTCGAATTGCGCAGCCAGGATTCATCTCCGTCGTTTGCTACGTCTGGTATCATTGTTGTCTGGGACCCATGCGGCCTGAACGCATTCCGCTGTTTCCTCTGAACGTCGTCCTTCTCCCCGGCGCTGAAATGCCCTTGCATATTTTTGAACCTCGTTATCGCCAAATGGTCAAAGACTGTCTTGAGGAAAAATCTGAATTCGGCATGCTCCTCTCTCTTCCCAAAGGCGTTGCGCGCGTTGGATGTACCGCCGAAATCCTCCACGTCGTCAGACGCTACGAAAACGGCCCGATGGATATCCTCACAGCCGGCCGCGCCCCGTTTCGCGTGGTGGAACTTTTCACGGAAGACCCGCTCCTGGAAGGCCACGTGGATTACCTGGAGGACCGGGAAACACCCGCCGATCCGCGCATCCAGCGGGAACTCGTGGAGTTGTTCGAAGCCTGTCACACCTTGATCTTCGACGACTATCCGAAAAATCTCCAAGGCGCCGCTCCCGAGGGACTCTCTTATCTCGTGGCCGCCACGCTGCCCATGGACCTATTGTGGAAGCAGCAAGTCCTCGAGCTCCGCACGGAAGCGGACCGCCAGGAGCGTCTGGTAGCGTATCTTCGTGAGTGGGCCCCGCATTTACAGAAGTCCGAGGCCTTGCGCCAGCGCGCCGGTGGTAACGGACACGGATTGAATTAGCTTGTGGGCGGCCTGATTTTGTCGGGACGCGGAACGGGGCCCTATGACGATGAGTACATCGATACAGTCTTCAGCACATTCCCGACAGCGCACTCTGGGCGAGCTAAAGCGCATTCCCGATTTCGATCCGCGCGGCGCATCGCGCTCTGTCAAGGATGAGCTCCGCCGCAATCTGCTCCGTGCCATCGAAAAGGGCGAAACGCTCTTCCCCGGTGTCCACGGCTACGATGACACCGTCGTCCCGCAAATCGTCAATGCCCTGCTCTCGCGCCACAATTTCATTCTTCTGGGCTTACGCGGTCAGGCCAAAAGCCGCATTCTTCGCGGTCTAGTCAACTTGCTCGATCCGGAAATGCCCGTCATTGCCGGCTGCGAAATCAACGACGATCCCCTAAAACCGATTTGTCGCGCATGCCGTGAAAAAGTCGCCGCCGACGGCGACAATACTCCCATCTCTTGGATGCCCCGCGACAATCGCTTCGTCGAAAAGCTCGCCACTCCCGACGTAACCATGGCCGACATCATCGGTGATGTCGATCCCATCCGCGCCGCTCGCGGCGGCCGCGACCTCTCCGACGAACTCACCATCCACTACGGCCTTCTCCCACGCGCCAATCGCGGCATCTTTGCCATTAATGAACTCCCCGATTTGGCCGGCAAAATTCAGGTCGGACTCTTCAACATCATGCAGGAAGGCGACATTCAGATTAAGGGCTATCCCCTGCGTCTTCCTCTCGACATCCTCCTGGTCTTCACCGCCAACCCCGAGGACTATACCGCGCGCGGAAAAATCATCACTCCACTGAAAGACCGCATCGGCGCCGAGATTCGTACGCATTATCCCGGCAGCCTCGAAGAAGGCATGGCTATCACGGCGCAGGAAGCCTGGGTGTGCCGCGATTCCGGCAAGAAGATCGAAGTTCCGCAATACCTGCGCCAGGTCGTGGAAGAGGTCGCCTTCCAGGCTCGCGAGGACAAGCGCGTGGACCGCCGCTCCGGCGTGAGCCAGCGTCTCCCCATCACCACACTCGAAAGCCTAGTCAGCAGCGCCGAGCAACGCGCCGCTCGCACCGGCGAAAAGTCCGTCGTCGCCCGCGTCGCCGATGTTTACGCTGCGCTCCCCGCTATCACCGGAAAAATGGAGCTCGAATACGAAGGCGAACTCAAAGGCGCGGACACCGTGGCGCGCGAACTCATTCGCACGGCCGTCGGCCGGGTCTTCAGCAAACACTTCAGCGACGTAAACTTCCAGGCGGTGATTCAATGGTTCGAATTGGGCGGCGAACTAAAGCTTCCAGACCTGGCAACAACCAACGAGCGCCATCAGCAGCTAGCGAAAATCCAAGGCCTGATGGAGCATGTCGGCAGGCTCGGCATCCCGGACCGTAAAGACGCCGGTGCCGCCGCAGCCGCCGCCGAAATGATTCTTGAGGGATTGTGGGCCCATCGCCGCATCGGTCGCAGCGAGGAGCGCGGGTATTACGCCGAAAAGCCGAAACACCCGGATCAGCGCGAGCGCGAAACTCCCGGCCGCCCACCGCGCAGGCAGTTTAATTGACGGGCGCTTCATCCTGAGCGAAGCGGAAAATCTCAACGATGACCTCAAACACCACGCAGTTTGGATGGCTAGCATGAAATTTATCCGCTACGGCAAATACGTCGGTGAACCCGCCGACGCTGTCGACCTAGAGGAACTCATCAAACGCCTTGGCGATTTCTTGCTTCAGAGCGGCTTCGAATCGCAATTCTACGGCGTTTCCCAGATGGACTCCGAGCGTTCCATGGAAGCCCTGCGCGAAGCCATCCTCCGCGCCTTGCAACAAGGCGACTTGCTCCCGGAAGACGCCATGAGCAACGAACTGCGCGAAATGCTTCAGGATCCCGGCGCCATGAACAGCCAGGCAGTGAAGGATCTCCTCGACAAGCTCACGGAACGCCTCGCCAACGAAGGTTTCATCAATCCCCAACAGCCGCCACAGGTGACGCCGCCTCCACAAACTTCCGCGCGCGGCCAGCTCGGCCAGCCGCAAGACCGCCAGACCGAGGCACGCTTCGAAATCACGGACAAAACCATCGACTTTCTCGGTTTCAAAACCCTGCAGGATCTGCTCGGCTCACTCGGCCGCAGTAGCTTCGGCCGCCACGATACTCGCGACCTTGCCACCGGCGTCGAATCCGGGGGAGTCTCCCGCACTTACGAATTCGGCGACACTCTGAACATGGACATCAGCGCCACACTTTTCAATGCCGTCCGCCGCGAAGGCGCCAAGGTCCCCATCGAGATGACTTACTCCGACCTCATGGTCCATCAATGCGAGTACCAGAGCTCCTGCGCCACCGTGGTCCTTCTCGATTGCAGCCACAGCATGATCCTCTACGGCGAAGACCGTTTCACTCCCGCCAAGCGCGTCGCCATGGCGCTCTCTCATCTCATCCGCACGCAGTATCCAGGGGACTCGCTCAGCCTCGTCCTCTTTCATGACTCTGCCGAAGAAGTTCCCCTCAGCGAACTCGCACGCGTGCAGGTTGGCCCCTTTTACACTAACACCCGAGAAGGCCTGCGCATGGCCCAGCGCATTCTCCTCCGCCAGAAAAAAGACATGCGCCAAATCGTCATGATCACCGACGGCAAACCCTCGGCCCTCACCCTCGAAGACGGCCGCATCTACAAAAACGCTTTCGGCCTCGACCCCTTCGTCGTCGGCCAGACGCTCGAAGAAGTGAACAAATGCAAGCGCGCCGGCATCATGATCAACACGTTCATGCTGGCCAGCGACTATTCCCTAGTCCACTTCGTCCAGAAAATCACCGAAATGTGCCGAGGAAAAGCCTACTTCACCACACCCTACACCCTCGGTCAGTATCTCCTCATGGACTACATGTCCCGCAAAACCAAGCAAATCCACTAACCACGCTCCACGCCAGCCGCTGCGACGACGACGCCCAGGCGCCTCCCGCTACCTCCTCGCCCGACACCCCCCCACCAGCCTTGCTGAGCGTTCCCCCTAGCCCGCCAAGGTTGGGAACGCCTCGACACATGCGCCAATTTTGCGGTATGAATGGGGTAGCCCATCCGTGGGATCTCCTGCCCGTTAGTCATTACCAAGGCTTAGCCCAGCCCGAAACTCGACCTGGCCTTGGACAGCTTCTCATTAGAAGACCTTGATCTCGGATTGATCGGCTCCGAGGTCCGCCAGCGTAGTTTCGTTTACGTACCGCATTCTGAAAATATATTGCTCATGTAGACACATTAGGGCTATTGAATCTTGCCTCGATAAAAAGCGCACAGTACGCTACGAACGGATGGCAGGTGATTGATATCCATATGCCCTGCCCAGACAATTCCGCATTCAAATAAAATCCCTGACGCATATTTGGGTCCAGCTTGGGCCAACCAGGGGGAATGTCGAATCCCTGGCAATTTTCCGCAGTCTTTCAGGCGCGAGGTACCAAAGGAGCAATCGATCGCTATGAAGTCCACCTTCAAGTCTGTCGTCTCTGTGTCCCTAACCCTGACTTCTCTTGTCCTTTCCGCCTGCAGCGGCCCCGTCGGCTCGGGTTCAGGCTCCGGCTCAGGTTCGGGCGGCGGTCCCTTCACTGTCGGGGGGTCTGTTTCCGGTTTAGCGGGCACGGGTCTGGTTCTGCAAGATAATGGCGTGGATAGCCTTACGATCACTGTGAACGGCTCGTTCACGTTCAAAACCACCATCATCACAGGCGGGTCGTACGCGGTAACCGTTCAAACGCAGCCCAGCAATCCGACGCAGACTTGCGGGGTAACTGCGGGCAGCGGCAGCAACGTCAGCGCCAACGTTAGCAGTGTCGTAGTCGCATGCACTACAAATCCAGTGACCGCCACCATCGGCGGCACAGTTTCCGGGCTCGTCGCCAATTCGAGCGTAATCTTGCAGAACAACGGAGGCGACAGCCTCACGGTTACGGCGAATGGACCTTTTGTCTTCAAGACGCCTGTAACCGGGGCGGATATCTACGCCGTTACAGTTGTCACGCAACCGGTCAACCCCAACCAGATCTGCACGGTGACCAGTGGAAGCGGAACGGCCGCCGCAAACGTCACGAACGTTGCCGTGAATTGCGTACTGAGTTTCTCCATCGGTGGCACTGTTACCGGAGTTGTCGGCACGGGCCTAATCCTCCAAAACAGCAGCGATTCCGAACAGCTCCCGATTAGCCCCGCGAATGGGAATCAGGCCTTCACATTCAAAAAGCTCGTTCCCACTGGCACCACCTACAATGTAACAGTCTTCGCGCAGCCCACCGCGCCGACACAGAATTGCACTGTCAGCTCTGGCACAGGCACCGGCACTGCTACTGCCAACGTCACCAACATTGCCATTGTCTGCCCTGCGGTAACGTATAGCGTCGGTGGAAAAGTCGTTGGCCTTGCCGGGATCCTCCCCAACAATGGCGTGCTTACGGACGGCAGCTTCCTTTTGCAGAATAACTTGGGCAACACACTAAATGTCACGGAAAACGGACCTTTCACGTTTGCCACGCAGGAAGCTCTCAACGACCAATACCAGGTCTCGGTATTTCACTCTGCTAGCACCCAGAGCCAGGGCTGCACACTGTGGAACTATAAGGGCGTGGTAACCGCGAGCGTCAGCACCGTGGTAGTCGACTGTGGGCATGATGACTGGACATGGATCGACGGCACAAAAACCGCCGGACCGATTGGCGCGCCGCAGTACGGCTCGTTCCCGGCAACTGCACCTACGACGTTACCGAACCCTTTCACCAACACCCCTGGAGCGCGATACGGCGCAGCTGGGTGGACGGACAAAAGTGGCAACCTCTGGCTGTTCGGTGGCGACGGCTGGGAATTGGCGGGGGGCAGCCCGCAAGACACGCTGAATGCTCCCATGAACGACCTTTGGGTGTGCGTCATGATTTTCGGCGATTACTGCGAATGGCAGTTGCAAGGCGGCTACGACCCAACGGTGGTCAACACCGTCCCACCCACCACAGTCGGCGCACAGATTATAGCCAACGCGCAGCACGAGGGGCAGGGCGGCTCCTATGTTCTTCCTGGTAACGGAACTGTTGGAATTCCGACAGCAAGGCTGGGAGCGGCCACCTGGACCGACACAACCGGAAATCTTTGGCTTTTCGGAGGTTCCGATGGCGGCAACTATCTAAACGATCTTTGGAAATTCAATGCGAGCGCCTTGTTCGCCGACTTCACGGCCACGGCTGGCCAGTGGACCTGGCAAAGCGGTTCTGCCACTTTCGGTGTCGATCAGAACGGCATCTACCCGCCTAGCGCGAATCCATACCCGGGGGCTCGAACGAACGCTGTCTCCTGGACGGATGCTTCAGGGAATTTCTGGCTCTTCGGCGGATTTGGCAAAGACGGCGCCGGAACCCTGGGATTCCTCAACGACCTATGGGAGTACACGGGTGGCACGTGGACTTTCATCACGGGCTCCAGTTTGGCTAATCAGGTTGGCATCTATGGCACTCCAGGAGTTGCATCAGGCACGAACGCGCCCGGAGGACGCCAAGAGGCGGTTGGCTGGGCGGATGCCGCTGGAAATCTGTGGCTCTTCGGGGGAGAAGGCGAAGATGGAAACAATCCACCGACGGCCAACGGAATTCTGGACGATCTTTGGGTATACAACATCACTGCCAAGCAGTGGACTTTCGTAATGGGCGACACTAAAGCAAATCAGACGGGCATTTACGAAGCTCAAACGGTGGTCGGGCCGGTGAATACCACAGGTGCAGCGAGCACGTGTGGCCTAACGGTTGGCCTCACGGTCGGCAGCAACGTCATTTGCTCTTCTGTCATGACGACTGGCGCATTTCCCGGGTCGCGTTGGGGTGCCAGTGGTTGGACCGACGCGGGGGGAAACCTCTGGCTCTATGGCGGCTGGGGTCTGGATTCAACCGGAACCAATGGCAACGGCGCCCTCAACGACCTATGGGTATACACTCCGAACTCGACCGCTGGCCAGCCCGGCACGTGGACGTGGATCAAGGGCTCGAACACCGGTGCCGCCAACGGCGTTTATGGCGATGAGTTACGCCCATATAAGACGTACGAGATATGGACTCCGGGTGGCCGCAGTAATGCGACGCACTGGGTCGACGGCAATGGCCAACTCTGGCTCTTTGGCGGTGTGGGCTACGATTCCACCAGTACCACCGGGAACGGCTATCTCAACGACATGTGGAGATATTTGCCTTATAAGGATTGATTTGCGGAATGAGGGAGTGATAGCACTATGTGTGAATGGTGACTCGAGCAATTCCCTCACGCTAACCGGTCGCCGCCAGTTAATACGCTCCAGTTTCGGAGTGATTTCTGACCCAATCTCGCCCGTTGCGGATATCCGCAGCGGGCGATTTGCTTTTCGAGTGGCCCGGCTTTGCAGCTGACCCACGCCACTCCCACTTTGCGGCCCTCTACTTCTCTGCGCTACACTCAGGCGATGGAAATTCTGCGGCGGCTTTCACGTTTATCCCGGGCGATTTTCGCGACGGGCAGAAAGAGGACTCAGAATCACATGACCCACATCGTTGCCGGGAATATCGCTCCCGGATTTTCGCTCAAATCTCTCGACAACAAGGAATACTCGCTCGCCACCCTCGTGGAACGTGGCCCCGTAGTCGCCGCTTTCTTCAAGATTTCCTGCCCGGTTTGCCAATTCACATTCCCTTTTCTCGAACGCCTCTGCAAACACTACGGAGGCCATGCCGTAACCTTTCTGGGGATTTCTCAAGACGACGCTCGGTCCACAGCCAAATTCGCCCGGGAGTATGGGATAACATTTCCGATCCTTATCGACGACGAAAATGGCTACGTGGTCTCCAACGCTTACGGCCTGACTAATGTGCCCACGATCTTTCTGATCGACATCGACGGCACCGTGAAAGTGAGTTCCATGGGATTTGACAAGAAGGATTTGGAGACGGTTGGCGCCGAGCTCGCCGAGCGCAAAAAAATATCTCTGGCGCCGCTCTTCCGTCCCGACGAGATAGTTCCAGCCAACAAACCGGGATGAAGCTCGAAAAACTAGGTCCGGTCAGGACTTATTGTAACGGGACTTTGGAGTGCGGCGGGTCGTCGCCGTTTTTGCGGTTTATAGAGCGCGCGCCCGGGATGACTGCAGGCTACTCCGCTTGCGTTTCCAGCCATTGCTTTTTGTGCTTGGGCGGGCGTTTCCGTTTGTCGGGAATGACCCGTGTGGCGGCCGGCGCAATTCCGGACTTCCGCGCCACTCGCCGGGCCTCCGTGCCCTTATCCAAAATCTGTTTCCGTTTTTTCATCCCCGCCTCAGGCCGGGATTCTAGCGGATCTAGAAGTTGAACGATACCTGCAAGTCGATGCGGCGATTGGCCGTCGAAGAAGAGTACGGTCCCCCAGCAAGACCGTTGGCCCCGCCGAACAGTCGCGAACTCAGGTCGCCGATCGGAGTGGCGATATTGACCTTGTTGAACACATTCCGGGCCGAGACGCTGAACGTCAAGTTGTAACGGTCATTGTTTGAGCCGCCACCATCCATGCCCCGGCCGCCGAAACCACCGCCACCGCGCGGTCCGCGGTCGCCAGGACCACCTGGGCCGCGGCCAAACGTGCCGCCGACCGGCCCGCCAGCGCCCGGATAGGTTGCTTCCGCTTTTTTGCCAAAACCGAAGGTCTTGCTCAGACGAAGATTCACAGAGAAGCGCCCCGGGCCTTCCGCAAAGTTGATCGGAATAACCGCCTGGCCAGGCTGCGTGGCCAGGCTAAAGCAACCATAGGGGGTAGCTTTGACGCCGGTTGCGCCGGGCGTGCACGAGCCAAACGTCGCCCGCGTATTGAAGATGGAATCCTGGTAAAGATCCTGCCCAGTGGTGATATTGAACGGAACACCGGATTGCGCGACGAGGAACGGGCTGATTCGAAACGCGTAAGGCAACCCCACGGTTCCTCCCAAGAACACGCGATGGCGAACGTCGAAGGAGGCGCGGCCGTAATCCTGGCTCACGTCGAAGGGATTCGAAGGGAAACTCCCCGCACCGGAGGTATCGCTGTTTGCGTAGTTGAGCGTGTAGTAGCCGAAAAGCGAAAGCTTCGTCCCCATTCGAATGCTGCTATTCACAATGAGTTGGTTCTGCTTGAAGATGCCTTCGGACTGATACTGGAAAATGTTTTCGTTGGTTTGACCGGGCCTCAAACCCGTTACCGGATCGGCGGGGTTCAGATTCGTGGTGAAAAACTGGTGGACTCCTCGCGAATTCAGATAGGTCACCGACAAGTTGGCGAATCTCGTGAGCTGGCGCTCCAGGCTGACGCCCGTCTGGATAGTGTACGGAGCGTGAAGATTGGGATTGGGCTGATAAATAGTCGGATTGCTCTGCGGCAATAAGGCTGGCGCCGGTGTGTCGAAGAGATAAAACTGCGGATTCGTGACGCGGAATTGCTGTTGTGTTGTGCCGTTGAGCCGTTCCTGCCGCAAGAAGAGGTCATAAGAAAAGCGGTCGTAAAACATCCCAGACCCCAGGCGGAGGACAGTTTTTGGAGGATTCTTGCCAGTCCCGCCGATGCCCCAAGCGAGACCGAGCCGCGGGGCAAAATCCGCATGGTCGCCAAAATCATTCTGGGTTTCGAAGCGCAGACCGTAACTTAGGGTGATGTTCGGACGAAGCCTCCAGTCGTCTTGAGCGTACAGCCCGGCATCGAAATAAGTGACGTCCGCCAATGCGCTGCCCGTAGTGACGGAATAGAAAGTGGCGCCACCTCCCTGGGCGATGGCGTTTTGAAGATTTACCTGGCTGTTTCCAGCGGCCAAGAACTGAAGCGTGATGAGGTAAGCATCCAGCCCAGAGAGCTGCGGGCACGCGGGGGGCGGGTTTGGTACGCCGCAACCGGAAGCAGTAGGATCAGGGCGCGAACCGAAGCTAAATGAGCCATTGAAGTTGGACATCGACTCATTAACATCCCTGGATGCGCGGAGCCTTGCGCCAAATTTCAGGAAGTGCTTCCCATGGGACATCGAGGTGTAATTTTGGAATTCGTAGCGAGTCAGCGTGTCGTTGGTGATTCCGGCGCCGTTGCCGCCGCCATAGAAGGCATCCTGGACGGAAATCGATGGGCCCGTGCTCTGCGGGGTCTGGTCGCTGGTTTCGCGAATAAATTGAAAACGCGTCTCGTTGATGGTTTTGGCATTCAGGATTTGTGTGTCGCTGATCTGGAGCTGGTGCTCGGTATTCAGTTGGTTAAACCCCAGTGAACGAAGATTGAACTGCCCAATGCCATTGTTGGTTTCATTTTCTCGCTCATACTGGTAGCGGGCCGTAAGCGTGTTGTTGTTGCTGACCTGATAGTCAAGTCTGGGGCTGAGGTTGGTGCGCGTACGGGGGTTAGCGACAGCGTCGCTAAACTGAGTGACTGCAAGGGTTGTGGGGTCCACGGTTTGGGCGCTAACGACAGATAGTTCGTTGAGGTCCCGCCGTTCAATGTTAAAGAAAAATGACGCCTTCTTGCTAACCAGCGGCCCCCCAACGTTGGCACTGAACTGCCTGGAATCGTAGCCCGGCGGCTGCGTGCCAGCGGGGATAACTTCGAAGGGGTTCCGCGAGTTAAACGACGAAGAGTTTGCGGTCAAAAAAAGCTGCCCGTGAAACTGATCCGTTCCCGGCTTGGTGAGGATTTCAATGCGGCCGTAACCCAACCGGTCATATTCGGCAGAAAATGGATTCTGATTGATGCGGATTTCACGAATGGAGGCCTTGGGAGGGAGTGTGCCGGCCGTAAACCCGTCTATATAGATCTGGCCGCCGTTCGGGCCTGCCGATGGGCCAGCCAGCGATTGAAGTTCGGATTGCAGCTCATCGGGGTCATCCGACAGCGCTTCGAGGTCTTTGCCTTGCATGACCACCATTCCGGCGTTGTTCGAAGGAGCAATATCGACCTTCGAGGAAGAGTCAGAAACCTCCACCTTTTCTTCCTCAATCTGAATGACGAGACCAATATTCAACTGCTGAGTCTTCCCGGCGAGGATCTGGACGCCTTCCTCGGTGAAAATAGCGAAGCCCTTGGCGACCGCCTTCAGCGTATACGTCCCGGGAACCAGTCCCTTGAACTCGTAGAAGCCGTCCCGGTTCGTGGTGGTGTCCAGTGACGCGCCGCTTGCGCCCGTCAGACGGACGGCCGCTTTCCCAATGACTCCGCCCGAGGGATCCGTGACCACGCCATTCAGTGCTCCCGTCGGCGTCTGGGCCTGTAAAATCCCACCAACCGAGAACATTGACGAAGTAAAGACCAAACTCAACAGAACAATGCGAATGGGCCGAAAACGCATCAGCTCTCCTGAACGAATGTATTTTGTTTGAAGCTGGGCAGCATTACGGTGTGGCCGCTTCCCCGCCGCCCCCGCTGCTGAGGCTCCATGGCGAAAGGATTGTGGACGCGCTGCTCTTGGGTGAAGCCTCCAGAATGGGCTCAACTCCGCCAAGCAGGGTAATCACCGTGGACACGCCGCTTGCCCCGCCTTCGGTCGCCACAACCATGACGGCGTCGCCCTTCTGCAAGTCCGCCAGCAGGGCGGCAGGCATGCGGTTAATCATCTGTTGCAAGTCGGCGCTGCCCCCTCCGCCGGGTCTTCCCGATCCCCCGGACCCCCCAGTCGCAGACCCACCGGCTGGCGGACCATTAGGCTTCATTGTTTGTCTCGCATTCGCAGCCCCCTCCGCCGATGCAGACGACTGTGCGTCGGGTGGAAGGCCCTTCAGGCGCGCCGCGATCCGCTGTGCCATGGGCTGAGGCAGTTTGCGCAACTGCGATTCCTCAGTGATTCTTAGGGTGATCGGTTTTTTGGTGGCTAGATCCTGGACCGTGAGGTTGCCTGCGGAAAGGTCGAGGGCAGATATGGTTCCGGCAATATTGCGGAAGGAACCAGAAACGACCTCGGCCGCAGTCAATTCGCTGCCATCGGTGCTGCGCGTGCCACGGGCGCGAAGCTGGTCGCCCGGCCTGATTTGATCGAGGGGAGCCCGCCCGGCGTCATCAAACTTTATGGAGTCCGGAGCATAGCGGCGGAGGATAGTGTCTTTGGAGATGTGGACCATCACGTTTTTTTTCTCACCAATCGCCGGAAGCGAAACGGTGATGGTGTTGTTGGTGGCGTCTACACTGCTGACGAGGCCTCCGATGCCTTGTTTTTGCCATTCTTCGCGCTCGCGGGCTTGTTTATCGGCAATGTCCGCCTTTTTCATCGCGATGACGGTGGCAGCCAGGACTGCTTTTCCATCGCTGTCAAGATTGCCGCGGACCAGAATGCGGTCGCCCGTTTGCAAATCGGCCAAGGCCATCGTCGTAGCGTCTTTCAAGTCTTTTTGACCGGGGGCGATGCGGACGAACTTCGTACTGTCTTGCACCAAAATGGTCACGTCGCTTCCGGCATCGGTCGTCAACGTAATGGTATTCCCGGAAACCGTCTTAATCGTTCCAACGGGGCGGGCGGTGGACTGCGCTTGCGCTGCAGGCACCTCCCCACCGTAGATCAATAATGAACTCCCTGCACCTAAGATCAGAACAGCTGTTGCCATCGAAAAGACCCCTTTTCGCCTAGGCACTTCGCTGAATGCCATGCTGGATTCCTCACTCCCTCTTGATCCTAGTGTGGTTCCGCGCAGAGATCTCTGGTCCCTTTCAGGCACTCCCGCGGACGTTCATTGCGTCAATCATTAGACGTAGACCAGTCGGGAAAATGTTACACGGGCATGATTCTTGGAGTCGACACCTCGGTCGCAGATGCCCAGCTAAGGCGCGCTCAGACCGAAGGGCCACCGAAGCGTGTGACCGTCGAAAAAATCGAGAACTCTGGGTTCTGCACTTCAGCAGTTGCACGCCCACAGCCGCTACATAGAACAAATGGTATGGGCAAAGGCGTTCAGTTCCGAACGGAACCTGGCCATGGCAGGGGGCATGAACGCTTCCTGCGCGGGTTCAAAAATCATGGAAAGGTCGTTGCTCAAGAGCAAATGGCCCAAGAGGACGAGCGAATAGTCATGCCCTTGCGCTGGACGGCCAGCCTTTCCGAAATCACGAACGTCATCAGTGTGCGCCAACTTGAATGGATGCGTCTCATGAAGTTTACAAATAGTTTACGCAGTCGTTGTTCAACCGCATTGAACGCGATTGACTTTCCGCAGAATGTAATTGCGCACGCGGCGAGTGCGCGAATGGAATCCTGGTCGTTGTTCGGTGCTGCGACCGCGTTCTTTGTCGTCCCCCGAGCAGGGCTTGTACCTGCGCGATCGATCACTAGGAGGAGACAGTGAAAACACAATCGCTTTACCCTGAGAGTTCATTTCCGACCAAAGAATCTGCCACCGGCATACGAACGAAAATCGTCGTGGCGATTGCCATTCTAGCCATTCTATCGGTCTGCGGCTTTGCACTATGGGAAGGCGTTCAGGTGGCCCTGCGTGCCACATCAGGCCACTCCTAAGACAGCGGCGCATGCAGATGTCGATACGATCTGCAACCACGGACTGGTCGACGAATCCTTTTTCCCAACATGGTTCAGCAGGCTTTTGTTCCAAAAGCCTGAGGTACGTTCCGTGTCATGCGCCACGCAGACATCCGCAACACGATAAACGTATGCGACCCGAACATGGACGAAAGCAAACGCCAGCAGCACTACAAGCTCGTTTGCCTAGTTTGCGGGAACAATTCTTGGATACATGATTTGATGTTGCGTCTGGCGACTGGCCGGGGCAAGATCGAACCGTGGAGGCCACCTTACAGTTACAGTCAGCTTCATACTGAAGATGGGAAACGTGCCGCCCAACTGAATTCGCCTCAAAGGTTGGCGCTGGCCCCGTCGCTGGCACTTCGCTGCAATCCAGAAACTTCACTCCCCAGGGGAAGTTGCGAAGGTGAGACCCCCGAGCGGTGAAACTTGAGTGAGCGGCAGTTATTCACATTTGCGATTCGAATTTGCTTGGCGCTTGGCTTGGTTTTCTGCATCTGCCGAGTGGGAAGAAGAGGGGTCGCTGATTGGTATTTCCGCCAAGAGTCGCCAACCTCGGTTCAATCCGCCATACAATGGGAACGCGATAATCCGCAGTATTATGACGCGTTGGGCACCTTCACGCACTTCTATGGGTCCACGAAAAACTTAGATGCCAGCGTTCCGTTTTACGAGAGTGCAACGCGCTTGAGCCCCTGTGACGCTCACTTTTGGAGTGATCTTGGCTCAGCCTACGATTGGGCCGGGCGAACCAATGACGCATTGAGCGCATTCAAGCGGGCGCTCCGGCTCTTCCCTAACTCGCCGGAGATCAACTGGAGATTCGCCAATTTTGCATTTCGGACTCGCAGGATCCCAGAAGCACTAGACGCGCTGCAGGTTGTGCTCGTAGGAAACAGCGCCGCGCACCGCGACGTGTTCCGGCTTGCCGCCAGCGCGACGCGGGACAATCGCGCGATTCTGCAGATGCTTCCTCCCCAGGCGTCCGTATTCTTTGACTATCTCAACTTCGAAATGGAAGCGGGTAACGTGACGGCTGCCGAACAAGTTTGGCTCCGGCTGCTCCAGCTGAAATTGCCGTTTGACCTCCGGCAGGCCTTCCCCTATCTTGACGCACTCATCCAACACCACGAGCCCGACCGCCTGGTCGCAGCGTGGTCCACACTGGCCGAGCGCTTCCCGGCGCAAATTGGCCCACTTGTAAACAATTCAAATTTGGTGAGAAACGGGAGTTTCGAACACGATATTCTTGACGGGGGGTTCGATTGGCGCATTGTCCCTGTCGATGGAGCTGTGGTGAGCATGGATCTCCAGGATGCTTTCGAGGGTGCGCGCGCGCTTCGCATCGAATTCGATGGGAAGCGCAACCTCGACTATGGACACGTATTGGAGTACGTGGCCGTCCTGCCGAACACCCAGTACCGGTTTTCCGGCGCTTTACGGGTGAAAGGGATTTCCACGGACAGCGGACCAAGGTTCCAGGTGTTCGATGCCTTCGATATGGGGAAGCTGTTCCTATCGACCGAAAACACCGTGGGTACGTCCGGCTGGTCCTCCCAACACCTTGAATTTAAAACCAAGGCCGACACGCACTTACTGATCGTGAGAGTCGCGCGGCCCCCGAGCGAGAAACTTGACAACCTGATCGGCGGCACTGTCTGGATCGACCGAGTCAGTCTTACCCCAGAAAACTAGCCGCACCCCCTGGGACGACTCTTCACGGTTCGAGGCACGGTATTTCGGGTCAATGCAGGGTTTTACCGGATTGAAGATAGTGTTGCATAAACCTATGATTTGAGTGAATGTTGGAAGGGTTCTTGCAGGATTCCCGGTCCATGATTGCAGGGCATGCTGGGCACATCACATAGCGCGCGAAAGAAAGCTCTCGGAGCCACCGAACGCCGTGCGCGGGCACGCACGCCTGTTACCCCACCGATCTACGCGGACCTGGGGAAGGTGAACGGCGGTCTCATCTACAACATGAGTGAGGACGGATTGGCCCTCTCTGCCGCAATGATTATGGGTGGGGATGAGCTTCTAAGCATGCGGATTCTATTGCCGGACTCCGGTGGCTGGATGAAAGCAACCGGACAGATAACCTGGAAAAGTGAATCAGGAAAAACGGCGGGGATAAGATTCGTCGGATTGCCGGCAGAGACGCGCCAGCGAATCACTGACTGGCTTGCCGTCGAAAGCTCGCCAGGCGAACCTCCGTTTGGAGCAGAGAGAGACCCGAAACCACAACAACGCCCGGCGGGCAGTGTGCTGGCAGGAACGTCAGTGTTCTCGCCGCCGGATGCCGTGGAGTCCAGCACCGTTGCGGAACAAAGCATCCCTGTGCCGTACCTGCCGGAAGATTTTTCCGTGCTCATCAACCAACCGCCGGGAATTGTTGCGGAATTTCTCGCGCAATCCACTTGGGTCGGATCAGACAACCTGGCTGGCGAAGACAGTTCAGCCCAGCCTAGCGAACGCCGCGTTCATCCCCGGCAGCTGAACAGGCCCATCAGTTACATCGACTTGGGCCGGGACATCGGAGGCTGGCTGCTTAACATCAGCGAAGGCGGCCTTGCTGTTGCCACCGCTGTTACCTTGACCGAGAAGGACCTTCCATCCATACGGATTAAATTCAGGGGGTCGAGGGATCAGATCGAAGTAAGCGGGCAGATTGCGTGGATCAGTAAATCAAAACGAGAGGCCGGGATTCGATTCGTCAATGCGACAGAATCGGCGCGCCGGATAATCGCCAGGCGGATTTCCCGCCAGGAGTTGCTGCGTGAACTTCAGGCGCAAAACGTCGCGGCTCCGGACAGCCTCGCAATTCATCCGGAAATACCCGAGATTCCCAAACTGAAAATCCTTGCGCCTGTAGGTCCACCCTCAGGCAGGGTAGTTCAACAACACTGGCAGGGCTCCGTTCCTCCGCCTCTTGTTGTGACCGGCAGGAATGCTGAGAAGGAAATAGCGACATTCGTTGCGTCGGATGTTTGGCCCCCAAAGACATCAGAGAGAAACGAATCCAAGCACAAATCGACACCTGTATTTAATCCGCTGAGTACAGAAGGAGGAGCTGAGAGTCGGAGGAGAGTTGCGGTGACCGTCATACTTTCCGGTGTGGCGGCGGTAGCCATAGGATGGGTTGCAACGCCGCCAGCCGCCCGGAAAGAATTGATTGCCTTCATCGGACAGAGTACGGAAGGCCCGAACCAGCTGGCGGAGCTGAATAAACCAATTCGAGCGCCTAAGACTACAGATGCTCCCGCGCTCCTATCGGAGACTAGCGGGCCACAACCGGATGGGTTCGACCGGGTGCCCGCTGACCGTCCCCCGAATGGTTCCGCAGAGCAATTGGAAGCCGAACTTCCGCAGGTGGGCAACATAGACGGCGGTGCCGCCAGGCCCACTGTTAATAGTGCTGTTCGCCGCGCTCAGAACTCCTTGCCGGAGAATCAGCCTGCAAGGCCTCCGGAGCGCACTGTTGTCGCTGTGCTGAATCCAGCCGTGGAGAATACTCTAAGCCAGGTCGTGGAAAATTCGCTTGCTCGACCAACTGAAAGCACCGCCACGCCGGCAACGAGCCCAGCGGCGGAGAATGCTCGAAGCCAAGTGGTGGGAAGTTTGCCTGCTCAACCAACCGAAAGCGCCGCCATGCCAGCCACGAGCCCGGCCGCGCGCGTCCCGAGTGGAACGGCGACTGAGGTGAAAGAGAGTCCCCCGCCTCCTTTGAAGCCACCAACTGCTTCCGTGGCTCCGACGTGGTCGGTGGCGGTCAGCACTGATCCTTACCCATCGATCCGAGTCCCCTCAGACATCAGTTCACAGAAACCATCGAGTGAAAGAAGTTTGCAGATCGGCCGCGCCATCTCGCTTGTCGAACCAGTTTATCCTGAGGACGCGAAGAGCCAAGGCATCGAGGGCACCGTAAAGTTACACGTTGTTGTCGGCGGCGATGGGTCCGTGCAGAACGTCGAGCTAACCAGCGGGCCAGCTTTGCTTGCGAAGGCAGCCACCAGTGCGATTCGCGAATGGCATTACGCAAAAACCTTGCTCGGTGGGCAACCAGTGGAAACGGAGCAAGATGTCATAGTCAAGTTTCGGATGGCGGGTCCGTCAAACCCTAAGAATTAAAGCGAAGAGCCTTCCGAGGGCGCAGGATACCCAAAGAGGCCATCTCATCGGTGTGCCGTGGCGATCCCTTAAGATATTGAAACGGGGCTTGAGGCAGCGCCCCACGGTTTTACAAATAGCCAGCAGGCTCGGGCCGCGATCTTAAGGTGCAGAGGGGCTAATGGATTGCTTTCCGCCGCCGTGGCTTTGAGCCGCCACAATTCCGGCTGCCCCGGCAGCTGCCAGCCCGAGAAATCCCCATCCCCCATAGCTACCCCTAGGCTTTCGGGCTCCAGAAGATGACCTCCCGGAAAGCAATTTCTCGGTGGTAACGGCTTGTTGTATTACTGGGAACAATTGTCCGTTCGGTGCCGCGGTCACGGACTGACCAACTTGGAGAAACAGGCCCGATGTCCCCTTCAGGGTTAAGACGCCTATGGCCCCGTCCGAACAAGTGACCAGGAAAGAACCATCGGCAGCACGGTCAATTGATGCCAATGCCGTACGCTGTTTGAAGGAAGGAACCAGCACATCATTTCCAATCCGAAGTGTAAATCCATTTGGTCCGCTAACGGAATTCATCACCACCGCTCCTGCCTCCAACTCAGCCGTATATTCGTATTTCCCGGAGAAGAGGACTTGACTGCGCGGAGAGAGTTTGAGCGAGCCCTTTCCGCTCATGTTAAAGGTCGCGGAGCCGGTTTCCCCGGTACGCACTCTGTCGCCCGAAAAAATCGTGATTTCGGCGGGCGCCGGGGAGTCATTCACATAGACCTCCCCAATGCTTGTGAGGGAACCCAGAGTCTCTCTCTCTTGCTCCTGGGGCAGTGCCCGGGCACGGGTCACTGCGAGAAGGAGTAGGAGGAGCGCGACAAGAAGCCGAAGAAGACCAGTATAGATTGCGGGACCCCGCATCTGTTTTCCGGCGGAAAGTGGTGTGATAGTCAAAATCACCGGTATCTATCTGCCTGACCGAAGAAAGGTCGCGGAGGGCTGACAAAGATTTTTTAGCATCTAAGTCTTCCATTGTCGATAGGGGGGTTACCTCCGCTGGGAGCCCGTGGAAACCCTAGGGAAAGACTAAGGGATCTACCCCTAAAGGGGGTTCGTTGCTACAAGGGTTGCCGGAGAAGGGCAGCTCAAACTCGCCTCCTAAGGTTTTCACCTTGGCCACGATTAGAGTCTAGACCCTATCGACTGATTCTTGTTCACTCTCTACGCTTGGCCTGCTTTGATGTGCAGCTGAAAGTGCTGGCTCATGCAGTATTTTGAGCACTTGAGTCCGCTGGAAATACTCAAGAGCTCGGGGTGGTCGATTTGATGCCCGGTGAACCTCTCGATCTTCGGACCCAAGCCTTTAGCCGCTGCAATTTATCGGCAGGACATGTGGTTCGCCGGCGGAGAGTTGCGCTCACGAGTTCGGTGGCACGTATGTCTTCTCTGCAGTCCCTGGCAAGAATCTGGGGCTCTGTCTTGCCCGGGATTGACCACTATGGACGATTCGAAACGGCCGTTGGCCGGGGCGACAGCATCGTGCGCGCGCGCCCTATGCTCATCACGGGTCTGCTCGTGAAGAGGATCATGGATCTTTTATTGTCCGCCATCGGTGTCTTGCTCCTCTGGCCCTTCTTGCTCGCGATTGCCTTGGCCGTCAAGGTGGAGTCCGCTGGCCCGGTCATTTATGGCTCTCTCCGTGCAGGAAAAAAGGGACAAAAATTTGTTTGCTATAAATTCCGGACCATGGTCGATGGGGCGGACGAGCTGAAAAATTCCTTGCGCCGCTTCAATGAGCGCCAAGACCCTTTCTTCAAAATTGCTGATGATCCTCGCGTCACCCGGCTCGGCCGTTTTCTTCGCAAGTACAGCCTCGACGAACTGCCTCAATTGTGGAATGTGCTGAGGGGGGATATGAGCTTGGTTGGTCCGCGCCCCCATCCCATGGACGATTACGCGCGATACCGACCCAAGGATCACAGACGACTGGACGTAAAGCCGGGAATAACGGGGCTTTGGCAGGTCATCGCACGCAGGAATCCTTCCTTTGAAACATGTATGGCACTGGATCTTGAATACTTGAAGCACCGGAGCTTGTTGCTGGATTTAGAGATTTTGATGCGTACGGTTCCCGCAGTGCTGTCGGGAGAGGGGTCGTAAAGCGAAGTTTGTGAGGTGCGGTTTGATTTCTTGCGGGAGTCTACCGAAGCGCAAGATTCCTTTGTCTACCGTCGCTGGGAATTGCATGAGTAGGAATGGGGTGCTCGCTCTAGGAGCCGGTCACGTGACCCATTCAGTTGAGGCCGCTGACCGCCCCGTCTCTCCGCTACTCATCCGCAGGCAAACTCAGGGGCGCATAGTCAATTTCTGGCTGGTCCTCATTGTGATCGTCGGAGCCGCGATTGCTGTTGCGGACGGGCTGACACGGACTCCAATTCTGGACCAGCAAGAAAGTTGGAACGGGCCGTTGGAATATCAGCCGCATCTGGCCGCCCTTCTGTTTGCGACAGGGACCTTCCCCTTGATGATCGGCTATGTGCGCAAGGCAAGGGTTTCGCTGAACGTGGGACTGTTCTTGTGGTTTGTGTTTTGCACTGTGGCGTATACAAAGGATTTTTCATACCTTCGCTGGCCTGGGGCACCCTTATTCGTGACGGATGTAGTCCTCCTTGTCCTGCTTGCTTCAATTTTTTCCCTCCCGCGACCTCACTATCGGCGCACGCCAATGGCGGTGAATCTCCTGCTGCTGTTACTTCTGGGGGCCGGTGTTCTGGCCGGGGCGCGTGGTTTCTGGGGACGTCGGGACACAATGTTGGTGCTCCGTGATTCGGCCCTGGTGGTGTATCCCCTATATCTATTCGTTGGATATCACTTGTTTCGGAGTTGGATCTCGATTAAAAGGCTGGCTGTTTGGTTTCTCCTCGGAGCGGCCTTGGCCTCGCTGAACGCAATCGCTTGGTTCGTCGTCGCCCCAGGAGAAAGGCGCTTCATATACTACGGAATTTACATTTTGATTGCTCTGGCCGGCACAGTGGTGGCGATGGCAAGCCGACTGCTTCGGAAACGAGCTGGATGGATTTTCGCGGGTACGCTGTGCCTGGGTCTGATGCTGGCAAACGCGCGAAGTCTTTTCGTGTCTCTTGCGGTTTTGCTTTTCATGGGGCTGTTTGGTAGCCGAGTGATTCGAACGAAGATTCGTGCAGCACACCTAGTAGCAACCGCGGTCACAGTCACCATGCTCCTGGGCACAATGGCGTTCGTTTTTCTTCACACCGAGGCGGGCCGCGATTTTGCCGAGCGAGCAACTGAAGATCTGGCTTCTGGGGTTCTCAATTCTGGTGAGGACGCAAATTGGCAATTTCGAGTTTCTGCTTGGAAGGAGGCCTGGAGACGGTTCGAGGAATATCCTATGGCTGGCGAAGGATTTGGGATTCCCTTTACCTTTGAACCGTCGCCTCTTGATAACGATCCGCGGCCGCACAACACATTTTTGACCGTGCTATATAAAATGGGGCTTTCCGGTCTTCTTCCCTTGCTTGCTCTGCTCCTCTATTTCTTCTTGACCGCTTTACGCGCCGTTCATTGCCATTCGCAGAAGCGTTGCGTCGTTTTCTTGCAGATTGCCATCTTGGCCCAAGTTGCACTTTGTATCTATGGGTCGGCCAATTTACTGCTCGAAAGCCCATTCTTAGCGTCCCTCTTCTGGGTGGGGAGCGGCGTCGGTTTGCGAATGAGCAAAATGCTTGACCTGGAACGCTCGCTGAGGGAGTACTCGTATGGTTGCTGACGAAAATATATCGGGCGAAGGCCCTCAATCCGCTGGAGAGACTCCCGGCTTCAGCATGTCCGAGCTTGGAGAGAACCGTTTCGACAACAACTGTGCTCAGCTCAGGGGCGGGGCAATTGTCGAGCCTGCTCTAGAACAACTTTGTGAACTCTCAATACCGAACGGGACCACCCAAGAGGTTCTTCTGAAGCGATATCACACGCTGACGCGGCGTGCTGACGGAGTGGATCCACGGACTCGCAAAGTAATGTTCAAGTCTTTCGCGCGCATTTTGGGGCCATGGCTCCCAAGAAAGAAGAGTTCATCCATCCTCGACATTGGCTGCGGCGAGGGGGTGTTCCTGGCTTTCTTGAGTGAGCTTGGATACGGGAACTTGTCGGGTTTCGATCTCTCCCCCGAAAACGTGCAAATTTGTCATCGCAGAGGCCTGGCATTCGTACAACAACACGATGCATTGAGACTCGACGAGTTCCAGAGGACGACTGAATACGATATGGTTTATTGTTTCGACCTGCTTGAGCACCTGCCCAAAGAGCGAGCTGTTCGTTTTCTGCACAACGTCTATCTGAGAATAGCCAAGGGCGGATGCGCGGTTTTTCAAACGCCCAACATGGGAAGCATCCTGGCGCTATTCCACCGCTACCATGATCTAACGCATGAGTACGGCGTGACAGAAAGCTCGGCTGTCACTCTGTTGATGACGGCCGGCTTCCGGGAAGACTGCATCGAAGTTCGACCCTCGTGGAATGCCACGACCTGGCTTGGGTACTTAAGAGAACTCTATCTGCGGGGGCTCCACATTCTGGTTTGGATGGCAGAGGGAAGCTCCAGGCCGCGCATTCCAACAAAGAATCTCTTGATTAGGGTAACCAAGTGACCGTGCTCTTCTGCGCGTTAGGCATTTACTCGAGTGTTGGAGGGATACAGCGTTTCAACGAACGAGTAGTGAAGTGTCTTGGGGAGCTGGGCGACACATTCATCACGAGCGCCTCGGTTTTGGTGCTTTGGGACAACAGCCAAGACCAGCAGAAAGTAGCTCCTGGCGTGCGTTTCCTGCCCTGTGGGCGTCGCAAGTTGCGCATGTTGCTCCGTTTTGCTTGGACGATTCTCAGGCAGAAACCCGATGTCATCCTCTACGGTCACACTCTTCTGACTCCTCTCGCCACCATCGCACATTATTTGGCGCCCCATGCTCGGCAGGTGCTGTTCGTTCATGGAGTTGAAGCTTGGGAAGAGCCCCGATTGTTCGAGCGCAAAATCGTCAGCCGATTCATACATCACATAGTGTCCGTCAGCCGGTTCACGGCACTCAGGATGCTGCAGGCTTATGGTCTGGATTGCAGCCGGTTCATGGTTCTCCCTAATGCCGTCGACTTAGCAGAGGAGGAGCCTGGGAAGCCTCTCGGAAAGACCCGGCTTGAAGGAAAAGATCGTTTATTGACTGTTTCACGTTTAGAAGACAAATACAAAGGCCATCACAAAATCATTTCGTCGCTCAAAAATGTTCTACCCCTGTTTCCGGAGACCCATTACTACGTAGTGGGTCACGGGCCTTTGGCGGAAGAACTGAGGACACAGGCCGAGGCGGATGGAGTGGCCCCTAACGTCCACTTCCTAGGCTACGTGGATGATTGGACCCTGAACGCCATGTACGAGAGCTGTGACATCTTCGTGATGCCATCCAAGGGTGAAGGCTTCGGGATAGTTTTTCTCGAAGCCTGGAAGCACAGGATGCCCGTGATAGGTGGAAATCAGGACGCCAGCAGCGAGGTGATCCAACACGATGTCAGCGGTCTCCTGGTAAACCCAGACAGCACGGAAGAAATTGGCACCGCTATCCGCGCTCTACTGTCCGACCGAAACAGGAGGATTGCCCTCGGCGAAGCAGGGCACAGAAGTTTGCGCGAGAAATACACACAAGCGCATTTCAAGAAGAGACTTGGTGAGGGGCTGATGTACATAGTTGGTGTTGAAAACGGGGCAAGACAAGGGGGCTCACAAGCCGCGCCAGCCAATGGTTCAGCCGATGCAGCGATTCGTGTAAGGAGATGAGCGCGTGAAGATTGTGCTGGTTCACAACTATTATCGGCAGCCCGGGGGGGAAGATACGGTGTTCCGGGCGGAGAAAGACCTCCTACTGGCGGCCGGGCACCGAGTCGTAGAATTTGCTCGCAGCAACGACGAGATTGTGCTTGATGGGTTTCTCTCCAGAGCGAAGCTGGGGTTCGGAGCGGTGTCAGCCAATGACAGCGTCAGAAGGATCCGCAGTATCCTTCGGCAAGAAAGCCCCGATGTCGTTCATTTCCACAACACCTTTCCACTCGTTTCGCCTGGTGCGTACTACGCCTGTCGTGAGGCCAGAACGCCCGTGATTCAGACACTACACAACTACCGTTTGCTTTGCCCTTCAGCCAATCTCTATCGCGAGGGTAAGGTTTGCGAGGAGTGCGTGAGCCACAGTCTTCTGCGAGGCGTTCGTCACGGATGTTATCGCGATTCGCGCGCCGCGACTGCTGCCGTCGCCTTGACGCTGGCGTTTCATCGCCTCCAGGGTACCTGGATCGAGGTGGTGGACCGGTACATCGCACCGACGGAATTCGTGCGCAAAAAGTTTTTGCGTGCGGGGCTGCCCGCCGCAAAAGTCAGTGTGAAACCGCACTTCCTGTATCCAGATCCGGGCATGCGCACGCAAACGCGTGACTACGTGCTGTTTGTCGGGCGCCTTTCGCCCGAAAAGGGCCTGCGCACACTGCTGGAGGCCTGGAAGCTACTGCAAATCGCCATTCCATTGCGCATCGTGGGTGACGGACCACTGCGCTCCGAGCTAGAGGCAGAAAGAGACCGCGCGGGGCTTTCCCGCGTTTGCTTCGAGGGGTTGTTGCCTCGCGAGCAGGTGCACGTTGCCATGCAGCGCGCAGTCTTTCTCATATTCCCAAGTGAATGGTACGAGACCTTTGGCCTAACGATTGTCGAGGCATTTGCCTGCGGAACTCCAGTTATCGCCTCGCGATTGGGGGTCATGGCGGAAATTATCGAGAGTGGACGAACAGGTATGCACTTCACTGCGGGCAATGCTCAGGACTTGCGGGCGAAGGTAGAACGCGCATGGAATCGCCGGGCGGAAACGGTCGCGATGGGGCGCGAATGCCGCAAAGAGTATGAAACCAAGTACACGGCGGAAAGAAATTACGCAGCACTGATGTACATTTATCGGAGCGCTATACAAGAGTGCTCCTCCTCGCAAGAGAGATCTTCTAGCAGGCTGACTGCAATCCTGGACGGAAGAATCAAAGATGAAGACAACGTCGGATCCTCAACCGCGCCAAGACACGCCTCCTGAGATCTCCCCATGGAGAACACAAGACCAGATTCGAGCGACCCAAGCACCGCCGAAAGCAAGGTTATCGCCGCCAACCTCGAGTTCTATCGTCAGATCGCCGACAAATATGACCGTTACGAAACCGGCACATTCGATCCAAACGTCCAGCAGTCCATGGAAGACGACTTGGACAGAATTCAGGCGTGGCTGGTCACCCATGGACGGATGCCCAGTTGCCTCGACTGTGGCGGCGGCACGGGAAATGTCGCTTTGAAAATGTTGGAGCGGGGCTGGAAAGTAACGGTTGTGGATGTGTCCGACGAAATGTTAGGACTGTTGAAAGAAAAGGCGCGCACGAAAGGATTTTCGCCGAGGCTCATCAGCAGTTCGATAGAGCGATTCCTTACGGCCAGTACCATCACCTACAATGTCGTTGCCTTTAGCGCGGTTCTTCACCACTTGCATTCATACGAGCGCGTCGTGATGCTTGCCGCTCGTCGGGTCCGCCCCGGCGGGTTTTTCTATTCCAATTTTGATCCTGTGGTTCCGAAGCGACCGTTCTGGGCGCGGGCATTCCACTCTCTGGACACTGCTGTCGCGAAACTCACACTTGACCCCGCGGATTTCCTGCCAGGCGTCAAACGAAGACTACGAAAACTCTTTCTGCCTCGGGATCCTATGCTGGGCCGCACCCTGGCGAGTCCGGGCGATCTAGCGGAATATCATGCCCTTTCCGGCCTCGACGACACCCGAATCCTGCATCTTCTCAGGATGACCGGGTTTGCGATTGTGGAGCACCAGAGATATGCGACCGGAAGGACTAGCGCTGTTCGATTATTGAACGAACGACTGCGACTCTTAGAAAGCTTCAAGATCATTGCCCGGCGCAGTTCTGAAGAAGTGTAACGTGCGGAGGGCCGAGTTGTACCGAGAGTTACGTACTGGTCTGCTGTCGAGAGAAGACAGCGCTTTTCCGAGCCCCTAGGGCTTACTTCTCAGCTTGTGAGGTGAACTGTGCAAGTCCTGAGCGGTTTCAGAGATCAATTCCTGCGCTGGCTAAGGCCCGTCCACCGGAAATTGCGCCGGCAAAAGGTGGATCTGTTCTTGCGTCTAGTGGGAGACGCATCCGCGGAGGACACGCTACTGGATGTAGGTGGTGGGACGGGAATTGATGGGGAATTCCTCGCCCTGTATTTAAGTTTTTCGCGGGTTGTTGCCGTCAACTTAGACACACGACACTTTCAAATCCCGACGAGCATTTGTGTTAAGACGGTTGAGGCGGATGGACGTAATCTGCCCTTCAAGTCAAAATCGTTTGACTGGGTCTTCTCCAATGCAGTGATCGAACATGTGGGTAGCTGGGCAAGACAGAAAGAATTTGCCAACGAAATCCGCCGCGTCGCGACAAAAGGTTACTTCGTGGCGACGCCCAACAAACATTTCCCGATAGAACCCCACACCCTGTTGCCTTTTTATCAGTTTTTGACTCCGAAGCTGCAGCGCCGCATTGTGTGCCTGTCGCCCGGTTACATGCGAGAACCGCTGGAGATTAATCTGCTCTCGCCGCCTGATCTCTGCTGTTTGTTTCCGGAAGCTCGCATTCTGAAGATGGGACTTCGGGTGTTTCCAAACAGCCTGGCGGCAATGTACAGAGTGCATGAGGATTGCACGACCGAATCGTACCAATGGCAAACGGCTCGGGGAGCAACTGGCCTCCTTGATGAAGAGGCGTGATGCTAGTTAGAAGAGGGCAATTTGAAAACACGTCGGGAATAAGCCCGATCAAGCTTGGAGGTCCCGTATCCTACGGCTCGTATGCTGTCAGCAAGCGCATGGGGAAAATGGATCAGATCTTGAATTTCAATGGCAAGCGGGTCCTCGACCTTGGGTGCGGCAATGGGTGTTACACGGAAGAAATTGCGCGGCGAGCGGATTACGTTTGCGGGATTGATCTTCATATGCCGCATTTGCAGGCGTTTCGGGAAGCCATCCCGCGCGTGCAAGGGAGCGGTGAAGATCTGCCATTTGCCTCGGAGAGTTTTGATGTAGTCACCATGATTGAAGTTCTCGAGCATACGGACTGCGACACGAAAGTGCTGGCAGAGTGTTTTCGCGTATTAAAACCGGGAGGGCTGTTGGCCCTTTTTGTTCCGAACAAGTTCTATCCATTTGAGAGCCATCCCTGCCGGCTGGGAACTTTTTCGCTTGGTCGAAATGTCCCCCTGGTTTCGTGGCTACCCGAGTCGTTTCGCCGGCACATCTGCTACGCACGAATCTATACGCGCCGCGGTCTCTTCGCCATAGCTCGGAAAGTCGGATTTCAAATTCAAGAGTCCGGATTTATTTTTCCTCCGCTCGACTCATTTCCGCTGCCTTTTAAGAACACTTACCGGAGGATCGTCGCGCGCCTAGAGAGTACTCCGCTCGGCAATTTGGGGGTCTCCATTTACGCAGTTTTGGCAAAACCAGCGCACTCCGCCAAAACAGTGGCGAGGGGACCGAACAACCGGCAATTTGAAAGTGCGACGTTCGACGTACTGGGAGTTCGAACGCACGCGGTGCAAATCGGGCAAGTCGTCGAGCAAATGAACGGATGGATCCGCGAGCGTGATGGGTGTCATTCCATCGCAGCTACCAGCATGCACGGTGTCGTGGAAGCGCAACATGATCCCTCCTTTAAGGAAATTCTCAACGCCACGGACCTGGTCGTGCCCGATGGCATGCCGCTAGTGTGGTTGGGGCGGCGCCAAGGTCACTTCCTGCGCAGGCGCGTCTACGGACCAGATTTGCTCTTGGCGTTTTGTGAGGAAAGCGCCGAGAAGGGCTACCGACACTTTTTCTACGGGGGGGAGCCGGGTGTTGCCGACCACCTGGCCGCTTCACTTAAGGCTCGGTTCCCGGGGCTGAACGTGGTTGGGACTTGCTCGCCACCTTATCGACCGCTGAATGCAACGGAAGATGAAGAAATAGTGGAGATGATACGCAGTGCTGCCCCGGATGTGCTCTGGGTGGGACTGGGAGCGCCAAAACAGGAGCGCTGGATGCACAACCACAAGGCACAGTTGCGCGTCCCTGTGCTGGTTTGCGTAGGCGCGGCCTTTGATATGCTTTCGGGGAGACGGAAACAGGCACCACCTTGGATGCGCGAACACGGCCTCGAATGGTTCTTTCGGCTTCTGCAAGAGCCACGCCGCTTGTGGAGACGCTACTTGGTTTACGGCTCGCAGTTCATCATTTACTTGCTTCTGGACAGCTTGCGGCTGAAGAATTTCGAAGCTGACGGTAGCCGCCTGCCAAAGCGAACACCTGGCCGCCAAACACCTGTCTAACCCTTTGCTTCCGGATAGTTCGGCTCATTCAACCTCAGGTCTTCACCTGCATTCTAATTCAAGGGTGCACCTAATCGACTTTCGCTGCTTTGGTTCGTAGTCTGGATTTGTCCAGTCTACGTTCCAAAGCCGGAGTCAGAGCTATTCAAGTGAAAAGAACTGGGTCCAAAGGGTTGGCTCTCGGGATCTTTGCAATCACCATAAGATTATGGTGTTTCCCGCAGGATGTGCTGTCGGCCAAGACAATCGATTCTATCCAAGGCAACCAAGAAGTTCTCTCCACTCCACAAGCGGCAAGTCAGAACCAGAATGCGCCTCAGCCAAACTTGGAAACTGCCGAGGATTGGAATCGCCGCCTAAAGGAGCTACTGGATTCCAACTCATCGGCACCGGCCGTAAGCACCGGGGAATACCGAATCGGTCCCGAAGACGTACTCAACATCAATATTTTCGAAGCCCAGGAACTGAATCGCGAAGTCCGCGTTTCAGCAGGCGGTGACATTTCGCTCCCCTTGCTCGGGTCAGTTCGAGCGGCAGGAATGACTCCCAGGGAGTTAGAATGTGTCCTCCAGGAACTCCTTCACCGCACCTATATGAAGGATCCGCACGTCAGCGTGTTTGTACGCGAGATGCAAAGCCATCCGGTTTCAGTGATGGGGGCGGTGAGGCGGCCAGGGGTCTTCCAGATCCGTGGAAGCAAGACGCTGCTCGAGGTTCTCTCCCTCGCCGAAGGCTTGGCCGACGATGCCGGAGAAACGGCCATCATTCTGCGAGGTGCGGCTTTGTCTGCGGAACCAGAGCCAGCCGCAAATCATTCCTCCGCAACAGATCAACCTACCTCCGGCGCGCAAAACACTGGCGAGCCCAAAACCTTAGCCTCGGGCCTCAACGGCGATCGACCCACATCCGAAAATGCCGTGCAGGTCAACTTGAAAGACCTTCTCGAGTCCGCTGATTCTCGCAGCAATCCCCTGGTTCATCCCGGCGACATCGTCAAGGTTACCCGCGCCGGGGTTGTTTACGTGATTGGCGAGGTTCGAAAACCAGGCGGATTCGCTCTGAAATCAAATGAAAAGATTTCTGTCCTGCAGGCGCTGGCCTTGAGCGAGGGCCTCACTCGTACGGCTGCGAAGGCCGAAGCGCGAATCATCCGCACCGACCAACAGAGTGGTGAACGGAAGGAGACGCCTCTTGACTTGGGAAAGATCCTGGCGGGGAAAGCTGCAGATCCGCTGCTCGACCCGAAAGACATAATTTTCGTGCCGAACAGTGCTGCGAAGACCACGTTCGGCCGAGGAGCGGAAGTGGCCGCGCAAACGCTCGCCGGGCTGCTGATTTTCCATTGGTAAGAACATGGACGACCGCGATCAAGTCGAGCTTTATGGCCGCCGTCACCAGCTCGAGCGGCGCGGGCCGGACGCTCTCAACACCCGGATCGTAGAGCTGCCTGATTCCTACGAGATTCTGGAATCTGGCGAGGCACTCGACCTCCGCAGCTATGGCCGCATCCTTCGCAAGCGCCTGCCGTCAATCCTCGTCGTCTTCTTCATCTTGTTTACAGTGATCCTCATCGCGACGCTCAAGCAGAGGCCGGTCTACCGGGCACAGGCATTGCTGGAGATTCAGAAAGAGAATCCGGACATCCCGACCATCAAAGAACTCTATGAGCTCGATGCCGTGTCCGACGCGTACCTGAGAACGCAATACAGCATACTTGCCAGTGAAAGCCTGGCGCGTCGCGCAATTGACCAGCTCCACCTGGAAACCCTCCGCGAATTCAACACCCGCAAGTGGTGGCAACTCTGGCCAGAGACGAGAAAGCCTTCCACGACGCAAACTTTTGCAGTTGGTCCAGTACCGCAAGTCCGCGATCGGGAGCTTTCCGAGCGAGTCCTCGAGCGATTTCTGGATCGGCTGACCATCGATCCCGTCAACCGCAGCCGTCTTGTGGCAGTTCGATTTGACTCGCACGACCCAGAGCTTGCCGCGCGCGTCGTCAACACCCTTGCCGCGGACTATGTCGACCAAAGCCTGGAAGCACGATGGCAGGCAACACAAAAGGCTGCGGAGTGGCTTTCGCAGCAGCTGGTAGGCGTGAAAGCAAAACTGGAGAAATCGGAAGATGCGCTTCAAAGTTACGCGCGACGCAACGGCCTAGTCTTCCTTGAAACAGATAAAGGCGCCAGCCAGAACGTCGCGAACGAGCGGCTGCGACAACTGCAGGAGCAGCTCACCAAAGCTCAATCCGAGCGATACGAAAAGGAAGCTCTTTACCGGTTGGTCCAAACGGGGGAGTCCGGAGCTTTGCCTGGAGTGTTCGAAAATAAGCTGATTCAGGACTTGAGCGAGCGCCTGGCGGAACTCAAGCGCGAGCATGCTCAGTTGTCAACCACGTTTAATCCGGATTATCCCCGGGTGAAGGAAATTCAGAGCCAAATTGATGAAATCGCGGCCTCGCTTCGGGAGGAGCGCCAGCGTGCCGCCGACAGGATGGTCAACGATTATTCCGCTGCGGTGCGCCGCGAGAACCTGGTTCAGCAGGCGCTGGACGACCAACAAAAGCAGGTAAACCTGATCGCCGAGAAATCAGTCCAGTACAACATTCTGAAGCGCGAAGTGGACACAAACAAACAGCTCTACGAAGGCCTGCTGCTGCAGCTGAAAGAAGCCGGCGTCTCCGCGAGCCTGAAGGCTAGCAACATCCGCCTCGTGGATTCGGCCCAACCGCCGGCGAAACCCGTTAAGCCGAAAATCCTCCTGAATCTGGCTGTGGCTATGTTTCTCGGACTAGGACTTGGTATCGGCACCGCGCTCTTCCAGGAGCGCATGGACAACACGCTCAAGGGCGATGACGACGTCGAGCGGCTGTTTGGCCTTCCTTCTCTGGCCCTGATTCCAGTTGTGCCTCCGTCAGATAGCGACCAGCATGGCATCCACAGGTTCCTCCCACGGGATAAAGCGTTCGAGTTCAAAGGAAATGTAGCTGGCAAAAACTCGCACTCTTACTGGCACCGCATTGATCGCGACGAAACGCAACACGCCTCTCTCGTCGAAGCGTTCCGGAATCTCCGTACCTCGGTTCTGCTTTCGACTCCGGACCGGCCTCCGAGTTCGCTTCTGGTTACGAGCACGCAGCCTGCCGAGGGCAAGACCACTGTCGCGTGCAACCTGGCGATTTCGCTGGCACAGCTCGGCCATAGAGTCTTGCTTTTGGACGCGGATTTGCGTTATCCCTCGCTACACAAATTGTTCGGAACCAGTGGAAGCCTGGGATTGGTCAGCTACCTTACCGGCCAGCAGGATTGGCGCGCCGTGGTGCGTCCCTCCGGATCGCGTGGCCTTGATCTCTTGGTTTGTGGCCCCGTGCCCCCGAACCCGTCGGAGATGCTTTCTTCCCAGAGCATGAGTGCGCTGATCCGATCCGCGAGCGCGGAGTACGGCTTTATAATCCTCGATTCTTCGCCTATGCTTGCCCTGGCAGACAGCCGCATCCTCGCTCCGCTTGTAAATGGAGTGCTCCTAGTGGTAAAGAGCGGGACGACGCCTCGCGAGCAATTTATGCACGCGCAGTCCGGAATCCGCGGCGTGGGTGGAAACTTGATCGGCGTAGTGCTAAATAACGTGGACATCTGCACTAACGGCTATTACAACTATGGCCCGTATGGTCTCAATCCTGACTGTCCTTCGCACGAAACTGTGGTCACAGCGAATTTCCAGATGCCGCCCCAACAAAAAGCGAGTGACTGAACCATCGCGAGCCTTCTATGGTTCGATTGCTTGAAGTTGGCCTCATCGGTGCCGTGTGTGTGGCAGTTCTGGCCTTCGGTGGTACGGCGCCTTCGTTTTTCGCAGTAGCGCAAGTCATCATCCTGGGACTGGGGGTCCTCTTCGTTCTCTCAGGCCGGTTTTCGCGAGTTACCTCCGCCCACATTCCCATCGCGAGCCCTCTTCTCCTGCTCGCCTTGGTTCTGCTACAAGTCTGTCCGCTTCCCGTTTCCCTGGCTCCCCTGTTTGGGAGAGTGCCCGACGATCTAGTTGGCGAGTCTCATTTCACTGTCAGCATGGCGCAGTACCAAACGGTGTCGCACCTCTTGCTCTTGGTCAGTTACTTGACGGCTTACTTCCTGACCTTGGCCCTGTGCCGGGACCGCAATGCGAAGAGGCGGCTCGTCTTTGCCATTGTGTCGTTCGGCGTTTTCGAAGCTCTCTACGGGCTGATCCAATATCTCACCGGATGGCAGCAGATTTTCGCCTACGTCAAAAAATACTATTTGGAAGAGGCCACCGGCACATACATCAACCGCAACCATTTCGCTGGTTTTTTGGAAATGGTCTTGCCGTTTGCTGTGGCTCTTACTTTGCGCCGGACGAGGATTCTGTTTCAGAACCCTTCAAGCAGAACAGCCACACTCGGCAAAATTGCTTCCAGGACGGAGTTCCTTTCTCTCGTGTTCTGGCTTTTTCTTGCCACCCTTCTCTTCGTCGCCCTAGTCCTTTCGCGTTCGCGGATGGGAATTATTTCTGTCTTGGTTTCACTCATTGCCATTCTGGCACTTGATGGAACTGCGTCCATGCGGGCGCGAACAAGGGCGGCAGTCGCCGCATTGCTTTTTCTTGGTGTCCTCGGGCTGGTCGTGTGGATCGGCAGTGATCCGGTGATGAGCCGTTTTGAAACTCTCGGACAAGAATACAATTTCAGCGGTCAGAATCGCATTTCGATTTGGCGCGATACGCTCGGGCTGATTCGCCATCATCCTCTTCTCGGAACCGGGTTGGGTTCCTTTTCGACAGTTTATCCTTCCGTTCAAACCGTTTTCCTCACTCTCCTCGTCGAGCACGCCCACTGCGATTACTTGGAGGTCGCTAGCGAGCTTGGCTTGCCTGGCGCTATTTTGGTGTTTGGTTCGATCTTCTGGGTGCTCGCCCAAACCGCCTGTCAATACAAGAAAACGGAAGAAAGCTTCGACAAAGCCGTTTCTCTGGGGTGCATCGGGGGTATTGCGGCAATTCTGGTGCACAGTTTGGCCGACTTCAATCTGTATATCCCCGCCAATGCGCTGGTGTTCACTATGATCCTGGCACTGGCCTGGTCTAACGCGCATCCAGGGGAAACCAGTGTGGGAAACGCTGGAAAGGTATTGGAAGCCGCTACGCGAGAAGCGGGAAGGCGCGAGGCGGAGAGCCGAAACGTTGCATCTGGCGCCGGCTCAGTCCAATGGCGGACGGCGGGGACGCAAGAGGGATTTCCCAGGATTTCCCGGATGCCGAACGCCTGGTGAAGCGGCTGGTGGCCCGGGAATTGATTCTGAGCTTTGTGCCCGATGCCGAGTAACGTCTATGGCGGACAGTTACGCGCAGGAAATACCAGTTAAGGTGCGATCGGGTGCGGCTGCAGAACCAAGTGGAGTCACTCTTGGAAGAGGCACCTATCAAGTTATCCAGCCTCGTCTCCGATCTGTTCGGCTCAGTGCCCGGCGGATGCTGAAGGCGCTCGCCGAAGGAGATACCGGCCCAGTCGCTCTGGCCGCTTTGGCGGATGAGCGCTTACGCGCCACGCCGGAACAGTTGTGCGACGCGCTCGATGCCCGTACGGAGTTCCATGCTGTGTACCGGCGGCTGCTGAGGATGGCGTTGGGGGCGTTGCGATTGATGCCGGACGGGTGCCGATTGATCGACGATCGACGAACAGATCGGCGAACTGGACAAGGAGATGGCCAGTCTGCTCAGCGCGCACCAAGATGCCGTTCAGCGGCCGGCGGGCAGGCGTAACCTACAAGCACAAGCGCAGTGATTTTCGGATTTTCGACCCTGGGTTCCTTTAGCAAAATTCATGCAGGCTGGCCGAAAGGACGCGATTATTGCCGCCGTACACGTACTTATTCAGCGTCTTCGCCGGATTTATCAACCGCTTCGCCGTCAAGTTTATTGGGTCCGGAGGCACCCAACGGTCCATCATGGAGCCGACCGTTCGGAACCGGAAATGATCGAGCTGGGATTCGGAATCGCATTCTTTGCCGGTGAATTTGCGGGCTGACATCAGATCATCTACGGGCAGAAGCGCCGCACGTAGACACAAGTCAAGTTGACTTCCGGCGGAAGCATAATCCGATCAGTGTCCCTATCGCTCCGTACAAAATGAAATTGCCACCGAATTCGACAGCTGCGAAGATGATTTTGTGTGAGAATTCAGACGGGTCTGCAAGGCCAATGATTGAGAAGGGCCACAATACAAGAAGAATCCGCTGGCTCACAAGGCGGTACGGAGCCATAAAGCCGAGTGCAAGGGCGACGAGGATTCCCATGCATCCGGAGACCAGGAACCAATTCTTAAGTAGTGCCCGACCGGTTGCCATACTGGAATTCTCCTTACTGTGGCTGTTGAGGGTAGATATCGTTTAGCGCGTGCATTAGGTCGTCAGGTATCGGTGCCCGAGGGCCGGAGTTAATTCCTGCATCGCCAAGCATCATTTGTGCCCATAATCAGCTCGCCGCTCCCATATAGGCGCGGCGCACGTGGTGGTCGCAGCGTAGTTTTTCGCTTCGTCCCTCCAACGCGATGCGGCCGGACTCCATGACATAGCAATAATCGGAGAATTGCAGCGCGTAGTTGGCATTTTGCGCGGCCAGAAGGATGGTCACGCCACGCGCGGCGATCACACGCACATAGTGGAAAATCTCATCCACAAGCATTGGCGCCAGCCCGAGCGAAGGCTCGTCGAGCATCAGGAGAAGCGGTTCCGCCATCAGCCCGCGCCCGATGGCGCACATTTGTTGCTCTCCGCCAGACAGGGTTCCGGCGTATTGTTTCCTCCTCTCCCCGAGCCGTGGAAACATCTCATAAATGTTTTTTAGATTCTCTTTGGCCTTCCCCCTTAGCCTGCGGGGAAACGCTCCCAGCAAGAGGTTTTCCTCCACGGTCATCCGCGGCCACAATTGCCGCTGTTCGGGAATCAGGCTGAGTCGCATTCCGACCCGCAAGTCCGGTGGCTTCGTGGTGATGTCTTCCCCCCGAAAGATAATTTCCCCTCTTCGCGCGGGCAACGTGCCAGCGATGACATTCATCGTCGTTGTCTTCCCCGCGCCATTCGATCCAATCAGGCTGGTAACCGTGCCCGCTTGGACTTGTAGGTTGAGTCCCCAGACCACCTGCACGGCATCGTAGGCCGCATCCAGTGCTTCCACTCGCAAAAGCGCTTCTGCCATTGGCTCGATCCGCTCTCAATCTGCTGCAGTCTTGCCTAGATAGGCCTCAATTACGGCCGGATCATTCTGGATTTTCAGGGGCGGTCCTTCCGTCAACTTCTCTCCGAAATTCAAAACGACCACCTGGTCGCAGGTGGACATGATCGCCCGCATATTGTGCTCCACGTAGAGAATCGTGGTGCCTCGCCCGCGAATGCGCCGCAGCAAATCGAGCACCTCGTTCATCTCTGTTTCCGTGAGCCCGCTGCAAACCTCATCACAGAGTAGAAGTTTTGGCTTTGCCGCCAGGGTGCGCGCCAGTTCGAGCCGCTTTTGATCTCCGACGCAGAGCGATGCCGCTGGCCTGTCCGCCACGCGCCCCAGTCCCACCCCTTCCAAAATCTCGGCAACCTCACCCCAGGTGCTCCCGCTCGCCGGTCCGCGGCCGAAGTGCAGCCCTATTTCCACGTTTTGCCGCGTGGTCATCGAGCGAAACGGCCGCGTGATCTGATGCGTGCGTGCCACACCGGCGCGAACGGCCTGGAACGATTTCCAGCGTGTGACATCCTTTCCCGAATAGGTGATGGTGCCAGAACTAGGAGAAACCGAGCCCGCGATGATGCTGAAAAGCGTGGTCTTTCCTGCTCCGTTGGGCCCGATCAATCCACAAATCTGGCCTTCTTCCACTTCGAAGCTGACGTCCTTTAACGCCGCCAGCCCGGCGAAGTACTTGGTCAGGCGCTCAACCGACAGAAGCGGTGGCACTCTTCCTCCATATTCTCTCAATAAACCCGCGCAGCCTGCCCAGCCATCCTGTTACGCCCCGCGGCTCAAAGAGAATGATCACGATCAGAAGCGCGCCGTACAAAAGAAGATGGAACTGCGGAAACGCCGCGACCAGTTCCTCCTGCACCAATCCATAAACAAAACCGCCGATCACCGGCCCAGCCACGGTGCCCGCCCCGCCGATGATGGGCATCAGCAGAATGGCCACGCTGGTGTGGAACCCAAACACTCCCTGCGGGTGGATGTACGCCGCATAGCGGGCGTAC
This sequence comes from Acidobacteriota bacterium, assembly GCA_003225295.1. Lineage (GTDB taxonomy): Bacteria > Acidobacteriota > Terriglobia > Acidiferrales > UBA7541 > Acidiferrum. Next base: position 31,235 of record QHYZ01000081.1, on the reverse strand, counting down.
ACACCTCCGGCGATGCCTGTCAGTGTGGCGGCCAGCAGATGCACCATCAGCTTGGCCTTTAGCGGGTTTACGCCGATGTCCGCCGCAGCCTCTTCGTCCTCGCGGACGGCCTGCAGCGAGAGCCCAAACTTTGACTCATGGATCCACGCGGAAATCACTACTGCCACGGCGGAGAATCCTAGCGCGGTGTAGTAATGTTCGAGTGGCCGGAAGCGGCCATGTTCGGCGATGCGGTAGCCGCTGGCGCCGCCCGTGAACGAGAGATTCGTCATCACCACGCGCACTGCCTCGCTCACCCCGATGGTCGCAATCGCAAAATACGGCCCCCGCAGACGAAACGTCGGCAGGCCGATGAATATCGACGCGAGCGCGGCCACCAACCCGGAAATTGTGAACGCTGCGAGAGGATGCAGTCCGCCGTTGATCCCCATTGCCGCCGCATAGGCCCCCAGTCCGTAAAACACGGCGAAACCAAACGATACTTGCCCGGTAACCCCCCCAAGTAGATTCCATGCTACGCTCGCGATGATCCAGACCAGCGCGGTGAACAATAACCGCGTGAGGTTCGAGCTGATTCCGAACCACGGCAGAATCCCTAAAACTATGAGAAGCGTTCCCCACCCGGCAACTCGGTAATTCAGAAAGCGACCCATTTGCGTGCTCGCAGCCCTCATGCCCAGCGATGTTTCTTCGCAAAGATTCCGGCGATCCCGCCAGGAAGCAAAACCAGGGCCAGCACCAGAAGTGAGAAGGCAATCGCCGGCTGGTATCCTGCCGGCAACACGAGAATACTGAACGTTTCCACAAGTGCTAGCACCAGCGCCCCCGCAGCCGCGCCCCAGAAAGACTCAAGTCCTCCCAATACAATGATCACGAACGAGCGCAGTAAAAACCCGTGCCCGAAGTCCGGACTGAACGAATACAGCTGCGCAAGCAGTCCCCCGGCCGCCCCCGCAAATCCGATGCCCACTCCGAAAGTCAGCCGCGCCATTTTCTCCACCGGAATTCCCGCCAGGCGCCCCGCATAGCGGTTTTGCATCAGCGCCCGCACCGCCCGCCCGTACCACGTCTTGCGCAGCACGAACTCGAGTAATCCGAGCGAGCACACCGCCGGTATGAAAACTATCACCCGAACGGTGGGGATCGTGATGGGTCCCAGATGCATCGAGGACAAGGTCCGCGACGTAAGAATGGATCGGTCGCTGCTTCCCCAAATGAGGTAGCCGATGTTCTGCAGCACCAGCCACAGGCCGAACATTAGGAGCAAGGAAGCCAGCGTCGGCTGGTCGGATACGGGTATTCGTTTCACCAGCGTCCAGTGGACCAGCATGCCGGCCAGCAAAAATACGGGGAACGCCAGAACCGACCCGACCAGCGGATCGATATTCAACCGCTCATGAAGTTCCAGGACATAGTAAGCGCCCAGCATCAGAAATCCGGCGTGTGCCAGGTTGACGATTTTCATCACCCCGTAGATGATCGTCATGCCCACCGACATCGCCGCATAGATGCCCGCAAGCAACAGGGCTGACACCAGTAGATTGACGAAATCGGCTGCATCCATGAGGGACTATTTTTGGGCCGCTGGTGGCACGACGGCCTCTCCGTTAGCGGCGTCCTTGGGGTACACCAGATCCACTCTCCCGCCGGGCTTGTTCTGCACGATCACGAATGGCGTGTCCACCTGGCCCCCCTTGCCGAACCGCAGCACCTGCCCGGGCAGGAGCGACTCTCGGAGGTCGAGCTTTCGCATCTCGTCCCGGATCGTCGCCTTCTTTAGCGCGCCTCCCTTTTCAATCGCGGCGGCCAGTCCCCGCACCGCCTCATAAGCCGTGGCCGCATACCAGGAATCGGGCTCTCTGCCGGTGAACCCTTTGTAATCGTCCACAAACTTCTTCACCTGCGGGTAGGGCAGGTTCTTCGACCACCAGATCCCTGCAAAAATATAGTCTGTTGCATCACCCAGCGCTTTCCGCGCGTCGGTCTCCGGCCCACGCGCCCCGTAACTGATCATCGTGTGGTGCAGGCCCGCCTGCACGTACTGCCGGTGCATCGTGATGTAGTCCTGTAGGTGCGCATCCGCCAGAAAAATGTCAGCATGCGCGTTTTTCACCTTTTGCAGCAGCCCGGAAAAATCCGGCGATCCCAGATCAAACGATTCACTGAAGACCACCGTGAAATATCCGCCGCGCTCCTGAATCCATTTCTTGATTCCATTGCCGTAGTCCACGCCGTGGTCGGTGTTCTCCAGCGCCAGCGCCACCTTCAGTCCCTTGCGAAGCTTCCCCGTGTCCACCAGCGTCCCCAGAAATTCTGCGGTCGTGTACCCCAGCAAATCCACTGGGCTGAGCGTCCCAAAGATCCATTGGTATCCCCGGTTGAAAATGCTCGTCGCCGCAGCTCCGGTGGTAATCCACGGAGTTTGGTAACGGTCCGGCATCACCGACTCCGCCTCGCCCAGTGCCGTGGAGTAGCCTCCCAGCACCGCCACCACGTCGTCCGAGCTCATCGCGCGTTCGGCGAGTCCAGCGGACTTTGCCTGGTCCGATCCATCGTCATAAAACACCTCTCGCAGCTGCAGTTTCTGGTTCAGTTCGCGAACGAATATTCCACCCTTTTCATTAATCTGCTTGATCGCCAGCTCGATCCCTTCTTTCTGGAACTGACCCGGCTTGGCCTCACGTCCGGTCAGCGGCAACACCACGCCTACGGGAATATCTTTGGCAGCCACCGCCGCAGGATTGCTCGTTGCGTTCGGTGCACCGAACCCTGCAAGCAGCAATCCCACCAATGCCAATGCCGATAACCACTTCATTTTCATTTCATCTCCGGTCTTGATCCCGCCCATCGTCCCCCGACCGATCCACTCTTGCGGCTTCTGAATAGACGGAATCTTGCACAAAGCCTTCGCTTTGTCGAGTTCTTGTTTCAAATTGGAAGAGCCTACTGGCGACGTACCCGGCCAGCGCAACTAAAGTGTGAGCGCGAAGAAGTGGAAGTAGATGGCCTGGGGAGGCGAGCGGACTTCTCAGTCCTGCGCCGACCCAGTCGAGAACCTCGTAGGTCGAGCACGCCCCCGCTTGCCCGGCATTTGCAAATGCGAGCAGCATGGCATTGAACAGCCACGTGGGGCGCCAAATTTCGCCCTCCGGCAACGGCATTTATTTCCCCTAGCAGCTCCGGCAAAGAATAGGAGCAAGGAGTAATGAAAGCCCGATATTTTTTCTGCAAGATTGAGCGGGAACTCCAAAAAGCCTGCTTCTCTCACTCCCCGTTTTGCAAAGTCATTTCTTGACAACCAAAGACAAGGCGTATATGAACGGGGCGTTTTAGGGCCTTTCACGTCTGAACACCTGACCGGCATTGCAATGCTGAGTCACAGGGGGTATTCGAGATGAGAAGGAAATCGGTGGTGGTGTGTTTGCTTGTAACCCTTGCCTTGTGCGATCGCAGCTGGGCGCAGAGGCCGGCTGACGGCAAATCCGTTGTCAACCCGCTCGTTCGCGTCTTGCAGGCAAAGGGAATCTTGACCGCGGAGGAAGTAGCGCAGATCAGCCAAGCGTCGTCTGCCAACGACGCGGACCAGCGGCTGGCCAAGCTACTCCTGATGAAGGGCGTAATCTCACAAGCCGATTACGACCAGGCTGTGGGCACGCCGGGCATGATAAACGCTTACAACGCAGGAACGAGCAGTCCGACTGCAATCGCTGCTGTTTACCGCGTGCCCATCAGCAATGGCGTGGGTGGCGCTTCCGCCGTGCCGCCGCCCCAAGAACCGCAAGTAATCCCAGCAGTGGCTCCTCTGCGCGTCTTGCCGATTGATATCCCGAAGCAAGGCGGGCTGATTCCCGACATCAAGCTGGGCAGCGGGGCGAATATGAAGTTGTACGGGTTCTTCAAAGCCAGCGCAGTCTCCGACACGGCATCGAGTGGCGGCCCCACGTTCGGCAGCCAAGACTTCCCGCTTCCGCTCCTGCTCGCCGATACTGGGCCCACAAGCGATCCTCAAGTCCATATCAAAGCACGGTCCTTCCGCATCGGCAGCCAGCTCGAATGGGTTCCTAAAAACTCAAACATTGTGGTGACCGGCAGGGTCGAAGCCGATTACGAAGGCGACTTCACAAACCAGAACAGCGTAAACATCAGCTCACCTCGGAACGGCCAATTCCGAACGCGACTGGCGTGGGCTCGGCTCGACACCAAGCTGGGCGGAAGCCTGCCGTGGTTCGCGGAGTTCGGCCAGGATTGGACCCTTTATTCTTCGACGCTGCCAAGCCTCTTCGAAACCACGGGAACAGCAATCGGAATGGGCTCCCTCTGGGAGCGCGCACCGATGTTTCGGACCGGCGTCCAATTTCACTCTGGGGATCTGAAAGTTCAGCCCGAGTTTGCAATCGTGCTGCCGGTAGCGGGTACCGCCGCGCTCACTGACGAACAACGGGCACGGTTTGGTGACCGGGCTGGCCCAGAAAGCAACCAGCCAGCAGTAGAGAGCCGGATCGTCTTCCAGTTTCCGCTCTCGCATAGCTGGCAGGGCGTCGTGCCCGCGCAGGTCATCGTTAGCGGTCATCACGCGGAAATAAACGAAATCATCCCCTTCGGCAACCTCCCCACTACCGTGATTCCCGGAGCGGCAGGCTGCGCGACGGCAACTTGTTCAATCAGGGACTTTTTCCCTCGGGGCCTCCAACTCGACAATCCCCAAAACATCTGGACCGCCGAAGCGCAATTGCCGACACCGTGGGTCACATTCACTGGAAAGTATTACCAGGGCGGCGATTTGCGCTTCCCGTTTGGTGGCCAGCTCAATGACGTCTTCAACGACTTGAACGGAGCAGTCACCATTCCCACCACCGTAGCTGCGGCGGTCACGGCCTTGGACAGTCGCACTGTTTTGTTCGGATGCACGGGCGCGACAGGGGCCGGAGCCACATTTAATTGCAACGGCAATCCCGTAGTTGCTCAAAGCTTCCGCCCTGTTCGGGGCTTGGGCGGATTCCTCGAGGCGAGCTTCCCCCTTTCACGCATCTTCAACTTCAGTTCAGAGGGCTACAACTCCGGATGGGTTTTGCACTTCTCGTATGGGACTGACCGAGCGAGGGCCCAAGATGTCCGCCGTTCAGGTGCAAACGGTCTCGCCCGTACGGATCTCGACTCGGCTTCGCTGACCTACCGACTGAACAAGTGGGTCACCTTCGTTCAGGAAACAAGCTACATTAACACTCGCGCTGCCAACCACGGCGGGAAGATCTTCCGAGGCATTCCGGCAACTCAGGCGCACTCGTGGCGCAACGAGTTCGGAACGATCTTCACATTCTGAGCGAACCAAACGTTCGCGGAGCCCTTGCGAATGCAGGGCCCGTCGGCCTCGCAAGGAAGACATCTCCACATCGGGCGTTGACAGACTGAACTGGGGCGCGGACCGAGGGTCCGCATACGGAGGAGGTTAAGACCATGGCAGCTGGTGCACGGCATAAAAGTTCTATGTCTGTCGGTACCTTGTACTACAAACTTAACAACTGGGTGACTTACGCTTTCAAGCAGTCGCTCTGCGAGACCAATCCTGTGTCGGGACCGACTCGTGCATTGCCGTTGTCTAATGGCGTTCCGTCTCGCACCTGGCGCGACCCAGGGTCCGAGGGCGGCACCATCTTCACGTTCTGAACTCTCAACACTCTCTCCAGGCGAGCCACCGGCCTCAAGCTCTCGGCTCGCCTGGACTTTACGAATCGCTCATCGAGAGCGTAGTTCAAGAGGAGGACACATGGCCAGCCGAGCAGATGCAATGCCCATGGGTAGTACGGCCGAGTATGATATTTGGCGAGTAATTCTTGCCTCCTCTGTCGGCACCATGATCGAATGGTATGACTTTTATATTTTCGGCAGCCTTGCCGCGGTCCTCTCGTTGAAATTCTATCCGCCCGGAAATGACACCTTTGCCTACATCGCCTATCTCGCCACATTTGCCGTTGGTTTCCTGGTGCGTCCCTTTGGCGCACTCTTTTTTGGACGGATAGGGGACCTTGTCGGCCGCAAGTATGCTTTCCTCGTGACGCTTACCATCATGGGTGGAGCCACGTTTTTGATTGGTCTCATGCCCACATACAGTGCAGCGGGTTGGTTCGCGCCCATCGTCTTGATATTGATTCGTGTGCTGCAAGGGCTGGCCCTCGGTGGCGAATACGGCGGCGCAGCTGTTTACGTAGCTGAGCATGTGCCCGACGGCCGGCGGGGCTTCTACACTAGTTTCATTCAGATTACCGCCACGCTGGGTCTATTCGTCTCTCTCATCGTCATCCTCGCTACGCAGTATTCGATGAGCAAGGAGGCCTTCTCGGCATGGGGATGGCGCATTCCCTTCCTGATCTCCATCATTTTGGTCACCATCTCCCTGTATATCCGCTTGAAGATGAAGGAATCTCCCATCTTCAGTTCGATCAAGACCGCCGGCACCACATCTATACAACCGCTCAAGGACTCCTTCGGAAAATGGGAAAACCTCAAGCGCGTTCTGATCTCACTCTTTGGCGCTACCGCCGGCCAGGGCGTGGTTTGGTATACAGGACAGTTCTACGCACTGTTCTACATGCAGACGATTCTCAAGGTGAATGCACGCACAGCAAACTACATCATTGCTATCGCGTTGTTGCTCGGGATGCCACTCTTCACCGTGTTCGGCACTCTCTCGGACCGGATTGGACGCAAGGGCATCATGATGGTAGGGTGCCTCATCGCCGTGCTCACCTACATCCCGATCTACAAAGCAATGGAGCACTATGCCGGCAATAATGTTGTAGATGTTGTGTCGGCAAGGAACAAGGTAACTGGCGCCATCAGCCTGACGCCTCGAACCACCGATGCCACCGGCGCTTTTGTTGCTGCCAAGGAAGCACCGAGTCCGAACATCCCCATGCTGGTGCTTCTGGTGCTCATCCAAGTGGTCTACGTTTGCATGGTGTACGGGCCCATCGCGGCCTATCTCGTCGAGGCCTTCCCCGCCAAGATACGCTACACATCACTGTCCTTACCCTATCACATAGGCAACGGCGTCTTTGGAGGACTGTTGCCACTGATCGGGTTGTCGTCGTGCGCTGCCACTGGCAATATTTATGCCGGACTGTACTATCCAATGATCGTGGCGGGCATGACCTTTGTCGTCGGCAGCCTGCTTCTGAAGGAGACGCACGGCACCAAGATCTGGGACGAGGTCGGGGGCATGAAACAGCCGAGTTCCGCCGATTGACTCGCGCACCGGCCCAGTAGCATTATCGGTTCGGGCAGGTTTCTTCCACTCGCAAAGTGAGCTTCCCGGACCCATCTGTTCTTCGGAGGGTAGAGAGATGGCAAAGAAAAAGCAGGAAGGCCGGTCACGTCGAGACTTCATCAGGTGGACGGGGAGTGGTGCTCTTGCTCTGGGCGCCGCGTCCGGTCCATTTTTCTTGTTTCCGGAACGTGCTGCGGCGCAGCAAAAGACTCTGAAGATTCTCCAGTGGAGTCACTTCGTCCCCGCTTACGACACTTGGTTCGATGGGACATTCTGCAAGCAGTGGGGACAGAAGAACAACACCAATGTCATCATCGATCACATCAACCTTGTCGACCTATCGGCAAAGGCTGCCTCTGAGGCCTCCGCGCAAAAGGGCCATGATCTGTTCATGCTGCTCTCGCCGCCCGCGGCCTACGAGAAACAAACGATCGACATGACCCACGTGTATCAGGAAGTAGAGAAGAAGCACGGTAAGAAGATCGATCTCGGGCACAAATCTACGTACAATCCAAAGACCAAGCGCTATTTCGCTTTTTCCGATTCCTATGTCCCCGATCCTGGCAACTGGCACAAGGATTGGTGGGCCGACGCGGGTTTCCCGAATGGTCCCGACACTTGGGAAGACCTCCGCATCGGCGCAAAGAAAATCCGCGATAAGAGTGGTCATCCTTGCGGACTCGGACTCTCGCAAGAACTCGACACCAGCATGGCCATGCGCGCCCTGCTGTGGTCCTTCGGCGGCGCTGAGCAGGATGAGGCTGGCAACGTCGCGCTCAACTCCAAGGAAACCATCGAAGCCCTGAAGTATATGAAGGCTCTCTACCAGGAATCCGAAACCCCCGAGGTCTTTACCTGGACTCCGCCATCCAACAATCAAGCCATGCTCGCCGGCCGTGTCTCTTTCGTCGCCAATGCCATCTCTATCACGCGCCAGGCCGAACGGGAGCATCTCCCCATCGAGAGCAAGATCATGGTCTCCCGCGCGCTGCGGGGCCCGGTCCGGCGCATCGCCGCGGAGCACGTCATGGACTGCTATATCATCTGGGACTTCGCGGAAAACAAGGAAGGTGCTCAGCAATTCTTGATCGATTACATCGACGCTTTCCACGATGGCTTTGTTGCGGGCCAGTTTTACAATTTCCCCTGTTTCCCGAGCACTGTGCCGGATCTCAAGAAGGAAATTGCCAGTGATCCCCGGGCCACGCCTCCGGACAAGTACAAAGTGCTCGGTGACGTTCTCGATTGGGCCACCAACGTTGGCTATCCTGGTTACGGCAGTGCGGCTATCGATGAGGCCTTCAAAGCGTGGGTCATCCCGACGATGTTTGCCAAGGTTGCGCGCGGCGATGAAACTCCGGAGAATGCGGCCAAGGCAGCCGAAGAGGAATACAAGCGCATTTTTGCCAGATGGAAATAGCCGGACGGTGGCCCGATGGCTGTTGTTGAGACGCGGAGTCTGACCAAGGTATTCAAGGAAGGGGAGCTCGGAGCCGTCAACAGCGTGAACCTGGAGACTCGCGAAGGCGAGTTTCTTGTTTTCCTCGGGCCTTCGGGGTCAGGAAAGACGACACTCCTGCGCATGATCGCCGGACTGGAAACGCCCACTTCCGGTGAAATCCTTATCGGCGGTCGCGTGGTCAACGAACTTTCTCCGCGCGATCGCCGCATCGCCATGGTTTTCCAGAGCTATGCTCTGTACCCGCACCTCTCCGTTTACAAGAATATTGCTTTCCCCTTAAAGGCCCAGAAAGTCAAGAAGGACCTCCACAAACAGAAGGTTGAGTGGGCTGCTTCCCTTCTGGGCATCGGCGCGCTCCTCGACCGTAAGCCCCGTGAACTTTCAGGCGGTGAGCGACAGCGCGTCGCGTTGGCCCGCGCGATCGTGCGAGAGCCGGCCGTCTTCCTGCTAGATGAACCCCTCTCCAATCTGGACGCCAAGCTGCGCGCCTCTGCGCGAGAAGAACTCGAGCGTTTTCACCGCCGAGTGGGCACCACTACCATCTATGTCACGCACGACCAGGTGGAAGCCATGGCCATGGGCGATCGCGTATTGGTCTTGAACAAAGGCGTGGTCCACCAACTGGGCACGCCTACCGAGGTGTACGATAACCCTGCGGACACTTTCGTCGCCACTTTCCTGGGATCGCCTCCCATGAACCTCGCCGAACTCTCCGACGTAATCGTTGGTTTCCGACCGGAGCATTTTCGCCCGGTTTCCTCTGTCAACGGAGAAGCCGTAGCCTTTCGCTTCAAAGTGGAAAACATCGAATACCTCGGCTCGGAATGGATTGTCTCCGGCACACCGGCGAGCGGAAAGCTCGGTGGCCAGAAAGTGTTCTCGCGACTCAATTCAGCGCAAGACCTTTCGCTCGGCGGAACCTACGACTTTGCGGTGCCCCAACGCGAGCTGAAATTCTTTGATCGCTCCACCGAGAAACGCGTCGAGCCTAAGGTGGTTTCGTGGCAATAGGGCGTGCCAAAATCAAGTCCGTCGGCGCGGCGCAAAGCCCGCTCCTCGGTGCCGCCATGTTTACTCCTGCAGTCCTGTATATCCTGCTGCTGGTTGCCGGACCTTTTTTCCTGGCCATTTTTTATGCTTTCAGTGACGCCCGTATCGGCAACACCGAAATGCATTATGTTGGCCTGGAAAATTTTCGCAGCATCCTGAAGAGTCCCAGCTTCCGCATCGCCATCCGCAATTCCTTTATATTCACCATCTGCTCTCAAATCGTCGTCATCGTCGGCGCCAATATTCTAGCTATCGCTTTGGAGAAGACCTTCCGCGGGCGCGGCTTCATCCGTTTCTTGATCCTTCTTCCATGGGTGGCGCCGATCGCGCTGGGAGCCATCGGATGGAAATGGATTCTGGACTCCATTTACAGCGTCATCAGCTGGGTGCTCGTGGCGCTCCACTTCTACAAGCCCTTCAACGCTCCCATGTGGCTGGGTGAACCGCATCTGGCCATCGCTTCCGTTCTTCTTGTGCATAGTTGGCGTCTCATGCCCTTTTCCACGGTCATCCTGCTCGCTGGGCGCACCGCGATCCCCAAGGACATTCCGGAAGCCGCCGCTGTCGATGGCGCCGGCTTCTGGCGCACGCAGTTCCAGATCATCATACCCATGATGCGGCCCATCCTCAGCGTGGCCGTGCTATTTGGCCTTATCTTCACTTTCACTGACATGACTGTCGTTTACATTCTCACCGCCGGCGGGCCATTCGACTCCACGCAAACGCTCCCCTCGCTCGCCTTCGCCATGGGCATTCAGGGAAGTGACCTTGCCGCGGGCGCGGCCATCTCTCTCTTTCTCGTTCCCTTGCTCATCATCATTGCTTACTTCATGCTGCGAGTCGCGCATCGCGCTGAGGTCAACTGATCCGCATGAGGCTCTCTCGACGCATCTGGGGCAAAGTTGTTCACGTCCTGGTGATCACCGTCTTCACCGTTTTACTGGCTTTCCCTTTCTACTGGATGGTCATTACCAGCTTCAAGCAAAACGTCGATCTCTACACCATGGAGAACAACCCTTTCGTCTTTAATGCCAAGCCCACTCTCGATCATCTGAAGTTTCTCTTCACCGAAACTCGCTTCGTGCGCTGGCTGGCTAACACTACCTTCGTCGGTATCGTGGTCGTTGCCATCACCCTGGTCCTCGCCGTTCCCGCGGCCTACTCGCTCGCCCGTCTCTCCGGACGCTGGGGTGAGCGACTGGGCATCGCGATCTTTCTTACCTACCTCGTCCCCCAGACCTTGCTCTTCATTCCTCTTTCGAGGGTCGTTGCCTATCTCGGCTTGCAGGACTCTCTTTGGGCTCTCATTCTGGTCTACCCCAGCTTCACCGTTCCTTTTTCCATCTGGCTGCTCATGGGCTTCTTCAAATCCATCCCCAAGGAATTGGAAGACGCCGCTATGGTCGACGGTCTTACGCGCTTCGGCGCGTTCGCCAAAATGGTGATTCCCATTTCCACTTCGGGGATTCTCACTGTTGTGATCTTCACGTTCACGCTGGTGACCCAGGAGTTTGTCTATGCATTGACGTTTATCTCTTCCGAATCAAATCAGATGATAGGGACGGGCATCCCGATCTTTTTGGTTCGCGGAGATGTGTACTACTGGGGAGCGCTGATGGCCGCATGCCTGATCGCCAGCCTGCCGATCGCCTTCTTGTATAACCTGTTCCTTGACCGCTTCATTGCCGGCTTTACGGTCGGGGCTGTCAAGTAGGCTTTCACGCCGAAAATTCACTCCTCAAGCGTGTCGAGGTCTCCGATCTCACTGGCCCGCCCCTCATCCTCCTCTCATTTTTCCGTGGCTACTTCTAGTGTGACCGAACCAGAGTGTAGGCGGCATAGAACGGGAGTAATACGACTAAGCCTTCTGTGGACGATAACTTGAAATGCTGATTCAGGGCATCTGCCAACGCTTGAGAACAAGTGCTGGCTGCTATAAAGGGGGCTCCTGCACTGCCATCTTGTACACTCAAGAGATTTCCCTGGCAAACCAAGCGCAGAACATCATGCTCAGGCTTTGACGCCACCACTCGCTCAGCTATCAATGTATAAGTTTCGCCAAACACAAAACTCCCGCTTGCAGAAGACTCCTCTGCTGACATCTGCCGGAAGCCCGTGTCTAGGAAATTTGCTATCACCTGAGCACAAGGTGTAGAGGGCGGCAACGCGGGAGCTCCCACACTACCGTCAAGGAGACCTACGCTGGAGGCCAGCGCGTCACATTCGAAACGAACCACGACTTGTTGGTTCTCCGGCAAAACGGGCTTGGCCGCGAACGTGCTCTCAAAACTCACCACTGCCAAGACTAACAACAGAACAGACAATGTAGCCGCTGCTTTTCTCTGCGTTTTCATTGAACACCTCTTTTTTAAAGCAACCATTTCTGGATAACCGGTGCTGCATTGTTAGGCCACGGGTATTCACAATCCACATTTCGCCGAAAAACAGTTTGAGCTGAACCCTGTAAACTGAAACGCTGTCACTTGAGCACGACTCAAGAAATGCTCGCGCCAGAAGAAAGGCACTGGAGTAGTACGGCGGTTCTGTACTTTGCTGCGGACCTGCATTAGTCGTGCATCTTCGCCGAATAATTCCAAGGCGCCGTCCAGCTTATCCGAAGCCTTCTCGCGCAGCCCTGCGGATGCATACAACTCTCCCAGACTCAGGCAGGACTGGATCTGTGTAGGTTTTAGTTGTACCGCTATTCCGCAAAGCTCCGAGGCTTGCTCCCAGCTCCCTTCGCCACGTGCAAGCGCCAATCCGTGAAGCGAGACGTAGTAACGGTTATGGTTTTCGCATTCGAATGCACGTCGCAATCTGACCAAGGCCTTTTGTGCACATTCGTTCTTGAGCAGCTCGACGCCTTGCCAAAACTCAACCATAGGATCGAGCTCCACTGTGCCCTTGGTTCTCTCCGGTGCAAATCCGAAGTTCATGGAGATCCTCAGGTACTGGATGCCGATTAGGTATTAACCTATACGGATCATTTTGCGTGGAGTCTACTGGCATGACGGTCAGTGCCATCCAAAAAAGCCGACCGGCCCATCAAGCCAGGCTTAGTGTTCCCTGGTGTTCCCTCGTGCAGGTGCCAAGTGGTTGGAGAATCTGTGCCTGGCTGAGGAGAAGCCCGTTTCTCCCCCGTTTCTCCCCTCTTGACTTCAAGCCAGCGCATCCATACCATTTTTGTCTAGGCCTAGACTAAAAGTAGCTGAGTGAAGCCTGGGGAGCACCTCCCATCCATGAGAACCCGTGAGCAGCGAGATCTCTTCCCTAGCGCGTTGGAGATGGCGATCCTCTGCACGTTGAAGAGGCAGCCCCTTCACGGCCACGTCCTCGCACAGCAAATCAAGCGAACGTCAAACGATTTGCTCCAGGTTGAAGAAGGCTCGCGGTATCCGACGCTCCAGCGGCTACTCAAGGCGGACTTGGTCAAGGCCGAATGGAGCATCTTGCCCACGAATCATGGCGTGCGGATTTATAAACTGACGGCAAAGAGAGCGAAGCATCTGGAGTATGAGTGTCACGATTTGAGAGGATGCTTGCAGCGATTACGCGTGTCCTAGCGCCAGGTGAATCATGAACTGGGTCAAACGACTGTTCTTGCGTCGTCGTCTCTATGACGATCTTTCAGAGGAGATTCGGCAACATCTCAAAGAAAAGATCGAGGAGTTGGTTGCGGGCGGGATGTCTAGAAAAGAGGCGGCGTACGCCGCTCGCCGCGAATTTGGCAATGTAACTCTGAGCGAACAGGACGGCCGGGAGGTCTGGCGCTGGACCTCCATCGAGAGCTTCTTCGCGGATCTTCGCTATGGCTTGCGTGCCTTGCGGAAAACTCCTGCCTTCAGTCTTACCGTAATCATTACACTCTGCTTGGGAATAGGCTTGAATTCTGCAATTTTCAGTATGGTGAGCAGCATTTTGCTGCGCGATCCCCCCGTCAAGGACCCGGAACACATAGTTGTAATCACATTGGCGAATCCTGAAAAAGGCTCGGATAGGAACGCCGTTTCCGCGTCGGAATTCTCCGCATTGCGTGAACAAGGGCGCTTCTTCACGGAAATAGCAGCCGCCTCCTACGACGACCTGGTGATGACCGAACAAGGCCAGCCTGAACTCATCACCACCGCCCAAGCGACGCCCAACTACTTTGAGCTTCTCGGAGTCCCCGCACGCGTGGGTCGCACCTTCACAACCGGTGAGAATGTGGCAAAACAGAAGTCTGACGCCGTCATCAGCTACGATCTTTGGCAGGGGCGGTTCGGCGGCGATCCCGGAATCATCGGCACGCCCCTCACTCTTGCCCAGCAGACCTACACAGTTATCGGAGTGATGCCCGCAGAATTCAAGTACAGCTTTCTGCCGTGCGCGGTGTGGATTCCGGAGTCGTTTGTTACCCGGTCCCTTCTTCAGGATCAGCGCCATGTCCGGAATCTGAATGTTTTGGCGCGACTCAGGAATGGCACAAGCCTCCGTGAGGCCCAGGCCCAGGCGGCCACGATCCTTCAGCGTTTTGAACAAGACAGTCTGGCTGATAAAGGCTGGACTCCGAGATTCGTGGGCCTCAGGGAAATACTGGTGGAACCGAACGTTCGTACAGCGGTCTTGTTTCTAATGGGCGTCGTTGGATTTGTCCTACTGATAGCGTGCGCCAACGTCGCCGGATTATTCTTAGCGCGCTCGGCGGCTCGCCAAAACGAATTCGCGGTTCGTGCGGCTCTGGGAGCCGGCCGTTGGCGGCTAATGCAGCAGTTGCTCGGGGAAGGTTTTCTCCTCGCGCTGCTCGGCGGCATCTTCGGCATCCTCCTGGCAGTCGTAGGGTTGAAATTTCTCCGAGCTAGTTTGAACTTCGAGCCTCGGACGACATGGTTTGCGGGGAAAATCGAAGTCAACGGCACGGTCTTGCTTTTCACGCTTGCAGTCACCTGTCTTACAGTAGTGTTGTTCGCGTTGATGCCCGCCCTTCAGAGCTCGACCCCTGATCTTCACACCGGGCTGAAAGAAGGTGCCCGAACCGCATCGCCAGGTGCGAGGCGAACCAGGATACGAAGCGCGATTCTTATTGCTCAGGTCGCATTAGCGATGGTGCTGATGGTCAGCACGGGAGAATCAGTGCAACTCGTGATCAGGGAGGCGCGAACTCGACTGGGATTTGATCCACAACAAGTGCTCACCATCGATTTATCTCTTTCTGCGTCGAAGTATGCTGACCCCGCTAAGCAGGCTGAGTTTTTCAAGGATGTTGTGGGGCGAATTCAGGGTTTGCCTGTAGTGCAGTTTGCGGGTGTGACAAGACAACTTCCGGAGTCCTTTCCACCCCGACTTCCCTTCGACGTTGCAGACCGGCCCGTGCCTGAACCGCAGGATCGACCGCTCGCGGCGAGCTACATCGTTTCGCCGGATTACTTCCAGGTGATGAGGATTCCCCTATTCAGAGGTCGACAATTCTTACTTTCTGATACTGCCGGTGCCACAAAAGTAGTCATCGTCAATCAGACTTTTGTGAAACGGTTCTTGCCTAAGACGGACCCGATCGGCACGTTTGTAAGCACGTACACAGATTCGCCCGGCCTGCCAGATTCGCGCGAGATCGTCGGAGTTGTGGGAGACGTCATCGACCGCGTAGGACAAAG
This sequence comes from Acidobacteriota bacterium, assembly GCA_003225295.1. Taxonomy (GTDB): domain Bacteria; phylum Acidobacteriota; class Terriglobia; order Acidiferrales; family UBA7541; genus Acidiferrum. Next base: position 15,829 of record QHYZ01000081.1, on the reverse strand, counting down.
CGACGACACTGCCCAGATGTATATACCCTTCCTCCAAGACCCTCTGCGCACGATGGTGGTGGTGATTCGCGGCGGGGACCCCGCCACTCTCACGCCTACGGTTCGGGAGTCCATCTGGGCTGTTGACAAGGATCAGCCGATTGGCAACATCAAGACAATGAGGCAAGTGCTCGATGGAAAGGGCGCAGGTGATCGCCTGCTGGGAGGACTTCTGGGCACGTTTACGACCCTGGCCCTGTGCCTCGCGACTATGGGAATCTACGGCGTGGTTTCGCATATTGTGGCGCAACGGACTCACGAGATCGGATTGCGGATGGCCCTCGGAGCGGAGAAAGGAAGTGTGTTCAGATTGGTGGTCGGAGGTGGGGTACTTCTTACCGCCATAGGGACTGCATTGGGATTCCTTTTGGCGCTGCCTATTCCTGGCATGCTCGCCGGCGCACATCAAGGTTCATGGCTTCGCAGTTTACCGGTTCTGATAATTACCCCATTGCTGGTCATCGCGGCTGCGCTGTTGGCCTGTTACATCCCGGCCCGGCGAGCGATGCGCGTGGACCCCACGGTTGCCCTCCGCTATGAATGAAAGTACGGCTTAGACCGGTTGTCGTGCCGCGTCCGAACACGCCTCCTATCTCCTTTGTGTCATCAGGTTATGTTGTGGACGGCTGTCCAAATACGGAATTCTGGCGAGGGGCGACTTTCGCGGGCAACAGAAGAGAAAACGCCACATAACGCCGACAACACCTCGCCCTCCAACCGACCTTGTGTGTCCGCTACCCCAAGGGGAAACGGGAACGTTTGAGCTGTCGCCGGAACGCGCAAGCGCTTGAACTACAGGTCATTGAATCATCTGTAGCTCTCAAGCATATTCTCTGTTGAGAAGTGGCTGGGCGCGTCATTGTAAACGACCTGCCGAGATTTGGCGTAGCGCCGACGAATGACTCAGCGGCGTCACCGGGCAATTGGACGCTCTTGCCCCAGATTGCGATCCGCACAGAGCGGGCCGCAAGTGCCGGCGTCACTGCAGTAGTGAACGTGTCTGCAGAAGCCTATTGTTCAAGTCTTGTTTTTGCTCCAGAACGCGTTTTGCATTCGGGATGAGGTTCGCAAGTTGCTGCGGTGCGCTGCGAATCGCTGCATCCAGGGTTGGCAGTTTGGACTGATCTTCGAGAACAGCAACATACGATGAAATAATCCGGGTCAGAGCTGTGGACGTGACTGCGTCTCCCGCGTAATGACTGCGAAGGCCTTCCAGATCAAGCTTTGCCGCCGTTCGCCAATCAAGTCCTTCCCCCAATCGTCTAACGGCTTCCTGCAACTGCGCTCTCTGAGCTGCAGAAAGCTGCTCCAGGTGGAGCACGTCGGCTACTGCTCTTAGGTGATTGACGAGAAGATCTTTGGCGATCAGCGTTGCAAAAAGTGATCCACCATTCCCGACATCATGCGAAAACCTCAGTCCCGCCGCGAAAGTGCGCACGCCTCCATCTTTGTTGCCCGCAATAAACAGGTGAAACGCATAAAGAACGTTGAGCCGCCCGAGCACCAGCGCCTTTCTGGCATACTCAACAGGCACATCTTCTGCCCCGTAATCCAGGCCCCAGTCACAGTTAGCGAGAGACGTTGCTCGGGCCATGATTTCCAGGGCCAATGTGTTTTTCTCAAGCAAATCTTTGTACTTCGTATCATCGTAGGGAGCCGTACCATCGAGGATAGCGTTTAGCTCCCTTGCTTGCTCGTCCGTTATCGCGGAGTCTTGCACTGCCGAGAATGCGGACCAATAGCGCAAAGCCGCGTTGTCCGCAAGAGCCATGTTTCTCTGAGCGGATACACAAACACCCGGTAGTAGTACAACCAGGATCAACGATGAAATTGCAGTGATGTGTTTCATAGCTTGATCTTCTCCTTGCCTAGCAGGGCAACGGCGCTACGTTTGCCCTTCGGGAGTGGGATCTTTTGGCCACGAAACGCCATGTCGTCGACCATCGACTTAAAGGACGGCGCTTTCGCCATCAAAGCATTGGCACTTCGCATCGTTAACGGCTGGTCTTCCGTAAGGTGCCCGGGGTTTCCGACATTTCCGATGGTTTCGGTGACACGGGCGCGGTTAGTGCGAATGTGTAATGTGAGCGCCCCTACGACAAGGATGGCCACCGCTGCCGTAGCCCATGCGCCCAGGACGAACGTACTCCGAGCCCGACGGCTAGTTCCTACTGTCGGGAGTGGCTCGGGAGCGAGCGGGCGGAACCGCTTCAAATGTGCCTCGAAGCGCTCATCATCAAGAGTTGGCACAAGAATTCTCCTTCGCGAACATCGAGTCGCGTAGCTTGGCAAGGGCATAGCGGTATCGCGATGCTACCGTGTTCGAGCTAACATCCAGCAGGTCACTTATCTGCGAGAAGGTGAGTTCGCCCCATATGTGCAGAACCATGACTTGTCGTTGATCATTCGGAAGAGCCCCGAGCGCACACCTCAGATTCCGTTCTCCCACATAGTCTCGGTCTGGGGGACTAAACCAGGCCGAGTCCGGCTCAAGCGGCGTATTTCGGTCCCGACGCTTGCCTTCGTTGAGAGCGGCGTTTCGTACGCACGCGAATAGGTAAGCCTTCTTGTCCGCCACTCGGTTGAGACTCCCTTTCTCGATCAACTTCAAGAACACTTGGTGGACGGCATCTTGAGCGCGACTCCGTTCACCCGTAACCCCCTGGGCGAAGAGCAGGAGCGCCGGCCCGTGCTGGCGATACAGGAACTCGATCTCGGCGGTATCTCCGTCAGTTCGGTGCACGTCGCGGTCTCACGCTATTTATAGTAAATAAGGCCTACCTCTGTGCGTTGCAGCCACTCTAGCTTGTGTCCGGGTGGGACTCATTTCGGCGCACGAGCTTCAGGCCCGGACCGAGCTCTTTGTTCTTTTCTTGTTCTTCATTCTCCAGCTTCCACAGGAGCGCCTCGTTTGGCCCAGCAAGCTCCATGCGGAACTTTACACTCGGCCCGAGCTCCGGGCAGGTGTGGCATTTGTGGTGCTGGACTTCAAACGTGAGAGTCTTACCTTCCACATGCGGCACCAGCAATGGAACGGGACTTTCGGAAGCTACGTGCCATCGAGCACCGGGATCGCTGCGTTCTTGGAAATAGAAAATCATAACGCCGCTGATTTTTCCGCCTGCGTATTCGATCTTGAGATCGATCCCTGGGAGGTTATTCATTTCCCCTTCCCAGGTTCCGGCGAACGAAGACTTCGCGTGAACTGGCATGAACGGTGGCAAGAGAAGGAGTATTACAAAGCCTGCAAATGCGGCGATGATCGGCACTTGGTTGGTTTTCATGTCTTGACGCTCAATAATAAGACAATCGAGCCCAGAGGATTTGTCTACCGGACCCGCGACTCCGTTGTCGGTGGGTCACAACGATTCTTGTGCAGGCGCTCAGGTCTCCGGCGATCACACCGCTCCAGCAGTTCGGTCAGTTCGCGGTTCCTCTCCTCCAGGGTCTTGACACGGCAGGGATCCAAGTATCCCACTATCGTAGTTTTCCTCTTGACAATCAGTAGGAGAAACGTGTTCTTGCTCCTGGGGGAATGCGTCTATGGCGGACAAGCCGAGTGATCTCGTCGGAGGGAACTCTGGACATGCTCATCCTGAAAACGCTGGCGCTCGAACCCATGCATGGATATGGGATCGCCGTCCGGCTCGAACAGATGAGCAAGGGCGTTTTCCGCCTGAGTGCCGGTTCGCTGTTTGTCGCCTTTCAGCGGCTCGAACGAGCGGGGCTGATCAGCAGCGAGTGGAAAGCCACCGAGAATAGCAGGCGCGCCAAGTATTACGTCCTAACAGCCCAAGGACGAAAGAGACTCAACAGCGAAACACGAGAATGGGGAAGGCAAGTGGCGGCGATCGCCAGAATCTTGGAGGCCTCGTAAGCGAACCATGTCATTGCTGCGAAGCATATAACGAGCGGGCTCCGAGCGCTGTTCCGAAAAGAGCAGGTCAGCCAGGAGCTGGACGAAGAACTAAACGGCTTCCTGGAGATGGCCGCCGAAGAAAAGATGAAGCAGGGCATGAGCCGCAAGGATGCGCTTCGAGCCGTGCGGCTGGAGCGGGGAGACCTCGAAGTTACGAAGGAAGCGGTGCGAGCTACAAGGCTGGGAGTCTTTCGCTTCCCTGCCCTCTTCTGCGCCTTCTTTCTCGAACGGCGGAAATGTTGCCTTGTGTTGGCCGTTTAGGGTGCCAGCTTCCCAAGTCTCGGACATGGGGTCCGATTTCCATCTCCCGCGCCATGATTCACGATGATTCAATTGTCCTTACGCCGCTAACGCCCGCCATGATTCAGGTAAACCCTGTAGATATTTTTGCGGGATTCACCGGATTCCTCAGAACTCTAGATTCCATCAATAATTTCGCTGCATACCGGGGTCTGCGCGCCAGGTTTTCAAGGGAATCCGTGGCAGCGCTAGGCTCCGTTGTGAATGGAACCTACGGGATGTAGTTGGCGTGGGTGGAGCGGCTCGCCAGGCCAGCTTCGACTCAATAGGCATAGACGAAGAAAATGGCCCAATAAGCAGATGGAGATGATCAAGAAAGTAAGGAGGTGGTCAGTATGAAAGCTCGATTTTGTTTTGGTCTTGCTCTCGGCTTCACGGGCCTGGTAGGTGCACTGGCTCTGGTGATTGGCCACGGCTCCGTACTGGCCATCAACGGGTTCAGCGACAATCAGGAGTTGCCACTGCCGCTAACCGCGCCGATCGCCAATTCTGGTGCCTCGTTTATCGTGCGCGGACTCGAGCCTAGCGTCCGCGTCGACCAACAAGGTACAGTCTACGTCTCAAGCATCCGCGGCGTGCCCGGCGGCGTGGACCTGCACCGCTACTACGCCGCGGCCGACGGCCAACCTGGTATGGGCGGCGCTTACCCATTCAAGTACGAAGGCCAGCCGGACAACTGCGGCATCTTCAACGCCCAGCAGGGCGGCTGCGCAAACAACCACCTAGATCCTTTCGGCTTAGGTTTGGGTGGCGGTGACGTGGATATCGCCGTGAACTATCCGTCACGCGGCGTCCCGAACCTCGCGCTGGTGAGCTTAACCCTGGCACCTGGCATTACCGGGACGCATTCGACCGATCAAGGAAACACTTTCAGCACGCCGAATCCAGTTGTCGCGCTCATCCCGGGCGACGACCGCCAGTGGATCGACGGCATCAATGCGCTGAACGTCTACCTGAACTACCACGATGCTCCCACCTTCAACATCGAGGTGCAACGCTCAAACGACGGCGGTGAGACTTACCTCAATGGCTTTGCCGAGGCAATTGATCCTCAAACCTTCCCGGCTGCGGGCGGAGTGCCAGCGAGCAACAGCGCCAACGTCGCCGGGCAGATCAAGGTGGATCGCAGTAGTTGTCCGAGCCGCGGAAACCTCTACCAGATCTTCGTGGCACCGGACAGCGCGAATGAAAACCTTTCGGGTGGAGCGCTCCGTAGCGTCTACGTCGGCGTCTCAACCGACGTAAAGGTCGGCCTGCCGGTCTTCACTTTCACCGACTTCAAGGTCTTCCCTGGCCCGGCGGGTGCGCAGAATCAAGGTGCGGAGAATCTTTTCCCAGCCCTTGCCGTGGATGACTTTGGGTTCGTCTACGCGGTATGGTCAGACAACAGTAACATCCTTTTCTCCTCCTCCTCCGATCAAGGCACGACTTGGACGACTCCCATCCAGCTGAATTCGGGTACGACGATTGGTAACGCCAACGTCTTCCCCTGGGTCGCGGCCGACGGCAACGGCCACGTGGGTATCGTCTGGTTCGGCGATGATCGACCAGGCAATTCCAACGACCGCGGGGCGCTGGAGCCGGGACACCCACCCTCGCAAGGAGCGGCCTGCAATAGCGGCACAAGCTGCATGCAGGGCTGGGCGCAATGGAACGTATATTACGCCGAGAGCGTCAACGGTCACGATGCCACGCCGTTTTTCTTCCAGAGCGTGATAAGCGATCACGTCATCCACCGCGGTACGCTATCAACGGGCGGCCTTGGTGGTGGAGCGGACCGTAGCCTTGCCGACCTCTTCCAGGTCGCTTTCGACCCACGGCATTTCGCCAATGTTGCCTTCTCCGACGATCACAAGGTAAATACGGGCGTGGGGCCCGACAATGGACCTGACAATCCGACATCGCGGCGGCTTATCCGGGCGAACTTCACACACCAACTCATGGCAACAGCGGGCTCCGTCGTCACGACGGGCAGTTGCGCGGGCTCCCCTCCACCACCGCCTCTAGGAGCAGAGAAGATCACAGGTGTCGGCCAAATCCCCTCCCAAAAGCCTGGTCTCTCCGCCAATTTCGGGTTCGTCGCGAAGAATGATCCGCCCAACGCGTCGCTTTCCTACCACGATGATGGAGCGACCGGTGGCAGCATCGACGTGCACAGCTCGAACGTCACCGTGCCAACGGTCACCTTCTCAGGGAACTGTGCAACGTTTAAGGGAAGTGCCAAACTCAATCAAAAACCGGGCTACAACTACAACGTCAACACCTGTGATGGTGACCCTGCTGCGGGCAAGGACACGTTTTTCATCAGCGTAAGCGGCCCGAATTTCTCTTACAGCAATGGTGGGTTCATTACCAGCGGCAATATCCAGATCCACCAGCAGTAGTTCGTACTGCGGATAGAAGTTGGGTTAAATTTCCGCCATGTCGCGGAACCAGTGCTCACGCGGAGTTCGATTCGGGAATGCCGTTTCCGGCCGGTGAGAGGCACTTGATGCCCGAGTACGCGAACTATCGGGAGTTAGCGTGTTGTGCCTGCGCCTTTGCCGCTCCCCGCACCGGCATAGCGCAGTAGCTCCCCTGTGTAAATCCCTCCGCCTCCACGCCAAACGCGTGATCAAAACGCGCGCGGTAATTTTCCCACGCCAAAGTCGCTGTCAATTCCACCAGCTGCGCGTCCGAGAACTTCTCACGCAGCTTTGCAAACAGCGTGTCCGGCACCTCAACCGGTGTCTGCGTCATCGCGTCTGCGTACTCCAGCACCAGCCTTTCGCTTTCCGAAAACAGCGCACTGCTTTTGTACTGCGGCAACGCCACCATTTTTCCCTCTGAAATCCCCCGGGTTCTGCTGACCGCAGAACCGATGTCAATTCAAAATGGGCACCCCACTAGCGTGGCTACCCGCAACTGCGCCAAATCCTTTAATCCCGCGTCCACCAGCTGGCTCCCGAGCAGCGACTGCTCCATCTGCCCATAGCCCCAAAGAATCTTTGAGTGATGCGCGGCGATGCGCACTGGCATCACCAAGCGTCCCAGCTTGCGTTTCGTCATCCCATAAACAATGCGCGTCAACAAACCGCTCAACAGTCCCTGCTTGTTCGGATCAGCCCCGCTGATTCGCGCCATGGCCGTTCACCTCCTGTGGCATTCCCTCCCAGTGTAGTCCCAATTTCGCCCTCCCGTTCTCTGTAGTTGGCAAGAGTATTGTTTGTTGAAAGGTGGTATGGAGCGTCGTTTACATGTAAACGACGCGCGGCGTCTGTACCTTCCAGTAACGCCGTACAACGGCCGGGATTCAACTTCCGTGTAGGGGACAAGACGGCTGGAGTTTTTGTTGGCTTCCTACAACCCCGTTTGAACCAAGCCGTCCTGCGGCGGACGCTACCCTTTTCGCATGAAGGGATCGGCTGGTGAATAGATGATTACCGTGCGCCCAGGTACGCCCGTTGGGAGGCGCCGCAACAGATACAGCACAGACCTTGCTCCGGACTGTTCCGAAATAGCCTCCAGGCGATAGTAGGTATCCTTACAGCGGATGATGCGTGGAGGCGATCGAAACGGTCTCGCCCATTTGGCGCGCGACTATTCATGGCGCTAGAGAGAATCGGCTGAAGCATCGCGGATTGACAACGGCTGAGCTGGAACAGGATGCGCAGCGCTTCGTAGACTTCGTGGCTCGTGAGGTCAAGCGCGAGTTGGAGCGATCAAAGCCAGATTGAGCTACAGATGGAAACGTCTCACCGCGTTCAGGTAAGTCGCGACCTCATCGTCCAATTGTTTCGGGTACGTGTAACCGAGCGGGGCGCCCACTTCCCTTGCGACACGTCGAAACAGCTCTATGGTGAGAAACAGCGCGACCCAATTCTCTGCCACATCCGAACCGACATAAGTCCTGGACCATTGCTCCCAGATGTCCGCTGGCAATAGGCGGTTCAAGTCGCGACCGTGAACGCCGGTCTTATCCGCCAGTCGTGCTCGATCTCCATGCGCCACTCCAACATGCGGCGCATGACTTCCAACTTGATCTGGTAATCTAAACAGAACTTGGCAAAAACCGGGTCCTCTCGCCATAGGCTCCTCGCCACATACGTCGCTTCCCACCAGAACTCTCCGATCAGGCTCAGGTATTGCGCTTCCGTAGGTCTGCCAGGGACATGGGCCATATAAGACGGCAGCTTCCATCGAGAGGTTCGAGTGTCCTTATCGAGGAGGACTTGATTGCCGACATCGAGGGAGTCCGGCAGGTCCGCTTCAGCGGATAGCCGCTCCAACACGGCATGGGGCCAAACGCTGTGATCGATTTTCACGTAATCCTCATAGAGTACTCCCCTGAAAAGGGTGGTTAATCCGTATATCGAGCTTTGATCACCCCAGCGCACAATGGGTCTGCCGTAATCTGATATCCACGCATCCTCTTTCTCGAACCGCCCTAAATCCGTGACCACGAGAACAACGTCGTAATCGGACAGCAGGTCCGCAGCAGCTTCGGGGCGGGCTCGCGAACTGGTGAGGATCAACGCTCGCACTGACGGCTGGGTTCTTCCCCACTCAGTCAGTTTTTCAAGGACATGGAGTTCATCCGGCAGTTTTCGCATCCTAATTTCTCCGTCGATTCACTATCGTTCCGAATCCCTACTTGCAGGGAAATGAAAAAAATACCGCCCCACCTCGCGAAGCTGAAGAAGTCCAACCACGCTCTAGCACCGGGGTACTAAGCGAACACGCAGCTTCCGATAAAATCCATGCTTGTCTTCTCAATTCTATGGATAAGTATTTCAACTCGAAGGCCGAGCGTGTATCCAGACGGGCCACTTTCTTGTCCTCTTCGATTGACGTTTCCGACAAACCGGTATTCTGAATAGGCAGCGGCAAGATTGCCCTCGAATGCAGAGCGGATGCCTGAGTTCTTGGAGCAGTGAGATAGGTAGTAGTAACAACCGGAAGACGGTTCGCCCTAGTTACGGCGCGCCCCAACCGGCGCCTTTTGGGCTGAGGATGGCCCATTATGGATGGAGGCCGGCACCCTCATCGTTGCTTCCGCTTCAACCCCATGGATCGCCTTGGGCGGAAGATATGCCCCTCTGTCCTCGACGCTGCCGAGGAGATCGGCATCCGCGCAATCGAGCATGCCGAAAACGAGTTCATTGACCCCGCTGTGGCGGCGACTCTACTGGAGGCTGCTGCCACTGATTCGCGCGCGCCCCAGGAGAAAACGCAGTGCACTCAGAACGTGGTTCGGCCTTCCGTCGTATCTCTTCTGTGCTTTCATCCGGCGCGTAAACAAGACCAGGTGATCTATGAGGATGTGGGGCGTGTTCGCTCCATCCGTTCTCACAACTCATGCACGTGCGGTACTTGAACTAAAGATTCTCATTGATGAGCTTCTGACAACGCGTGAGCACTGTTACGTCAGTTCGCCATAAAATCGTCGCGAATGGGACCTGGCGTACTACCGAGATGATTATGGCATGCCAATGCGCTCAAGGATTGCCTGGTAGCGCGGTTCCTGACTCAGGTTGCGGAACCCTGAAGCGACTTTGAGAAGAGCGAGCAAGCCGATGCGCTCTTCGCAGGCCTTTTCCAGCCAATCGAGCGTCTGCTCCTTCTCCTGCAGCACGTTGGAGATAATCGCAGCCCAATACGAGAGCAGCGGGACCGATGCTCCCTCTTTCTTCAGTTCTTCCAGGATTTCCTTCGCTTGGCCTGCTCTGCCGGAACCGGCATATACGACGGCCAGCATGGCGCGCAGACTGGACCAATTCCTAGACTGCGGGAGCGCCTTCTCGACCGTGGCGAGTGCCTCCGGCAGCAATCCTTTGCGCAGATACGCCGGACACAAAATCAAGCTGGCCAACACAAACGATGGATCCATCTCCAAAATTTTCTCAAACTGCGCGATGGCTCGGTCGTTGTTCCCAGCAAAGTAGTTGAGGTATCCCACGTTGAAATTCATGGGCAGCGAGAGCGGATCCAGCTCCAAGGCGCAATCTGCTTCCTGAATGGCCTCTTGCTGTCTTTGCTGTACCAAGAGCCAGAGACTGAGCCCGTAATGCGCGCGCGCCGAATGGGGACTGAGATCGACGGCGCGGCGGAAATACCGCTCCGCGGTATCCCAATCCCAATCGAAGTACAAGCTGATCAATCCTACCGCCAGATGCGCGTCGGAAAGGGAAGGCCCCATCTCGACAGCCTTCGACGCCGCGGCTTTCGCCTTCGGAAACGCCTCCTTGGCAGGCAGTACACCAAACACTGCTAAAGAGGTATAGCAGTCTGCCATCACCGCATGTGCCGGGGCATAGCCGGGGTCTTTTTCAATTGCCAGGCGGCAATACTCCAGCGCCCGCCAGGAACTCGTTGGTGTCCATTTGTTCCAGAAGTAGAGAGCCCGCAAGAAGGCTTGGTAGGCCTCGCGGTTCCCCGTATCTCGTGCGGCGAGCTTCTTTTTCTCTTGGGGGCTCAGGTGTAGGCGCATGTGCTCGGAGATCTGCTGGGCGATCTCTTCCTGCACGGCAAAAATATCATCGAGCTTGCGGCTGAAGTTTCCGCCCCACAGATGCGCCTGTCGGGCCACATCCACCAGCTCGACTTTGATGGTCAGCGTGTCGGCGCGCTGCACTACGCGGCCGGTCAGAACGGCGCGCACGCCGAGCTCGCGGCTCAGTGCCGTGGGGTCCATCTCGCGACCTTTGTAACGAAACACAGTGCTGCGCGGGAGCACGCGGAGTTTTGGAAGCTGCGAGAGATTATTGATGAGAGTCTCCGTGATTCCGTCGCTTAGATAGTCCGTCTCCGGATCGCGCGTCTCGTTGGCCAGCGGAAGGATGGCAAGTGAGTCGATGGCTTTGGTGGCGCGCGGCATCGGCGGGACGATGTCAGAGTCTCTTTGCCGTCGTGAATCGATGTCGCGTTTCAGCCGCTGCAAATCGGCCAGTAGGTCCGAGGCGGTCTGATAGCGCAGGCTGCGCTGTTTCTCGAGGGCTTTGCGGATGATGGCCTCGAGCGCGGCAGGCAGCGCCGGATTGATCTGCGAGGGATAGACAGGTTCTCCGTTCAGAATCTTATCCGTGATGCTGTCCGGCGTGTTTCCTTGAAACGCCATGCGCCGGGTGGCCATCTCATATAACACGGCTCCGAAACTGAATAGGTCCGTGCGCGCATCGAGATCGTCGCCGCGGACCTGCTCGGGTGACATGTAGGGCATCGTGCCCAGGGCCACCCCCGAACCGGTCAGAACTTCTTCCGTGGACCTAGCCAGCGCGCCCACGGAGCGCTGTGCGTTGTCCACGCGCTGTTGGCCAGTACGCGTGAATTTGGCCAGGCCAAAATCCAGCACCTTGACCATGCCGCGCTCGGTGATGAAAATGTTGGCCGGCTTGATGTCGCGATGCATGATCCCCTGCGCATGGGCGGCTTCGAGCGCGTCGGCAATCTGAGTGGCGAACTCGACCATCTCGGGAATCTGGAAGGCCGATTTCACGATGCGATGCTTGAGCGTCTGGCCATCGAGGAACTCCATGACGATGAAGCGCCGCCCATGGTCGGAGTCAATGTCATGGATCGTGCAGATGTGCGGATGGTTCAGCGAAGAGGCGGCCTGCGCTTCGCGCTTCAGCCGCTCGAGCGCCAAAGCATCCCGTTCGAGCTCGTCGGGCAAAAATTTCAGCGCGACACGGCGGGCCAACCGCGTATCGTCGGCCGCCCAAACCACGCCCATGCCTCCGTCACCGATCTTTTCGATGACGCGGTAGTGCGAAATGATCTGCCCGATCATGAAAGTTCTCTTCGATACTCGCCGAATGAGTTCGCCCCTCTTGGGAAGCGCTGTTGCACGAAATGGTAGGTCGTCTTTTCACTTAAGTCAACGAACAGCGCACCGCGTGTCCGCCTTGCTATGAACAATTGATACTCGACTGCCTCGCCAACGCCAAAAAATGGCGTTTCAGCCCAATGCTCGCCGCGCCGCATAATTGTGTGCAACTTCTGGATGCCCGATGCGGCCTTCAAGTCTGAAAACCTAGTCAGTTTCTCCATGTTTCAAGCACGGAGTTTTGTCACTGTACGGCCTACAGCGTTCCTTTCAATCCAACGATGTCGCGCCGTAATTAATTGCAGCGCTTGGGCTTAAGCGCAAACGCACGCGTGGTGCGATCCGGCCCCACGGCACTACCAACGCGTGGGTCTAACATGTCTCCCAAAAAAGAAAGAGGTCACCTCGGCTGCAAATGCCAGGTACCAATTCTACTATTACCCAGACCAATCTCTCATTGACGCATTCTCGACTTTGTCTGTCTGGAGGAAGCTACTCAGCACGATTGACGGCGACTTCGGCGATCAAGACCCGATCACGTCCCTCTTCTTTTGCTCTGAGAAGAGCGCCGTCCGCCGCCGCTAGAAGTTCCACACCAGTCGTTCCGTGGTCCGGTAGAGCAGCGACCCCCAAAGAACGAGTCACCTTGCCCAACACGATATCCCTGTGCTTTATGGAAAGTTGTTGAAATGAAATACGCAGCTCTTCCGCGCGGCGGCGCGTGTCTTCCACCGAACACTCGGGCAAAATCAGCGTGAACTCTTCCCCCCGTAGCGGCAGGCTAGATCCCCGCGGCGGATGAATCTCGCCAAGTAGTCACCGAGTTCCCTCAGCACTGTATCGCCCGCATCATGGCCGAACATGTCGTTAAACTGCTTGAAGCGGTCCACGTCGAGCATGATGACGCCGAGACTCCGGTTCTTGCGTGTCGCATTGGATAGTTCACGCTCCAGGGATTCATCCAGGTAGCGTCGGTTGAACAAGCCCGTGAGGGGATCGCGAATGGATTGGTAGCGCAACTTCTCGCGAAGCTTGAGGTTAGCAAAAGAGAGAGCAGCCTGTTCCGCCACGGAAACAGCTAGTTGTACGTTAAATTCGGAAATGGGGGCCGGTGCTCCTCCGTTTGGTTCCGTCACAAGGCAAAGAATGCCGAGTGTTTCGCCGTGAGCCATGAGAGGGGTGCAGAGACTAGGCAGACGAGAATCCGAGCCGAAATGCGTGCAACGTACGGCGCCGTCGTCGCTGCCAGAATGATGTAAGTGCCCCCGGCGCAAGGCCCAGCAGTCATTCGGGCTAAAAACTCGTTCCACAGGAGTATTCGGTCCCCAGATCGTGTTGGCTTCCAGGACATTCCGCGAAGCGCTGAACACCAGCACGGCGCCCGAGAATCCGTGAAACAGCTTCTGGGCCGAGGAGGCAATCACGCCTGAAGCTTCCTCCAGCGTAAAACACGATTGCAGCAAGTCCTCCATTTCGCTGAGGGTGCAGGCCTCCAGGTTCCGGGATTCCAGTTCTCCCATGGAATTCTTAAGTCTTTCGTGTGCCTTCGCAAGATTTTCGACCATCGTGTTGAAACCAACCGCAAGCTCGCCAAATTCGTCTTTTGAATGGATGCCGATTCTCGTATCCATATGGCCGAGTCCGAGCTGCGCCACCGCATCGCGAAGCCTTTGAATCGGGCTGATGACCGCGCCGGACACCACCGCTGCAAGGACGGTGCTAACTGCCAGAGCAAGAAGGACGATCACAATGGTCTGTCTATAGGACTGTTTCTGTACTGCCTCGATGCTGCGACGGTAGTTCTCAGCTGCCCGCTCAGTTTCATCCGTCAATTCCTGCACAGTCTTCGTAAGTTCGCCGCGAACCTCTGGCTCGAAGACCTCTTGGACAAATTCTCCTTCCGCTTGAGAAAAACTATCTGATAGCCGGATGAAATCTTCTGCCTTCGATTTGAGGCCGGGAAGCGAATCACTTAGCTTTTTCAGGAGTTGTGTTTCGCGCTGCTCGGCAGCATCCGGTATGCTGGCACGTCCCACCAACCGAGTGTCTTGCACTTGCTGCGCTTCGGACCGCGTGATGACGTCCAAATGTGCTGCATAGGCCGCGATCCACGAACGGAGTGCGGCATTTGCTAGTCTGCGCTGCTGTTCGGCATCTTCCCGTTCTCTGGGCACGGAGTGTATTCGGTACGTTTCGCTCTGAGAGCCCTCCACGGCCGATCCGATCATATTCAGATCGGCTTGAAGTCTTTGAGCATTCACTCCCTGTTGGGCTTCGTATTCGTTCATGCTGAGGGCAAAGGAAAAATGCGGAGATCGCTGATGAGGGCAGCGACGTATGCCGCCACTGGCGTTAATAGCGATATGGCACCCAACGCCAAGAGGAGTTTCGTCCGGATCTTCATGTCTGCTTTTCGGAGGAGTCTGACATCGCCTCTGGACTTTAGAGTTACCGGCGATTTTACACCGGACTTCATCCCGGGTTCGCTACCAAATGCGGTTATCGTTGGCTTTTGAGCAACCTGCATTGCGCCGGAAATGAGTTTTTTACGATTGGGATATTTCACTTGTGACTGTAATCCGATAGTCGCCCCTTTACTTTCAAGGTTTTCGGATTGCGAATTCGGGGCTCGGCGAATTAAGAACCGTCCGAAAGAGTGTTCTAGCAACGGTCACCGAATTTTTCATGCAACGAAATTGTGGGCTTCTAGGCACCAAGCCGGGCTGGGCTGACCTGGCTTATGGCAAGACCTAAGATGTGCCACCGGAACGGGGGGCTTCGATTGCGCACGCAGGTGGAATGCAAGCAGCGTGGAGGTCCACGATGGATAGTCAAATTCAAGAAGCGGTTCGCTGGCCATTCACCCGCCTCTTCACATTTCGAGTCGCGTTTGTTTACCTGGTGCTGTGCAACCTTCCCTTTCCGCGGGGTTCCCTTCCCTACACCAACTCGCTCTCGGAAAAATATCAAATGCTGTGGCACAAGGTAGTGCCGTGGGTCGCCAAGCAACTATTCCGGCACGACTGCAATGGCTTCAACTCCAAGCAACCACTCTTCGCGGACCAGGCGGCGCACCTCCACCGCGGTGCTGCCATGGATCCCTCCGGCAAGTTCTTAGGGCCGGGAGATTCCCGCGCTCAGGCGCAGAAGTTCGCTGGCGCTATTTGTTGGGCTTGAGCCAGACGATGTCGTAGGCGCGGTCGAAGGTTACGAACATTAGGCATTCTTCTTTGGCGGTGCATGTGAACCAGTGAGGCTGCTTGCTGGGCATCATGGCGAAGCCGCCGGGGCCGAGAACAGTATCTTGCATGCCCTGCATTCCGGTGGAGACATTTCCTTTTACGATGATCAACTGCTCTTCCGCTGTGTGGTAGTGGGGAGGGACGACGCACTTGGGGGCCGCTTTCATGATGGCGGTGGAAGGCCCCGTTTTTAGGTCGCCGGTTTCCAGGAAGAATTGAAGGCAGTCGGGACCGTCACCGGTCGGAAATTTCACTTCCGTAAGCTGGCGCACTATGCCAGGTTTGGGACCGGATTTGGGGGCTTGCGCAGAGAGAGTCACGGCCCACGACAGAAATCCGCACGCCAAGAATAGATAGCTCGTACGTGCCCAACGATGCGGATGAATGCTCATAGGGAATTTGTGCATGGTTGCTCCTCCGACGGCCAAGCTAGAGATGCGAAACACGTACACCCTACCTTTTGTCCAACATCCTATTGGGAATTCCCTTTTGGACGTCGAAAATCGCAAAGATTATACACACTCG
>QHYZ01000039.1 GCA_003225295.1 Acidobacteriota bacterium | reverse complement strand
ACTACAGCTCGCAGATCGGCGAGAAAGAACTGGGGTGGGACGGAGCGTTTGCGCACGGGCCTTATCAAGGCTGCGAACACCCAGAAGGGGATCACAAGTGAGCGGGACCAACATGGCGCAAGACCCTTTGCTGACAACTTACGATGCGGTCGTTGTGGGATCGGGAGCCACCGGCGGCTGGGCCGCGAAACAACTTGGGGAGGCGGGGCTGAAAGTTGCGTTGCTCGAAGCCGGGCGCGCGGTTAGTCCGAAAGAGTTTACTGAGCACATGCCGTCTTACAAGCTGAAATACCGCGATCACTCGCCGGAGGTGGTGCGCACGCGGCCGGTGCAAAAGCAGTGCTACGCGTGCATGGAATACAACTACGAATGGTTTGTGAATGACCTCGAGAATCCGTACAGCACGCCGCCCGGCAAACCATTTACATGGCAGCGGCTGCGCATCCTCGGTGGGCGATCGCTGGTGTGGGGCCGTCAGAGTTACAGGCTGAGCGATAACGATTTTAAGGCCGCGGGCCGCGACGGGTATGGCGACGACTGGCCGATTGGCTATGCCGATCTTGCACCGTATTACGACATCGTGGAGCGGTACGTAGGTATCAGCGGAGCGACGGAGGGAAATGAGATGCTGCCCGACGGGCAGTTTCTCCCGCCAATGAAAATGAGCTGCGGAGAAGTTCAGCTCAGAGCACGCGTCAAAGCGAAGTTCGGGCACACAGTGACGATCGGGCGCACGGCGATCCTGACGCAAAATCACAATGGACGACTCGCTTGCCATTATTGCGGGCCTTGTGAACGCGGGTGCAGCACGTTTTCTTACTTCAGCAGCCCGTTTACGACCGTCAAGGACGCGCTGGCCTCCGGGAACTGCACGCTGTTTACCAATGCCGTGGTAAGCCATGTGGACATGGACACGGAGCCAAACAAAACGCGCGGTGTGACTTACGTGGATCGCTTGACGCGGCAAGTGAAGGAGGTCCGCGGAAAAGCGGTGATCCTTTGCGCGCAGGCATTGGAGTCCACCCGCATCTTGCTGAACTCGTCCACTCGGGAATACCCAAATGGACTGGCGAATTCGAGCGGCGCGCTGGGCCATTATTTGATGGATCACGTCGTAGGCGCGGGAGCGTCGGGTCGTCTGCCAGAATTCAAAACTCTTCCGAATGCGAACGAGCCGGAACGTCCCAACGGGATTTACGTCCCTCGCTTCCGGAACACCCCTTCGAGCAAAAGGCATTCGCGGTTCATACGTGGCTATGGTTACCAGGGCGGGGCCGAGGCTGGATTCAACTTCAGTGCCGAAGGCTACGGAGCGTCGCTCAAGAAGGCTGTGAAAGAAGGCGAGTACGGGATTTCCCTCGGAGCTTTCGGTGAATCGCTGGCCCGGTGGGACAATTACATCGAGATCGACCGCGATCTAAAAGATGCCTGGGGCATTCCTGCTTTGCGCATTAGCATGACGCACGGCGACAACGAAGCTGCGCTCATGGAGGATGCCGGCGCCACGGCGGCGGAAATGTTGGAAGCGGCCGGCGCCAAAGATATCCGCGTGCAAGCGGGTGTCGAAATGCCGGGAATGGCCATACACGAACTGGGAACAGCCCGCATGGGGAACGATCCGAAGAAGTCAGTGCTCAATGCGTTCAACCAGGCGCACGACGTGAAAAATTTGTTCGTGATGGACGGAGCGAGCTTTGTGTCGTCGGCGTGCCAGAACCCGACCCTTACCATGATGGCGTTGACGGTCCGCGCATGCGATCATCTGATTGGCCGTTTCCGCAAAGGCGAGATCTAGTGCAAACTCCCCTATGGTCAAAAAACTCGCCCTGGTCGCTGCCCGAGCCCGATTCTCAGCCGAGACTCTAGGAGCATCCTCGCGGGCTGTCAATGGTTTTATGGATATGTAGAGTGGATGCCGCCATCCTGCAACGTTGGATCGGCAAAGCCGGTGCGCTATGCGGCGAGCCCTCGCGCATGTTCTGCTAGAAGCTGTAGCGCAGCAGAACGCGGATCTCCCGGCCGCCGTTAATCGTGCCCGCTTCGTTCAAGAAGTTGCCTCCGGTAAGATTCAGGCTGGGAATTCCAAGATTCGGGTGATTGAAGGCATTCAAGAATTCGCCGCGTAGTAGAAGTTGCTGTCGCTGCACGTCGTGCACGGATATCTTGAACGAACGCTGAACGGTAAGGTTGTAGGTCTGGAAGCCGGGCGAGATAAAGGTGTTTCGGCCAACATTCCCCAGGCCACTGGCGGGGATTAGGAAGTGGAAACTCGATGCCGGAGTAGCAACGCAAGTCGGCGCTCCGTTCAAGCAGGCTTGAATATTCGGACCCACTAGTGTCCGGGGCGCGCATAGACGAGCACCGCCACGGAGCGTTCTTCCACAACGTCAAGGCGCCCACCCTGCAGCGCGAATCCTTTATCCGCGAAGTCACGCACCGGGAGCGCACATGTGAGTTTGCCCTTGAACCATCCCTTTACAGCCTGTTCATCGTTGGAACTGATGCCAGTCAGGTGGCCTGGCTGCAGCGAGTGCACATGCGCATCGACAATTTCCTCGGCAAGTTCGGCTTGATAGTCGTCGGTGCGAAGCAAGGGACTCGCTCTCCATCCCGCGATTGCGACAAGAAGCAGTGTGGCCGCCGCAGCCAGCCAGTGCCAAAGGAGAGGCTGGGCGATAGCAGTCGTGGGCGCGACGGAGCGAAGATCGGCGCGAATCTTTTTCCTGAGCGAGGCCGGCGCGGCCTCATAGAGTTGCGCGAGCTGCAATCGCCCACTTAGCAAGTCCAGGTCCACGAGCTCAACGGCGCAGTCGACGCAATGTTGGAGGTGGCGCTCGAATTCAGCAGCGCTAAGAGCACTCAGCTCGCCGTCGAAATAGCACTGAAGAAGGGAATCGGCAAAGTCACACGTCACGGACAGCCTCCTTGAGAGGGGAGTTTGCCAGCGCGGAATACAACTGGCGTTGGGCACGGGAGAGCGAGGACATGACGGTACCAACGGGAATCGACGTGATCGCAGCGATCTCCTTGTCGGAACAGCCTTCAAGCTCTCGAAGGACAAGGACTTCGCGGAAACGCGGCGGCAGAGTTTCCAGGGCACGGCTGAGGCGCTCCCGACCTTCATCGGCGATCGCGATGGATTCGGGGGTGGCAACGGGTTGCGGGTGCAGTTCTTCGTCGAATTCCACCATCAGTCCCCTCGGGGGATTTTTCTCCAGCCAGGAGTAACACGTGTTGCCCACGATCTGCAGCAGCCAGGCCCGCGCATCTCCACCCTGAAAGCCGCGGAAGAAGCGGCAAACGCGAAGTAAGGCTTCCTGAGCGACGTCTTCGGCATCTGCGCGGCTGCGCAACAACCAGCGCGCGAGGTTGAAAGCATTGTCGACATGGGGCAGCACAAGCTGTTCGAAGCGCAGCCAGTCTTCGTGATCCAAATCGTTCAAAGACTTCCCCTGATCAGTGAAGCTTCATAGGTGAGAACCGGATGAAGGGCGATTCTATTCTCGACGGTGGCTCTGTTGTGACGAACATGAAAAGAGACATGAACCCGGATGAACTTGGAATAAGACGGGTGCTGCCTGAGTCTGGATGGACGCAAGCACGTTCAATGGCGGCGAGGACCACCCCCATCCCGCGTCACCAGTCCCAACCGCACGTGCAGATTTTAGAGAAGGGGCAAAAACCATAGTAAATAAGGAGGACCAGCATGTTCGAGAAGAAAAAAGATGAACTCCTGCACGACCACAACCACGACGGAGTCGACCGGCGGGGATTTCTGAAGTGTATGGCCTGGGCAGGGACGGGGGCCCTTTGTGTGATGAAAGGCGGGGTTTTGAACTCATACAGCTTGAGCCGAATTTCGGAGACTAGCACGGCGGATATGATGGGCGAACTTAGCTTCGTGCAAATCAGCGACAGCCACATGGGATTCAACAAGCCAGCGAATCCGGACGTCGCGGGGACCCTGAAAGCAGCCGTGGACAAGATCAACGCCCTGTCGGGCGCACCAGAATTTATGCTGCACACGGGCGACATCAGCCACCTCTCGAAGCCCGAAGAGTTTGATACGGTGGACCAAATCTTGAAAAGCGCGACGCCCAAGGATGTCTTCTACGTACCCGGTGAACACGATGTGCTGAATGACGATGGGAAACAGTTCCTGGAGCGCTACGGCAAAGGCAGCAAGGGCGCGGGATGGTACAGCTTCGACAAGAAGGGCGTGCACTTCATCGGGCTGATCAATGTGATGAATTTGAAGGCCGGCGGGCTCGGAACGCTGGGCCACGACCAGCTTGAGTGGCTGGAAGACGATGTAAGACATTTGACGCACAGCACACCGATTGTTGTGTTTGCGCACATCCCACTGTGGTCCGTGTACCCCGAGTGGGGCTGGGGAACCGAAGATAGCAACCAGGCACTGGCATATTTGAAGAAATTCGGTTCGGTGACGGTACTAAATGGCCACATCCACCAGACCATGCAGAAGGTCGAAGGAAATGTGACTTTTCATACCGCGGCGTCCACGGCGTTTCCGCAACCGCAGCCGGGTAAGGCGGATTCACCTGGGCCGATGAAGGTGCCCGCCGAGCAACTCCGGAGCGTCCTGGGGATCACCGATGTGAATTACATCCGAGGGCAGCACGCGCTTGCTGTGGTGGATTCTTCGCTCGCGTGAGCAAGACGCAGCCAAACTCAGAAAACGATTCGAACTTGAAACAGACAAAAAAGGAGAAAAAGCATGAGGAGAAGTGTGTCCATTGCAAGTCTAGCAGCAGCACTGGTGCTGGGAACGGCAGGTTTCGGCACAGGTCGGAAGGGTTCTGTAGCAAGTGCGCAGGAGAAGACGTCGACGATGGAAGTGAAGATCGACAACTTCAGCTTCGGACCGGTAACACTAACGGTGCCGGTCGGGGCCACGGTTACGTGGACCAACCGTGACGATATCCCTCACACGGTAGTTAGCACGGATGATTCGAAGACGTTCAAGTCCAAAGTGCTCGACACAGACGAAAAGTTCTCCTTCACCTTCAGCAAAGCGGGAACGTATCCGTACTTCTGCTCGATTCATCCGAAGATGACGGGCAAAGTCATCGTGCAGTGAGCGAGGAGCAACCTTGCATCCGTTCGACATAAAAACGGTGGTTTTCGCAAAGCATGCGCAACACGTCGTGCTGATCCACTTCCCGATCGCGCTGTTTATCATCGGCGTGCTCTTTGATTTTCTTGCGCAATGGAAGAAGCAGCGCCTGCTGGCTGCGACCGCCTACTACAACTTGCTCGTCGCGGCGATCGCCACCATACCCGTGATAGGCACCGGCATTCTCGCGTGGCAGTGGGAACTCGAGGGTCAAAAACTGAAAGGCATCCTTTTGATGCATCTGGTGATGGGATGCGTGTCAAGCGTCCTGATCTGGATGGTGTGGTTCATCCACATGAGAACCCGACGGAACCACGAAAGAGTCATGCCCGGATACCGCCTGCCGATCGAGGCTGCAGCCGTAGTTATCGTCGCACTGACAGCACACCTCGGCGGCTTTCTCAGTGGAGTGAATGGACCGGGATAGAAGTGTTCCGAAACCCGCGGGACCAGACTCGGTGGATCCTCCAACAAGACAATCTAATGCGGCAAGGAGCGGCAAAATGAAAACTAAAGTTTTTTTGGCGGTTGTGGCGCTGTGATATGCGCCGCTGGGGGTCGCTGGCAATAAGGCCGCGTATCCCAAAGAAAAAGTAGCGGCCTTCGTGGTCGAGAAGCTGGACTTGACTTCGCTGCCGTCCACGTTCCGGCCGAAGAAGGAAAAAGGAAAGAAGACTTTTGCGGATTACAGATTCACGGCGCAGACGGTGGACGAAAACGAAGCCGTCGTCGAGGCGGCGGGTGGGGTGAAGAGGTTGGCGATCAAGGTTCTCGACGAGAGATCCTCGGGAATCTACGTGTGTGTTGCGGAGCCCGGAGAAAACGGCGGCCCGGCAAAGACGCAAAGTGTAATCCTGCTGAAGAGGAAGGATTCGAACACGTTGTTAAAAGGGCGCGAGTCGTGGCGAGAATTTACGGCATGCCCAGTGGTTGGCGGAAGCGACTCCACGACGAGCTCCTACGGGTATTAAGGAGTTACGTCGAAATACAGTGTTCCAATCACGTTTGTGGCTTTGGGTATTGTCGCCGCGACAGATCAGAGGAGTGTTAATGGCCGACACCGACGTGCGATCTTGCACTTCCCTCTTAATTGCCGGAATTAATCCTGCCCCTCTGCCACGCGAGATTCTTACCTAAACATGAATGGAGCGCAGTCGGCAATCTGCGTAGTGACAATTTGTTGAGAAAAGCATTCTTTGAAACCGCGGCTCCGTGCACTGCCGATCTTGTTCTCGTCCTCGAAATCGTCATGGGGATAGGTCTGTTGGTCGGTGCTCGGCTTGCTCGCAAGGGGCGCTTTCGGCAACACGCCTGGTGCCAATCCACCATCGTGGTTCTGAACCTCGCTGTAGTCGCAGTGATGATGATTCCTTCATTCCGCGTTCATGTGCTTCCCAGGGTTCCGGCTAAGCTGGGGAAGGCCTACTACGCACTGGCGACGACGCATGCCGCGTTCGGAACCATGACTGAAATCGCGGGACTGTACATCTTGCTGTCAGCAGGTACGAGCGTTTTGCCAGAAAAATTGCGAATCACCAAATACAAGCTGTGGATGCGAAGCGTCCTCGTGCTCTGGTGGGTCGTGCTGTTACTGGGAGTAGCAACATACACGCGCTGGCACGTGCCGCATTTGTTTCGGAAATAGGTTGCGTGGTTCAGCGGAGCGAGATTGAAGATCGTCCCAATTTGCTTGTTTTGCATGTTGAGCGCCTTTGCTCAACTTTGCCCGGCACAATCGGGGACGTCATCAGTACCAAAGACCAATCCGGGACGACTCACGGTATCCACGCCGACGACGCTCATTCGGTTAGATACCGGCAGTTCGAGAATGTCGCGTTCTTCGCAGAACACTCGACAGAGTCTTCCAAGCGCGTCGGGATCGGCCAAGTCACTAGACGTCCGTACTTCGCGGCTGGCGCTGTTCTTGCAGAGTGAGCCGCTCGCAATCAGTCTGTCAGGAGACCAGACTGCGGTGCATGAAGGAGAAGTCTTCGCAGGTGTGCAAGGCGTGCTCTTAAGATCTGCGCACTTCGGTACGAACGAGATACGTGCCAGCAGGTTTGGGGCGATATACGTCGAGCGCAGTTCGCACAAACACTGTTATTCCCATCCTCTGGGGAAGTTCACAATTTCCGGAGAGGTATGGGATTTCCCACCAACCATTCGCGAAGGGCAACACCGTAGGTAGTCTCCGTCCGGGTTCCCGTGGACCTCGCAATATTTAGTGGTCGACGCAGGATTCAATCATGGACTGACCTTAAGGTCCATTCGATGGGAAGCGTTCGTGTAATTCACATACCGACCGCCACATCGCCTTGGGATGGTTCTTCCGAGATTCCGACGTTGGGTCTCCTTCAGTTCTCTCCACTCCTTTTCTTTGCATTGCATCTTTGGATGTGGATCGCTGGTTTGTTACTTTCAGCGAATGCTGCGTGAAGACAAGGGCGGAATAAATCGTGATCAATTTGGTCTATGTAGTTGAAATGCCGACGGCGCCCATAAGGGGCCCTGGCAAAACTCAGACCGAGGACGACTCATGGCTGAATATGAGATGGCACTGATGGATCGGCAAAGAATTGCTAGGAGACACGATGGCGTTCTGGTTTGACACAAATGGTCGTCGTTACGAATTCCGGGCTGGGCAACATGCCGACTTTGTCTTCCCGCGGCCGTGCATGGGCAGTGAAAGCGACAATTCCCGGACCTTTTCGCTCGCGAGCTCTCCTCATGACAAAGAGCCAATCATGATTGCGATGCGCATGCGGCAGACTGCCTTCAAGAACGCGTTGAAGGCCGCCGCTCTTGGCACGAAGTTCATCGTGAGCCGTCCCCGGGGATCATTCACGCTGCATACAGACATCACCCGACCTGCGGTGTTTATCGCGGGTGGCATCGGGATTACGCCGATTCGCAGCATCCTTCAGTGGGCCACCCAGGAGCGTCTGCCACACAAGCTGTATTTGTTTTATTCAAACAGGGAAACGGACGATGCCGCGTTCATCGAAGACCTTGAAAGCATGACCGTGCAAAATCCTAATTTCACCTTCGTTCCAACGATCACTAGGCATAAAGCTCTGGCTCGGCCTTACGAAAAAAGTCACGTTAATCGCGAGATGCTCACGCGTCATCTACTCGGGCTCAATGGACCTATCTACTACATTGCAGGCCCGTCGCGAATGGTCAATGCGATCACCAACATGCTCAATTCCTCGGGAGTCAACGAGGACGATATGAGGACAGAAGAATTTGGCGACTACAATCTGTATCAAAATTCTGCGCAGACCGGTCAAGCAACGGACGACAATCGTTCAGATTCAGAGCTATGACAGTTGGTACCATGGAGACCTTGTGAAAAGTAGTTTGGTTGTGACTCGTGTCTTCTTCGTTCCGTTCATTCCTCTTCTGCTCTTTGCCGTCGTCATCTGGAAATTCCCCGCGCCCGCGGTCGCCCGATCCGTCGTCCCCGACGACGTGAAGCATGACACCCCGGGCCAGGTCATCAAACAGGGCCAATCCGTCCATGTCGATGTGGACCTGGCGCTTGTCAACGTTACTGTCACTGACCCGTATAACCGCCGGGTTACAGGGCTTGAGCCCGATAACTTCCGTGTCTTCGAAAACAACGTCGAGCAGGAGATCCAGTACTTCTCTTCCGAAGACGTCCCCATTTCCATTGGCGCCATCTTCGATCTCAGCGGCAGCATGGCCAACAAAGTGGGTAAGGCCAAGGAAGCAGCCTTGCAGTTTTTCAAGACTGCCAATCGGCAGGACAAATTCTTCCTAGTCAGTTTCAACGACCGCGCAGAAGTTATGAGCGCCTTCACCAGCAGTGTTGAAGATCTGCAAAGCCGCATACTCTCGGCATCTGCGAAAGGCCGCACTGCGCTCTTCGATGCGATCTATCTGGGCCTCAGCGAGATGAGGACCGCTCGAAACGCCAAACGGGCCTTACTTATCATCTCCGACGGGGGAGATAACAATAGTCGGTACAACGAGAGGGATATCAAGCGGCTGGTGCGAGAGGCAGATGCCCAGCTTTACTCTATCGGCATATTTGACCCGTTTGGGTACCGCAGCCGAACAGCGGAGGAGCTCAACGGCCCCTCGCTGCTTACTGAAGTGACGGAACTGACCGGTGGGCGCGCCTTTACCGTAGAGAATGTGAACGAACTGCCGGACATCGCCACAAAAATTGGCTCGGAGTTGCGCAACCAATACATTCTGGGATACCACCCGAGTAATAAATCACACGATGCGCGATGGCGAAAGATCAAGGTCAAGATGCGCGCCCCCAAGGGACTTCCGCCTCTCAGCATCTACGCAAAAACTGGCTATTACGCGCCCAGCCTCTAGATTGGGCTAGCGCCAATTTCTCACAGCTTGGCTGAAGAGGAATGAATTTTGTTCGAATCGGGAGTTGCGAGATCGTTTCGCGGGGTGCTGGTGTGTAGCTGATCCGTTTTTCGCTGGGCGTGATCGTTTTTCTCTCGCCGGGACTATTTCGGCGCACGCCGTACCCCCGGTTGACAGAAGCGAGGAAAAAGTTGTCAACGGTGACGTTGAGCAGCAGCAACACGTCTGTGGCGACGGTGCCCGCGAGCGTCACGGTGGCGGCCTGAACTACGTCGGCGATACTTACCATCAGCGCGAAACGAGTTTCCGGCAACACCAATGCGACGATCACCGCCACCCTGGGAGGAACTTCGAAGACGGCGGTACTAATCGTCTCGCGTTGGTAATTTGACGTGTCTCTGGCGAATGTTATTTCGCCCATGATTCCTCAGGATTCCCGGTCCTGCTACGATGCTGCGATGCGCAATCATCCTCCTTATATTTTGCGCGTTGGCTGACGGAGCGACCCAACACATAGGTATGAGCGACCCGGGCAGATTCGAACTCCCGACCCTCCGCTTAGAAGGTACGCAGTGCAAACTCTAAGTGCTACTTCTGGTGTCGCTTACAAGGGAACGCGCCATTTATCTCCCTCTTTAGTTGGACCGAAATTCTCGGCAACCACAGGTTTCCTTCACGCGGTTTTCGCTTTAGCCTCCTGCTGCTGCACCGACGCCCATTTCGCATGTTCCTGAGAAACCAGCGACTCGACCCTCTCCGCCAGCAGAGCATGAGGATCTGCGGCATTCACGTAAGGCGAAGCCTTCCCGAGGTAAACGTACTTCTCATGCTTAAGACATTCACAAGTTGAACGATATGCTATCCAATTCTGTTGGTACTGGTTGAGGTGCAAGATCCCCTCCAGCACTGTAATCAAAACGCCCAGTCCGCCGGTCGCCCACATCATTTCCGGAAAACTAAACGCCGACAAGAACGGGATGATTGCTGCAGCCGTAATCTCAACCATCTTTATCGACTTAAAGCATCGCTGGTTGGCCATGCTCTTTCGGTCATACCAACCTATTTGATCTTCGAGGCGCTCCATAATCGGATCGATTTCTGGTGACTTGATTGCTTCAGTGCTCATGGGTTGCCGATTCTAACTCTTACTGTGACCAAGGTGGGAAGAATTTCGCCTGAGACTATTGCAGCAGGAGGGCGCGCAGTTCAGTCACTACGGGAGCCGCATCCTCACCGATGAGCATGTGCAGATCGCAAAAACTTTCGTCGATCGCACGACACCGCCAGAGCAATTCTGCCTGCCGGGCTGTTGAGTTTCCAGGCCACGAACGTAGAACAAACAAGTGCCAGCATATCTGCTTGATGGGTGCTGGGTGGAATTCTTGCACACCACAAGCCTCGAGTGCTTGATCGCTGACGAGCCGTTGGCCCGTGCCCATGATTCGGTCTCCTTTGATGACTTCGACTCTAACCCAAGCGATTCATTTTTAGTAAACAGTAGTATCGTACCTTGACTGATAAATAGGAAACCGATGGTTCGGAGATCGCTCTATGTGAGGCAGTCCATCGGGCTGTTAGCAGGGCGAGATGTCGCAAGAACGGTTGCGTTTAGATAAATATTCTGCGGCTATGTATGAAATATTCTTCGCTGCGTGGAAGTTGGGCTAGTTTCGACCCAAGCGGGCAGATGCTGGAATTTCGGCTTTGGGCTTGGAAGGCGGAAGAACTCATTGAGGAGGCTTGCTCAGGGTGCGGCACGGCCTTTCGGAACAGGAGTGGCACGTTTTTTTTCGTGCTGAGAAATATGCAACCGTGTGTCGCACAACTAGGCCTTTGTCTGAGTTGAGTCCATGAGCGCGCGACCAGGAGAGAAACGGCATCGCCGAATCTGATTGAAAGTAAAGGAACAAAAACGTGGCACGCTCGAGGGGACGATTTCCGAACCTGGCTCGGAGAGGATTCTCAATGGCGGATGGTTCTGGCAACGAAAAGCCCCAAGTCCATGAGTTGATCGAGCACACGGCCCCGGCCAAGTTTCCGCCCTTGTCGGTCTGCTCGAAGCTATGCTCGATCCCGTTTCCCGCGTCTACCTCCCCTGACGACGCCCTCCATCAGCTCTTTGTCCCTGGGCCAGGGTCGCCGCTTGCGGCAAAACCATCTCCAGCGCCGAACCGATTGGCATATAGAAATGGTGGCTCCGTGCAAGCAGCACAAGCGAGACAACGCTCCCGGCGGCAAGGCCTAGCGTGCTTCCGATGGCCACGCCCTTGAGTGTGTTGGTAGTCATCGTCGTCCCGCCGAAGTTGATAGTTCGCGTGGTGTGTGCGGCGGCTCCGATCGCCGTGCCGAGACCTAGCCCAACCAGGGGCGCAGCCACCATGGCAGCTTTCGTTCCTGTGTCCGGATTGATCCATGCTGTGCCTTCCTCGCTTTCGATGGTGATCGGGCCACCGATGTTGGCGACGAACCCGTCGGCGAAGACGATGGAGACAGAGCGCATCACTATCTCCCCCCGCGTCCCGTGTCGCGTGAGCTTTTCGACCTTCCCTTGCACAAACGTTCCTGCGGGCACGGCTACACGGTCCTCGAGCGTCACTGGAGCCGTGGTCTCGCAATAGACTTCGTCGAGCTGGTGCGTGGACTTGCTGTCGATGGGGTGCGTGAGCACCAGCGCAACACGCGTCCCGGCCGGAAGCGTGATGCGCGCTTCGTCAGGCACCGGATTTTCCGCCGGAGCCTGAGTGGGCGATTGCCACCCACGCCGAGAGCTGGCTCCGATCGCCGTTTGCGGCCTTTCCTGCGCCGTGCTTGTTATGGCGAGCAGAAAGACCCCTAAGATCGACCAAAGCGATTGCCGTTTTGGGACAGCGAGAGAAAAAGAGGACGAAGGAACCAAACTGCGAGCAAGTGTGTTCATGGAGACCTTCCGCGGAAAGGCGACAGTTTCGGCATTTGGCGAGAGTAGGAGGAATCGCCTCCAAGACATGAGACGCTAACCGCCAGAACCAGGTTACGCCAGAAGCGGGGCGCAGACCCTTCCGATCATCAGCTGCCAGCAGCGATCTACTTTGGAAAAGCGAAATGCGCTTGAGGAGGGAAAAACCGGGGCCGCAATGGATCGAACTTCAGGTTGCCAACATTTCCGGAGAGGATCTCCAGGACCGCGTGGTCACCACTGCTTTCATCGCCACTTACCTGTTTTCAGAGCCCCCCACCTGAACGATCTCTGGGAACGGAATGGCGAGTCTACCCACCAGTATTGGACCTTGGCTAAACCGGCCTACGTGCAGACCCACAAGCAAACTTTCTCCGGTGCCGAGGAGTTCAGCTATAACCTCAAGAATCTGAAACGTGCCACCATCATTGGAGAAACGACTGGCGGCGGCGCCCATCCGATCTCAGGTCACCGCATTGACGACCATTTTATGATTGGCGTACCCTTCGCACGCACCATCAATCCATCTCCACAACCAACTGGGAAGGAACGGGTGTCGAGCCCGCCGTAAAGGTTCCCGCCGCCGAGGCCCTCGCCACGGCTCAAAAGCGCGCCGCGGAAACAGTGGTCTCGAAATAAACTTAGAGTTTCTAAAAATTAAAAGTTTTTACGAAAGGATTATTGATCCACAGTTGGTCTAGCTTGCTTTGCCGAATAGCTCCTGAACCACGGCGCGTTACACGTACTTGTGAAATCCCGTCTAGAAGGCTGGCCAGGCGATGGACCGCAATGCGACTATTGGGAGTTGTTCCAAATGGAACAGTTTTCCCGCGTGTCCTATCGCACTCTGATCCGGTGAGGATGAAAGACCTGTCGCTCGAACGGTTTTCTTCTGCCCCGTGTCCTACGCGTGGTGTCGCTGGCGGGAAGCGTTGCCGGCCTCACTCGGGTGCGCTTCACTCGGAGTCACACATTGACACGAAGCTCTCTGCCGCTGAGGCCATCGAAGCGAAAAGATACCGCCGCACACAACCCCTCGCTAAGCGGGGAAAGGGCGTAGATTTCTAATCGAATGTAAATGCGAGTATCGAAAAGAATATCCATCTGATAAACGCTAGTGTCGGAGGAGCGCATTCGAGCAGGAAGTGCGCGGCGCGACGCTCTCGCGCGCGTTCGACAAAACCGTTTGAAGGTGGGGTTGCGGTGGATGCGAGCTAATGGCTATGGGAATTGAATCTTTGTTCACCTGGAGCCTGGCGATTTTGCCGGGTTTAGGAAAACCAGAGAAAAACGAAAATCGCAGTTCAAAGCGCCACCGTGAGGCATAACGTGATGAGCATGGCACGCGAAGCGTTGGCTACGTTCAAACGCGCAAACCGGACAATTCGTCGACGCAGATGTTTTTCACTGATCGCGGCGGCCGCGTTGACTCCGGTCGGGACGTCAGCGCAAGGCCCAGCCGCAATCGCGGCCGAACCCCAGCTCACTCTGTCAGAGGTGGTTGAAAACCTGGTCCAGAAAAATGCCGAGCGGGCCAAGGCCCTTCAAAGCTATCGCGGCAAACGTATCTACAAACTCGACTTTAAGGGCTTTCACACCGCGCTTCGTGCAGAAATGATCGTGGAGATAACATATACGGCTCCGGCCAAGAAAGATTTCAAGGTTCTGTCCGAAAGCGGGAGCACATGGATCGTCAAACGAGTTCTCAAGCGGTTGATCGATGCGGAGAAAGAGGCCCAGGAAGCAGCGATTCGGGCGAGCGTTGAACTCAACACCCAGAACTACAATTTCACGTCGCTCGAACGGCGAACGAACGCTGGTGGCTGCGGCTACGTTCTCGGGATCCAGCCTAAAGTGCCGAATAAATTCCTTTACCGTGGTCGTATCTGGGTGGATGACCAAGACTTCGCTGTGTGTCGAATCGAAGGCGAACCAGCTAAGAACCCATCGATCTGGATCACAAAGACTGAGATCCGCCACAACTATCAGAAGTTCGAGAACTTTTGGCTTCCCGTGGAAAACCAGAGCGTTTCGAGTCTGCGTCTCGGCGGCCGCGCTACCCTGACAATCATGTATCAAGATTATGAAATCACGGCCGTCCAACCCGTGAAGGACACTTCTGCTTCTGCGGGCCACTAGAGATCACATCGTTCCGAGAGGCCTCAATACTCACGAACCACTCGATGCGCCGACCTTCCTCCGGCACCCTAAGAGATTCGAAAAAAATACGGGGAGAGGAATTTGTCGCAGGTAAGTCAGGAAACCCGAACTGCAGTCTCCAAGATCGCGTTGGCTCATCCGATAGGTTCAAGGCGAGTTGGTCAATGCCTTCTGATAAACGCTGGTTCTCAATCGGAAGTGGTCCGGCAGATAGAGTTGGATCGGGGCGGCGGATTTAATTCCGGAGCACTTTAGATACAGCCGTTAGGAGGAAGCTGCTGGCGTTTGCGGCGGATGCGGCAGGGCTGGGCGCTATGGTTTTTCTATCTCTTCCAAATGAGTTATTGAAGCTGAGGGAAACTGAATCGAGGTAATCGCGCGTTCAGGACTCATCACGATGGGGGTATCGCACGCGTAGCGACGGCCGCGCGAGCGGCTTAGTCCTAACGCCTTAATCGTACATCATGTGGATTTGTTGGCGACATTGCTTGGCCCGCGAAGTTCTTAGAGGTTTACGACAGCGGCAGCACATACGAGACGACGGCGTGGAGTGGGCGAGGCGATGGGCGGTGGCGGAGACGCGCGGGGGGAACTCGAAGTCCCCGACGGCACGCTAAAAGCAGCATATTATGGAACATTCCTTTGCCTGTCCGCATTGCGGCGAAGGGATTTTCACCGTGCCGGACGAAGAGCTGGCGGAATTTTCAGCCCGGACTTTGGGATGACCGCATGGAGCGGGCGAGGCTATGCCTCCGATAGAAATCTCAAAAGGCTGGAAACAAATTGCGTCCCTGAACCGTATCTTCTATTGCATCCCCATAGGACGTAGCTGCATCCTAGGCATTCTCAGAGAAGCCCCGAAATAAGCGAGGAGTTATGAGGTCACTGCGCGCTTGGCTATTGCGGCTGGTCGCCTTATTTGGCAGTGAAGGACGCGACCGAGACCTCGCCGAGGAGATGGAAGCCCATGTCCTGATGCACGTTGAGGAAAATCTCCACGCAGGTATGAGTTTGGGCGAAGCGCGGCGTGACGCTCGGATCAAACTCGGCGGCATGGAGCAAACCAAAGAGAATTATCGCGCCCGCCGCGGCTTACCGCTGCTGGAGAATTTCTTGAGTGACCTGCGATTTGGTGCACGCGCCCTGCGAAAGAATCCGGGGTTCACCGCCGTCGCGGTGCTTACTCTGGTGCTCGGCATCGGCCTAAACACTGGTATTTTCACGATTTTGAATGGCGCCGCTTTGCGACTGCTCCCGGTTCCTCATGCAGAAGAAGTCGTCGAACGTCGCTAGTCTGCTGCTCGCGCGTGCCACCGGGCGCCGCAAAGAAATTGCCGGGAGGCTCGCAATGGGCGCCAGCCGAGGACGTCTCATCCAGCAGCTGCTTACTGAAAATCTTTTGGTTGCACTCCTCGCCGGATTGCTGGGCTCGCTTATCTCGTTCTGGTCTACAACGGGCCTGGTGCGATTTCTTCAATCCAACGTCTCCGCAGGCTACTGGCCCGTGGCCCTCAACATCAGTGCCGACCTCCACGTTCTGGCTTATGCCCTGGGCCTGACGCTGCTCACTGGGATTGCTTTTGGTTTGGTGCCGGCACTTCAGTCTTCGCGAGCGGATCTCACCTTCGCGATGAAGGGAGAAAGTGCCGACGCCGAAGCCAAGCCTCGCTCGAGAAATCGCTTGCGCGGCGCGCTCGTAGCGGCGCAAGTGGCCGCTTGCATGGTCTTGTTGCTTGCCGCGGGGCTGTTGCTGCGTGGGCTTCACCGGGCAAAGACCGTCGACCCCGGTTTTCGCATGAAGAATGTCGCGGCCATCGCCTTGGATCTCAATGGAGCAGGTTACGACAATCAGCGCGCCGAAGCGCTGCAGCGGCAATTGCTCCAGCGAATCGCCGCGCTTCCGGGAGTGAACGCCGCAGCCCAAGCCAGCGCGGTTCCGCTGGACGACAATCACCGTGCTACCGACCTTTCCATCCCTGGCCGCGAAGACCACGTCGGTGTCGAGTACAACTACGTTTCGCCCGCATTCTTCCCATTATTGGGAATTTCCATCGTGCGCGGCCGCAATTTTACGGAGGCGGAGGGTCAAACCGGCGCGCCCGTGGCGATCCTCGTGGAATCAACCGCACGTCGCCTGTGGCCGAGCGAGGATCCCATCGGCAAGACCATTCGTCTGGACGCCGACTATGAGGTTGTTGGCGTGGCGAAGGATGCGCACGTGTCGTTTTTGGGCCGCTCCGATAACATTTACGCTTATCTTCCGGCTGGTCCCAAGCAACAGTTGGACCTCCGCTTATTGATTTCTGGCACAGCTGGTTCGCCTACAACACAGACCCTCCGGGCAACCGTCGCCGCGCTCGATCCAGAACTGGCCGTGGAAATCGTCAATCTCGAAGAAAATCTCACACCCTGGCTCACGCCGGGTCGAATCTTCTCGACTTTATCTGGTTTCCTCAGCGGCCTCGCCTTGCTCCTGGCCGCCATGGGCGTCTATGGCTTGGTGTCCTACGTTGTCAGCCGGCGTGTGCGCGAAATCGGAATCCGCATGGCGCTTGGAGCAGACAATCGCGATGTCATGGCTCTTGTTCTGCGCCAGGCCATGAGACCTGTGGTGATCGGTGCGCTGATCGGCATCGCTGGCTGCGCCGCGGTCGCTTGGGCGCTAACAACGATTTTGCCCGGAGATGTCTCCTTGCGTTTTTTGTATGGCATCAGCCCGGTCGATCCGGTCGCTTTCCTTGGCGTTCCAGGACTCTTACTCAGTGTTGCCGTCCTCGCGAGTTACATCCCGGCTCGGCGCGCGGTGAAGGTTGATCCCATGGTGGCGCTGCGCTACGAGTAAAGCGCACACGTTACGCATCCTTTTTCATATAATCTTTCGTTGCCATTTTTAGCCAACTTCAGGCCACGTGTGCCGAGAAACTTGACCGAATTCTGCCAGACCACATAGGTCCATCCGCCCTTATGACTCTTCTGCAACTTGGCAGAAAACGATTGTTCAACATGTTCGCAGTTCTTCAGACCGGAATATACGTCACACACTTTTCCGCTTAGCACTCTTATCGGGCACTGACAGCTTGGGCAGACCGCAGTAAAATGGTCGCATGCCCCGCATAAGAACTGGCGCAACCGAAATGAGTGAACCGATCATACAAAGTTTCCTCCAAGACTTTCGTTATGGCGTGCGCATACTCCGCAAATCTCCTGGCTTCAGCGCGATTGCCATACTCTCGCTGGCACTCGGCATCATGGCGGCGACGGCCATGTACAGCGTTATCTACGGTGTGGTCCTGAATCCCTTTCCTTACCGCGACGTGGACAGTCTTATGAGTGTGAAAATCTGGTCCCCCGACCAGTCCGGATACCGCGTCGGTTATACCGTCGATCAATTCCTGGAAATCGCTGAGCGCAATACGATTTTTGAAGGTGTCATTGCTTCCACCATCAGTGACGTCTTGTGGAGCAGTCAAGGCGAGCCACAGCGCCTTCGCGGCAATGTCTGCACCATGAACGCCTTTGAGGTGATGGGCGTGCCCCCCCTCATCGGCCGCACTCCTACGCCAGCGGATGCCGTGCCAGGGGCTCCATCCGTCGCGGTTTTGGGCTACAAGTTCTGGAATCGCCAGTTCGGCGCCGATCCCACCGTGCTCGGGAGGCAGATGCCTCTCAACGAAACCACTCGAACAATTATCGGGGTGATGCCGCCGCGCTTTATGTTCCGTGGTGCCGATGTCTATCTGCCCACAATCTTCCATCGCGGACAACTCCCGGAAGGCGTACGTTACGTGCATTTGCTCGGTCGCCTCAAGCCAGGAGTCACGCCCGCAAAATCCGAACCTGACCTACTTCCCATCATTGCCGACCTGAAACAGCGCGAACCTACGGCCTTTCCCGAAAAATGGCGCGTTGGTCTGCTTTCCTTTAAAGAAACCTTTCCGAGCGGCATCCGCGAGGTGTTATGGATTCTTTTCGGCGCCGTCGGCCTGCTGTTGCTCATCGCCTGCGCCAACGTCTCGAACCTCCTGCTCTCTCGCGCAATCTCTCGCCAACGCGAAATCGCGTTGCGGGCTTCGCTCGGAGCCACGCGCGCGCGACTCGTCCGTCAGTTGCTGACCGAAAGCCTGTTGCTTTCAACCCTCGCAGGCGCTCTCGGAGCGGTCATGGCTTTCGGCGTCTTGCGCGCCATCATTGCCGTCGTGCCTCCGGGCTCGATTCCGGACGAGTCCCAAATCGTCATCGACCGGCCGGTCCTCCTGTTTAGCCTCGGTATCTCCTTCTTCACTGCACTCGTGTTCGGTCTGACGCCCGCGCTGCATGTCAGCCGCGGACAACTTGTCGCCGCTCTCAAGGAGAGCGGCCGGGGCATCGGCGCCGGAATTCGTCAGGTATTCGCAAGTAACGCCATGGTCGTCGCCGAAGTCGCCCTTTCGCTCGTACTGCTCGTCGGGGCGACTCTGATGATTCGTACCGTGCTCGCCATCCAAAATGTAAATCTCGGTATTCGCGCCGACCGCCTTCTCACCTTGCGAGTGCCCCTCTCAACTCAGCGTTACGCCGATGCCGCGCACCGTACTGCTTTTTTCGAGGAGTTGCTTCGGCGGGTCGAGCACTTGCCAGGCGTTGACGCGGCGGGGATCAACGCCGGAATGCACCCTTTCTTCGGAGGCATGGAGACCTCCGTTGAAATTTCAGGCGTCACTCAGACGGACACTAGTCCAGTCGTCATCCATCAAGTAAGCCGCGACTACACCAAAGTGTTCGGCATTGCCCTCGTCGAGGGACGTCTCTTCACCGACAACGAACTTGCCTCTCGTAGCCACTTGGCCATTGCTAATCAGAGTTTCGTTCGCAGGTATCTTCCAAATAGCGACCCGCTCGGCCGCCTTGCCAGTATTCCGCGTCTCGCCACCGCTCCCTCCAATATCACGGATAACGCTTTCCAGATTGTGGGTGTCGTTAAAGACGCGGTGAACCGCGGCCTCACCAGCGAGATTGCACCCGAGCTGTATATCCCCTACACAATCACCGGCACGGCCAATTACCTCGCGGTCTTGACGAACACTGACCCAACCTCCCTCGCAAAAGCAGTTACCGAGCAGGTCTACGCGCTCGACCCCAACCAGCCCGTCACTGACGTGCGCACCGTAAACTCGCTCCTGAACGATTGGGAGTACGCTGGCCCTCGCTTCAGTGTTGTCCTATTCGCGGTTTTCGCCGCCTTGGGGCTGACCTTAGCCGTCGTGGGAGTTTACGGCGTCGTCTCAAACGCCGTCTCGCAACGAACCCACGAAATCGGTGTGCGTAAGGCCCTCGGCGCTGCATCGGCAGACGTCCTCCTTTTGGTCTTCCGCTTCGGTGCGCGGTTAATCCTTCTGGGCATCGGAATCGGCTTAGCCGCCAGCCTTGCGATCGCCCGAATACTGTCCAATCAACTCTGGGGAGTTTCGCCGCACGATCCGCTGACGCTCTTCTCCGTTGTTGTGCTGCTCCTGTTGGTCGGTTTTCTCGCCTGCTGGGTGCCAGCGCGACGCGCGATGCGTGTCGACCCATTGGTAGCGCTGAGGTATGAATGACCGTGAGTGCTGGTCCAATTGGTGTTCTTCCTTGTGGCTCCAGTGTGCAATCAAGAGAAACCAGCGCCATTTGCCGCACTTCACATCTACGCCAATTCCGCGAATATCGAAGATGGTTGGCGAGATAACGCATGCGGTTGAGATGAACGCAAGTCCCGCCTTCGCTTGGAATTACCGGACAATGTAGCAAACTGGGCCGACCCACCAGCGAAGTTCGACCATTCGGAATCATGCGGCTGGTTCTTCATGCTCACCCCGGCGTCAAGCAAGCTACGGTGGACCGATACGCCACTGCGGTAATCGGATCTCCGGTTACCGGGACTTAGGCGAGCGGTATCAATACGTCAGCCGTTCGCAGATCTGACCAGGGCCAGAGGAGCCTTGCGCATCACACTGGGGGCATGTAGGCTTCTGGCCTCGTATTCAGAGAAACTTCCGGCGATCGCGAGGCTCAACTATGCCATTCCTGAACAGATTCTCGGACCATCTTTACAGCCTGATGCGCCTGATGGCAGGCTTCTTGTTTGCCTGCCACGGCGCTCAGAAGCTTTTTGGCGTTCTCGGCGGCCCCGCGATGCGGCACGTCCCCCTGATGCTCGCCGCCGGGATCATCGAGTTTTTCGGAGGCCTGCTCATTGCCCTCGGGGTGTTCACGGTCTTTGCTGCGTTTATCGCCAGCGGTGAAATGGCCACCGGCTATTTCCTGGGCCACGCGCCACATGGCTTCTGGCCAATCCGCAATCACGGCGAACTCGCCGTGCTGTTCTGTTTTGTCTTTCTCTACATCGCTTCGCGGGGTGACGGCACTTGGAGCGTCCGCCGATTCCTCAGGGGCAAACGCATCTAGCGAATCCGAGCTTACCCGTCCGAAGGTAAATTATTTGGACCTAATGCCTTCTGATTAACAGCGATCTCGCACATGTGTGGATTACGACGCAAAAGCTGGCCCGACACTTTTCCGAGTTCCGGACTTACCCATGTGGCCGATGGCGCTTGCTCCACCCCAGAAGCGTGGTCACATCCGCACCCCAGTCTCCTCCTTGTGCTGCCAGCCGCTCGTAGCCCAGCTCCTTCATGAGCTCCATCCATATGTCGGCGATGCCAAATGTGTTTACCCCAGATTCCGTGGGCGGTCTGAGAAACCGTATCCGGGAAGAGAGGGAACAATCACACCAAATGCGTCGGCTGAGTTTGCGCCGCAGCTTGCGGGGTCAAGGGAAGTCGCTCGAGCAGTTAAGTCAGCTGATGAGACGGTGAAGGAAATGACAGTTGAAAAATCTGGGCAATGGATTTCACGGAATGGACGGTGCCTTTCGAACAGATCACGGAAAAACAGGTTTCGAATCCCGACCCACTGACAGTACCGAGTGCGGGCGGGTCCGAGTCAACTGTGTACGACGCATTTGCAACCGCTATATGTCATCTCGGAGTTCCAGCAGTCGGATACAAGCTGTTATCGTGATCACGGATGGTGTTGACGAGCACAGCCGGCTCGATCAGCTAATTGATCTTGTACGGTCGCAGCGGGCTCAGCTCTTCCTGATCGGGTTACCGAGCCGACCGGAGTTCCGTTTTTTCGATCACTTCGAACCGAAAGTCGCGCCCGTGACGGGCCATGACATCGACAATCCCGATGTTGTGTCTATCGGCTAGCGAAGGAAGCGGGCGCGGAGACATTCAATTCCGAAGTCGGAAAACGGATTACAAGACGCGCTGAAAGCCGTTTCAAATCTGCTGGAATCGGAATACACACTGGCGTATTACCTGCCGAAGACCTCGCACAAATTGCGAAAGATCGAAGTCAATGTGGACCGGCGCGACGCGCGAGTGCTTACGACTCACTTCACCGTAGCGAATCTGGATGCAGCAGAGCAGCGCCGCGACGCCCAACGGACGTTGCCGCCCGTCAGCCTTCGGCATAAAGACTCGTCTTGACGGTTTTGGCCGGTACGCTGCACGGTGCACCCGGCTGTGCAGATCGACGAGTCGACCCTTCAGCGCGGATTCATACACCTGCCACGTTACGCCGTCCACTCCGGGCGAAGCCTTACGCTGAAGCGCGTAGAAGCTGTCGCCGAAAAAATCAACGTTGAGATGGTGGAGCGGTGAACCGCTCTTACTTTCTTTCCTTTGCTACCTTCCGCACACCGTCCAACCTCTGGGACATGCGTTTCCCACTCAGTGTCGGGTGCATGTGCGACTGAACGATGTTCTCTCTCGCCTATGCCCTTCCCTCTCCAACCTCCGCAGCAGGTCTCCCTCCCCTGTTCGACTGGTTCAAGAAACATCTCACGATGTCCCCTGCAAGACTCGAGGTCAAGATGGATTCGCTACTTCCTTTCCTGTAGGCTCTTGCATCCCCTACAACATGCCGGTTTATCCCGGCGCGCAAAGCGCGGCTTACTCCAGGAACTTCAAGCAGTTCGGTCAAGGACATATCTCATAGAAAGGGAGGACTATGCGTCATAAGAGGACCAAGCGTCTAGCAGTCTGTGCGGTGTTCCTCGCGCTCTTCACTGTAGGGCTGATACCCGCCTCGGCCCATGAAATAACCTCAGCTTCCGTGAGCGGGACTTGCAGTAGTTATACCATCAGCGTCGCCGGGGACAACGCCACTTTCGTGGGCGTCAATTACTCCGTCAACTACATCATAACTCTTACGCCGTCTTCTGGCTCAGCGTTTACCATCAGCGATTCGATTCAGGTTTCGCCCGATGCCAGTGGAAACTTCAGTGCGTCGGTGACGAAACCGGTCGGACCCTTGAGCGGCGGTTACTCCGTGTCGGGCTCTGCCACGTTAGTCGACGGCAGCGGAGATACGTTCAACACTATAGCGATCTCTTTTGCAAACCCAACCTTTACTTGTCCGTCGCAAACTCCGCCTGGCTGTCCTGCACAAACGTCGAACAGCTCGAACTTCAATGGCACCCCCATCAGCGGAGGGGACTACATCTGGTTCAACGCTAATTTCACCGCGAGCGGCGTCCCGAGTACGGGCGCGACACTAACTTTGACGAACTCCACTATCCACTTTACCGCCGACCAGACCTACAATTTGGCAGTCCCTAACGCCCAGATTACCTTTTCCCCCAGTGCCACCTGCACTTCCACCACCTTCGACACAATAACCAATACGTGGATGACAACGGTCCCAGTTTCCGGGGACGATGAGATCTTCCTATCCGGCTTGGCCTGGCTGGTGCCCGCCAGCTTCGCCAATGCGGGCGGCCGGGTCAACTCACAAGTGGTATGGAACGGTACGTTGTCGAGCAGCGCATCCGGTATTTCCATAAACTGGAAGTGGGGCGCAGCCGTCTACACAAACTTCACCACCAACTACAACGCTCTTAACGTCAAGGCCGGGCACCAACATGCCTGTGGACTTAACAATGGCGACCATGCCGCAACCCCGGAGGGGACCGACTCCACTGGCCAGCCGTGGGGTAAGTTCGTCACCGGTGGTGCCCGAGGTGGCGGCGGTTCAAACTTCACCGCTTCGTGGAGTGGAACGATCAGCGTTAGGCCTGTTTGTCCTGCATCCTAACCCCGCCTAGAAACCAACCCTGTTTGGGGAGCGTCCACACGATCGGGCGCTCCCCGAACCAACCTAAAAGTCAGCCCGGCCGATTTCTGCCTCCTCACCCCCAATTTTTTGAAATAGCCAGATCGCTGGTGAAAGAACGCGCCATCGATGTTGCATCAGGTTCGGCAGGGACGGAGCGGAAGCGCGAAAAGGAAAATCGCGCTCCCTCTTTCATTCGCTGATGCGGATAGTCTCTAACGGCTCACGGTAGTTCAGCGACCGGTGCACGTTCCTCGGGCGTGCGTTCTTCACGCCGGAATCCAGCCCAGAAGAACAGCAGGACTACCGCAGACGCGATGGCTGGCACCATCCAGATGGAACGCCAATCATGCAGAACGTTGCCTGTCGGTGCAGATTTCACGTAGGCGTCCACAACACGGCCACAAATCCACGATCCGATGAACATGCCGATCCCATAGGTGATGAATGTGATCAGGCCTTGCGCTGCGGCGCGCAACGCCGCGGGCGCCTTTTGATCCACGTAAACTTGCCCGCTCACGAAAAAAAAGTCATAGCACACTCCGTGGAGAACAATCCCCAGATAGAGTAGCCACGCCAGGCTGCCGCTATTCCCGGTGCCGAAGCAAACGTAGCGCACGACCCAGGCGAACATGCCCAGCACGAGCGTATTCTTCACGCCAATCCGGCGAAAAAACCAGGGCAGCGTTACCATGAAGAGCAACTCCGACATCTGGCCCATGGTCATTTTGCCCGCGGCGTTTTGCACTCCGATTTCGTTCAGAAAGGGATTC
This sequence comes from Acidobacteriota bacterium, assembly GCA_003225295.1. Taxonomy (GTDB): domain Bacteria; phylum Acidobacteriota; class Terriglobia; order Acidiferrales; family UBA7541; genus Acidiferrum. The sequence continues at coordinate 7,829 of QHYZ01000039.1, read as the reverse complement.
GTAAAGGTGTAGTAGAACTGCAGTGGGATGCAAATCAGGAACGAAGCCAGAGCAAAAACTGAAAAGTTTCTGTCTTTGAATAGTGTGAAGGCTTCAGCAGGAAAAATATTGCTGAGCTTGAATCCGTGTGCAGCGCGTAAAGGCGGCGTGTGCGGCAACGTCAGACTGTAGACTGCCATCAATATAGACGCTGCGCCTGCGACACGAATAGGAATGGCCGTCGCCTCCACGCGGAGGTAACCGATGAGCAGCCCTGCAACAATCCACCCAGCTGTGCCCAGCACGCGAATCGATCCGAAATCCTGCTTTGGATCCTTCATCTGCCGAAACGCCAACGCATTGGTCAGCGCCATCGTGGGCATGTAGCAAAGCGAATAGATGAGCAAGACTGCGTACATCGCGCCGAACGCTTTTTGAGTGGAAGCAAACCAGAGGAGAATACCGCCGATGCCGTGCACCGCCGCGAGCAGCCGTTGATTGGCGAATAGTTCATCGGCCATCAGGCCAACGAGGAACGGCGAAACCACGGCGCCCAATGCAGTGGTGCCAGCGGCCAAACCAATCTCCTCGCCCGAAAAGTGCAACTGCCGGCCGAGCCAAGTCCCTAGGGTTACGTACCACGCGCCCCAAATGAAATACTCCAGGAACATCATCATGGAGAGACGCAGTCTCATCGAGAAATGCATGGAATCACCTCGTGAAAACTGGAAGCGGATGCAAGCGTGCCATAGTTGAAGGAAAGAGGACAGACAAGAATGTCTGTCCTACTTCAATGCGGCGCAGTCTGTTGGCGAGCCGCACCGTTGAGCCAAAGATCGATCGGATTTTTCACTTCGGGCGGCGGTTGGTATGGCAGCGCGATCTTGCGGCCTTCGCCAGCGGACGCATAGCCGGCATAAATTGCGCGAAGGACGACCAAGCCATCTTCGCCCGTAGCTTGCGGAGTCTCTTTGCCGCGCACGCAGTGCGCGAAGTGGGTCAGTTCTTGCGGCGTGCCGTAATTCCAGAGTTCCTCGAAAACGGGATACGTCCAACCTTTCGTTGTGGGAGCTTTTTCGACTGCGTAGCCGTATCCGTTTTCACTGTAGGTCGGCAGCGAATTGCCCATGTGGAGATTGGCGTAAGAGCAGCCGGCTTCGCCGAAAACTTCGATGCGGTCGTCCATCCCGCCGCGGCGCGCCCAGCTATTTTCCACCAGTCCGACCGCACCATTGGCGAATTCGAGAATGCACAGAGAATCGTCCTCGGCCTTGGTCTTTTCGCCATGAACGTGCGTGCCCATTTGACAATAGACCGACTTGATCGGCGAGCGTCCAAGAAACCAGTAGCAGAAAGCGATTCCGTGACACCCAAGATCCATCAGTGCGCCGCCACCGGATCGGTTCACGTCCCAGAACCATGCGCTGTGCGGCCCAAAATGCTTTTCGCTTTGCTTGATGAGATAAACTTTGCCGAAAGCGCCGGCATCGGCCATTTCCTTGGCCTTCAAATATTTCGGCGTGAAGAAAAGCTCTTCGCCGTACATGAGGAGGACGCCGTGGCGCTTCGCCGCAGCGATCATCGCCTCCCCTTCGGCAATGGTCATGGCCAAAGGTTTTTCACAAACGATGTGCTTGCCAGCCGCGGCAATGTCCCTGGTCATCTTAGCGTGCAGGCTGTTTGGGGCGGCGATAGTGACCATCTCGATGTCCCGCTCTCGCAGCATCTCGCGGTAGTCGGTGAATACGCGCGGAATTCTGAATCGCTTTGCGAGCGCAGCGGCGTTGCCAGGAGTCGGAGAGGCGATCGCGACGACTTCCGCCTCATGCGGCATGATTTGCAAGGACGCGGCGTGAATGCCTGCCTGAAATTGCGACCCGATGATGCCGACTTTCACCCTGCCGTTCGTCATAGGCACTCCGATCAAAAGGTCACGCGAGTCGTTTCAAAGACCGTTAAAAGTGCGGTCCTTCGACTTCGCTCAGGATAAACAAGACCGCCGCGCTCCAAAATCAAGAATTCGCCGGCCCCTGGTCGTCGCAGCCCACGTACTCCTGAAGAATTCGATTACCTTTGTATTCGAGCTCATCGTGAATGCCGATTTTGGAGGTGTAATAGCCACGCACCGTGAGGCGCTTCAACTCAATGAAGAAGCGAACTTCGGGCAGATCGGTCATGTGATCGTTGTCAGAAAGCACTTTGAGAACCGCGACTCTTTCCTCGGGGCGAGCCTCGAGGAAAGGCTTTCCGCTGTAGTGCCGGCTCATCAGGTCAACGAGGCGCAAGCCCTCGCGCCACAGCGCCTTCTGATTGTCATCATAGGTCTCGCCCAGTAACTGGTCGATGAAGTCAGCAACTTTCGCAGCTTTAGCCCCGCCAGAATGGTCGTCGGCGGGAATGATCGTTTCTGACAATTCCTCGACCAGCGCGTGTTGCAAGGGAGTGAAGAAGCGAGAGGGGAAATTGTTTTCCGAAGACTTACCTACAGGCTTGGCCGACGCGGTCTCCGCATGCGGCTGTTCCTGAGTTATGGCTGGTAGAGGTAGTAATGAGGCGCCGACTATGGCGGCCGAGGTTTTCAGCCATTCCCGGCGATCTTGCCGCAGATCAATAGGATTATTGTTAGACATGCTTCACCTACAAGTTCCCTTTGCGAAATTCGTCCGCGAGGTAGTCGCAGGAGCGCCAGCACAAGGACATAATGGTCCACGTCGGATTCTGGCAACTGGCATTGACGAATGCGCTACCGTCGACGACAAACAGATTCTTCACGTCATGCGACTGCTGAAACTGATTGAGAACGGAAGTCTTGGGATCGGTTCCCATGCGCGCCGTGCCGAGTTCATGAATGGACCAGCCCTCGGTAAGCACGCGGCTGCTGACGCGCACGATCTCGAATCCCGCGGCCTCGAACATCTCTTGCGAGGTCTCTTTCATGTCCTCGGCCATGCGGTGCTCGTTGTCGCCGAACTTGTAGTGAAAACGCAACGCAGGAATGCCCCATTTGTCTCTTACCACGGGATCAATGTCCACGTAATTTTCGTAGCGCGCCAGGACCTCGCCGAAAGCGCCCATACTGATGTAGGCACCCTGATTTTTGCGGACTTCTTCTTTGAAGGATGCGCCGAAACCGTGCACGTCGGTCCCGTGTGGAAACATGCCGCAGCCGCTGCCGCCTTCAAACCCGTAGCCGCGGATGAATTTCGGGTGCTTCTCTGAAAGGTTGCGAAACCTGGTCAGATAGAAGCCGCCAGGCCGGCCGTCGTCCAGGGTTGACGGCTTGGCAACCAGATCTTTCGCCCGGCCGGTGACTCCGGGTCCCATCAGGTGTTCGCAAAAATTGTGGCCGACGTGGCCGCTGGAATTCGCCAACCCCTTTGGATAAAGCCGCGACTTGGAGAGCAACAGCAGGCGCGCGGATTCAAGAGTGGACGCCGCGAGGACGACAACCTTGGCGTGCACGGCATAATCCTTCATGGTCTGCGAATCGATAAATTGCACGCCGCTCGCTTTGCCGGTTTCCGGATCGACGGTGACTTCCCGCACGACCGCATTGGTGCGTAGCGTCAAACTCCCGGTGTCCATCGCGGGATAGATCAAGCCGGTGGGCGAATCGAACGCCGCGTGAATGTCGCAGCCGCCCTTGCGCTCGCAAGCGCCGCGCCCATAGCAACGGCTGCGATATTTATTGTGCTTCAGGCCTTCGCTGGTGACGCCGGCGCGATACTGTGTCAGCACCCGCCCCATTTTCTGCAGACTCTGCTTCAGAGTGACTTCGGCACAGTTCAGTTTTTGAGGTCGCTGAAATATGCCGTCGGGAAGATGGGGCAAATTCTCCTTCACACCCATGATGCCGAGGTGCAAATCCACTTTGTCGTAATAGGGGGCGATGTCGCCGTAGCTGATGGGCCAATCCTCGCCAAAGCCGTCGCGGCTTTTGGCCTTGAAGTCGTAGTCGGAGAGGCGCAGCGCGAGCCGCCCCCAGATATTCGTTTTTCCGCCGAGGCACCGCGCGCGAACCCAAGCGTAGTTCGTGCCCGTGAAAGGATGCTCACGCTCGTCGACAACAATATTCTTGACGTAGTCGCTGCTGCCCACGTAGCTGTGGAGATGCTTGGCCTTCTCAGAGCCCGCGCCATAGGGCGGATTGCGAATGGTGTACTCGTTGAACGTCAGCGAATGCGACTCCGGCGGAAGGTATCCCCTATGGGCGTTGTCGTAGGGCCACTCCATCGAGCGCAATTCCTGCTCGATGGGCAGTTTCTTTCCTGCCTCGAGCAGAAGCACCTGCATGCCGTGGCTAGTGAGGACATGTGCCGCCATCCCGCCAGCGGCCCCTGATCCAACGACTATCGCGTCGTAAGTCTTGCTGAGATCTAACTGTGGTTCCGCCATCCCGAAAACCTCCCCGCAATCCCTAAGAAGCAAGTTGGCGGATTGCGCGTTGCAAGACGCCGACTATAGCAAAGACAGCTGCACGCCGAAATTAAAAAACGTGGCCGCATTCAACAGCCGAGCGCCTACTTTGTCCAGTGGAACCTCAGAGCCAGCAAACTACTGTCGTGTGGCGGCAGACGTTCGATGAACGGTTGCACGTCTTTCGCTGAGGCCGGTTGTTCGTGGGGCAAACCCCAGTGGAAACGGAGCCAGTCGCTATGTGGGGAACGTAAGTAGTGCGAGCGGAGACTTTCGCAGAGAATGGAGCTAACCTCGCGCGAAATCAGCCACAGTTTCGGCCGACGTAACCGAGCCGAGCCAGGACCGAGCTTCAAGGTCGCCAGCGCGGAGTGCGGGTCCCAACGGAGATCCGAGAAAAATAAGTGTTCCGTTCGCCAGACGCTTCTTCGACGCGACTGGTAATGGTCCTATCCGGCCGATTATATCTTCGCCTTTCGACAACACAGGAACCACGCGACTGAAGTCCCTGACTATGGTTTCGCGCGGCCAAAGGTAGTTGACGTAAGGAACGGATTTCCCACTGTCCGACTCCTTTCTCTGATGAGACCCGGGACGATGGTCAAAACGACAGTCGGCGCGAGAGTTTCCGGCCCAAAGATCGATGGGCGGCCCGACTCCGAGGTCGAAATAACGATGTAGCATTCTCTGGTGAGCAGAAAATTCCGCCGGGCTTAAAAATCCCGCGCCGGATTCCAACAAAAGATGAGTCCCACCCTCCATTAAATCCAACAGTGTCTGCGCTATCGCGGGGTCCAATGTTCCGAGGCCCGGAACAAGTGCCATCGCACAGCGCCGCCGTGAATCGATCCTAGCTTCCGAGCGACAATGACATTCGCCGGCGAGTGCCGCTTGATATCCGTGCAACGATTCGCGAAGGACACAATGCGACTGCAAGTCGAGAACGAGGCAATGGAGTTCGGGTTCAGGTCGAGAATCAAACCAATCCAACCCCATTAACCGGATTGACAACAGGGTGCCGGTCGAGGCGGTCACAGATGACAGAAAATTTCGGCGCGAGATTTTCATTCAGGCCCTCAGCGTTTACTTCATAGCCTGCCCGAAACGAGGCGGTCCATATCAGCGGCGGTGTCATAAAACTGCTGGTCGTGCGCGTACCGATAGCGCGCTTCCATTTCCGCGATCAACCAGCCGTCGTAGCCGACTTTGGTTAGTGCGGCCCTGATGGCGGGCCAGTTGTTATCGCCAATGAAAAGGCTCGTATACACAGTGTCGCAGCATCGGCCGCGCTTTTTCAGGACATCCTTTAGATGGATGCGCGTGATGCGCGGTCCATGTATCTCAATCCACTGCTCGGCGAATCCAGTGTCGTGAATGTTCCCCACATCAAGATGAATGCCGACGAAGGGACTATTCACATCGTTGAGAAACGTCCAGAATTCTCGCGGCGTCAGCAAGAAGCGTTGCTCCGAATTGCAATTTTCACAACCGATCCTTACTTGCGCCTTTGCTGCGAGTGGCGCTAGCTGTTTCATCCCGTCCAGGCAGCGTTGGTAGACCTCGTTGTAAGGAACTTCTTGGGTCACAAGCCCGGTTACCACAAGTATGGCGTCACAACCGAGGAGCTGAGCCGTCTCTAGCTGGCGCTCTACAATGCGAATCGCCTTGGCGCGTACGTTAGGGTCGCGGGCCGAGAGCGGAGTATCCCAATGGAGGCCAGTCGAAACGTTTGAGACCACCAAGCCGGCGTTTTCCACTTTGCGGCGCAACTCGCTTACCTGCGCGTCTGTAGTGCTCATCTGAAACCACGGAACGTGACCGAGCCAGAGCTCGATGCCATCGTATCCTGCCTTCTTTACGAGTTCGAGTCCCTGCTCGAAGCTCCAACCCTTCGGAATCATGTTGTCGCCGATAGATTTTTTCACGGCACCTCCTTCATGGCTCCCCTGTTTAACAGAACTTGGCAAAATAGCGAAGCTTCAAAGACCAGCTTCGAGGGTCTGCACGGGAATCTCCTTTTGAAAGCGACGGATATCCTCGAGGCGGGCACCTGCCCGGAGAGTCGGCAAGACAATTGGCAGCAGCGCAGGATGCTCCGAGGCGCAAAGCTTCGTCCGGACTGGCACCAGAGCGAATGGCCTGAGCAATTCCTGCAAGCGCAGAATCACCGGAGCCGACCGTTGAGCGCCGGGTCAATCGTGGCGGAGCAGCGAACAATACCTGTGCATCCTCGGCAGGACAGAACAGTAGTCCCTCGACACCAAGGCTTAGAGCCGCGCTGTGCGCACCAAGTCAGGTAGGCTCCGACTGCGCTTGCGGCAATGCGAGTGAATCCACAGGAGCACCGGCAGGAACGGATCATTTTCAACCGTAACGCGTAACGTAACGTATGTCAAAGGAAAGCGCGACGTCATTGAGTAGCGATTCCACAAGCGCCGCCGCTGAACGGATCACTTGCGTGTTGTCGACCATCCGGGCTTCCAATCCTGCACAGTTAGAGTTCGGGCGTAAGTTTAGGGACGTGTAGTGAGGAAACACCCGATGCGCTGCTGGTTTCGTTGGATTTGCGTTGATATAATAGTAGGCGACCGTCATGAAGATGACAGGCACGCCGATTAGGGTTGGCAGTACCCAGAAGAGTGTGTACAGCTGGCTTCGGGCGACCGACGGGAGCAAACTAACGCTTCTCTAGCGCATTCTTCACACCTCAATCTCCCATCAGGTCGTCATCTTTATTTGCAAGAAATACAACCCGGGTTTTTCGAGACTCTGGACCGCTGCCCCATTTGATAGGATGTCGCCATGCGCGTACTATTGAGCCTTTTCGCTGGACTGCTTTTAGCCTTACCGGCCCAACGGAAGCAGGGAAATCCCCTCGAGCATCTGCCTCCCAACTTTGAAATCCTCACTCACTTCGGCGAACGTGCTGACATTTCGCCTGATAACCTGCGCGTCGCCTTCATGGCGAAAAGCTTCGGCGATGCCATGGTAATCGACTTAAAGACGCGCGAAATTCGCTGCCTCACCTGCAATGTGCCTGCCGCCGTGTTTTTGCGGGTGATGCACTTGGTGACCGGCGACTATATCTTGATCGGTCCCGATCATTTCGAGAACATCCGCGTAAGCCGCACCCGCGACAACGAACTGTGGTTTCTCAGCAAGGAACGCGGATCGCGACCCATTAAGCTTGGTCAAAAAATGAGCGAAGGAGCCTCCATTTCGAAAAAGTCTCTTAAAATTTCCTACTCGGAGACTTCACAGCAAAACCCAGATTTGTCATCCGCATCCTCGCGTCTGGTCGTCGCAGAACTCGATCTGTCGCATGGACCACCCGTGCTGATCAACAAAAAGATTGTGTATGAAAGCAAGGACCGTAGCTGCACTCTTGAGGCCCAGGATTTCTACGACAACGATGACAATATGACGTTCACCTG
>QHYZ01000080.1 GCA_003225295.1 Acidobacteriota bacterium | reverse complement strand
GTTGTCCGACTGGCTCGGAACCCAATCAACTCGGCCGTTGTAGCTGTCCGCGTTGTCCGTCAGCAGGGCGTTGCGAACGTAGTTGTTCAACTGGCCGGAGAGATTGGGAAGCGGAAACAGAGCCATGATCTTTGTAGCGAAGGGATCAATGCTGCCCTGCGGAATCTGATTGTTGTTGAAGGGCTGGCCGGTGGTGAGGTCGTAAATCGTCGGATAAGGCGCAATGCCGTTTGCGGCCGCAGCGGCTGGGCTGAAGTCTCCGGTGCGCTCATTGGGCAAAGGGACGGTCGAAATACGGAGCACGCCCCGGCTGATGCGTGTGCCTTCGTAATTGAAAAACCCAAAGAGTTTGTCGTGCATGACCGGAGCGCCTATGCTTGCGCCAAACTGGTTCTGATTGTTTTTGGGCTTGGTGAGTCTGCTGCGGTTGGAGAAGAAGTCGTTAGCGTCAAAGAAGTTGTTGCGAAGATATTCGTAGGCCACTCCATGAATTTCGTTGGTCCCGCCCTTGCTGGTGACCACTACCGCGGCACCCGGGCTGCGGCCATACTCCGCGGAGTACGGATTGGTGATGACCTTGAACTCCTGGATGGTATCCACGGAAGGACGGGATGCCTGGGTGCTGAGTTCCTGGACGTTTTCCGAAAACGTGTTGTTATCAATTCCGTCGAGGATAAAATCGTTCTGGAGAGAATGAACTCCGTGGACGTTGAACGCGCCGGTGCGACCCGCGCTCGTCGCGCCGCTTTGGTCCGTGTAGCGGTTGGACTGCACACCGGGCACGAGGCGCAAGAGATCATCCCAGTTGCGCAAGTAAAGAGGAGTGTCGGCGACCGTGTTGTTATTGATGACCGTGCCCAGAGAAGCGTCCTGGGTGGACAGGTTGGACGCAGAGTCGTTCACCGTCACGGTTTGCTGGGTCTGGCCAATCTGTAACTCGAAGTTCTGTCGAGCTTTCTCGGCCGTTTCGAGCGTCAAGTCTACCGTCGCCTTTTTGAAGCCCTCCTGTTCCACAGTCAAGGTGTAGGTCCCGATGGGAAGACTGAGGAACGAGTAGGATCCCGCCGCGTCGGTTGCCACTTCCTGAACAAAGTTCGTGGACGTGTTGCGGGCAGTTAGCCTAGCGCCGGCGATCGCGGCATGACTGGAATCGGTAACAGTTCCGGTTAAGCTGGCGTCGGTGCCCTGCCCCCAGCCACAAAAAGGAAACGCGAGAAGACACCCTAAGAACGTGAGAATACCAGCCGCAACTTTCACTTTGCCCCCCGCCTAGAAGATGACCCCTAGTTCTCATGTGCCCGGCTCTCAACCGAGAACTCCAAGAGCATGCTGGAGATGGACCACCACCGCGTTTGCAGTATGTTCAGGCCATAAAAAAACTTCTTCACCGGTATGTAAATCTACTGTAACAATCTCGATGAAGGCAAGCGCCACTCCAACGGACTACGCCGGCCGCCGCCCGAGATTTCCCGCAAAATCTTAGCTACAACGCCCGCAAATCTGTGGCATGAGGGAGCGTCGGCGCGATGCTTCAGGGTAGATGGGAGGTAGGCCGAGTTGACTCTTCAGCGAACGGAATACCAATTCGATCTCTGTCAACTGCACGTAGCGCGTCCAAAGGACGCGGGCAACGTTGGAACGAAGCAAGCAGTGCCCGTCGTGCCGTTTCGCCTTAAAACGAACCTGTCACCGGAATCCAGCCGACCCTGGTTGCCGCAGTTGCCGTTTATGCGGGCCGTTGGATCGACGGGGAAAGCTGTGGCGGAGGACCAACGCGTTCGTTCGAATTCACGTATCAGGGGCATGTTCCCGCTGTGAAAACGAAAATTCACGATAGCACCAGACGATAGCCGGTCAGGGGAGCTCCTCGGTGGAGAGTGTGGCCCAAAGTAGCGCCAGCGCGACTATACTGAAGTGAGAGATAAAACAAGGGGATACCCCCGGGGCGCAAGAATTGCTGAATTTTAGGATCAGCTTGCTGCTAGCTCTGGCAGCAAGCATGGGGGCGAGCAGAGTCGGCGGTCAGGTGCCGGCGCACGAAGCATCGACACCAGCGCCCATCATCGTCGCTCCTACTGGCAAGCATCAGAACAAGGAACAGCCGCCACCGCACCACTTTTGGGACAAGAAGAACGATTGGTTGTTTGCAGGCGTCGGGGCGGCGCGCACGTTCGATTATTTTTCAACGTTGAACTTGAGGCGGCGCGGAGACCAGGAAGTCCTGGTTACCAACGATGTGGTGGACAATCACGCAGCTTTTGCAGTGGTCGAGGCGGCGGGAACTGGTGTTTCGATGGGGACGTCGTATTTATTCCATCGCTACGGCCATCACAAACTGGAACGCTGGACCTCCATCGTGCATTTCGGATTGGCGACAACGGGCGCCGTGCGCAACTACTGCCTGAAAACGGCGCATCCAAAGACCACTCCTTAGCCGTGCGCTGTCCACCAGCCGGAAACGCTCCCTCTTTGCCCCCGTCTAAGTCGCTAGGATGAAACCTTGCCGTTCGAATATTGGTGCGGCATACTCGCGGCCCGTGCCGGCCTGGGTCGGAACCGCACGGAAACTAGGGTGGGGAAAAGGTGAGGTGCTGCTATGGGACGGTGGGTCTCCCTACACCGTTTCGCGCTGATTCTTTGTGGGTGTCTATCTGTTCTGATGACCTCAGAAGGTGTTCGGCCATCCGCGCATCCGGCAACGCCAGCCTCCCAAGCACCGCCGCAGCAAGGCGGTTCCTCCGAGAGTTGGCCTTCGGAATCGAAGACTACCGAACAGACGAGAACCGAACAATACACGCTCTCGCATGGGCGCCAAGCAAAGGCGGTGGCGTACTCGCGGGCGGGGTACACTCTGTACTTCGCCTCTTATCTTCTTGGCGGACTCTTCCTATTCTTGATCCTTCGGCTGGGCTGGGCGGCGAAGTTTCGAGACGTCGCTGAGACTGTCAGCGACAAAAAGTGGGTTCAGGGACTGGTTTTCGTCCCGTTGCTTTTCCTGACCATCGACGTTGTGGACCTGCCTCTGCGCCTTTATGGGCATTCGCTTTCCTTGCACTATGAACAATCCATTCAAGGTTGGGGCTCGTGGTTCTGGGATTGGACCAAGGGGGAGTCTCTCAGCACCGCGTTTGGAATCGTTCTGGTCCTGATCTTGTTCGCCGCGATGCGGCGCAGCCCGCGGCGCTGGTGGTTGTATTTCTGGTTTCCAGCCGTCTTGATTCTCCTAGGACTGATCGTGATCACCCCCCTGGTGATCGATCCGCTGTTCAACAAATTCGAGCCACTGGCCAAGGAGCATCCCGATCTGGTTGTGGCCATCGAAAAATTAACGAAACATGCGGGTGTTCCCATCCCGCCGGACCGCATGTTCTTGATGGTAGCGAGCCGGAAAACGAACGCCATCAACGCCTACGTGACGGGCCTGGGAACGTCGAAACGTGTGGTGATCTGGGATACCACGATTCAAAAGACTTCGAACGATGAATCCCTCTTCATTGTTGGACATGAGCTCGGACACTATGCCCTCGGGCACGTTCGTCAAGGTTTTTTGCTGGGAGCAGCAGGGCTATTGGTGGCGCTCTATTTTCTGTTTCGAGGCTTGCACTGGGCGCTTGGTCGCTGGGCCAGAGACTGGCAGCTCTACGGGCAGGAGGACTGGGCTTCGCTTGCCGTGTTGCTCTTGCTGCTACAAGTGCTGTTGTTTGTTTCTTCGCCGGTCATCAGCGGCTATAGCCGGATCGAGGAACGTGCCGCGGACGTTTACGGATTGGAAGTCATCCACGGATTGGTTCCGGATTCGGCGGAGGTTGCGGCGCACGCCTTTCAGGTTCTCGGCGAGCTAGATCTTTCCGACCCCAATCCGCCGCCGTTCATCACTTTCTGGCTCTATTCGCATCCGCCGCTGGCGGACCGCTTGGTGTTCGCGCATACCTACGATCCATGGTCCAGAGGGGAATCGCCGGTATACGTGAAGTAGCGGCGGATCCCATGCGCTAGGGTGGGTTGCGCGCCGATCCGTGCTTGCGGGCAAAAGCAGCCACTTTGCTGCGATTGCCGCAAACGGCCATCGAACACCAGCGGCGGCGGCGCGTCCGCGAATTGTCGTAGAAGAACAAACCACACCGCGGATTGGCGCAAATCCGCAGGCGCGTGTGGAGGCCCTCGGCAATCGTCTCCGCCCCGGATCGGGCCACGGCGGCGAGCATCCAGTCCAGGCCTCCCTCCCGCGCGACGAATGCGATCTTCCAAAAATCATCCTGAGCGATGAGTTCATCGTGCCCCTCGGTAATGCGCAGTATTTCGTTTACCGGCTCAACCCATTCTCTGGCAATTCTTTGCTTGCGGAGCATGACCATAAACACCTTGCGCAGGGTGGAGCCCAGCCGCCGGGCTTTCCAGAGCAACGCTGCGGCAGCCTGCGGGTCGGATTGCGGCAGATTCAGAAGCTGGGTACCGCGCTCGGCAGAAACAATTTTGGTCGACTCCAGAAAGTCAATCAGGCGCTCCCAGGACAGTTCCCCGTTGGGGAGAGTTTCGTTAACGAAATCGAGGGAGAGTCGACCGCCCAGCAGTCGGGGGGCTGAGATGGAACGAGGCATCGACGGAACCTCCAGCCGAAAGCGATATCTAAACCAGCGGGAAATAACCAGTAAGAACCAGTATAACGGTTATCCAGGGAAAAGCGCCTTGTGCGGTAACCTTTTTCTGATCCTAAAATCAGATATGCTGGCTGGCGGAGACGGCTCCTATGAAACACCCATTGGCAGGCTTAGCTCTTAGTACCGTTTCTCTGTTCGCCGCCATGGCTTTGAGACCACCACCGGCGCTCTCCCGCGAAACGGTTCGCACCCCGGTCGTCGTCGAACTGTTTACCTCCGAGGGCTGTTCAAGCTGTCCACCTGCGGATACTTTGCTGGCGCAACTGGCCGAAGAACGACTGGCCGGGAATATAGAGTTGATCGCCCTGGAGGAGCACGTCGATTACTGGAACGATTTGGGTTGGACCGACCCTTTCTCTTCGCGGGACTGGACGTTGCGTCAATACCTTTATTCCCAGGCTCTCGGAAGCGGTAGCCCGTACACACCAGAAATGGTGGTAGACGGGACGGTGGAATTCGTTGGCAGTCGTACACAAAAAGCGCGGCAGGCAATTCTGGAGGCCGCCGGCAGGACAAAAATCCCGGTGACGCTGGAGCAAGGTAACGCGAACAAAACAGGAACAGTAAACTTTTCCGTGAAGGTTGGAAAACGGGAAGGAACGGCAAAACGTGATGCCGCCGAAGTCTGGCTGGCCATCACGGAAACAAGGTTGCACTCCGCCGTGACGCGCGGCGAGAACGCCGGCGAAGACCTCCAGCATGCCGCCGTGGTACGTTCCATGAGCAAGATCGGCGAAGCGAAGGCGGAGGGAGAAACTTCCTTCGCCCGAGTCGCTACCGTGCCGGTGCAGAAAGAATGGAAGCGCGAGAACCTGAAGGCCGTGCTCTTCGTGCAGGAAAAAAAGAGCCGGCGGATTCTTGGCGCAGCGGAGATCCCCATCGCGCAATAAATTTAGGAGCCCGCGGTCCGATTTTTAGATTTGCCGGCGAGGATGGTTCTATTCGAGGAATTGAAACTTTCTGGAGCTACGATCAAATTCAACCGCGGGGAAAAGTTAATCCGCACGGAGATTGTTTGCCTCGATAAAATCTGTCTGGAGTTAATAGCCGACCTGCTTACGGCGAACCATCCAGCATGTCAGATAGCAATGCGGAGCAGGGATCTTTCCTCGAGGTGATTGTTGGACGTCGAACCATTCACGAGTCCCTCCCCATCCCCCCGCTTTCAGGCTCCGCCTCCAGAAGGAATCCTCAGCAAGATTTTTCTGAATGACAAAGGAGTGCGCGGCGGCTGGCGTCTGTTGATTTACGCGGCTTTCGTGGCCGGGCTCGGATTCGGCGGTGGAATCGTCCTGCAGCAATTGATTCACCCCACACCGGGAGGGTTTTCTCTCGGCTATTGGTTCGCGTACGAAGTGTTCAGTTTCAGCGTTGTTTTTGGTGCCGCCCTGATCATGGCTCAGATCGAGAGCCGTTCTCCAGGCACCTATGGCTTGCCGCTGAGAGGCGCGTTCGGAACATTGTTCTGGCAGGGCGGCCTCATCGGATTGGTCGAAGTGTCAGCATTGATTGGCTTGATCGCCGCCTTCGGCGGGTATTCCTTTGGTGACCTTGCGCTGCATGGCCAAGAGCTGTTGCGCTGGGGAATGTTGTGGGCGGTCCTCTTTGTTTTTGTCGGCTTGTTTGAAGAATTCTTGTTTCGGGGATATACGCAGTACACCCTCGCCGAGAGCATCGGTTTCTGGCCTGCGGCGGCCCTGCTTTCGTGCTTGTTTGGGGCCGTCCATCTGAGGAATCCCGGCGAAGGTTGGGTGGGGGCAGCGGGCGTTGCCGCGATCGGCCTGATTTTCGCGTTGGCCTTGCGGCGCACCGGTAATCTCTGGTTGGTTGTGGGATGGCACGCGAGTTTTGATTTCGGCGAGACATTCCTTTACTCCGTGCCGAACAGCGGCGTCGTTTTCTCGGGACACCTATCGAATGCGTCCTTGCACGGCGCTGCGTGGCTCACGGGCGGCACGGTTGGCCCCGAAGGCAGCGTCTTCAGCTTTCTGACCATGGGGATTCTGGCCCTCGCTATTCATGTGCTTTTCCCCGCCAAGAAAACAGCGCCCGCACAGGACTTAGGAAAATAACCCAATTAGTGGACCAGTTCGGAGGCGAGCACCAGCTGGACGCCTAGTTCTTGCGCTCGCGGGAGAACTTCGCGCAGAGCTTGAAGCGTCGAGGCGTGAGGATGGCCGATGGCCACCACCTGGCCTTTTTCCCGGGCGGCGCGCAACGCCCATTCGAGCTGTTGGCGGACCGTGGCCACTTCAGCCACGTCGTCCAGAAAGGGAACGTTGCGGAAGGCCGAGCGAACTCCAAAGTCCTGTGCCGTATCGTAAGCTACCGTAGCGGCGGTTGTGCGGCTGTCGACGTAGAAGAGGTCACGGTCGCGCAGCACCGGCATCAGCTCGTCCATCAGCTCAGCGTCGGCAGTCGCCTGTGATCCCTGATGATTGTTGACGCCGGCGACGTCGGGAACATTTTGCAGAAATCGATCGACAAGTGCCGCAACTTCAGAGGCCGGCATACCAGGGTGTAATTCCTGCGCTTCCGGCGTTTCGTTGGCGACCGATTGCATCGGCAGATGAAGCATTACCTGAAACCCAAGGCGATGCGCTTCCTTGGCGATGTCCATGGAGTGTTCGTGATTGGGCAAAACGGAAATGGTGAGGTGATAACCCAGAGCGAAGATGGCTTGGGCTGCGGCACGGTCGCTGCCCAGATCGTCGATAATGATCGCCAGCCGCGCGCCCGCAGCTTTTCCGCCGGAGTTCTTCGCTCCCGCACTCGACGTGGGTGTTACCCGCGTCACGATTTCGATTTCCAGTGTCGGCACGCCTGAATGGCGAAGCTTGAAGTGCAGCAGATCCCCGGTGTGGGTGGGCGGGTCCTGTGTCAGATGATTCTTGGTCGCGACAGTATGGAGACTTTCGATGAGCTTTGCGACTACGGCATGCTGGGCGTCCGCCGTGGAGTCATTCTTCAACACGATACGCAGGTAATCCTTGTTTCCGGGTTGCTGGCTGGAAGCGCCTTGCCGGAGTTTGATGGGCGTCCCGGGAGGTACCGCAGCAGAGGCCGCCGCCGCCAGATCGCGCGTGATTTGGTGAACTTGTGCGGGGGTGAGGCGGTTTTCCTCACTCTTCTTGCAACCACCAGAAAGAACCGCGAGAAGAAAAGAAATTCCCAACAGCGCGAAATCGCTTGTCTTGATTTGACAGCAATAGAGGTTTGGTTGAACCGAGCCAGGCTGTCGGCCCACGGAAAACTAAGCAGCCTTTTTCGCAGGAACCTTCAACAGGTCAAGAGCTCGATGAAAGATGGCGTCTTCCGGAGAAAGCGGGCGCGGTCCGAGCCCGGGTTCTTTCTGAGTTTGCGGTGTCGGCGAAGCCTCTTCATCGGCGGCATCCGACTCATCCTCCGGGACGGCGCGCACCACTTCCGTTGGGACGACCCCTTCTTCCATGATGGCCTTTCCGCCCGGATTATAGTAGTTCGCCACCGTGAGGATCAGTGCCGCGCCATCATCCAGCGTGATGAGCTTCTGCTCAGAGGCGAGACCAAACGTACGCTCTCCAACGACGTCCCCGCGATGGTTGGCAACAACGGCGGAAGCCAGAACTTCCGCGGCCCCCGACGTCGTGGCGTCGATCAAAACGGAGACGGGATTCTTCCAAATAACCTGTTTGGGCTCGGCTGAAAAAACCTGTGTCGAGACCGTCTGGCCACGCAACGTTGTCAGCGTGCCCGCCGGAATGAAAAGGCGAGCGGTCGAAATCGCCTCGGACACCAGCCCGCGGCCGCATTCCCGCATATCCAGTATGACCTTGCGAATGCCCTGCTTTTCCGCATCGAGGAGGCGAAGGCGAATTTCATCCGCGCGGCCAGCGTCCAGCGAAGGGATACGCAGCACCAGAATGTCAGGATCCACTCGCTGGCCGATGATCTTCGGCGTAGCCAGCTTCTCGCGAACGAGGTCGACTTCTTCGGGCGTAGCCTTACCGCGCCGGATCACCCCCACCTTGATAGCCGTGCCCGGCTGGCCATTGAGAAGATTTATAGCCTGGCCTACGGACATATCACGTGTGGTAAATCCGCTGACGGACTCGAAAATGTCGCCGCTGCGAATTCCCGCCTTGGTGCCCGGACTATCCGGAAGCACGGAGAGAACGATGATGTAGCCGTAGCGCTTGCTGAGCGTTAGCCCGGTCTCCGCCGTGCCCGTATTGGCGAGCTTCTTCTTGTACTCTTCGTATTCGCGGGGCGTGAGGTAGCTGGACTGGGCGTCCAGGGATTCCAGCATCCCGTGCAAGGAACCAGCAGTCACCGTCCGCATGTTCGGATCGTCGACGTAATCCTGCTGGATCTTCTGCAGCACCTCACCGTACACGGTGAGCGACTTGTAGGCTTTGTCGTCCGTGGTGCGGCCGAGGACATGTCCAATGCCGGCGTAACAAAAGATGGCTACCGAAACGCAAAGAATCCCAATGCGAGCGGATCGATTCATGCCCCACCCTTCCCAAGAAAAAACTGCCATACAAGTATACCACTTCAAAGGATGGGGACGCTCTGCCGATCAAAAAGGAAAAAAACGAAGTCTGGACGGAGATGCAGGAAAGGCGAGCACATCTTTCGAATCAGACACATCGAAATTGAGAAATGTTGCTAAAATACCACACTAGCCGTTTTCTTGGCTTCCGGGTGGCTCATAACCTATTGATAACAAAGCATCAAATTGCAAGGTGTTGGCGAGCAACATGCTACCATGCGGAGGGGGAAATGTTCCAAACTACCATCGCCAATGAGTCCTTCGCAGAGGGTGTGGGCCTCCACACCGGCGTGTACGGTCACGTTCGCCTGGTACCGGCCCCGGCCGAAACAGGCATCGTGTTTCGCCGCGTTGACCTGGACAATTTCCTTATTGAAGCCCAGGGGCAGAACGTCGCTCGCGTTAGTTATGCCACCAGCCTCATGAAACAAGGCGTTTTGCTCTCCACCACCGAGCATTTGCTCGCCGCCATTTATTCCTGTGGCATCGACAACATTTACGTCGACATCGACTCGATCGAAGTGCCCATCCTGGACGGCTCGGCAGAGCCCTTCATGCAGATGCTGGAGCAGTCCGGCGTTCGCAAACTGCGCCGCAAGCGGCGCTATCTGAAGATACGGAAGCCCCTGGAGGTCACCGAAGGAGACCGCCGGATCGGCATCTATCCTGCCGATGAGTTTCGCGTGCGCTGCTACGTGGATTTTCCGCATCCCCTGGTAGGTCAACAGGAAGTGGAGATGTTGGTTGGGCCGGACACTTTTCGCCACCTTCTGGCGCGCGCCAGAACTTTCTGTTTCCAACGCGACATTGCGCCGCTCAAGGCCATGGGCCTGATTCGCGGCGGCTCGCTGGAGAACGCCATCGTGCTCACCAATGACGGCGTCATGAACGGACCGTTGCGCTTCCCCGACGAGTTTGGACGCCACAAAGCGCTGGATCTGATTGGCGATCTCGCGCTGGCGGGCTTGCCCCTTCTGGCGCGCGTCGAAGCCCACAAAGCGGGCCATGCCCTGCACACCCAACTCGTCAGCCGCCTCTTGACCGATCCCTCGCTTTGGACCATAACCACCGGCGAAGTCGCCCGCCCCGAAAGCGACGCCTACCTGACTGCCCTTTCTCCCGCCTCTGCCGCTGATTAGTGATTCGCCGCGTTCGGAACAACCCTCCGTTGCGAAATAGCCGCTGCTCCCGCAGAATGGGCTCAAAACCATGTCCAACAACGATCTAGCCATTGTGATTCTCGCGGCCGGCAAAGGCACGCGGCTGAAGTCGAGCCTGGCGAAAGTGCTGCACCGCGCCGGTGGTCGCACGCTCGTCGAACAACTGATGCGCGCCTGCGAGCCGCTGAAGGCGCGCGAGAAGGTGGTCGTTGTGGGCCACCAAGCGGAACGGGTCGCCGCAGTGGTCCAGCCTCTCACGGCACTTACCGTGTTGCAGCAGCCGCAAAACGGCACCGGCCACGCCATGCAAGTCGCCAAGCGTGCGCTAGGCCGTGCCAAGATTGCCGTGGTGCTCCCGGGCGATGCTCCCCTGGTGCGTACGGAAACCTTGAAGGCGCTCATTGCCGCGCATCACCACGGGAACGCCGCGGCCACAATTCTCTCTGCGGTGCTGGCTGATCCTTCCGGCTACGGCCGCGTGGTGCGGAAATCGGAAACGACCGTCGCTGCCATCGTTGAAGAATCACAACTCACCGCCGACCAGCGCGATATCAACGAAGTCAATTCCGCCATCTATTGCTTCACGCTCGAAAAGCTCTGGCCCGCGCTGGCGCAGGTCAAACCCAATAACAAACATCGCGAGCTTTACCTGACCGACGCCATTGCCGCGCTCAGCGCCAAGGGCGAAACCGTGCTCGCGCAAGTCGCGCCCGATTCCCGCGAAGTTCTCGGCTGTAACACCCGTGCCGATCTGGCAGAGGTCGACCGCGTCTTCCGCGAGTGGAAGCGCAATGCACTCATGGACGCCGGCGTGACGATTCAACTTCCGGAAACGGTGTTAATTGATCCGGACGTCGTTGCGGGTGAAGACACGGTCATCGAACCCGGGGTGCAATTGCTGGGCAAAACCAAAATCGGCGCGCGCTGCACCATTCGAACGGGAAGCGTCCTGAGCGATGCCATCCTCGGCGACGAGGTGACCGTCGAGCCGCATTGCGTCGTGGAGCACAGCCGCCTGGATGACCGCGTGGTCATCGGCCCGTTCGCGCGATTGCGGCCGGACAATCACCTGAAAGCCGGTGCGCGCATCGGCAATTTTGTCGAACTCAAGAAAAGCACCATCGGCGAGGGCACCAAAGCCATGCATCTGTCCTATCTGGGCGACGCAAAGATCGGAACGAAGAGCAACATCGGCGCTGGCACGATCACTTGCAATTATGATGGCTTCCGCAAGCATCCGACTTCGATCGGAAACAAAGTTTTCATCGGCAGCGATGCCACGCTAGTGGCACCGGTGCGCGTCGGGGACGGCGCTTACATCGCCGCAGGTTCCACCATTACGGAAACCGTGCCTGCAGACGGATTGGGGATTGCCCGCGGCCGCCAGGTTAACAAACCCGGCTGGGCCGCGAAGAAACGCCGTGAACTGGCAGCCACAGAAAAACCGAAAAAGACCACGAAGAAATCGAAGCGACCCAAAGCAACCAAGAGGCGCAAGTAGCGTTCCTTGGAGGAGCGCAGCGATGAGCGGAAAAGTATTGGCGTGGACTTTCTTTCTCGGATCGCTCCTCCGCCACTCCTCGCTCTCGAGCCGTCCATGCCGCGCTGATTTCCGCGCGTCCCACCCGGTCAGCAGTTCTATCCTTGCTCGTGGTGGGTGAGCGCTCCGAGAAACCGCCTAGGAAGAGCGGCTCCTGGCAACGCCCATGTGGCGGTTTCTCCGGCGCGGCCCGCCGCGGGCATCGAAGCGCATAAGAAAAAACCAGGCTCCTCGGCAGGTTCGTGTAATAGCCCTCTTCTGCGGTGTACATTTTTTTCTTCGCTGCCAATCCTCCCGGCCCTCTGCGGTATCTTTATTCTTGTTTCATCCTCCCCGCCTGAACTCGCGCGTGTGTGCTAAACTAGCCGTTCCCGCAAGGTTACAGGGAGCTGCCACCGCATGAAATTTGGAGTCGTCGTTTTTCCCGGGTCCAATTGCGACCACGACGCGTTTTACGCCATCGGCAACGTTCTCGGGAAACCCGTCGAATTCATCTGGCACCAATCGGAAGATCTCGCGAATTGCGACGCCATCATCTTGCCGGGCGGATTTTCCTACGGCGATTACCTCCGCACGGGCGCCATCGCGCGGTTTTCTCCGGTGATGAAGTCCGTCGAGAAATTCGCGAAGAGCGGAGGCGCGGTCCTGGGCATCTGCAACGGCTTCCAGATTCTGTGCGAAGCCGGCCTGCTTCCCGGCGCGATGATGCGCAATAGTGGACTGCGATTCATCTGCCGCCACGTGTACATCCGTGTCGAGCAAACGGACACGCCGTCGACCAACGCCGCCCAGCGGGGCCAGATTCTCAAGATTCCCATCGCGCACTCGGACGGCAATTACCATTGCGACCAAGCTACGCTCACTGAGCTCGAGAAGAACCGCCAGGTGATTTTCCGCTACACCACTCCCGACGGCTCCGACGATAACGCCGGCAATCCCAACGGAGCAGTGCACAATATCGCTGGAGTCTGCAACCGCGAGCGCAACGTCGCCGGTCTCATGCCCCATCCCGAACGCGCCGTCGAGTCCGCCCTAGGCTCCTGCGATGGCCTGGTTATCTTCCGTTCCATGGTGGAAGCGCTTGTCGGCGCGGCCAAGGCCACCGCATGATCCGTGGCGCCCCGACATTGGTCGAGGCGGTTTCCGCTCTCCTCTGAAGAATTGAGATATGGCCACCGCTAGCAACGAAATTCGAGTCACTCCAGAGATCGCTCTGGAGCACGGCGTAACGCGCGAAGAATACGCACGCATTCAGCAAATTCTCGGGCGAGACCCAAACATCACTGAGCTGGGCATTTTCAGTGTGATGTGGAGCGAACATTGCTCCTACAAATCAAGCAAGGTGCATCTCAAGCGTCTGCCCACTCGCGGCAAGCTCGTCGTACAAGGGCCGGGAGAAAACGCCGGGGTCATCGATATCGGCGACGGGTTGGTGGCCGCCTTCAAAATCGAATCGCATAATCATCCGAGTTATGTCGAGCCCTTCCAGGGCGCAACGACCGGCGTCGGCGGCATTTTGCGTGACATTTTCACCATGGGCGCACGCCCCATCGCAGTCTTGGATTCATTGCGATTCGGCGAGATCACTGCAGGCCAATACACCAGTGCAGAGGACGCCAGAAAAAACCTCCGCATCCTCGACGGCGTAATTCGTGGAATCGGGAGTTACGGAAACTGTTTCGGCGTTCCCACCATCGGCGGCGAGGTCGGCTTTGAGCCGTGCTATTCGCAAAATCCGCTCGTCAATGCGCTCGCGCTGGGCATCGCCAAAAAGGAAGAAATTTTCCTCGCCAAAGCGAAAGGCATCGGCAATCCGGTGATCTACGTCGGCGCAAAAACAGGTCGCGACGGGATTCACGGCGCATCCTTGCTGGCCTCCGCCGAGTTCACCGAAGAGTCGAAGCAAAAGCGTCCGAATGTACAAGTCGGCGACCCCTTCATGGAGAAACTGTTGCTCGAAGCCTGCCTGGAAGCCATGCACACCGGGGCGGTCGTCGCGATTCAGGACATGGGCGCTGCCGGCCTCACCTGCTCCACTATGGAAATGGCCTCGCGCGGCGGCACGGGCATCGAGATCGAACTCACCAAAGTTCCTCAACGCGAGACCGGCATGACGCCCTACGAAATCATGCTCAGCGAATCCCAGGAGCGCATGCTGCTGGTGGCGGAAAAGGGCCGCGAGCATGAAATCCTGGCGGTCTTCAAGAAGTGGGGCCTCGATGCCGTCGTCGTCGGCCAGGTTACCGAAGGCGGCATGGCCCGCATCAACCACAACGGCAGAGCCGCCGCGGAAATTCCCGCGCATCCCTTGGCAGAAGAAGGTCCGGTCTATCAGCGGCCCATGGCCGCGCCTGCACCGAGAGAAGAGAACGCCGCGAATTGGTTTGCCTTCGCGGCCGAAGGCACGAACCTCACCCAGAACTTCTTGAAGTTGCTGGCGTCGCCGGCGATTGCCTCCAAGCGCTGGATCACCGAGCAGTACGACACTTCCGTGCGCACCAACACTTTGGCGGGTCCCGGCGCGAGCGACGCGGCAGTGGTGCGTATCAAAGATCCGAAAACGGGAGCCGTGAAGCGCGCGCTGGCCCTCTCGACCGACGGCAACGGCCGCTGGTGTCAGTTGAATCCCCGCATGGGAGCCATGCACGCGGTGGCCGAAGCGGCCCGCAATGTGGCTTGCAGCGGCGCGCGGCCCGTCGCCGCCACGAATTGCCTGAATTTCGGCAGCCCCGAAAAGCCCGAAGTGATGTGGCAATTCAGCGAAACCATCGATGGCTTGGTCGAAGCGTGCACCGCCCTCAACACTCCCATCACCGGAGGCAACGTCAGCTTCTACAACGAAACTCTCGGCAAATCGATCTACCCCACCCCGGTCATCGGCGTCGTCGGGGTGATCGAAGACGCCTCGCAGGTCCTGAAAATCGCCTTCCGCGAACCCGGCGACGCTGTGGTCCTGTTGGATGGATCGAATTCCTCGGTTGGCGTGCAGCACGCCGTGCCCCAGCGTGGCAACCCATCTCCCCTGGTCGCCTGCGAATTCTCCTCCTCCGAATACTCCAAGACCATCGCCGGGATCGTCGCTGGCGAACCGCCCGCCATCGAGCTCACCGCTGAGCAGCGCCTGATTGATTGTCTCGTGGCTCTCGGCGCCGTAGGCGCCATCCAGTCCGCACACGATATCTCCGACGGCGGCCTGGCCGTCACCCTCGCGGAGTCCTGCTTCGCCCCGTACGCTCCGCTAGGGGTGTCCGCCATGGCGGATTGCGCTCCTCTTGGCGCACACGTCAAATTGGAAGAAGCCGGCCCTGCCGAGGCCGCCGCATTCGCCGAACGCGGCGCCCGCGCGGTCGTATCAGTCAAGCCCTCTTCGCTTGCCCGTGTTCGCGATACTGCGAGACAATATGGTGTGGCGGCGCAGCACATCGGCCAGGTCACCCGCGACGATGCCTTCCGCATCGAACATCAGGGGCACGCGGTGATCAGCAGTTCCGTTGAAACGCTACGCGACGCCTGGGCCCATGCACTCGAACCTACGCTGACCACAAAATGAGTCAAAAACTCGCCTTCGCCGATGATCATTTCCATGACCAGTGCGGTGTGTGCGGTGTCTTCGGCCACCCCGAAGCGTCGAACCTTGCCTATCTCGGTCTTTACGCCCTGCAGCATCGCGGTCAGGAATCAGCGGGCATCGTCTCGAGCGACGGCCAAGAGTTGTATGTGCACCGCGCCATGGGCGAAGTTGAAGAAATCTTTCAGCCGAGCGTGCTCGCCCAACTTCCCGGCAGCTTGGCCATCGGCCACACCCGCTATTCAACGGCGGGCGACAAAGCCCTGCTCAACGCCCAGCCCATCATGATCGACTGCAACAAGGGTAAAGTGGCGCTTGGCCACAATGGCAACCTCACCAACGCCGCCGAGTGGCGCCGCAGGCTCGAGCATCGTGGTTCCATCTTTCAGACCAACAGCGACACTGAAGTCATCGTGCATCTCATCGCTCGTTCGCAGACGCGCAATCTTTCCGGCGCGATCGGCGATGCCCTCAATCAAGTGGAAGGCGCCTACTCTCTGCTTCTCCTGACGCAAGATGAGTTGTACGCGGTGCGCGATCCGCGCGGCTTTCGCCCACTGGCGCTTGGAAAATTGACTACCCCCGGCGGCTTCGTTTCGTGGCTGGTGGCGTCAGAAACCTGCGCGTTCGATCTGCTCAATGCGCAATACATCCGCGAGATCGAACCCGGCGAGATGGTGCGCATTTCCAAATCAGGCATCGAGTCCATCCACTTCGCTCCGGAAAAACCGCACCAGCAGTGCATTTTCGAGCACGTCTATTTCTCTCGTCCCGATAGCATCATTTTTGGCCGCTCCGTGAACGAGAGCCGCGAGATGCTCGGACGCCTCCTGGCCCAGGAACATCCTGTCGACGCCGACATCGTCGTCCCGGTGCCGGACTCCGGCGTGCCAGCGGCTGTCGGCTATGCCCTCGAATCCAAAATCCCCTTCCGCATGGGCCTGATCCGCAATCACTACATTGGACGTACCTTCATCGAGCCGTCGCAGGCCATCCGTAATTTCGGTGTGAAGCTCAAGCTCAATCCCATCCGCGGCTTGATCGAAGGCCAACGCGTGATTCTGGTCGATGATTCCATCGTGCGCGGCACTACCAGCCGCAAAATCGTGCGCATGGTCCGCGAAGTGGGCGCGAAAGAAGTCCACGTGCGTATCAGTTGCCCGCCGACGATTTCTCCCTGCTACTACGGCGTGGACACGCCCACGCGTGAGGAACTGATTGCCTCTTCGAACACTCCGGAGGAAATTTGCAAATTCCTCGGTGCGGACTCGCTGGGCTACGTTTCCCTCCCAGCGCTCCGCCGGGCTGTCAGTGATACCGAAGGCAAGTTCTGCACGTCTTGTTATACGGGTGTCTATCCGACGGATCTAGTGCAGCTGGAGGTACGCGAAAGCGCGCCAAACGGCAAATCCGGCGAAGCTACTCCTGGCAACGACAGTGAACCCGTGCCCACGGAGCGGCCGGTGGTGGTGGAACGTGAAAGCTGAAAAGAAGAATAAACAAGAAGAAGCGAACGTGCCGGTGAAAACAAAAATTCAGCGCGAGATCATCGCCTGGTTCTGGGTCGGGCTGGCCTTTCTGCTCATCAACGGCACAATCGGCCAGGCGCGCGTCATTCCCTCTGGCTCGATGGAAAACACGCTGCTCATCGGCGATCACCTGATCATGAGCCGCATCGGTTACGACGCAGGCGTACCCTTCACCAACTGGCACGTACCGCTCTGGCGTACTCCCAAGCGCCAGCAAGTGATCATCTTCAAACCGCCGTTTGCGCCGGACACGCCCGACTATGTAAAGCGCGTCATCGGGCTGCCCGGAGACACCATCGACATTCACGATGGCGCCGTCTGGATCAACGGCCAAAAACTCGTTGAAAAATACACCAGTGGCGCCAGCGAGCCCTACGAGCTGCGCATACCGTACAAGGTTCCAGGGGATTGTTATTTCGTGATGGGAGACAATCGCGGAAATTCCTACGACAGCCGCTTCTGGGGCTGCGTCCCTCGAAAGGACATCATCGGAACGCCCGTCATGATTTACATGTCGCTGAATGTTTCGCCGGAGGCTTGGGAGCCAGGACAGATTCGCGAGCGTTTTTTTGCCTACGCGAATGCCCTCCTGCATCCCAGCATCGTACGCTGGAACAGGATTTTCCGGACGTTTTAAGTTGTCTTGCTGAACCGTCGTTGTCTGCCGTTGCCGCCGCGACCCTCCACGGCGCTCCAATGAATTCCAATCAGTGCCCGGCGCACGGCACGGTGCGCCCCGATCAGCAAAGGATCAGAAACGGAAGCGAACAACTCTCTCATGAAATATGCCGACGCCGGGGTGAACATCGCCGTCGCTGATGACGCGAAGCAGAGAATCCGCCACCATGCCAGCCGCACCTTCACTCCCGGCGTGCTCGGCGGCATTGGCGGCTTCGGCGCGCTCTTTGCCCTCGACCCGAAAAAGTGGAAGGAGCCGGTGCTGGTCTCCAGCACGGACGGCGTCGGCACAAAACTCAAAGTCGCCATGGCTATGGGCGTACACTCCACCGTCGGCGGCGACCTCGTCAATCACTGCATCAATGACATTCTCGTCCAGGGCGCAGAGCCGCTGTTTTTTCTCGACTATCTGGCGATGGGCAAGCTCGATCCGCAGGTCGTCGAACAGATCGTTGAAGGAATGAGCCGCTCCTGCCGCAAAGCCGGGTGCGCCCTCATTGGCGGTGAAACCGCGGAGATGCCCGGATTCTATCCGTCCGGCGAGTACGATCTCGCGGGCTTTATCGTCGGGGTCGTCGAGCGCAGAAATCTACTGACCGGCAAGAACGTCCAGCCCGGAGACACTCTGCTGGCGCTCCCTTCCGCCGGTCTGCACACTAACGGATACTCGTTGGCGCGGAAACTGGTTTTCGAAGTTGCGAAGTTGAAGCCGGATGTCTACGTCGCCGAAGTCGGAAATAAGATTGGCGCGGAATTGCTGAAGCCTCATCTGTGTTACGCGCCGGCGCTGAAAAATATTGTCGCGCGCGGCTGGGTTTCCGCCCTCGCGCACATCACCGGTGGCGGCATTCCAGGAAATCTGCCCCGCGTGCTCCCCAGTGGGGTGAAAGCGGAAATTGACCTGGCATCCTGGCCCGTGCCGGCGATCTTCAAATATCTCGCCAAACTGGGAAGGATCGACACCGGCGAATTGCTGCAATCCTTCAATATGGGCGTCGGGATGATTCTCCTCGTCCCGCCGAAAAACGTGAAGTCCGTCGAAGCCCATTTGAAAAAACGCCGTGAAAAATTCTTCCGCATCGGCCGCATCGATCGCAGCGAATCCGGAAAGGCCCGCGTGGCCTACTCCGGCTCCCTTCAGATGCAGTAGACTGGTAGCCGCCGGCGGGAACGGAGAGACCCATGCCGGGCCGGCTTTGGAGGATCAATCAGCTCACCCCTGGTATTGCCGGCACGTCCAATCTAAGCGTATTTTCCCGCCTGTTTTTTAGGAGGTATGCCATGAATTCTACCGAGACAAATCTGGATCTGTTGGCCTCACGGGTGCAAAAACTGGAAGCCTCGAATCGCCGCTGGAAGTTGGTGAATTCCCTGCTGGTGCTTTTGGCTGTTTCTGTCGCGCTGATGGGAGCAAAGCCCGCCGACCGCATGGCGCCACCCATGGTTCGCGCCAGCACGGTCGAAGCGCAGGAGTTCATTTTGAAAGACCTCGATGATCACGTCTACGCTCGGCTTAGCCTCGGGCGGGCCCTGACAACCAAGCAACGGAATGGTCTGTACTTCATGCCCAACAATGGTCTGTACTCTGATCCCAGCAAGGCTGTCCCGGCCCTGCAGTTCTTTAATGACCAGGGCGACGTTGTTTGGACCGCACCCACGAAAGCAGAGTTCCTGCCGGCAAAGTAACACGCCAGACTCGCCGACGGGGTCAGAACAGCAAGCCGTACGTATAGAGAAATCTAAAGGGATTGGCCCCGTGCCTAGCTTCGATGCCGCGCGGTAGCGCGCAGAGGCAATTCGCGCTTGAGCGTGCCTAACCATCGCAGCTCTACCCTAAACTGCTCGATCATTAGACTGACCATCCACACCGCCTCGTGATGAGCATGGCCAACTTCTTCGAGTATCGAACGCAATGTTTCCTTCTCTCTGTGAAGCTCGGTTTGAAGAAATGTTCGCCGCCGCTCAAGCTGCTGCTGAAAAATGCCCGGCCGCGCCTGCCAAGAGAGCGCCATCCAGGTCAGAAAAGCCGGCCGGTCACGCTGCCTGGCCCATTCTTCTTGTTCGAGCGCGTCTGCCAGCGCGGTCGATCCCTTAGACGTTGTTTGGAAGGTGCTGCGCTCCGGCCCCGCAGCCGGCTCATCGGTTTGCGATGCCCGGATCAATCCTGCCCGCGCCAGTTTCTCCAGCGAGTAGTAGACCTGCGGCCGCGAAATCCCCGCCCAATCCCGTATCTCCCGTCTCTCGAGTTCCAGGTTAGCCTCATAGCCATGCATCGGCCGCTCCGCCAATAAACTCAGCAGCACTAGATCCGGCGTCGTCAGCGCCAATCTCTTGCTTGCTCGCGCGGTTAGCCTGCGCCTCCCCGCGTTCCTCAGGGCTTGGCGCCTGCCCCGGTTCGGCCGGGGTGTCTCCGAACTATCTCTTCTTCTCACCCGCGCTGCTCACTGCCTTTCTCTACTCCGCGCCCCCCCGTGAACCCTGCGCCCTGGGCATTCGATTTCGCTTCTTACCAGCCTCTCCCTGGAATCCGTGTGCTCTCTTTTCTTTACCCCCGTACCCGTCCTAGCCGTAAGGCCCCGCCGTTCAGGGCGCGGAGATAAGCCTGCTCTCTTTTTCTCTTCGGTTGTTCTTTGGTCCTCTCGCGTCCAACAGACCCTATAGGCGATAGGCGGATAGCCCAAAAGCTAAGGCCTGGCCTGAAGTAAGGGCGCTCCTCGGAGGGAGAGCAGGATGTCAATTCACTGCTTCCTCTTCTTACTCCAATACCACCACTGGCATTGCGCCGCGGGAAGCCGTGGATTCTGTGCCTGAGCCACCGCCGCGGAAAAAACATCCAACACGCAGGGATCCTGTCGCTGCGCTTGTATGCGATTCAGCCGGGCGTATAACCTCTGTGGATTCTGCCGCGCCAGCTGCGCCACGCTGCGAATTCCCAGCAGCTCAAAGTCCCTGAGCATCGCCGGCCCGATCGAAACTAGGTCTTCCAGTTGTCGGCCATCGACGACCGTCCCCCGCCTCGTGGGTCGCGGCTTCCGCCGTGAGGTGCCCAAGATTCCAGAAGTCCGTGCTTGATTCCCCCCAGTTGGCTGGCTTCGAGAAACTCTTTTATTCTCATGATCCGCGCGGAGGTGATGAGTCACAAAAAATCTCCTTGACTTGATTTGTGCCACTTTGCACACTCACGTAGTCTAATTGAGACTACTGTGTTGTCAAGCAGAATCTTCACCATGCACCTCGCCGCCAACGCTCTCACCGCTCTTGCGCGGTCTGGCGGATTCGTTGTGTCGTAACCCAATCCATCCGAAGGAGATCAAGTCCATGAACGTCAAACGCATCACTCCCCTCCTGCTCGTCAAGGGGATCGAGCCCGTCGTGCCCTTCTCTGGTCGGCCGTCTCGGCTTCGCCAAGACCGTCGAAGTCCCCGATGGTGACAAGATCGGCATCACCTTTGCCCAACCCGTCGCCGCGCTCCAACACTGACCGGGAGTGTTACTTGGCTCATTTCGCGGCGCAGCATGCCCCGCCCCTGGCACTCATGGTTTGCTCGGAGCCGGCAACGGGGGTGGCCGCCGCTCGATTTCCGTGGGAACGGCAATCGAGCGAGCGCCATTCTTACCCACGGCACGAACGGCAAAGAAGTGATTGTCCGTCGAAACGCCCTTTAAAATGGTTTCGCCGGAGGAAGCCGCAAATTCATAAACCTGCCAGCGCGGATCGCTGGTCTCGCGCCACAGGATTTCAAAACCAGCGCTCTCGGCATCATCCTCGGCCGACCAGGACAGTCTGGCGTCCGGCGTGACCGCGCCCGTAAGCTTTGCATTTGTCGGCGGAGCCGGAGCCAATGCCAATTGCTGCAGCGCTTTCGCATTGTCCCGCGCCACGTCGCCCATAAACGTAAAGTTAAGATATTTCTCAAGATCCCCGTATGCGACTCCGTTTTCTGAGCGCGGCGTTTGATGCTGGTGATGGTAGTCTTCCAGCGGCTCCGTAAATCGCACTGCAGGCAACCCCGCCTTATAGAAAGGGTAGTGATCGCCACCACGGCCGAATCGGTCCACGCGGAAAATCATTCGAATCGTCCCGCGTCCATCAATCTCTTCGACCGCACGCGCCAATTCCCGCGAAGGCGAATCCGCATCGTCAATTTCGCCATTCCCCGAGAAAAGCCGCACCCGATGCGGCGCACCAGCCGCGGAATCGGCGCCCACGATGTCGTCGTCTAACATTCCGCCAACGGTGTAACCCTGCTGCTTCGCCCACTCCAGAAGATGCGTGCTACCCAGCAGCCCCTGCTCCTCTCCGGAAACGGCCGCAAAAAGGATCGTCGCCCGATAGATCCCGCGCCCGTTCACCCCCGCCTTGCTCAGCAGCCGCGCGCATTCCACGCTCACCGCTACACCGGATGCGTCGTCGTCGGCCCCCGGAGCATCCGCCTCCGGATCCATCACATTCGATGGCCGCGAATCAAAGTGCCCGGAAACAATAAAAATGGTTTTCGCCAGCTTGGGATCGGAGCCGGGAAGAATCGCGTAGACGTTTTCGAGTGGCATCGGTTTCGAAGAAGTTCGCTCGGAACTAGACTCGAATTTATCGACCACCACTTGCAGCCTGGCCCCGGAATCTTTGGCGATCTCGTTGAATCGCGCCACGATAACATCACGCCCGCAACCAATCCCTCGCTTCGAATCCGTCCAGGAAGAAAGGGTGAGCCGAGTCCCACACGCTACCAGCCTGGAGATCAGCGCGCGCATCGATTTTTCATCCACCGCCGGGCGCGCAACTCTGCCCGCAGGCCGCGCTAACAGCTTCGGCTGTGGCCTCCCTTGTGCTGGCTCTGCCGGATCGCGAGGCGCAGCCCGCTGCGCAACAGTCGGAATTGCGCTGAGGACAAGAGCGAAAAACACAAATGCAATTGAAGTCCCGAAGTGCTCGCGGCGGCGGTTTATCCTATTGATCATGTTGGTCTCTTCCCCGATGGATGTGGCTTTGTCGGAATTCGGCATTCTAGCGCAATTGGGCCTCCCTACCGCACGAGTCCAGCGGCAATCGTCCGCTTCCTGGCGGGCTGACCATTCCGGCTGGCCATGAGCTTGCTGAAACGGGGCGGTGTTCTCCACTGCGTCGTTGCAACTCTTGACTTTCGACGATCACGAGTTTTGATGATTGGAACGGTTGTGCTAAGGTTTTTCGTTTATGAAGAAGCGCATAGGCGTTCTGCTAAGCGGGCGCGGCTCGAACTTTGAAGCGCTGGCGGAAAGCGTCGCTGCGGGAAGAATTCCGAACGCGGAGATCGCCGTCGTCATCAGCAATCGCGAGGGCGCGCCCGGCATCCAGCGCGCCGAGTCGCGTGGAATCAAGACGCGCGTCATTCCTTCAAAAGGATTGGAGCGGGAGGTCTATGATCGCCAAGTCGCCGCGGTTCTTGATGAGCACAAAGCCGATCTGATCTGTCTCGCAGGATATATGCGGCTACTATCTCCCTTTTTCGTCGCCAAATTTCCGAACCGCATCTTAAATATTCATCCTTCACTCCTCCCGTCATTCCCCGGGTTGGAATCGCAGCGCCAGGCGCTCGAATACGGAGTGAAATTCGCCGGCTGCACGGTTCATTTCGTCGACGAAAATCTCGACGCCGGCCCCATCGTGATCCAAGCCGTCGTTGCCGTCGAAGACCAGGACACGGAAGAATCACTCAGCGCCCGCATTCTCAAAGAAGAGCACCGAGTCTATTCCCAAGCGGTAAAAATTGTCCTGGAAGAAAAGTACAAGATGGTCGGCCGCCGCGTGCTTTTGACAAACTAAATCAAAATAGCCATCGGGCATCACTGCGGTCGTTCGCTGACGGTGCCCGATCGAAGATGCCAGAAAGGATCTGAGCATAGCATAAGGCGCCCAGGCACGATGCCAGAACTCGAAATGACCGAAAGCAAATTCAAACCCATCGCCGAGCAGATCGCCTACCTCAAAAAAGGCGTCGCCGAAATCATCCGTGAGGAAGACCTAACCGCGAAGCTCGAGCAATCGGCCAAGACTGGAAAGCCGCTGCGCGTGTATCTCGGCGTGGACCCAACGGCCCCGGACATTCATCTCGGCCACACCGTGGTCCTTCGTAAGCTGAAGCACTTTCAGGACCTCGGGCACACCGCGATTTTCCTGATTGGCGATTTCTCGGCGATGATCGGCGACCCCACCGGACAATCCGAAACCCGCCCACCGCTGACCCGGGAGCAGGTTGACGCGAATGCCAAGACGTACCTCGCGCAGGTCTTTAAACTCCTCGATCCCCAGAAAACGGAAGTCCGCTACAACAGCGAGTGGCTGGATAAGCTATCGAGTTACGACGTGGTGCGGCTGTGCGGTCACTACCGCCTGGCGCGGATGCTCGAACGGGAGGATTTTCGCTCCCGGCTGGACAACAACCAGCCCATTTCCGTTCACGAGTTGCTGTATCCGCTGCTTACCGCGTACGACGCCGTGGCCCTGCGGTCGGATGTCGAGATCGGTGCGACCGAACAGAAATTCAATCTTCTGGTGCACCGTGACATACAGCGCGAATACGGTTTGGCCTCGGAGGTGGCGCTGACCATGCCCATTCTCGTGGGCCTCGACGGCCAAAGAAAAATGTCCAAAAGTCTCGGCAACTACGTCGGCATCACCGAGCCGCCCGGCGAAATGTTTGGCAAGATGATGTCGATTCCGGACGCCTTGATGCAGCCCTACTACGAACTGGTGACCGATCGCACGCCGCGCGAAATCGAGGCCCTAAAAAAGGAAGTTGCCGGCGGCGCGCTCCATCCCATGGACGCAAAAATGCGCCTGGCACGGGAAGTGATCGCCGGTTTCCACGGCCAAGACGCCGCCCGCAAGGCCGCCGAGAACTTCCAGCGCGTCTTCCGCGACCGCCAAGTACCCGAGGAAGCTCCCGTTGTGAAATTACCGAGCGGCCCCGCAAAGAAACTCGCCGCCCTGCTCGTCGATCTGAAATTGATGGCCTCGAAAAGCGAGGCCCAGCGCTTGATTGAACAAGGCGGCGTGGAAATCGACGGCGTTCGAATGGACGACCCGCGCAAGGAAATCGATTTCAGCAAATCCGCTGAATTCCTTCTTCGCGCCGGGAAAAAGAAATTCCTTCGCGTCATTGTCGAATAAGCATCTCAAATTGCTCCATCCACTTTTGTGAACCGTGGCAACGCCGCGTCCCCACAACTACGAGCTCAACCCCCCCCATCACCCCAGCACCTCGGCGACAAGTTGCCTGACGTGTTGGCCGACAGAAGGCGCGGCGGTGAGGCCAGGAGACTCCATGCCGACGAGGTGAATTGCCTGCGGCACCGCGGGGTCGCGGGTGATCACAAAATCGACAATGCCTTGGTGGTCTGGCGGAACGAGTTTGGGGCGCAGGCCCGAATAACCGAGCTGTAAATCGCTCTCCCTGATTTCCGGCAGAAGCGTTTTGGCGCTATTGGCGAAATCCGCGATTGCCAGACGATCCTTTTCGTAATTGTCTTTTCCTTCGACATACGTTGCTGTCGGTCCCACCAGAACCGTTGCCCACAGGGTTTTGGTGAAGTGCACGCCAAGGCTGAGGCCCCGCGAGTGCGGCAAAGGATAGACAAGATTGTTGATCAGCGAAGCGCGCGGGCCGCGAATTTCGCAGTATTCCCCGCGCACGGGGTAAATATGCCAAGAGCGGTTGCCGAGAAGCGCCGCAACTTCATCGGCGTGCAGTCCCGCGGCATTGATGACGCATTTCGCCTCGATCGTTTCCTCTTGTGAATCTCGCTGGTCTCCGATGCGCAAGCCGACGCGAATGTTCTTCCCGGAAGGCGCAAGCGAGACGACCTCCGCCCGCGTGACAATGTTTGCGCCCTGATTGCTTGCCACGCGCGCGTATGCGTGCACCAATTCTTCGGCAGAGACAATTCCCGTGGACGGCACCACCAGAGCCGCGGTTCCTCGGATGTGCGGCTCTTGCTTTCGAATTTCTGCCGCATCAATGAGGCGCAATCCTTCGACGCCGTTGTCTTCACCGCGCTTCTTCAGGGCGACGAGTTCGGTTTCCTCGTGCGCATTGGCTGCCACCACGAGCTTCCCCTTGTGGCGGAAGGGAACATTGTGCTTTATGCAAAATTCGTAGGTAAGACGATTGCCTTCGACGCAGTGGCGCGCTTTAAGCGAATTCTTCGGGTAATAGATGCCGGAGTGGTTTACACCGCTGTTACGCGTGCTGGTAGCCATCCCGAGCTTGGGGAACTGCTCGACAAGAAAGACATCCTGCCAGTGCTCGGAGACGGCGCGCGCGATAGCACAGCCAACAACGCCACCGCCGATAATCAGAATATTGGCCTGATCCATTTCTACTGGTCGCCGCCGATTTCGTCAAAGTAGGGTTTACAGGGAACGAGTCGCGCCTCGGTTCCGTCATGGACGGCGTAGGCGGCCTGCTTGCTTGGTTCATAGCCATTGCGCCAGAGAGAAGCCGCGCCGTGCGCGCCCTCTTTGTTAATGGCGTAGAAATAGATGTGGAAGGTCGTGAGTTTTTTCTTGTCGCCCTTATAGTTGTGCGCGACGCGGCCCATTGCTTCGAGGCAGGCGTCCGTGGGCGATTTGCCCTGGCGCATCATTTCGATGATGGTATGGCCGCCAGAAATCTTGATGTTTTCCTCGCCTTTGCCCGTCGAGCCCGCGGCGCCCACTTCATTGTCCACGCAGCAGCCCGCGCCGATGATCGGGGAGTCCCCGACGCGGCCAGGAATTTTCCAGGACAACCCGGAAGTCGTGGTGGTAGCCGAAATGTCTCCGTTGGCGTCCACGGCCATGCAAGGAATCGTGCCCGTTGGCGGATACGCAATAACCCGCTCGGCATAGGCGATCTGTTCTTCATCGTAGTCAAAGATGGCGGAAATGTGTTCTTTCCATTCCGGCGAGTCGATACCCGGGCGCCAATTGAATGAAGACTTGGCCTTCCACGCGAGCCAGATCTTGCGCGAGTGCTCGGTGAGGAGATTCATCTCCTCGAAGCCTTCCGCGACCGCAAAACGCCGCGCGCCGTCACCCACGATCATGACGTGATTGGTTTTCTCCATCACCGTCTTCGCCAGGCGCGCAACGTTCTTGATGCGGCGCACGCTCGCCACCGAGCCGGCGCGGTGCGTGGGCCCGTGCATGACGCTAGCGTCCAGCTCCACTTCTCCTTCTTCGTTGGGCAATCCGCCGTAGCCCACGGAGTCATCATTTGGATCGTCCTCAACCACCGTGACAACAGCCACTGCGGCGTCAAGTGTATCGCCGCCTTTCTTGAGGATGTCCATGCCCTTATCGAGGGCATGAAGTCCATTGGCGCTGGAAATGATGAGAGGACGCTTGCCCGGCGCGGCTGGCGCAAGGTGCGCGAGAGCGGACACATTGCTACCGTTTGGCAATGCGCGGCCAAAGAGTCTGCCGGCGCTGGCAACAGCGCTCCCGACAAGCGAAGTGAGGAAGAATTTGCGGCGTGACCATAATTCCATCTAAAGAACCTCCGGAGTATGCGCAGGGCACTATACAACAGTTGACACTCGATAGTTGAGCAAGGAGACCGTGCGGGACCGTGCGGGCTGAAGCCACGCTTGCAGGGAGTGAGGCGCGCTTGACGTTTGCCTGGCTGGTTGTTGTACCGGGAAGGACTTGATGAGGACACCTTCCTCCCTGCTCAGGACTCTTGTGACCAGGCCACCCTGTGGCTGGACTGGTCGTGGCCCACTGGGTGTCGATGGTGCGGGAAGCCTAGTAGGGCTGGCGAGGACGCCTCGTAACTGGACACAAGAAGAGAAAAGCGCAGATGGCGCGGCGATAGAGGGGTCTGGCCCGTGGGGTAGGAATTCAAACGCCGAGCC
This sequence comes from Acidobacteriota bacterium, assembly GCA_003225295.1. Lineage (GTDB taxonomy): Bacteria > Acidobacteriota > Terriglobia > Acidiferrales > UBA7541 > Acidiferrum. The sequence continues at coordinate 70,630 of QHYZ01000080.1, read as the reverse complement.
GCTGCCCTAGCTGGAAGTGGCAGGTTTGGCGGGGAATTCACCTTCCCAGCGAGCGATGACCACGCACGCGACACAATTACCCAGAACCGTCACTGCAGTGCGGCCCATGTCCATGAGTTGATCGATCGCGAAGAGAAGAAATAACGGTTCCATGGGCAGATGAAACGAAGTCGCCGCGCCGAAGACAATCAGCAGCGAGGCGCGTGCCACGCCGGCGGTTCCTTTACTGCTGATCAGCAGCGTCAAGATCATCAAAACTTGCTGACCGATGCTGAGGTGCAGTCCTGCGGCCTGGACAACAAAAAATAAAGCCAGGGATTGATAAAGACTCGCGCCGTCCATATTGAAGCTGTAGCCGGTGGGGAGGACAAAGGCGACGATTTCGCGCGGGACGCCGAAGGACTCCAATTGCTCGATGGCGCGGGGCAGGGTGGCCTCCGAGCTCGCGGTGGCAAATCCAATGGTGACGGGCTCGGCCACGGCGTTGATGAATCGCTTGATGGGGATGCGTGCCCACAGCGCGATCGGCAGCAGAACGCACACGATGAAAAAGGCCAGAGCGACGTACATGGTGGCCAGGAGTTTTAGGAGCGGAAGAAGGACTCCCACTCCCAAGTGGCCGACGGTGTAGGCAACGGCGCCAAAGACGCCGAGCGGAGCGGCGTACATGACCAGGTTGGTGAACTTGAACATGGTTTCCGAAAGGCTCTCGGACAAGACCAGCATGGGACGGCGCTTCGCTTCGGGCACCAAAATGAGCGCCATGGCGAAGAGGACGCTGAAGACGACGATTTGGAGCACCTGGCCCTCGGCGACGGATTTGGCGATGTTCTCCGGAAAGATGTCGGTGATGAGTTGCGTGGCACTGTGGGGCGAAACATTGAGTGCTTGGGCGGCTGAGGCGGGAGGCAGATGAACACCTTCTCCTGCGCGGCTCAGGTGAATGGCGGCATAGCCGATGAGCATGGCGATGGTCGAGACGACCTCGAAGTAGATGAGGGATTTGACGCCGAGACGGCCCACTTTCTTCAGGTCGGAGTGCCCGGCAATGCCGACAACGAGGACTCCGAACAACAGTGGCGCGATGATGACCTTGATGAGCCGGAGAAAGATGGTGCCGAGGAGCTGCAAGTTGAGCGCCACAGAGGGCCAGTCCTGCCCAAGCTCCGCGCCGGCGAGAAGCCCGACCAAGATCCAAGTCGTCAGCGAGCGGCGGGATGCGGCATAGGCACCGATGAGAAGGATCGCCAGCCAGCGCAGGAGCGTTGGGACGACCGCGTCGTGAGGCAGCATCTGAACGCCAGCCAGGAGCGTCGCAGCAATAGCGGTCGTGGAAACGAGAACGGCAGCAAGGAGAAGTCTGTTTTTCATTGGAGCTCGACCAGGGAGCGCATTGTTGGCGAAAGTTATGCTGCTTCGGTCTGTGTGTCAATGGAAGGCCATGCCGAAATGAGTCAAGTCAGGAAGTAACGAAATTATGACGCCAGACAGTCATGAGGTAAGCAACGGCGGAGCGACACGCGGCGTGCCACCGAAGCAAGAACAAAATTGGGGGGCGGGCACTTTCGGCGCAACCTCAGGCGGGGGAGGCGCATCACACGGGCGAGGCAGAAGCCGACTAGGTCCGGGTAGAACTGCGCGATTGCGCGGATCTGTACGGGTCGCTGGCTTCGGCCGCCCAGCTTCATCCTCAGCCGCCATCCCTGCCCGTTTGGTCCAGCCAATCCAACTAGGAGGGTCGTAGCATGCCAACACTGAGAGGAGCTGTACTTGCAGTATGCACTGTGCTGTTCTGCGCCACACTCGCCCCGGGCGCCAGAGCGGATCAGTGGGACAAGAAAACCATCGTCACCTTCGGCGACGCAGTGGAAATCCCCGGGCAGGTTCTGCCGGCGGGGACCTATGTCTTCAAACTGGCCGATACCCTGGCAGATCGGCACATCGTGCAAATTTGGAATGCAGATGAAACCCAGATCTTTGCAACGATTAGGACCATTCCGAACACCCGCTTTGAACCACCCGATAAGACCATCTTTGAATTTGACGAGCGCTCGGGCGATTCGCCCAGGGCTCTCAAAGTGTGGTTTTATCCGGGAGACAGCACCGGGCAGGAATTCATCTATTCCCGTTATTCCTACAACCACTAGGCGAAACTTGCTCCACAGTTGAATCGGGAAATTCTCGATTCGGCGAATCACTTGCGGCGTGGCTTCCACCCAAGAAAGGTGGGAGCCCCGCCGTTTTTCTGAGCCGCTCATAACGCTCCACGGCACAATGGCCCCGGACTAGAATCGAAGTGCGCCTGGATATACCATGCCGAAAAGAAAGGCAATCGCTTACCCCGCCCAGAACGCCGGGGCTTGCGCTCACCATGGGGTCACCGACCATTTACGCTAAAATGCTTGGTCTCTAAATAGATCTTGCGGGTGCCCGTGCTGCGCGGGCGGAGCTCGAACTCGGGTTCTTCATTTGGCGGCGCTAAGTGGCAGGAACAAGACCTTCCGCTCGCCTCCGCTCGCCAAATCACCAAGGGTTTGCTATTCGATGTGGCGTAAAATAGTTCACCGGGAGACGGGCCGATGAGAGATGAGAGCACAAAACAGGCAGCGCAGGAATACCTGGCCGCCAAGCTCACGGAAGAAGAGCAGATATACGAAGAGAAACATAATATGGCCATGGCTGTCGCGGGCTCTCCCCTGGTTTGGAAGGGTGTTAAAGATGCTATTTTCGAGAAATGCCGTGAGTGGAACGCCGTGACGCAAGAAGAGACCCTTACGTGCAAGGAAACGGCGATGGGAGATCTCCGCGTTTGGTGCTCAGCCAGATCGAAACAGATGACCGTGCACTACGATTCCAAGAAGCTTTTGATCACCGTGAAGAACGCCGGGCGGCTCGAACATGAAAAAGACGTGATACTTCACATCCAGGGATACCGAACAGGCTCTGATCGGGCCGATCGGAACGTTCATTTGGTTCGAAACGAACAGCCTGTAAACATCGACATGTTAATTGTGGGCGAGCTTCGCGTTCTGACCGGACTGAGCCGTCAAAGGGGCACGTAGCGACAGAGAACCGCGATACCTTCCGCACGCCGCGCTCTCACCAGCAGTGGTTCACTACGCTGTTGCGCCGGGCGAGACCGAGCCGCGGTGTAAAGTACCAGTCAATTTGGCTACAATACGCTCCACTGAACGAAGCTCGGGAGCTAAGTGCCGTATCGGCGCGGCCGTCGCCAAGGAGCAATCAACTCAGTGTCCAATCTACTGGCCACAAAGCCGCTCGACGCGCTGCTGCAAGAGGCGCGGCAAGAAGGCGAGGGCGGACTGCGGCGCGCTCTTGGCCCAGTAAATCTGGTTACCCTGGGCATCGGCGCGATTATCGGCGCTGGGATTTTCGTGCTCTCGGGAACGGTGGCGGCGAATTTCGCCGGCCCGGCGATTGTGCTTTCCTTTGTCCTGGCGGGGACAGGTTGTTTGTTTGCCGGACTGTGCTATGCGGAGTTCGCTTCGCTGATTCCGATCGCGGGATCGGCCTACACCTACGCGTACACGACGCTGGGTGAAATCGTCGCATGGATTATCGGCTGGGACTTAATCTTGGAATACGCGTTCGGCGCGGCGACGGTTGCCGCGGGATGGAGCGGCAATCTAAATGCCTTGCTCCAGAGCTGGAATGTTCATATTCCGCCGCAGCTCACGGCGACACCAGGGGCGCTCGTGGTGTTTTTCGATGGCCGGTGGTCCCCGCTTGCAACCGCCGGGCCGGCTTTGGCAGAAGCGGGTATCGATCCGGGCACCCTGCCTCACGCGCGGGGCATATTGGACCTCCCGGCATGCCTGGTCATCGCCATCATCACCGCGATTCTGGTGATCGGAGTACGCGAATCGGCGAACTTCAATTCGGGAATCGTTTTTGTGAAAGTCGGAACTGTAATCACGTTCATCGCGGTGGTGGCAGCGTTTCTTTTGCGGCATCCAGGGGTCTCCACAGCGAACTGGCACCCCTTCATTCCGCCGAATCTTGGAGCGTTCGGCCAGTTCGGCTGGTCGGGGATAGCGCGGGGCGCGGGAGTGATTTTCTTTGCCTATATCGGCTTCGACGCGGTCTCGACTGCGGCGCAGGAGGCCAAGAATCCGCAGCGCGACATGCCCATCGGCATTCTCGGATCGCTGGCCATTTGCACGGCCTTGTACCTGGCGCTGGGCTGGATGTTGACGGGCGTGGTGAACTACAAGCAACTGAATACAGCGGCCCCCGTGGCCATGGGCATTCAGGCCACGGGAGTGCGCTGGGGCAGTCTGGTGGTCATGCTGGGGACTTTTGCGGGACTAACGACCACCATGCTGGTGATGCTGCTGGGGCAATCGCGGGTCTTCTATGCCATGTCGCGCGACGGCTTGCTACCCGAGTGGGCCGGACGCGTCCATCCGAGATTTCGCACTCCGTGGATTTCTTCGATTATCGTTGGCCTCGCCGTTGCGCTATTTGCGAGTGTGCTGCCGATCAACGTTTTGAGCCAGCTCACTTCCATCGGCACGCTGCTTGCTTTCGTGATCGTTTCCGGCGGCGTTTGGATTTTGCGGGTGCGCAGGCCGGATTTGCCGCGGGCGTTCAAAACGCCGCTCGTTCCGGTGGTGCCCATCTTGGGGATGGGAATCCCGCTGCTGTTGATGCTGAGCCTTCCGGGGAGCACTTGGCTGCGGCTGATTGTGTGGCTGATTCTTGGGATGGTGCTTTATTTCGGGTACGGGCGAACGCATAGCAAGCTGGCCCGTCAGCGCGGCGACACGAGGTGAAAGAAATTCAAAAGCAATTCCTTAGCGGCTAAAGCCCTGGTCGCAAGGCCGCTTTTGCCCTAGCCCATCGAAGCTGTCAGGTCGCGCCAAAGCTCCAACCCTCGAACCAATAGAGAGAAGAAGAAAACCGCTGGGCTGAAGGCCTGCGCCGCAACTTGAATTCTATTCGGAGGTGCCCAGAGGGAGAAAGTATTGCGTGCCTTTGACGGGCTCTTGGAGGCGGCGAAGCAGGAGCTGGAGGTCTGCGCTGCGCTCGACGAAATCAATGTCGGAGGTGTTGATGACCAGGAGGTCGGAGGCAGCGTAGCGGAAGAAGAAGTGTTCATAGGCGCGGGCAACTTCCTCGACGTATTCGGGGGGGATATGGGATTCGTCGCGGGAGGCTTTTTTGGCGATGCGCGCGCGGAGGACTTCGGGCTTGGCTTGGAGGTAGATGACCAGATCGGGAGCCGGGATGTCCGCGGTGAGGGCTTCGTAGTAACGCTCGTAGAGCTTGAGCTCGGCGTCGTCGAGATTGAGGTTGGCGAAGATGCGGTCCTTTTCCATGAGGAAATCGGAGAGGACCGGGCCGGGAGCATCAACCGCGAGGGCTTCGCGGAGGCGCTTCTGGCGCTCGATGAGGAAGTACATCTGCGCGCGAAGAGCGCAGCCTGGCTTGGCTTTGTAGAAATCGGCGAGGAAGGGATTGTCTTCGCAATCGTAGATGCGGCGGGCGTGGAGGCGTTCGGCAAGGATGCGGGCGAGAGTGGTTTTGCCGACGCGCAAGGGGCCTTCAATGACCATGAAGCGGGGAGGCTCGAGACTGCGCTGCGGAACGCGAGCGCGCTTGGCTGCGGAGGAATTGTCGCCAGGCATCGTTTCGTGTGATCCAGGGTGACAGGGATCGATTATAGCAGAGTCGCGGCAAGAGTCATGGCGCACCGCGCGGCGTTTGAGAGGGCGGCACGGCAGGGTCGAGAATGTAAAAATATTTTCACTTTTATGGCCTAGTACTGCCGTTTGAAGAGAGTCAAACAGAAGGACTAGCGGGGCGTACTAATTCAAATGTGACTAACGGGCCAGTGTTACCTGACCTTTTGACCAATAAAGTGATCTCCTCGCGAGTGGGGACGGACTTGCAACACCCACCGGCAATACTGAGGTGGCAAATGGTCATTGCAGCGCTTCTCCTGATCTGTTCCATCCCGCACATGGACGACACGGCCAAAGTGGTTAGCGATTCTTCCGCAGTTGCTTCCGACAGCGCGACAAGCGATTCTGTTCTCGTCGCCTCCCTGCCGCCCGCGCCAGAACCCAACGTGAAAGCCGATCCGAAGCTGATCGCTCCGCATCTGGCGACGCAGCCTTTTCTGCCGATGAAGCCGGTGTTTACTGGGCCCCGCGAAACGCCCCGACAAAGGAAGGTCTGGTATGGACTGGCGCTGGCGGGACACAGCGGCGCAGCCTTTGACGCCTGGACAACGCACCGGGCGGTCGTTGGCGGCTACGGCCAGGAGGCCAATCCGTTCCTGCGCCCCTTTGCAAACTCCAACGCCATTTATGCAGCTACGCAGGTGAGCCCGGCGGTGATCGACTACTTGGGCAAGCGGATGATGGTGAGCCAGCATGGCTGGGTACGGAAGATTTGGTGGCTGCCACAAACGGCGGGCGCGAGCATTTCATTTGTGTGCGGCGCGCATAACCTCGGTGTGGTGCGCTAAGGGTTCCCTCAATCCCCCAGACCAGAAGCGTCCCGGAGAGCCTGCTCACCGGGACGCTCTGTTTTAGAAAGCGCAGCGGCGCGCTCGCGCGTGCGATTCCAGGCTACTTGCCGACCACCACGATCACGAAGGAGCCCGGTTTCATTTTGCCGCGTCGCTCACCCGGAGCAGGTGGATCGAAGTCCGCGGCCGGGAGGAAGATGTTGTGCGTCTTGAGGTCTAGACCCATGGTGCGGGCGGACTTCTTCGTGGCTACATTCTCAACGACCGTGTACTTGTCCGGCGAATCCTCGTGGATGACCGTGAGGTTGCCATCGCCGCAGGAAGCGAACACGTAACCCGTCGAGGGCTCGAAGGCGCTGGCATCCGGGCCATCGCAGATAGCCGGTGTGGCCACCACCTTGCCAGTATCGGCGTTGACCACGGCCATCACTTTATCGTCGCAGACGGAAAACAGTCGCCGGTGGGCGAGGTCCATGGAGAGACCGGAAGGCGATTTGCAAGGCGCAAGCGGCCAGTGGTGGAGCTCCTTGAGGCTCTGCGCATCAAGATGATGAAGCTCGGACGTATCTTCGTTGTTCACATAGACCGTGCCCTTGCCGTCGGCGACGGCGAATTCCGGTTTTCCACGCAGATCTATCGTGCCAGCCACCGTGCCATCCGCGGCGCTGATTGCGGTGGCGTTCTTGCCGCGGCCGTTGAAGGTGAAGACACGTTTGCTGACGGAATCGTAGATGATGGCGTCGGGATTCGCGTCTGTCTTGACGGTGCCCAGGGATTTCAGCGTCTGGAGGTCGAAGATGGTTACATCGTTCGAACGGCCATTGCTGGTGAAGCCGCGTCCGACTTCGGAAGCGACAGCGATGCCATGGACGCCGTGGGTGTCGGGGATGTCGCCAACGACGGCGTAGCTGTCCGCATCGAGAACCACGACGTGCGTGCCGCGTGAGATGTAGACGCGGCGGGCGTCACCGTCCACGTAGACGTAGTCCCAGCCGCCCTCGCCGCCGACCGGGACGGTTTTGATGACGTGATAGCCGCTCGCGGCCGGCGACGGTGTGGCCGCCCGTGAGAATGATCCAGCACAAAAGAGGATCGCCACTGGGAGTGAGCCGACGATTCGAAGAAGCGTGAAACTCTTACGCATGATGGTTTCTCTCTCTGGCTTAATAGCCCTTGCTTTGAGACTGCACCCGAGCATTACCTATAGAGCGACGAAGATAAATAGAGCATAAATCCCGGCCTCTTGCGGTGCGTCATCTCTTGTCGCCGGGGCTACATCTTCGCTTTGTGCTGTTCGAACCACCCTGCAATATACAGCATTTTGGCGATGTGGTGGCTGGGGCGGCGGCCGATGCCGTGGGGTTCCTCGGGAACGCGAACCAGGACGGTATCAATATTCAGGAGTTTGAGCGCCTCGTAGAACTGTTCGGCTTCGGAGATGGGTGTGCGGTAGTCGGCCTCGCCGGTCATGACTAATGTGGGCGTCTTGACTTTGGCGACGAGATTGGTGAGCGAGCGCTGCATGTAATTATCGGTGTTGTCCCAGGGAAGACCGGAGAACCAGTATTTGGCAATGAAGGGGATGTCGGAGGTGAGTGCGAAGCTGTACCAATTGATGACCGGGTAGAGCGAAGCCGCGGCCCGGAAACGATCGGTATGCTCGATGGTCCAGCAGGTGAGAACGCCGCCGCCACTGCCACCGGTGACAAAAAGATTGTTCGTGTCGATGTAGCCTTTGGCGATAACCGCGTCGACCCCGCTGTTCAGATCGTAAAAATCGTCGCCGGGATAGGCGTGATGAATGAGGTTTGAAAATTCTTCGCCATAGCTGGTGCTGCCGCGCGGATTGGTGTAAAGCACGACGTAGCCGCGGGAAGCCAGCACCTGTTTTTCGAGATCAAAACGGTCGCCATAGTCGGCGAAGGGGCCGCCGTGAATTTCCAGAACAAGAGGATACTTCTTGGCAGGATCGAAATCTGGAGGGTGGACGATCCAACCCTGGATCTTGCGCTTGTCCTTTGAGGAGTCGAACGAGATCTCTTCGACGTGACCGGGCTTTTTCTGCGTGAGGAGTTCTTCATTGAGGGAAGTCAGGACTCTCATAGCGCCGTTGTTAAGGATGGCGACATCGCCGGGATTGTCGGGACGACCGTAAGTTAAGGCGATCATGCCCGTGCGGGCCAGCGAGAAGGTGCCGCTGCCGCCGGCCCCGGTTGTGGAGGCGAGGTGATCGGCAATTTTCTTGTAGGTTCCGTCGACGAGATAGAAGCCAACTTTGGAATCACCTTGATCGTCGAAGCGGAAGTAGATGCCGGTGCTGTCGGGTGCCCATTGCGGGTCCTGGACGTCGCGGTCGAGTTTAGTGGAGAGGGAGTGCGAGCCGGTGCCATCGCGGTTCATCAGGTAAAGCTCGGTGGTTTGATGGCCCTGGTACCGATCATCGTAGCCGGTGTAGGCGATGAATTTTCCGTTGGGAGAAACGGCGGGTGCATTATCCGGTCCTTTGCGATTGGTGAGCGGGCGCACCGAACCGTCGGAGACACTGAATTCGTAGACTTCGTCATCGAAGTATTCGTGATCGGATTCCGGATGGCGATTGACGGAAACGATCAAATACTTGCCATCGGGGGTCCAAGAGGCACGCGAGGGACCGAATTCATTGCCGCCGTTGGGGAAGTCACCGTTCGTGACTTGCCGCGGCGTGCCACCTTCTGCGTTGACGACAAAAATCTGCATGTAGCCGGGCTTCAGATAGCCTAGGCCATTGAAGCGATAGACCAAACGATCGTAGGCGGTGGGAGCATCGGCCCACTTCGCGCCAGAAGGCGGGGCGGGCAAATCGGCAATATGCGGACCTTTGCCCGGAACGAGAGATGAGAAGGAGAGCATTTTCCCATCGGGGGACCATGCGATGGCATCGGGGGCCTGCTCGAGATTAGTGATGCGCGCGGTCTGGCCGGTGTCCATCCAGCGGACGTAGATCTGCTGTTTGCCGTCAGCATCGGAAAGGTATGCGAGTCGCAGGCCGTCCGGTGACCAGCGCGGAGAAGCGTCGCTGCGGTTGCCCGTGGTTAGCGGGCGATGGTCGGCTCCGTCGGCATTAATGATCCAGAGATTCGAGTAGCGCTTGTCGGTCAGGGGATCGGCGAAGCGGCGCACGTAGGCGATTTTCTTTCCGTCGGGTGAGATTTGCGGGTCGGTCGGAAGCTGCAGCTGGAACTCGTCCATGGCGCTGAGTTTGTGGGCCGCAGTTTCTTGGGCCGCGATTATTGGCGGAAACATAGGCAAGAGAACAGCAAGAATTGTGAAACCCATCAAAAAGCGCGGCTTGAACTTCATGTGCGGGCCTCCTCGCAGAACCGGAGTTAACACCGCAGACTAAATCCTGTCAAGGAAGGTCCCCGTGTGGCTACGGACTTGCACGACGGTCGCTAGATCGGCTGATAGAATATCTGTAGATAAGAAGAACCTATGAAAGACTGATGACCCTTCTCGTGGGCGTTCCAAGATGGAAATACGTCTGGAGGTAAGCAGAACTAGATTTTCGGGCTGGTTGTCGTAGGCGGTATGTCCGCCGTGAGCGCATGTCCGGGGATCGGCGGCGCCTAAGTCCCAAGAAGTTAGCGAGAAGGGTGTTGCGCATAGGCAGCGTCTACGCTCATTCGGTCGTATGAATCGTGCCGGTGGCTAGGGGACGCGCGCAGTCACACTGTCTCACGGCAGCTGCGAGGCCGCCAAGCCGTCACTGGGGATCGCCGGCCAGGTGGCCGCAAATCTTGGTTCACGGGTCTTTGCGAACGAGCATGCCCAGTTGGCGTTCTTTGTAGGAGGGCAGAAGCTGGCGATTCCAGGAGAAAAACTGACACCCTCAGTATGCGGGAACTTTGGCGTTAAGTGAGGGTTTAATGGGCGCTTCAAATCGTATCCCCATGGTTGCCGTGATGCTCATCTTCATTCTTGCGGGATCGGCTGGGCTTGCGCAGAACTTTACGGATATCAAGCCCTCGCCTCAGCAAGTGGCCTGGCAAGATCTCGAGTTTGGTGTGCTCATCCACTTCGGCACAAACACCTTCTTGGATCGCGAGTGGGGAGACGGTACGGCCAGTCCCAAAGTATTTGCTCCCTCACAGTTTGATCCTGAGCAGTGGATGCGGGCGATCAAGGCCGCAGGTGCGAAGTATGTGGTCTTGGTAGCGAAGCACCACGATGGTTTCTGCCTATGGCCGACGGGGCAAACCGACTACAGCGTGAAGAGCAGCCCCTGGGAGAACGGGCAAGACGATGTGGTGAGGCGAGTGTCACATGCGGCCCGAAAGTCCGATTTGAAATTCGGCGTTTATCTTTCTCCTTGGGACCGTCACGAGCCGTCATACCAGAATTCCGCTAAGTATGATGATTACTACATCGCGGAATTGTCCGAACTAACCGCCAACTACGGGGACCTGGTGGAATTCTGGCTGGACGGAGCTGGCAGTGAAGGCCACGTCTACAATTTTCCTCGCATTATCGATAATCTTCGCATCTCCCAGCCGAACACGCTGGTATTCGCCGACGCCGCTCTATTTGAATATGGAGACATCCGCTGGGCTGGGAATGAGGATGGAACTATCCCTTACGAAAACTGGAACGTGCTCGACCGGCACGGATATCTTCGCTGGCGGCCGGTGGAAGCAGACACCCCGCTTCACAAGAACCACTGGTTCTGGCACCCCAACGATGAAGCCACACTCAAGTCAGTGGCGGAGCTGGTGTCAAGCTATGAAGAAACCATCGGCCGAGGCGGCCAGTTGATGTTAGGCCTGTCTCCCGACCGGCGTGGGATGCTGCCCGATGCAGATGTGAAGCGCCTAGAAGAATTTGGCGCAGCCATTCGCACACGCTACGGAAGAAATCTGATAGCCAACGAGCATATTCGCGGCCAAGGGGCGATCGAGGCGGCGCTAGACGGCGATCCCGAGACGTTCTGGTCGGCGCCAGCCGGCTCGCATCAAGCCGTTCTCGAAGCCAATTTCGCCAAGCCAGTAACATTTGACCACGCGTTGGTCATGGAATGGCTGAACGATGGGCAGCACGTGGAGCATTTCCGGATCGAGGCGTGGACGGGCAAGCATTGGAGCTCACTTGTTGAAGGTAACGCAATCGGTCACAAGCGAATCGACCATTTCGGGCCCGTAACCGCTTCTCATATCCGGCTGAACATCCTGGCCTCTTCCTCAGAAGTGCATATCAGAGAATTCCAGGTATTTAGCGCCGGAAGTGATGTCCGGACGCACTAAGTGTCACGGACTAAAGTGCGCGGAGTTTCGCGTCAACGAGACGAAGGTCTGAGGAACCTGCACGCCGAACTGGACACCTCGCGAATTCTGGAACCGAGGCCTGGCTTGCTTTTCCCCGGCACAGGAACCGGTCTTGCGAATTTTCAAGTCCGCCATGGTGTTATCGTTTTCGGTCGCTTTGATTCTCGCCGCGACTTTCAGGCAAAACACCAGCCATTTTCACCGGTCCGACCGCAGGAATAGTGGATACCAGTCGCGGCCTGGGAATTCCCTTCGGCGGCATTGGGCGGGTCTTCCGTCTTAGCCAAGCATCGGCTTGGCTAAGAGGGTGATAGTTTAGCTTAGGCACTGTAAATAAATAAAGGTATCAATCTTGGAGTCATTGCATTATGCTTCGCAGACGTGAACACCCTGTCCGAATTGAAGCGGAAGTTTCGTTCTGTTTGGCCACATTTGGATGAACGCACGCGCCGCATCATGGCCGCCAATGAAGCCGTGAGCTTGGGCTATGGAGGAGTTTCGCTGGTGCGGCGCGCCTGTGGCTTGTCGCGCAAGGCCATCGCCAAGGGTATTGGCGAAATCCAAGGAAGGAGCCGGCCGTTGGTGGGCCGCGTTCGTCGGCCCGGGGCGGGACGCAAGCCCATCACGCAGTCCGATCCGCACCTGGTGCAAACGCTGGAAGGGTTGATCGATGCGCAAACGCGCGGGGACCCGGAGTCTGCGTTGCGATGGATTTGTAAGAGCACGCGGTCGATTGCCCGGGAACTTGACCAGCAGAAACATCCCATCAGTCACATGAAGGTCGCGCAGATTCTTCACGACCTGGACTATAGCTTGCAGAGCAATCGCAAAACCGAGGAGGGTGCCGATCACCCCGATCGCGATGCGCAGTTTAGGCACATTAACGCCGCGGTGAAGAAATGCCTGAACCAGAGCAGCCCGGTGATTTCGGTAGACACCAAGAAGAAAGAACTCGTAGGAAACTACGACAATGCCGGTCGGCAGTGGCTGGCGGCAAAACAGCCCCGCAAGGTCCAGGGTCACGACTTCCCCAGCCCCGCCGTTCCGCGCGCCTATCCTTATGGTATTTACGACATCGGACGCAACGCCGGTTTTGTCAATGTGGGAACCGACCATGACACCGGCGCTTTTGCCGTGGCCTCCATTCGCGGATGGTGGCGCATGGAAGGCAGACGCATCTATCCACATGCCCAGACGATTCTGATCACCGCCGACGGCGGCGGAAGCAACGGCTGGCGGTTGCGGTTGTGGAAATTCGAATTGCAGAAATTCGCCGATCAGACGGGGTTGTATATTTCGGTTTGCCACTTTCCTCCCGGCACCAGCAAATGGAACAAGATCGAACACCGGCTATTTTCTTTTATCTCCTCAAATTGGCGCGGGGAACCATTGCGAGACTACGAAACGGTCGTCAAGCTCATCGCCAAGACCACCACGGCGAAAGGATTGAAAGTCACCTGCAGATTGGATCGACGCAAATACCTGACAGGACGCGAGATAAGCAAAGCGCAAATGGAGCACCTCAACCTGGAACGCAACAAGTTTCACGGCGAGTGGAACTACGTCATCAAACCGAAGGCAAAAATAAGTTGATACCTTTATTTATTTACGGCTCCTTAGTTGAGAATGGGGTAAGGGGCAGGCCAGGGAAGAGACGGCCAAGAGATGCGGGCTAAAGCGAAAGCTTGATTCCGGGAAGGACACGGCCGGCCCTGGTTTCCTGCCAGGTGTAATAGATGCGGTGGATGACGGTGATCGTGGAAACCACGGCAATTACCCACAGAACCGGACCCATGCGATTGACCAGCCCGCCGATGATGAGCAGCACAAGGCGCTCGGGGCGCTCCATAAAGCCGACTTTACATAAGGGAATGAGGGACTCTGCGCGGGCGCGCGCGTAACTCACCATGACGGAGCCGGCTGTAGCGACCGCCGACAGCACGACATAGGGAGTCCTGCCGCTGACGGAATAGTAGACCAAGAGGCCCATGTAGAGGGCCATGTCCGCATAGCGGTCGAGAGTCGAATCGTAGAATGCGCCGAAGGCAGTGACGCGGTTCTGCCGACGTGCGACCTGCCCATCCAGCATGTCAAGGAAACCGGCAAAGAAAATGGTCAGCGCGCCGGTGAAGAAACTGCCAACGGCAAAAAAAGCTGCCGCGCCAAAATTCACAACCAGTCCAAGAAATGTCAGCAGATTGGGATTGATTCCGGTAGCGGCGATGCCGCCAACTATTCTGTCAAGCAGCCATTTGCTGCCGGTTCCAATTGCCCCCGTTAGCGTAGCCATAAGCCGCTAATAGTGTCTCAGAATCACGGCGGATTCGCGAAATCGAAAGTGAATTCCGAATGCGGCGCATCCTATACCAGCCGGCTCCGCCTGCCAACGCTCCTTCCCCTGATGCCGGGATTGATAGAAATTCTAAATCGCCTATGTGCGTCAAATGTTCTTGACGAAGAATCGGCTTCATCCTACAGTCGGCAAGTCTGCGAATTTCGACCAATAACTATGATTGAGCTCAACCGCCGCAATTTTCTACTGCGAGCAGGAACAAGTCTCGGCGCCGCGTGGGTTACGACGAATTGGCCAGCCCTCCTGTCCGCCGCAACACACGCCCATAACGCTGCCAGAGCTACGCCGCCGCCAAAATATGAATTTTTCACTCCAGAGGAGGCGGCGGAGATCGAGGCCATCACCGCGCGCATTATTCCGACGGACGACACTCCGGGGGCGCGCGAAGCCGGCGTCGTGTATTTCATCGATCGTGGCCTGGCCACCTTTGCCGTCGACGACCAAAAAACGTACCGCGAAGGTCTGCCTGAATTGCAGGCCAGGTTGCGTGAGATGTTCCCCGGTGGCTCCAAATTCTCCAGCTTGGCGACGGAACAGCAGGACGCGGTTTTGCATTCCTTCGATGAACAGTCCGATGCTCCCCGGCGGGCATTCCGGGCGCGGCCGGGTGCTCAGAGTTTTTTTGAGACGCTCCGCCAGCATACCATCGCGGGATTCCTGATCGACCCCGAATACGGAGGCAATCACGATGGGGTCGGGTGGAAAGTCATTGGCCGCGAGCGTGAACATATGTTTCAGGCCCCGTTCGGGTACTACGACAAAGACTATTCCGGCTGGCAACCCGTGGCGAAGGAGGCGGAGAAGAAATGACGGTCGACCAGCCCCACTACAAGACTTCCGACGAAGTGGACTTTGTCATCGTGGGCTCTGGGGCGGCCGGCGGCATCCTCGCCAAGGAGCTTTCGACCAACGGTTTTCGCGTGGTTGTCTTGGAGCAGGGCCCTTACCTGACGGAAGCCGATTTTACCCACAACGAAATCGAAATCCTGGTCCAGGACAAGCTCACCAACCATCCGAAACTTCAGCCGAATACGTTCCGCAAGACGCCCGACGAAAAAGCCAAGCCGCAGCGCGCCCTGGTTTATGGGCGATGCGTCGGCGGCACCAGTGTGCACTTCACGGCGAATTTCTGGCGTTTTCACGAAATCGATTTCATCGAGCGCAGCAAAGTCGGCCCGGTTGCCGGCACCGGGCTCATGGATTGGCCGATTACGTACGCAGATCTCGAACCGTACTATACGAAAGTGGAATGGGAAATCGGCGTTTCTGGCCTGGCGGGCGCCAGTCCCTTTGACCCCCCGCGGTCGAAGCCTTATCCAATGCCGCCGCTGCCGGTGAAGTCTTCGGGCGTAATTTTCGAGCGGGCCGCGCGGAAGCTGGGCTGGCATCCTTTCCCCGCGCCCATGGCCATTCTTTCTCAACCGCGTGCTGGACGAAGCGCTTGCGTCAATTGCGGCTTCTGTCTTGGTTTCGGCTGCGAAGTCGGCGCCAAATCCAGTTCACTCGCCACCGCCATTCGAATGGCGGAGCGCACCGGCCGCTGCGAAATTCGTCCTAACTCCTACGTGCATCGCATCGAGGCGGACGCAAATAGCCGCGCGACCGGGGCCGTTTACTTCGATGAGAAGCACAACACGCATCTGCAGAAGGCCAAGGCTGTGGTGGTCTGTGCCAACGGTGCCGAGACCCCACGCTTGCTATTGCTCTCTGCCAACAAACAATTTCCCAACGGTCTCGCGAACTCCAGCGGCATCGTCGGAAAATACTTGATGCTCAACAGTGGTGGCGTGGTCACCGGTCAGTTCGAGAATCCGCTCAACGATTACAAGGGCTTCGCCGTCAGCCGCGTGCTGCACGATTTCTATGAGCTCGATCCACAAAAAGTCGGCTTCTATGGAGGGGGCGGGCTTGATGCTCGCTTCGATTTCACGCCCATCAGTTTTGCTTTCGGAGGTCTGCCCCCCGGGGTGCCACGCTGGGGCCAGGACTTCAAGGCCGCCCTCGCGCACGATTTCAACCGCACCATGGAAATCTTCTGCCATGGTACATCCCTGCCTGTCGAGAACAACAGTTTTTCGCTCGATCCGGATCTGAAAGATGCCTGGGGTCTGCCTGCGCTCCGCCTGACCTACAAAGATCATCCTGATGATTTGAAGCTCGGGAATTGGATGTTCGCACGCGCTCACGAACTTTTTGACGCCGCCGGTGCGCACAAAAAGTGGAGTTTCCCGGCGAGGGAGCAGCAGTTCGCCGTGCATCTTCTCGGCAGCTGCCGTATGGGAAACGATCCGAAGACGTCGGTGATCAATTCGGATCACCGCGCCCATGACGTCAAGAACCTCTTTCTTTGCGATGGCAGCAGCCTGGTGACTTCCGGCCGCGGCCAGCCCACCATGACCATCGAAGCGCTCGCCTTCCGCGCCGCTGACCGTATTACTGCGCTTGCCAAGCGCGGCGAAATCAGCGCCTGATCTTGCCCTCAATTCCGGAGGACTCAAGAGTTTTTGTAACCGCGCCACGCGTACTTTCGTCACATCACCTGCGAGGGTCGAATCTATGAACGGAAATCGTCAGAATATCTGGGTTGCAGTTTGGGGAACATCACTGTGCCTCTTGCTGGCCATTGCCGGGGCATGGGCACAGTCCCCTTCCGCGGCCCCAACAGGACCCAAACTCGCGGAAGAAGAATTCAAGAATATTCAAGCTCTCAAGGGAATCCCGGCCGACCAAGTCATCCCCTCGATGCAGTTCATTGCTGCTTCTCTCGGCGTCGAATGCGAGTTCTGCCACGTTGCGCATGCGAACGAAAAGGACGACAAGAAGCCCAAAGTCACGGCGCGCAAGATGATCGAAATGATGATGGCGATCAATAAAAACAACTTCGAGGGTCACCGCGAGGTAACCTGCTACTCTTGCCACCGCGGTTCGACGGATCCTGTGGCCACACCCATCATCACAGACGAAGAACCCCGGGCAGCAGGCGGCGAAGGGAAAAAACCCGACGCGGCAAAAACCTCGTTGCCGGCTGCGGACCAGCTTCTCGATAAATATCTCGCCGCCATCGGCGGGGCCGTTGCGCTCCAGAAAATCACCAGCCGCGTACAAAAGGGAACGCTCACCGCATTCGGCGGCCAGCATTTTTCCGTCGATGTTTATTCAAAGGCTCCGGATAAGCGCGTCTCGATCATGCATCTCCAGGGCGGGGACAGCATCACCGCGTTCGATGGGAAACAGGGCTGGCTCGGTGTTCCCGGCCGTGTGCATACGATGTCGACGGCGGAAAATGACGCCGCACGGATCGATGCGGATCTTTACCTGCCGGCGCACCTGAAGACGCTCTACCAGAAATTCAGTGTCGATGCGGGTGAAAAAATCGATGGTCATGAGACTTATATGGTTGTCGGGCGCACCGAGGGTCAACCGCCGCTCCGTTTGTACTTGGACAAGGAATCGAGCCTGCTGTTGCGCTTGGTGCGATACGCCGAAACTCCACTCGGCCGTAACCCAACACAAATCGACTATGCGGATTATCGCGATGCGAATGGCGTGAAGGTGCCGTTCCGCTGGAACCTGGCGCGCCCTGGCAACCGATTCGTCATCCAGATCGAGCAGGTTCAACAAAACGTTCCCGTGGACGAGGCCAAGTTCGCGCCGCCATCAGTCGCACCTAAACCGCCTGCTCCTTAGGCCGTATCTCGTAAAACCCACAACTGATTTCTCCAGCGATGGAAGGCCGCAGCCTGCGTCGCTGCCGCGCAACTCGATGTCCAAGGATTGGCAGTCCACCTCTGCTGCGTACCGGTCGTGCCGTCACGAATTTTTCTTATTGCCAGGGTTCCGGGAACGACTCTTGAGAGTATGAGTTTGCGTTATGCGCTGATTTGATTTAGAACAGGCTGCGACCAGGCCGGTGCGGCTGGTGTTAGCCGTTTAACGGCTCTCTTGACGGGACGCGAAAGCTGTTTTGCGAGGGCATGGCGGGAATTTCGTGAACTCGCTTTTTGCCGAGCGCGCGAACAGCTTGGATTACGATTCCCGCTTCCGTTCCCGCACCAATCATTTTGGAAGGGGCAACGTGCTTAAGCATTACGGTTTGGTTGCAGATCCGAATCGTGGTGCGGTGTAGACAGTTTGTTGGCGAAGGATTCTAGTAGCATGTTCTCAAAGACATGTCGCCCGTGTCGTCGATGCTCGGGAAGGAAGTTGCGTTTCGGGCCAGGAAAGGGAATGACACATGAACCTCAATCTGCCGCGAGTGGCCTATCGACCGCGCAAGCCGCTGAGGTAACTGGGCTATCTCTTCGGTTCCTGTATTATGCGATTCAGCATAAAGACCTGCCTACAGTCCGAGTGGGCCGTTGCCGGCTGATAACTGAGAAGGCTTTGCGTGAGTGGCTGGAGCGAAAAACTGAACGCAACTGTTGAAACCCGAGACTGATCGTGCCTTCGCGCACCTATATAGATGAGGCATCTACTCCTAAGCCGTCCACTTCCGGCCAACAGCCAAGCGGCGGCATGCGATAAGACAAACGCTGATCGGCCACGGGCGCACGCCTTCAAACAGATTAGGAATTGCTACAATTCCATCGATCAGCGAGCGCTGCGCGGCCAAAGTGGCTACGATAATTTGATTGCGCTGAGTTCCACGTCCAAAAGAGAAAGTTCATGCCAAACATTTGGTTCACTGCTGATTTTCATCTGGGGCACAAGAACATTATTCAGTACTGCAATCGCCCTTTTGAAGCCGTTGAGGAGATGAATCATACGATTATTGAACGCCTGAACGCTTGCGTAAAAGCGAATGACATTCTGTACTTCCTTGGGGATTTTTGTATGGGGCCGAAAGCGCGAGCTGCCGAGCTTCGAAGGCAAATTCGCTGCAAGAAGATATTTGGGGTCCCCGGAAATCACGACAAAGACACGCGCAAACTGATTCAGGAGTTTTCCTGGCTCAACGATCTCGCAGAAGTATCGCTTAACGGCCAACGAATTGTCCTTTGTCATTATGCGATGAGAGTATGGAATCAGTCTTCTCACGGCGCATGGCATCTTTACGGACATTCACACGGCAGGCTGCCGGAAAGCGAGATTTTGCCTTCCATGGACGTTGGAGTTGACACTCATGAATTTAGTCCTTGGCATTTTGACGAAATCAACGTGCGGATGACTCAGAAGATCGAAACCGCAAACGAACGGCGGCGGCGGGATACGGAATCGAGTCATCCGAAGAGTTACGACCCTTAGAGGCTAACTAGTACGAGGCGAATCGGGAAGGCAGCCCCAAAGACCGTCCATGGTTTCTTATGGTGGCTGGTGCAAGATAAGGGCATTCACAGAGGACCCGGATGAGCACTACCACCGTCCCTCGTAAACGCCTCGATGCTTCTTCGCGTGCCAAACGCAAGAGAAGTGTGCGCGAGGCGCTCGCCACACTACGACTCGAGGACCCAGCTCCTAGCAAGGAAGTAAAGGCGCTGGCGAACGAATACATCGAGGGCCGGCTCAAAGCCAAGCAGCTCACTGCAGCTGTTAGGCGCCTCTACCCTCGGGATTGAGCGAAGAAGCTAACATTCAAGGTGATCCCTATCTCTACGCGGATACCTCCCGTCCTCCGCAACCTTGCCGATATTCGCGATGCAAACCGCCTGAGCCAATTTGAAAGTGACCATTTCTTCGCACGACTCCTTGAGCTGCACGAAAACCCAATTCGCGCATCCTTTGATTCAGATCATTTGAGGCATATCCATCGGTATCTATTTCAGGATGTGTTCGCCTGGGCCGGAGAATTCCGCACGGTTCCCATCGCCAAGGGTAATTCCTTTTTCGCTCGACCGGAGCACATCGGACCGGAACTGCAGAAGCTATATAGGCGCGCATAAGTAATTCGACATGTGAATTAAAAAAAAGGACGAAGTAGGCCTTCGATCTCTTGTGGATGGTGCCGCACGTAATCGAACCTGCCGAAGAGCGCGTCACAAAGATCTTGCGGTCGTTCAAAGAACCGATTGTGAGTGACGTATTTGCGCGTGTAGTTCCAGATGCGTTCGGTCGCATTCAGTTCCGGCCAGTAGGGCGGGAGCGGGAACACTTTCACATATCTGCGGTTCGCTCGGAACCAGTGAGAGACTTCCGGCTTGGTGTGATACGTGGCATTGTCTTGAATCAAGTAGATGCGGTGACGGCGGCGGTAGAAGGCGGGCACCACCACCTGCTCCACGAAAGCCAGATAGGTCTCCCATTGAAAGTTATCTTCCTGATGGAGGTAGATGAAATCGGCGTTGTGCAAACGGACCGCTCCAAAGATCTTCTGGGTATGGCGTTGCCCCAGCGTGGGAATCTGCGGCTGGCTGCCACGCTTGGCCCAGGTGGCATGCAGGGTGGGCGTCTGCCGAAACGAAGCCTCGTCTTCGAAAACAATCACCGCGCCTTCGCTTTTGGCGTTTTTTTTAGATTCGGGTAGGTGTAGCGTACCCATTTGCGCTTTTGTTTCAGATCGGCCTGCACCAGTCGAGTGGTAGGGCGTTGCACGGAGTAGCCCAAGTGCCGGAGCAGTTTGCGCACATGCCCGGGGTGATACCGTTGTCCGAATTCCTCTTGGATGACTTGGCCGACCAGCGGACTGGTCCAGATCCCGGTTTCCAAACCGTAAGCCACCGGCCCGCTATCTAAAATGTCGCACAGTTTCTCCCGTTCCACCGGGCCTAGACCGCTGGGCCGCCCGCTCCGATGTCCCTCCCATAAGCCTTTCTGACCATGCCGATTCCAGTGATCGATCCACAGCGGAACCGTACTGCGATGCACCTTGAGGTGGCTGGCTATTTCTCCCGTGGTGTGCTCTTCCAGGCTCATCAGAATTCCCTGGATACGGAGGACTAGGCGCGGCTCCTTATCCTTCTGTGCCTGGCGTCGAAGTCCCAGCAGCATAGAGCTGGTGGTTTTGTTTCCTTTGGCAAATGTTGGGCGCATATCGCCCATCATTGCTCATTTTCCTCGTGATGTCGATTTATTTATGCGCACCTATATATTTTCAGCAATTCGCCGGCGAGCAATCGTTGCGAGGAAAGGATTCTAAGATTCTGCCAACGCCGCTCACCACCTTGGCGAGATCAACGCTTTGCATCCTTTTCGTGAGGGAAACGGACGAGCGCAACGTGAGTTCATTCGAGAACTGGCTGGGGAAGCCGGCTATGAGGTTTCATGGGACCTCGTTACGCAGGACGAAATGTTAGCGGCTTCAGTGGCGAGTTTTCACCACGGAAGTAGTGCGGCGTTTGCAATGATCTTGAACAAAATCATCCGTCCCGTTCGTTGAATGCCAAGCGCATGCGTCAAGTGCAGGACCGACCATCGCATGTCAGCTGGTGATGCCAAGGCTATGGAAGGGAAACTCTGCCTGGGAGTCCACTGGAAGTAGCGGCCGCTGATTGCCCGAAAAGTTGGCAAATAGTTGGCAAAATGGGTTTTGATGACAATTCCTCAGATGAGGGAAAAGCATGAATCGTCGTGCATTTACTGATTTTGATGGTGGGCCTGGGTGGACTTGAACCACCGACCGCGCCCTTATCAGTGTAGCGGTCGTTGGTCCCGAGCCTAGGAATACTGGATCGCTGGAAGATGGACACAACTCTACGTTGTCATCGACGCATCCCAGACCACAGCATGGAAGACCCATCTCCTGCCGGAAGGTCTGCGCAGGCACTGCTAAATATCAGCCGTGATATTTCGTTCAGGGAACAGTTCTTGAAAGTTCGAGAACTGAGAATCCAGCTGACTCTGCGGCTTTGGCCAATCGCTGGTCCCCGCAGATGAAGCTCCTCCTGGAGGGACGCTGCTCGCACCAGACCAAGGACGCGGCAAGTTGCAAGCTATCGGCCGCCCGCAAGGAATGCTTATCTAGCAACTGCGTCGCCAAATCGCGAACCTGATCGCCGGGAAGAATTTCCCTCCACCCACGGTTTAGCAAACGCAGTCGTGCCACCGCACCTTGTTTGTCGAGATCGGTTATCTCCCTATCCCGATGGAGGCGGCAAATAGCACTGTGAACTTCTACGAGACTTCCCCACCAGACTGCGGGCGCAAATCTCCTCAGATGGGACTGAGCGTGACGACTCGCGGCTTCGTGAACACACAACGGAACTAGCGCGCTGGCATCCCAGAACGCGGTCGTTTTTTTCACAGTTCTTCTTCTCTGTCGGCGAGAACGGCTTGAATCGCCCTGTTCCCTGCAACGCTTCCCGTCGGGATCTTCAAGAGCGCCTTTACATCGAGTCGCGCCTTGGGGAGACGCAGTTTCCCCGCCGCAACCAACACGAGTTCCTGATCGTCGGCACCTTCCGCCGAAAACGGAACTAGTTTGGCCACCGGGAGATTACGGTCTCGGATTACCACTTCTTCGCCTCCTTTGGCGAATGTAAGGTACTTGCTCAGCCGGTTCTTTAGTTCCGCCACATTCACACTGCGCATTTGGCTGCTCCTTCTTCGTGGCTATTATAGCCATGAATAGACGCAAATGGGAAGAGCCCAATGGTTGGCAATATGGTGTTTCGGAAAGAGAACCCTCACCGGCCTTCATGGAAGGAGGTAGCGGCTGGCTCGTATCGCCACATTCACATCAACTCGAAGCGTGTCTACCGTGGGAAGGGTCCTCAATCCCTCGCAGGCGACTACTTACGCTCGTTCGGACTTTGAATTGTCTTGCGGAGAGCTTCTTGTCGAAGAGGCCCTTTTTCTTTGGCGGTCTCCATCACCGTCTTGCCCTTGCTGTTACGGACGGTCAGGTCAGCCCCATGTCCAATGATTAGCAGTTTAACGTCATTATCGACGGTCGTAAAGATCGGCGTTTCACCGTCCTTGTTGCGCGCATTCAGATTCGCGCCAAGCTTCAACGTAGCGGTGTATTCCCCTCGTTATCGTGTGCATTTCACATTCGCTCCGGCTTGAGCGAGCAGACGCACACACTCCACGCTGCGGGCATTCCCGTTCCGGCAAACTGTGATACAGGGAGGGGATGGGCTGGGAGGTGGATGTGATGATGAGATTCCTGATGATGCCTTCTCCCCACATCAATTGCTGCCAGGACGCCGTGGATCGTGGGATCCAGCGAACATAAGCGAGCACAACGAGGACAGGGAGCGCGACACAGCAAATCAAGGCTAGTGGGGACCTCGTCATGTGAACCTAGGATAAGCGACTCAGCCTCTTGCATGATTACCGGAACCCACATTTCCGATAAGCGTTAATCAGTTGAGAAGTGTTGATATACTTCCGCCACCGTCAAAAATGTCATGGGTGCCCTCTTGAAACTCGTTCCTTCCACGCGCATCGGCGTCAAGTACCCCGGCGGCGCATCCAAGTCTGAGCGGAGTTTCCTCGATTTTGTAATCAACGGGCACAATGCATGAGAGCAAGCGGAGGTTGATAGCTTGCTGGACGACCTTGATTTACCTATCAGGTGCGGCGCTCGCAGGTTTCCGGTTTAGAGTATTCGTTCGTCCATTACTTCGCTATGACCGCTACATGGGAGAAAAAGTTGACCTATTTCGCAGTGGACACTGGCACGACGAACACAACTGTTTGGCTTATGAAGGATGACAGGATTCTGCGGGAGTCCAAGCATCCTGTAGGAGTTCGGCAGACCTCGATCCGCGGCGACCGCGAACTGCTTGAAAGCACGCTGCGCGGAACCCTCCGCTCGCTATCGAGACGAGCACCATCGCCTCCGAGGTTTGTGCTGGCGGCTGGTATGCTGACTTCACAATTGGGGCTTTTAGAAGTGCCCCATGTCCTTGCTCCCGCCGGCGTCGGCAAGCTCGCGGAGAATGTACGAATGAAAAGCTTTGCCCGAGTGAGTCCGCTGCCATTTTTCTTGGTGCCCGGAGTGCGAATCGGTAGAGCCCCATGTGAATTATCAGAGGTGGCACACAGCGATGTCATTCGGGGTGAGGAGACTGAGATTGTGGGATTTCAGGCGAATGCGCAGCCGCGAACTCACGGAGCGCCGTGGCTGCTCTTGCACGTGGGGTCGCATTCCAAAGCAATCGAGGTGGATGCCCGGGGTCGAATTGTGCGATCGGCCAGTACTCTTTCTGGGGAAGCACTGTACGTCCTAAGAACGCAGACGATCCTGGCGAGCCGGTTGCGCGATCTGAGGTCGCAGGAGCTGCAGAAGAGCTTCTTCGAAAGCGGAGTCAGATGCAGCCAGCGCTATGGTCTATCACGCGCGCTCTTCATGACCCGGTTGCTTGAGGGGAATTCGCGGTATGGTCAGCGGGAGTTGTATAGCTTTTTCCTGGGCGCTCTCTTGGCGAGCGATCTCCGAGCTTTTCGCAGCCTCGGATTCCTCGCACCGCGTCGCATAAGAATCGTTTTGAGCGGCCAGCCCAATCTGCAGTTGGCTTGGCGCCTGATCCTCAAGAAGGACTATGACGTTAAGGTTGTCAGTCCAGAAGTTAGGGCGTTGGCATTTCTTGCTGGGCTTCGTGAGATTGTCTTTGCCAGTTCCGCATATCGTCAATTTCAAGCCGGAATTGCGGGAATAAGAGATTAAGTCGAGGCGCGTCGCGGAAGTAGATTTAGAGTGGGGACCGGTGCTTGTTGAAGGAGATCCGATGAATAGGCGATTATTTCTGAAATGGATGGCCGCGGGTGTGTATGCGTTCGCGCATCTCCCGAAGCTGCAAGCCGCGTTGCCCAAGATGAAGATCACGCGAGTACGGGCTTACGCGCCACCCAATCCGAATCCGCTGTTCAATCAGGCCGACACCGTAGTGACTATCGAGACCGAGGCGGGAATAACGGGTGTCGGTGAAGGCGG
Source organism: Acidobacteriota bacterium (assembly GCA_003225295.1). Taxonomy (GTDB): domain Bacteria; phylum Acidobacteriota; class Terriglobia; order Acidiferrales; family UBA7541; genus Acidiferrum. Next base: position 45,668 of record QHYZ01000080.1, on the reverse strand, counting down.
TTTTCCGGATGCGCTGAAGCAGTGCGCCGGACGCCTGATCGGGCAGGACCCGCAGCATATCGAACGCTTATGGCAGGACATGTCGCGGTCGTTCTTTTATCCGCCTGGGCGTGAAAAGGAACATGCGCTCGGCGCGCTCGATTTGGCCCTGTGGGATATCAAAGGCAAGGTGCTGAAGCTGCCGGTTCACGAAATCCTGGGCGGCATGGTGCGGAATTACTGTGAATGCTACAACACCGCCGGCATCATCCCTGGCATCAAGCCTGACATGAGCGTGAAGGATCGCGCAGCGGCCACCATCGCGGCCGGTTATCGAGCCTTCCGCATGGGCGCGGCTGACACGCCCGCGAATACCACTTTCAATACCCGTCAGAAACTGAATCAGCTTTACGAGGAGTGCGTGCAGGCGCGCGAAGGCGTCGGAAAAGACGGCGATTTCTGCATCGATTTTCATCAGCGATTCGATCTGTCCGACGCGATCCGCGGTTGCGATCTGATCGAGAGCCTTGCGCCGTTGTTTGTCGAGGATCCTGTGCGGGCGGAGGGATTCGGCGAAGACCTTCCGCGCCTCCGAAAGTTAGTAAAGGTTCCGATCGCCGCGGGCGAGGAATGGGGGAATCGCTGGGACTTCAATCCGCTGGTGGAGAACCACTATATCGACTACGTTCGCGCTACGCTGCCGAACGTGGGAGGCATTACCGAGATGATGAAAATCGCAGCAATCTGCGAGACGCATTTTGTCGGCATTGTGCCTCACTTCACCGGGCCGATTGCCACTGCGGCGCTGGTGAATTCGCTGGGCACATTCTCGGGTCCGCTGCTGATGGAATATAACTTTGAAGGCAAGGAACTTCCGCACGTGCCCGTCGGCCTGGATTTTAAGCACGGAAAGCTCTATCCCAACGACAGACCCGGACTCGGCGTCGAGCTGGACATGAGCAAGCTAATGCCGATTCTGGAAGTAACGAAATACGACACCAATCGCGCGCAGACGTACTTTCGCCCGGACGGATCGATTACCAATTGGTGAAATAAAGAAGCGGGCAGAATTTGCGAACCAACAGGTCGACAACGGTCTCACCGAGTTTTATCTTGTGGAGGTGACCTCGCCAACATGCCTGGTAAGATTACCGCACTAGTCCGAAGGCGATTCCTTTTCGGGCCGAGATCAGGGAGGGTGTTGGTTTACTTCAGTGCAAAAAGTTTTCGACCAATTCTTTCGACAGTCGAGATCCTTCGATCCTTCTTCGGTAAATGCAACAGATTTAGCTTTGGTAGCCGGATTCGAGATGTAGCCCTTCTCGTGTAACGAACATCACCCGCCAATCATGTCCTTTGCATCAATCCGAATTTGTCCTTGAAGAAAGTAAAAAAAGGCAGCGCGGCATGTGGTGCAGTGACGTGTGGGTTGGATTGTGGGTTGAGATTCGTGGGACCTGATTTTGATGGTGGGCTGGGTGGACTTGAACCACCGACCTCGCCCTTGTCAGGAGCGGGACCTTGGCAAAATGTTTGCCGCCATCATTGGGGTCCGCGGGTCCGATCGCCTGACGTCATCGGCCTATGTATTTGAGGCGGCTCTTGTCTTTCTACGTCCGTTCAAAGCAGCCCACGACCAAGATTGAGAGATTGAGCCGAAGAGTTGACATAGCCATCGAAGATAGCTAGAATCAGAACGATGAAGATAAGCGTCGCCGAAGCTAAAAACAAACTGCCGAAACTCATCAAGAAAGCCGAGAACGGTGAACGCGTCACAATCTGTCGTCGCGGCAAGCCCGTGGCGGACCTGGTGCGCGCGACCAAGCCGGCTGGGAAGAAGCCCGAGTTGGGCTTCCTGAAAGGCAAGAAGATCGTGCTCGACCCGGACTGGTGGAAACCGATGACGGACGAGGAAGTGGACGCCTTCCTGGAGGGCCGCTACTGATGCGTGTCCTGCTGGACACGGTGGCCTTCCTCTTCGCCATCGAAGATCCGGACAGGTTGTCGCGGAAGACGCGGACCGTGCTGGGAGACCCGGCTAACCAGCGCGAACTGAGCGTCATTTCGCTGGCAGAGATCGCCATGAAGAATGCTGCAGGAAAGCTGAATCTCAGCCGCGAGGACACGATGGACGCGCTAAGGCGGCTGCAGGTGAGCATGGTGCCGTACGCGGAGGCACACGTGTTAGAGCTGATGAGGCTGCCCGTGCACCATCGCGACCCGTTCGACCGCATGCTGATTGCGCAGGCGCTGGCCGAAGAAGTGCCTGTGATGACCTGCGACAAGGAATTCCGCAAGTATAAGAGGCTAGAGGTGATTTGGTGATGACCAGGAAGCTCAGGAGGGAGGCAGAAGTCGACACTCTCCTCGCGAAAGTAATCAAGCGAACCGCCAAGCGGGTTCGATGCCCACCGCCCCTACCAAGAGTCCCGTTGAATCCGTTTTCAGTAGGGACAGACGGAGGATGGGTTTAAGTCAGGCGGCGGGCGATGAGAAACCAGCCGCGCGGGTCTTCGCCAGAGAAGGCTCCCTGTCTATACTCAGGGCGGATTTCGAGGCGCACGGGCTCGAGGGATTCGATTTCCCAGCCATCGGCAAAGGCATGGTGCAACTCAGACTGCGAGACGCGTCGCGGTCCTTCCGTTCCCGGGGTGGCGTCGCTGAAACAAAGCAGGAACAGACGCCCGCCGGGATTGAGGACGGTCTTGAGCCCGCGCACATAGCGAATGCGGTCCGCGTCGGAAAAAACGTGAAATAGGCCGGAGTTGAGCACGTTATCGAAGCGTTCGGTCCACTCATGGAGTTTTAGGGCATCTTTGACCAGGAACTTGACGATGAGGATGCGCTGGGCGGCCTTGCGCCGCGCCGCCGCGATGGGTTCCTCCAGGAAGTCGAAGCCTGTGACAGCATGGCCCCGTGCGGCGAAGAACAGGGCGTGTTCGCCGGTGCCACAGCCCGCATCGAGAACCGAGCCGACGACCTTATCGGCGGCGGCCTGGAACGTAGGCTGGGGCTTGCCGATGTCCCAGGGCGGGCTGCCGGCGTAAGAGCTGCGAAAGGATTCGCGGTCGTGTGTCAAGACGTTGTGGGAGAAAAGACTTCTGTTAGCCGGGCACCCTTATACACTCAACGCCCTTCCGAGTTAAGCAAATTGATTTCGTCGCAGCCCTGGGAGACGATCAGCCTGATTCGCACTAACTTGCAATCGACTAAAAGCGGACAGGGATCCGTGGCCCCCATATCCCCCTGCTCGTTTCACAGAGCACGAGTGGGTTCGGGTCACAGGCGCGCGGAACCAATCGCGTGTGGAGGCTAGAAAGCGCCGTGCTGGAAAGAACCCTCGACTGGCGCGTTCTCCCCGGACTTTTGGCAAATTTTTGGCAAATTTGCTTTTGGAGAACATTTGATAAAACGGGGAAAGTGTGAATCGCCGCATGAATACCTAGATTTGATGGTGGGCCTGGGTGGACTTGAACCACCGACCGCGCCCTTATCAGGGCGGCGTGGCTAGGTTTTACAACTTACAAGACTGGGGGACTGCCAAACTTAGCGGAAGTCATATAAGACGGAGGCTCTTGTGGGCTGACTTGTGGGTTGGAAAAGTCTACAAACTCCGAAACAATCCCACACTCATTTCCCTGAACCTCTCGGCGAACGACCAGATAGTCGACCCGCGCTGAAGGGACTTCTTCCAGGGAAAAGAATAAAGTTGGGTTCTCCGTTTCTCGCGCATCACGCGTGAGAAAACATACGATTTCCAACAGACTGACAGTGTCCAAGGATTCGACAGAAAACTCTCGCCAGCAGTGGGTTAGGTTTCCTCGCTTAACTCTGTATCCTCCTTGCCGCCAATACCTTGCATGAACATTCGGCTCCCTTCGCGAACGGCACAACACGTGCTTTCGACCAATACGGAAGTTGAAATCGAGGTTGCAGTTCGGCATAAGGGCGATACGTATGAAACCAATCATGCAGGAAAACAGCAGGCTTGGATTTGTCGGGATCGGCTACATGGGCCGTCCGATTGCGCGGAGGTTGCTTGAATCTGGATTCAAGCTGACAGCGTACGACCGAAACCGTGCCAAGGCGGAGGAATTAATTCCGTACGGCGGCAACGTCGCACAGAGTATTGCGGAACTTTCCTCCAGTTGTGACGTTGTGTTGTCCTGCTTACCAAGCGATGAAGCTGTCTTGGATATTTATCGAGGACCTGACGGCGTTTTCGCGAATGCACATGGCGGTTCGCTAGTCATCGATTTGAGTACGGTGTATCCAGAGACTTCGCAGCAGCTCTCGAGACTTGGTTCAGCGAGGGGAGTTGCGGTTCTCGACGTGACTATATCGGGGAGTACTCCCGCCGCGGAAAATGGGTTACTGACCCTATTTGGAGGCGGAGACAAAGAACGCTTTGACGCTGCCGAGTCGATCTTTCGCGTAATCGCCAAAAAGCATTTTTATCTCGGGCCGAGCGGCTCCGGAGCGACGATGAAGCTTGTGGTGAACACCTTACTGGGAATCGGCATGCAGGCGATTGCCGAAGCTGTTGCACTCGGCGAGAAGGCTGGCCTAGATCGCATTCGCTTGCTAGGGGTATTGTCCCAGACTGCAGTGGTCGCGCCCGCGCACTTGGGCAAACTGGAAAGAGCGATGAAGAGCGACTACAGTCCGCAATTTCCGATTCGGCTAATGAACAAGGATTTCGGGTTGATTCTCGAACTCGCGAATACCGTTGGCGCGCGAATGCCCGCCGCGGGAGCTGCTTTTGAGATCAATGCCAGGCAATCGGACGAAGGAGCGGAACAAGATTTTTCGGCGGTCATTCTGCAAATGGAAAAACGTGCGCATCTGGGCTCCAACGGCAATGGGCGGACGCGATCCGGGGTCGATTTGGCTGGGTATTGAGGTAGTTGGCTGAAGTTTACTCCCTTTGCAGACGTTCGGGCGAGGGCACGAAAATGATTCAACTTAAGGTGAACGGTGTAGAGCAATCTTTCGGTGGTGAACCTGAAATGCCGTTGCTCTGGTATTTACGCGACGTTTTAGGGCTGACTGGGTCGAAATTTGGTTGCGGCGTTGGACTCTGCGGTGCCTGCACCGTGCACGTGAATGGTCAAGCGATGCGATCCTGCGTGACAGCCATGCGCGACGCGGCCGGAAAAGAAGTCACGACGATCGAAGGCCTCGATAAGAACGGATTGCATCCGGTTCAAAGGGCCTGGATGGAAATTAACGTTCCACAATGCGGCTACTGCCAGGTTGGACAAATCATGCAAGCAGCGGCGCTGTTGAACAGCAAAAAGAAACCTGCCGACCACGAGATCGATGAGGCCATGTCCGGGAATATCTGCCGATGCGGAACGTATCAGCGGATTCGCGCGGCTATTAAAGCAGCGGCGGGAGAAATGACATGAGCGAGATTGAGAATGTCAGCCGGCGCCGATTTCTGACAAGGGGCATCATCGCTGCAGGCGCGCTCGTGCTGGGTGTGCGTTATTACCACAAGCTGTCGTCGGGCGACAAACGTCCGCACGATACAAATGCGGACCATGCAACTTTACCTCCGAGCGTGTACCTCGGGATCGACGCGGACGGCACGGTGTGGATCGTTGCTCATCGCTCGGAGATGGGCACGACGAGCCGTACGACTCTCCCGCTCGTGGTCGCCGATGAGTTGGATGCGGACTGGAAGCGAGTGAAAATCGAACAGGCGATTGGTGACAGCCGATACGGTGACCAGAATACAGATGGATCGCACTCGGTACGCTCGTTCTACGACGCGATGCGAGAGGCCGGAGCAACGGCGCGATTCATGCTGATTCAAGCTGCGGCCCATCAGTGGAGCGTTCCGGCGCCGGAATGCGAAACTGACTTACACGTGGTTGTCCACCGCTCGACAAACCGTAGCGCGGGTTACGGTGAACTCGTGGCCGCCGCGGCGAGATTGCCAATCCCCAAAAAAGAGGAGCTGAAGCTCAAACCAAAGAGTGCCTGGCGATACGTAGGCAAAGGACAAGTGAGTTACGACCTCGAAGCACTTGTGACCGGGAAGGCCATTTACGGCATGGATGCTCACGTCGACGGGATGGCATACGCGTCAGTGGAGCATCCGCCCGTTCTCGGCGGCAAAGTGAAAACGTACGACGACAAGGAAGCCTTAAAGGTCGCAGGCGTGCGTCAGACAGTTTCGATCGACCCTTTCCAGCAGGCACCGGGGTTTCAGCCGCTCGGTGGCATTGCGGTGATTGCGGACAACACTTGGGCGGCGTTTCAAGGGCGCAAGAAGCTGAACACCTCGTGGGACAACGGAGCACACGAAACTTACAATTCGGACGCGTACAAGAACGAGTTGCGAGCGACTTCGCACAATCCTTGCAAAGTGGTGCGCAATATTGGCGATGCGGATACAGCGTTCGCCAAAGGCGGGAAGATCCATGATGCGGACTACTACGTTCCGCTTCTGGCCCACGCTTCGATGGAGCCGATGGTTGCGCTGGCGGAATTTAAGAACGGCAAAGCAACGCTTTGGGCACCCACGCAGAATCCTCAGGCCGTTCAAGACATCGTTGCGAAAGAGCTGGGGATCGCGAAAGAAGATGTAATTTGCCATGTAACCCTGCTCGGAGGAGGATTCGGGCGCAAGTCGAAGCCTGACTATGTGGCTGAGGCTGCAGTTTTGTCCAAAAAAGTGGGCCGGCCAGTGAAAGTGGCCTGGACTCGAGAGGACGATATCAAGTTTGACTATTACAACGCAGTCGCGTCTATGTATATGAAGGCGGCTTTGGGCGCCAACGGCAAACCAACCGCCTGGCTTCAACGGTCGGTCTTCCCTCCGATTCCATCTATCTTTGACGTGAATACCGTTTATGGGGATCCTGCCCATCTGCAGCAGGGCTGGACGGACATTCCCTACGATCTGCCAAATCTTCGCATCGAGAATGGCCCGGCGAAAGCTCATGTGCGCATCGGCTGGTTGCGGTCGGTAGCGAACATATATCACGCGTTTGCAATTCAATGCTTCACCGATGAACTGGCGCATGCGGCCGGACGCGATCCACTCGATTACTTGCTCGATTTGATCGGGGAACCACGCACGATCGATTTCAAGGGCGTGGCCTACCCGAATTACGGAGCTTCGATGGACGCTTATCCTTGGGAAACCGGGCGGCTGCGCCGAGTCACGGAGATGGTCGCCGAAAAGTCCGGATGGGGAAAGCGCAAGCACAGTAAGGGCACTGGTGTGGGGATTGCGGCGCACCGCAGTTTCTTAACGTACGTGGCAACGGTCGTTGAAGTCGAAGTCAATGATCAAGGTGAGGTAAGGATCCCTCGCGTGGACACGTTTCTGGATGCGGGCTTGGTAGTAAACCCACAAGCAACCCGCGCCCAGTTCGAGGGCGCCGCAGTGTTCGGCACAAGTATTGTGCGAAGCGGCGAGATCACGGCGACGAAGGGTGTCATCGACCAATCGAATTTCCAGGATTATCCGGTTGCTCGAATCGGAGAGGCGCCCTATCAGACGAATGTGTACATCGTCGATAGCGACGCTCCACCAGCCGGCGTTGGTGAGCCAGGCGTGCCGCCGTTTGTGGCGGCGTTCTGCAACGCGATTTTTGCCGCAACAGGCAAGCGAGTGAGAGACCTGCCGATTACAAAGCTCGGCTTGAGTTGACGGTCACTGCGCTTTTGGATGTGGAGTGTCTGGAGCTGGAAAGGAAACTTAGAAACAAAGGAAGAAATTATGAATCAAGACAAACCTCAGCACCATATGATCTTGGGCGCTTTCATTTTGTTTGTGCTTTTTGGTGGACTTACACTCTGTGTTGCCTCCATCGTGGAGGCAAGCCCAGCTCCAGACGGCGCGGCCGGCAGTGCGACGTTTCGTACGAAATGCGCGATGTGCCACGGTCCAGATGGAAGCGGTTCCGAGGTCGGAAAGAGCATGAACGTTCCGGACCTTCGCTCACCGGCAGTCCAAAAGCTCTCGGATGCCGAACTCACTCAGGTCATTTCCAATGGCAAAGGCGGAATGCCTTCCTTTAAGAGTTCACTTCGTGAGGATCAGATTCATTCGCTAGTGGCGGACATTCGCTCTCTGCATCAAAAGAAATAGCACGGAATCAGTACACCGCGGTTTCGCAGCCGCAAATGGATTCCGTTCCTTCAAGCGCTGGGCAAATGAAAAGGAGGCTCGTCGTGAACAACAAGAAAAATCAACCAAGCCATGAGGACGTACTCCGTCCATTTCTCGCGCCAGCTCCGAGAACGAACGACGCCGTGGGCGCCGGAATTTCGCGCCGAGAATTCCTGGGGTTTGCGACCGCGTCCATTCTCCTGGCGCACGCGAACCAGCAGTCTCCGCAGCCGGAATCCAGGAATGGGATTCCCTACCGAACGCTGGGCCGCACCAGAGAGAAAGTCTCACTCGTTGGGCTCGGTGGCTATCATCTTGGCAAACAGGCGGATCCCCAGGAGAGCATTCGCATCATTCGCACGGGCCTCGATGAGGGCGTCAATTTCCTCGACAATTGCTGGGACTACAACGGCGGCGAGAGTGAAATCCGCATGGGCAACGCGCTGCGCGACGGTTATCGGCAAAAAGCATTTCTGATGTCCAAGATTGACGGACGCACCAAAGCTGCGGCTGCGAGCCAAATCAACGAGTCTTTGCGTCGCCTTCAAACTGAGCGTATCGATCTGCTGCAATTTCACGAAGTCATCCGCGACACCGACCCGGATCGCATTTTTGCCGAGGGCGGAGGGATGGAGGCAGTCTTGGAGGCGAAAAAGGCGGGCAAAGTCCGCTTCATCGGCTTCACGGGCCACAAGAGCCCGGACATCCATTTGAAAATGCTGGCCACCGCCTCCAAACACGGATTCACGTTCGATGCTGTACAGATGCCCCTCAACGTCATGGACGCGCACTTTAATAGTTTCGAAAAGAAAGTGTTGCCGGTTTTGCTGAAGAGCGATATCGGGGTGCTCGGTATGAAGCCTATGGGCGACCACATTATTCTCGAGAGTAAAACGGCCACTCCGGTAGAGTGCCTTTACTACGCGATGAATCTTCCCACGAGCGTTGTTATCACGGGGTGCGATTCTCTACCGATTCTTCAGCAAGCTCTGCAAGCTGCTCGCAGTTTTCAACCGATGAATTCTTCCCAAGTCGCCGCGCTTCTCGCAAAAACTGCAAAGGCCGCGGAAGCAGGCCAGTTCGAGCTTTATAAAACGAGCCACCAGTTCGATGGCACCTACGCCAACCCGCAGTGGCTTGGCTAGAAACGCAACGATTGTAAGTGGACAAGAAGATATAGGCAGCCAGCGTGGGACAAAGTCAAGGTAAGAATTTTGGAGGACAATCATGGACAAGAAAGAACTTTCTGCAAAAGCGGCTGGAAATATTTCGCTAGGCGGGGAAATTTACGTGCATCGTCTCGGCTTCGGAGCGATGCGCCTTACCGGCGAAGGCATCTGGGGGCCCCCAAGAGATGGTAATGGAGCGTTGGCGGTGCTTCGCCGTGCCGTTGAGCTCGGTGTCGATTTCATCGATACCGCGGATTCCTATGGGCCATACGTAAGCGAGGAACTGATTGCCGAAGCGCTGTTCCCATACCCGGCTGGTCTCATAATCGCCACCAAGGGAGGTTGGAATCGTCCCGGCCCGAATCAGTGGACACACGATGCTACTCCAGCACACCTTCGCAAGGCCGTTGAGGGAAGTCTCAAAAGACTGCGCCTCGACCGCATCGATGTTTATCAGCTGCATATTCCCGACCCCGTTGTTTCGTTTGAAGCGTCGGTCGAAACGCTGGCGCAACTGCGAAGCGAAGGCAAGATTCGCCTGGTCGCCTTGTCCAACGTCACACAAGAGCATATCGAGCGAGCACGCAAGATCGTTCCGATTGTCTCCGTGCAGAACCGCTACAGCTTTGCTGACCGGGAATGGGACTACGTGGTCGATTATTGTGAGCGCAATAGAATTGCCTTTATTCCGTGGTTTCCTCTGGGAGCCGGCAGAGTTGCTGGAGAAGTGCTTAGCCGCGTCGCGCTAGCTCGGCGTGCGAGCCCGACGCAGGTAGCACTGGCCTGGCTCCTGCGGCGATCTCCCATCATGCTGCCCATCCCAGGGACTTCCTCGATCGAGCATCTTGGGGAGAATGTCGCGGCGGCTTCTGTGCGCTTAACTGACGAAGACTACCAAAAGCTTTCGAGAGTTCCTGCGCTGGCCGCATCGCGGTGAAAGAATTTACCTGCGGGAATCTACTTGTTTCTGGATAAAACGAGACTCTACGATGTCTCAAGCTGGTCACCAAGTGAGTGGGTGACGCATGTCAACAGTTCTGCGCCATCGAACGACCGGGTGTGCACAGTCCGCGCAGGGATTCAGGATTCAGGTTCCTTCGTAACTTCCGGCGTCCTTGGAAAACACGTGCCTTCACGGCTGTAATTGAGGTGCCGAGAATCTGAGCCGTTTCTTTGACGGATCGTTCTTCGATGTCACGAAGCCATATCGCCGTTCGAATTGTCGGACCCAGGCGATTGATCGCCTCAGTCAAGAGTTGCTTGCGCTCGCGTTGCGAACAGCACTCTTCGGGATTGGGGCTCTGGTCAACGAACGCCTCCGAACTGGGCTCCATGCCATCGTCAGGGTTCTCGGGCAAGACTTCGACCACTCCTCGCCTTTTACGGAGCAGCATGAACGCTTCGTTCATGGCGATGCGTGTTAGCCAAGTAGAGAACCGCGACTTTTCTTGAAAGGAGCCGAGGTGAAGGAAAGCTTTGTGAAAACTCTCCTGGGCCACATCTTCGGCATCCTCCCGGTTATTCGTTATCCGTTGCGCTACGGCAAGAACTCTTTGCTTGTGACGAAGAACCAACTCCTCGAAAGCCCGCGTATCTCCGCGCTTTGCGGCAGCGACCAGCGCGCCGTCCGAGTCTCTGTTCACACCGGTTCCACAAGACGTTTCCATGAATCCGAACCTCCTCCGCCACTCCGTCAAACGTTAAGGGAAACTAATTACCGCACCAGCCAAAGCGCATATCGAATGGACTGGAAAATCGTCCACTGATGGTGCGCACGGAGAATGCGATACCAGTCGAGAATGGATAGAGGCTTCATCTTGCACTCCTGTCTGTGTGCCGTCTCCCGATCTGGCGTCGCCGTTATGCTGACGCCTGGTCGCTGCGAATCCCATTCACCGGGAAAACGTTAACCGCCCCTAAACAAAGCAATGTCTGTGCCAGAGAGAGTGTGTGACGAAAATATGTGGAAGCGGCTGGCTGTGAGGGAGATACGCCGATTCACGAGGGCCTGGGCGACGCCACAGACACGCCAAACTGTCAGAGTGTTGGCACTCTGTCTATGAGGCTGGATGGGTCAAGGACGCCAGGTCTCCTGGGGAAGCTTGATGTGCCCCGCATGACCGACCTGGCCGGTGCAGAACACTTTCTGATGTTAAGATTTTGCCGGGTAGTAGGAACACCCTGCTTCGCTGGAGCAGAGGCATGTCCAGGTCTAATCCTCTTCTGTGGCCTAAGCCGCCGGCAATTTGGGGCTATGGGATTGCTGTTCTTTGGGTTGGCGCGGCGCTGGTCATTTCACGGTTGCCGGCGATTCATTTGCAAGATGCCCCCGTGTCACTTTTTCTTTGCGCCGTCCTATTGAGTGCGTGGATCGGTGGAATCGGGCCGGGGTTCCTCGCGACGGCACTCTCGGCTCTCGCTTTCAATTATTATTTCCTGCCTCCGATCCATTCGTTGGGTCCGAAGCCCGACGAAATACCACGCCTTGTCATATTCACGGTGTCAGCCCTGTTTGTGGGGTCGCTGAGCGCTGCCGAAAGGAGCGCCATAGAATCGTTCAGACGCGCCCGCGATGACTTAAAAAAAACAGTTCAAGAGCTCCAGAACACCAACGAGGCCTTGCAAGCGGAAAGCGATGAGCGTCAGCGTGCGGAAGAGGCGTTGAGGCGGAGCGAGGGTTATCTGGCAGAAGCGCAGAGGCTAACGCATACGGGAAGTTGGGCCTGGAGGGTGGCGGGAAGAGACGCCTTACATCTCTCGGAGGAATGGTATCGCATATATGGCTTCGATCCAAAAGAGGGCTTGTCGGCTTGGGAAAAACGGCTGTCCCGCATTCATCCGGAGGATCGAGCCAAGTGGCAGGAGGCAACCGATCGAGCAATCGGTGAAAAATCGGATTACGAGGTGCAATTTCGAATCCTTCTTCGTGACGGCACGGTCAAACACATCCACACATTCGGCCATCCGGTTCTGGACGCGTCTGGGGATTTGGTGCAATTTGTGGGTAGCTCGATGGATATCAGTGCCGACAAACAGGCCGAGGAGGCGCTGCGCCAGGCGCAAGCGGATCTCGCACGTGTCAACCGCGTGACCACCATGGGAGAGCTGACGGCCTCCCTGGCGCACGAGGTGAATCAGCCCATCGCCGCTGCCGTCACCAACGCCAATACCTGCTTGCGCTGGCTTACTCGCGAGCGCCCCGATCTGGAAGAGGCGCGCGAGGCGGCATCAAGAATCGTTAAAGATGCAACCCGTGCGGCGAGTATCATCAGCCGGGTCCGCCTGCTCTTCAAGAAGGGCACTCCGCAGAGGGAGTTGCTGGACGTAAACGAAGCCATTCGAGAGATGATCGTCCTCTTGCGCAGCGAGGCGACACGATACAACATAACAGTCCGAATGGAGCTAGCCGCAGATCTTCCCCGGATCATGGGAGATCGTGTGCAATTGCAACAGGTGCTGATGAACCTCATCGTGAACGGCATCGATGCGATGAAGGAAGTGGACGCGGCGCGCGGGTTGGCCGTCAAGTCGCATAGAACGGAAGAAGAGGAAGTTTTGGTTTCCGTCAGCGATACCGGCGTCGGACTCCCTCCGCAACAGGCGGACCAACTCTTCAACGCGTTTTTTACAACCAAGCCCAACGGCACAGGCATGGGACTCCGCATCAGCCGCTCCATCGTGGAATCGCATGGAGGGCGCCTGTGGGCGGAAGACAATTCTCCGCGCGGCGCAAGTTTTCATTTTGCTCTACCCATGAAAATCGAGGCAAAGGAATGAGCCCCCACGGTTAATTCTAAATTGAAGCGCGGCGCGACTGTTCCGCGTGGCAACCGGACGGATTCACATGTCTGCCGTGAACTTGATTGGCTCGTACAACTACGCACTTGTGGCGCTTTCGGTGTTGATCGCCATGTTTGCGTCGTACGCTGCCCTGGATCTTGCAGGTCGCGTAACTGCCGCGGCCGGTTGGACTCGCGCGGTTTGGCTGCTGGGCGGTGCCGGTGCGATGGGGACTGGCATTTGGTCCATGCACTACATTGGGATGCTCGCGTTCATCCTACCCATTCCCGTGGCCTACCATTGGCCGACTGTTCTGCTGTCGCTGTTTGCGGCTATTCTCGCTTCGCTCGTTGCTTTGGGCGTGGTGAGCCGGGAGAAAATGGGTTGGCCCCGAGCGCTCGCCGGAAGCGTCCTTATGGGCGCCGGTATTGCAGGCATGCATTACATCGGCATGGCTGCCATGCGTTTAGCTGCCATATGCCAGTTTAATTCCTTTCTCGTCGTCCTGTCCGTGGTGTTCGCGGTTCTGATTTCTCTCACCGCGCTTTGGATTACCTTTCATTTCCGAGATGAGAAAACTGGGATCGGCTGGGAAAAGTTGGCCGGAGCCGCCGTGATGGGTGCCGCAATCCCCGTCATGCACTATACAGGCATGGCCGCCGCCAGTTTCACGCCCTTCGACAAGCCTACGGACCTGTCCCATGCCATAAGCATCTCCACACTTGGGATTGCCGGAATTGTCGCCGTCACCTTTCTAGTCCTCGGGCTAGCTTTGCTGACGTCCGTAGTGGATAGGCGATTGGCTGCCCAGACCTTGGAGGTACAGGAAGAGAAGCTCCAGCAGAGCGAGGCGTATTTGGCGGAAGCGCAAAGGCTCAGTCATATCGGGAGCTTCGGTTGGAAGCCGTCCACCGGCGAGCTCGTCTGGTCCGAGGAAACTTTTCGAATCTTCCAATATGACCGATCGACGAAACCGACCGCGGAACTTGTTCTCCAGCGGGTTCATCCGGAAGACGCAGCCTTGGTCGAAGAGATCATTGAGCGTGCGTCGCGGGACGGGAAGGATTTTGATTTTGAGCATCGCTTGCTGATGCCGGATGGCGTGGTCAAACATGTCCACGTTGTGGCGCATGCTGAGAGAGATGAGTCGGGCGAACTCGAGTTTGTGGGAGCGGTAATGGACGTCACCGCAGCAACGCAGGCGGAGCAAACGCTTCGCGAGAGCGAGGCATACTTAGCAGAAGCGCAGAGGCTCACGCATACGGGGAGCGCCGCCTGGCGAGTACCAGGAGGAGATGCCTTGTATCTCTCCGAGGAATGGTATCGCATATACGGCTTTGATCCAAAACAGGGACTGTCGGCTTGGAGAGACCGGCTACCACGCATGCATCCGGAGGATCGAGCCCAAGTGGAAGAGACAAAAGATCGAGCAATCAGTGAAAAGTCGGATTACGAAGTGGAGCACCGAATCCTTCTTCCGGACGGCACTGTCAAATACACTCACACCGTCGGCCATCCTGTTTTGAACGCTTCCGGGGATGTGGAGCAGTTCGTGTGTACCATGATGGACATCACCGAGCGAAAGCGAGCCCAGCAGAAGTTCCGTGGGCTTCTGGAATCCGCTCCTGACGCCATGATCGTGATGAATCGGCCGGGCAAAATCGTGTTGGTCAACGCGCAGGTGGAGCGGTTATTCGGGTACCAGCGGGAAGAACTCTTGGGCCAGGAGATCGAGATTTTGGTGCCGGAACGGTTTCGGGGCCGGCACCCCGAACACCGCCTGGGCTTCTTCGCCCAGCCTCGCACGCGGTCGATGGGTGCGGGTCTGGAGCTGTACGGACGGAGGAAAGACGGCACGGAGTTTCCAGTGGAAATCAGCCTCAGTCCGCTGGAAGCGGAGGAGGGCACGCTCGTCTCCGGCGCCGTCCGTGACATCACCGAGCGCAAGCGCGCAGAGGAGGCACTGCGTAGGAGCGAAGGTTATCTGGCGGAAGCGCAGAGGCTCAGCCACACCGGCAGTTGGGCATGGAACGTGGCCTCTAGACACAGCGTCTATTGGTCACAGGAAAATTACCGCTTGTTTGGCTTCGATCCAGAAGAGGGTATACCGTCAGACGAAGTCTTTTACCAGCGCGTTCATCCAGAGGATCGAGATCGAGTGCGCAGAGAAGTTTTTCATGAAAGTCCGAACGAAGGTTCCCACTTTGACGTGGATTTCCGAATCGTTCTTCCAGGAGGAGCAATTAAGTACGTTCGCTCGACAGGCCATCCCGTTCGAAAGGTATCCGGCGATCTCGTTGAATACGTCGGTACGTCGATAGACGTGACCGAACGCAAGTGGGCGGAGGCGCTCCGTGATGGAGAGAGTCGTATCTTGGAGATGATAGCGCGGGATGCTCCACTGGAGGAAATACTGGAGAGCCTAGTGCGCGTTGTGGAAGCCCAATTTGCCGGTTTGCTTTGCTCTGTCCTGCTCCTTGACGAGGACGGGCAACACATGCGGCACGGCGCTGCGCCCAGCCTTCCCAAGCCCTACATCGAGGCCATCGACGGCCATTGCATCGGACCGAAGGCGGGATCATGCGGCACCGCCATGTACCGCAGAGAATCTGTTGTCGTCACCGATATTCTCCGGGATCCGCTCTGGGAGGCGTACCGAAGCGTGGCAGAGCCCTATGGGTTCCGTGCCTGCTGGTCCACTCCCATACTTGCGCATTCAGGCAAGGCATTGGGTTCGTTTGCCATGTATTACTGTGAACCCCGCAGTCCGAGCCCGGCTCAGACCCGTGCACTGGAAATGGCTACCCACCTCGCCGGCATCGCCATTGAACGGAAGCTGGCGCGTGAAGAGCGCGAACGATTGCGTCAGGCCCAGGCGGAGCTTGCGCACGTAAATAGGGTGACCATGATGGGTGAGCTGACCGCCTCCCTGGCGCACGAAGTGAATCAACCAATCGCCGCTGCCAGCACCAACGCTAATACCTGCTTGCGTTGGCTCGCGGGCGACACTCCTGACATCGAAGAGGCGCGCGCGGCTGCCATGAGAATCGTGAAAGACGGAAAGCGCGCGGCCGAAATCATCAGCCGGACCCGCCAGCTCTTCAAGAAGGATAGTTCGCAACGGGAGCTCGTGGATGTAAACGAGATTATTCTAGAGATGACTGTTCTTCTGCGCGGCGAGACCACGCGATTCAACATATTGGTCGCCACGGACCTTGCGGCAGATCTTCCCAAGGTCATGGCCGACCGCGTGCAATTGCAACAGGTCCTGATGAATCTCATCATGAACGGCGTCGATGCGATGAAGGCAGAGGATGGAGTTCGCGAGTTGGCCGTCAAGTCGCTGAGGACGGAAAAAGAGGAAGTTCTGGTGTCCGTCAGCGATACCGGCGTGGGACTTCCTCCGCAGCAGGCAGACCAGATCTTCAACGCGTTTTTTACAACCAAACCCCACGGGACCGGCATGGGACTTCGCATTAGCCGCTCCATCGTGGAATCGCATGGCGGCCGCTTGTGGGCTGAAAACAACTCACAGCGTGGCGCAAGCTTCTGTTTCAGTCTACCCACCAAGGCCGGGGCGCTTGAATGACGTCCACGAACGTTCCCACGGTGTTCGTCGTTGACGACGATGCTGGTGTGCGTGCGTCCATCCAAGGATTGCTGAAATCGGCAAGGTTACGGTGCGTATCCTTTGGGACGGCAGAAGAATTCCTGCGCAGCAAGCCACTGGAGGGGCCAAGCTGTCTCGTCTTGGACGTGACCCTTCCTGGCGTCAACGGCCTCGCCTTGCAGCGTGAGTTGGCTGACGCGGGCGTTCGAATCCCCATCATCTTCATCACCGGGCACGGAGACATTCCTATGTCGGTGAAAGCCATGAAATCCGGTGCAGCGGAGTTTCTTACCAAGCCTTTTCAGGATCAAGACTTGCTGGATGCGATTCGCCAGGCTTTGGATCGCGACCGTGTAGCTCGCCAACAGCAAAGTAACCTCGTCGAGTTGCGAAAACGCTACGAGGCGCTGACAGCACGCGAACGTGAAGTCATGGCTCTGGTGGTCTCCGGCAAGCTCAATAAGCAAATAGCTTCTGATCTCGGGACCAGCGAAATCACTGTGAAGATCCATCGCGGTCACGCGATGCGGAAGATGCAGGCTGATTCGTTGGCAGAATTGGTTAGAATGGCGTCGAAACTGGAACTTCTACGCGGCCAAAAATATTAATGCCGAGGCGTCGCTGTTGCAGCAGTGCTGTTTGCCAGTCGCAATCCACGTGTTTTGATTGTGCCTTCTCAACTTCAACCTAGATTGTAGCTGACTATCAGATCGACGCTGCGTCCGGGCTCTCATACGAAAGTATAATTGCGCGCCTCTGGTGACACTGCTAGATTTCAGCCATGGATACTCAGGGAAAGACCAAACTAGTAGCGATTGTCGACGACGATGATTCGATGCGCAGCGCCCTGCAGGGCTTGCTGCAAAGTGCCGAATTTCCTGCACAATCGTTTGCCTCGGCGGAAGAATTCCTGAAGTCCGGCCAACAGCATCAGATTGCCTGTTTGATCGCAGACATCCGAATGCCGGGAATGTCCGGTCTTGAGCTACAGACCAAGCTGAACGCCGAACGTTGCAGGGTTCCGATTATATTCATCACCGCACACGGCGACGAAAAGATGCGGATGCAGGCCTTGCGGGCGGGTGCTGTGGAGTTCATGGCAAAACCGTTCGACGACGAAGCGCTGCTCGAAAGTGTTCGGGCCGCTCTGGAAAGCTAGGCCTGCTAATCGAAGCGTATCGTACCCAAGGAGGTCTTCGTGGGGGCTGTCGCAACATTAAGGTCGGTCGATCAGGACCGTGTCCCGCGCAGATTCGAGCAGATCATAGGCAACAGTCCGGCTCTGGAATCCGTACTCGAGCAGGTCGAACGCGTTGCCCCTACGGATTCCACCGTTCTTATCCAGGGAGAGACCGGCACGGGCAAGGAGCTGATCGCACGCGCGATTCACAATCTTAGCTCGCGGTGCGGACGCCCGTTCATAAGGCTGAATTGCGCCGCCATTCCGTTCGATCTACTGGAAAGCGAGCTATTTGGCCACGAGAAAGGCGCCTTTACTGGCGCTATCGCGCAAAAAATCGGACGTTTCGAATTGGCTGACAAAGGGACGCTGTTCCTGGACGAGGTGGGAGACATCCCCTTGCCGCTGCAGCCAAAACTACTGCGTGTCCTGCAGGAGCAGGAATTCGAGCGCTTGGGCAGCGGCCGGACTCATCAAGTAGACGTTCGCCTCGTAGCTGCGACCCACCGAAATTTGGTTGAGATGGTGAAGCGAAACGAATTCCGCAGCGACCTCTACTATCGGCTGAATGTATTTCCAGTCCCTCTGCCACCTCTGCGTGAGCGTCGGGAAGACATTCCGGCTTTGGTGGAACACTTTGTGGAGATCTATGCCCGCCGGATGGGTAAGCAAATCGACCGCATTTCCCCCGAAACGATGTCTGAAATTGCCTCATACCCGTGGCCGGGCAACATTCGCGAGCTTCAGAATTTCATCGAACGGAGCGTCATCCTTACATCGGGCAACGTCCTGGAATCCCCGCTCGCAAGCTTGAGGAGTGCGACCGAAGTGGAATCCCTGGGACCAATTACCATGGAAGACGCGGAGCGAGACCACATTCGCAAGACTCTGGGGCAGACCCGGTGGGTTGTCTCCGGTCCCAACGGGGCAGCCGCACGCTTGGGAATCAAGAGGTCCACTCTCTACTTCCGGATGCAAAAGCTTGGCATCTCACGTACCAATAAGAATCCACTTTCCTAGCCGCAAATCGCCACCCAGTGGGGATTAAGCCTCCGCTTTAGCCGACCATAGACAACATTAGTCATCAGGTACACCAGCGATCACACTCGAGTCGACCTGAACTCAAAGCTATCTGACACACAATCAAGTGAATAACCACACTGGCCTGTCAGCATGCGGACCCCACGTCTAGCGGGCTGGCATGGCACACTGCGCCGTAGCCCACGTTGGCCTTTACTTTCAGTTAGTTACGAAATGGTCTTTTGGCAGCCGCTTTGCCTCTCTCAATGGTGTCGCTTGAAGCACTAGAACTTTTCGTGGTGACGGGAGCGATGAGAAATCGCGAAACTATCGGCTCGCTGGGATAGCCGCCGAATCGCGTGAGCGCCGTTCTATAGCGCAAGAGGTTTTGTCTCAAAGCCTCAAAAAAAGGAGGAAGTATGAAGTTTCTACCAAAGATCGCAGCATCAGTCGGACTGACGCTAGCCTTGGCGACGGTTTCGTTCGCTCAGCAAGTGAAGACCGACTACGACCACAACGCAAACTTCGGCCAATACAAGACCTACTCTTGGGAAAAGGTCCAGACGAAAGACCCACTAATGGTCGATCGGATCAAGAGTGCCGTGAATAGCGCTCTGACGGTGAAGGGCTGGACGGAAGTTCCCTCGGGTGGTGACGTCGAGGTCTTCGCCCTCGAGACCACTCAGAATCAGCAAACTCTGGACACCTTCTACAACGGCTTCGGAGGTGGTCGCCGCTGGGGATTCGGCGGATTTGGCGATGCCACCACAACCGTTGAGACCTACAAAGTCGGCACCTTAGTCGTCGATCTCTTCGACGCAAAGACGGAGAAGTTGATCTGGCGGAGTTCGTCGAGCGATACGCTCTCCGACAAAGCCGACAAGAACACGAAGAACCTCAACAAAGGCGTGAACAAAATGTTCCAGCATTTTCCTCCCGCTCCATCGACCAAACACTAAGGAGAGCGAGATGAATCGCTATTTGACCATTTCACTCTCTATCTCCGTGACGCTGGGTACCCTGGCAATTCCCCTGCGCGCGGCAAACAAGCCGCGCGGAGGGGAGATGGAAAAGACTACTGCGGTATGGACGAACGAAGACCTGAACGGACTCAGAGCCCTGGGCATGATTTCCATCGTCGGTCAACCTGCCACGGTGGAGGAAGCGAGTCCTGCTGTAACGCCTCCACCTTACGTGGCGATACACGACTCTGAATGGTACGCCGAGGAAGCAGCAGCCCTGCGCGGCGAACTTGAACGCAGGCAGGCTCGTCTCGATGAATACCGTCAAGCGATCGAAGATGCAAGGAGCCTTAAGACGACGACGGGCGGCATAAATCTCGAGGAAGGCAACATTGGCATCACTCCCGAAGCCGGCGTTGAAATCCTGCAGCAGCGCGCAACGGCAGTGCAAGAGAAACTCAGCGACCTTGAAGACTTGGCCCGCCGTAATGACATTGAGCCGGGCACTCTGCGCGGCCAGTGAGGTTCCTCAGCGCGCTTGACCAAAGGCCCAAAATTTCGAACCTGGCGGCGAACGGCATGCTTTCAAGTTGTACTGGAGAATGAAAATGAATATGAACTTATCAAACCGGATTTTGGTTGTGCTAGCTTGCTGTTTGCTCGTGCAATTTACAGCGCAAGCCGAGGTTTTCGGTCCTACGGCCCAGTCCAGCGGGCAGCCACCCGCTCCGGCCCCGCAACAGTCCTCTCAAGAGCTGCAGCAACTTGTCGCGCCTATCGCCTTGTACCCTGACGCCCTCGTTGCGCAGATTCTCGCCGCTTCTACTTACCCTACTCAGATTGTCGAGGCAGAGCGCTGGATGCAGAGTCATTCCAATCTCAAGGGTGAAGAGCTGGCAAAAGAAGTCGATAAACAAAACTGGGATCCCAGCGTAAAAGCCATAACGCAATTTCCCTCGGTTCTCGAGAACATGGATAAGAACCTCTCTTGGACTTCATCTCTTGGCGAGGCCTATATCTCCCAACCCCAAGATGTGTCTGGGGGGGTCCAGACCTTGCGTCAGCAGGCTCGCAGTGCCGGCCATCTGAATACCACTGACCAGGAGAGGGTAACGACGCAAGGCAACACAATCATCATCGAACCCGCCAACCCTGAGGTCGTTTACGTCCCTGCCTACGACCCCTGGCTCGTCTACGGGGCGCCGATCATTGCCTACCCTGGTTGGTATCCTGAGCCTGGGATTTTCTGGGGCGGCCCCGGCCTTTCCTTTGGCATTGGATTTGGTATCGGCTTCTTCGGAGGATTTGGGTGGGGCTGGCATCACTGGGACTACGACTGGCATGGCCGTCGAGCATTCTTCGATCATCACGAATGGGTCTCCCACAGCCACGACTTCGGTCACGATGGGTTCCATCATGGTGACTTCAGCCATGGCCACGGTGACTTCGGCCATAGCGGCATCGATCACGGTAACGTCGGCCATGGCGGCTTCGACCACGGTGGCGGATTCCACGGGTCTTCGGCTCCTCACTTTCAGCCAGGAAGGCGCTCCGGAGCGTTCAGTGGCTTTGATCACGGTGGAAATGTCCGAGGCTTTTCCTCTCGCGGGCGGTCGAGCTTTGGAGGTGGTTTCCATGGAGGCGGTTTTCATGGCGGAGGCGGACGGCATTAGGTGATCAGATGTAGAGCACTGATATGAATCTAGGAATGGAGAAGAACATCATGCTGCACAGAATTTCAAATTTAGTTGAACTTAAACGAAAGACTCTTGTTCGCTTTGTAGTGTCCGTTCTGTTCGCACTTTCCTTGGGATGTTTGTCTGCCCCAATCTTCGCTCAGGAGACGAGGCAGCGTACCTTTGCTTCCGCTGCAGCTGCCAGTCGCGCGCTCTTTGACGCCATGCAGTCACAGGATGAACAAGTTTCCTTGAGCATCCTCGGACCGGCCGGAAAGGAAGTCCTTTCGTCCGGTGACCCAACAGAAGATTCGGATGCCCGCGCGGGATTCATCGTCAAATACCAGGAGATGCACCGGTTCGTGACCGAACCGGACGGAACCGTCACGCTGGTTGTCGGAGCTGAAAACTGGCCCTTTCCGATTCCCTTGGTGAACCACCACGGCTCGTGGTATTTCGACACGGGCGCCGGGAAAGACGAGATCATATTCCGTCGCATTGGCAAGAATGAACTCTCCGCTATAGATGCCCTTCGCGAGTTAGTCGCGGCGCAAAACCAATATTTTGCGCGCCCGCCGGCTAATCTTTCCAATCAATTCGCGCAGAAACTTGTGAGCGACGAGGGCGGACACAACGGCTTGTATTGGTTCGGCGCTAGCGATGAGTTCGATAGCCCGATCGACCCGCTCATCGCCTACGCGCGCCAGAATCTTCCAACCGACCAAGTTGGCGAGCATGTTCCGTTCAATGGATACATGTTTCGGATCCTCACTAGCCAAGGACCACATGCGCCGGGCGGAGCCAAGAACTATATTGTCGACGGGAAGATGACAGCGGGCTTCGCCTTCGTCGCCTACCCCGTGGAGTACCGTTCTTCAGGTGTGATGACTTTAATTGTCGACCAATGCGGAACCATTTACGAAAAGGACCTCGGTCCCGAAACAACAAAGTTGGCGCAAGCGATGACCGCCTATGACCCGGATTCCACCTGGCACAAGGCGGAATGACCCATGGCTTGGAAGTTGTCAACGCCTCGCTTTGCGTCCGTCCCCCGAATCGCCGCGGCTGCTATTGCCGCTGTGGCGGCCGCGGTTTTCTGTTCGCTTGAGCTCGTAGGGAAGCCGCCAGACCTGCTTTCGAATCCGCCGGAACTTCGCGCGAAACACCATACACTTTCCTTAACCTTGCACGCAGCCATCACAAGTGACGGAGGGAACTCCTTCTACTTCAATGGTGAGCCAAACGCTCCAATCCTGCGGCTATCGCCCGGAGACCAACTGAAGATCAACTACGTCAACGATCTCCCGGCCAAGGCGAAAGAGAGCTGCGCGATCACTCCGTGCATGGACATGACGAATCTCCATTTTCACGGCCTTACGGTTTCGCCTAACGCTCCGCAGGATGACGTCTTGAACATGATGGCCATGCCAGGTCAATCGCTCCGCTATACCGTGCAGATTCCGAAAGACCACCCGCCAGGCTTGTATTGGTACCACACGCACCCTCATGGAGAGAGCCACCGACAAGTTCGTGACGGCATGTCCGGAGCGATCGTGATCGAAGGAATGGAATCTTATTTTCCGCCTTTAACCGGCCTGCCGGAGCGCGTCCTGGTTGTGCGTGGCCGTTCCATCGGCAGCGAACCTGTGTCTGCCGATTTGAAGAATCGTGTTCACCTCAGTTCGAACGTTTGTGGTGCGGAGTCAGAGCCTCCAGAAGAGGTCTTCACATTGAACGGATCCGTGCGGCCTCAAATTGAAATCGCTCCTGGTGACCGCCAGTTTTGGCGTCTCGTGAATGCTTCCGCAGATCGCTATCTCGACCTTCAGCTTGAGGGTCAAACATTCGAAATGGTTGCCATGGACGGGATGCCCATCGCCTTGCACGATCCGAATCACCGAACGCGGAGCGCCGATCACGTCTTATTGCCACCGGCAGGCAGGCTGGAAGCCATTGTCACTGGTCCAGCGGCAGGCACGCCACGACGACTGATTTCGCGCTGCGTCGATACCGGGCCAGACGGCGATCCCAATCCAGCAGTGGTATTAGCCGACATCGTCCCGCGACCAGCAGCATCGTCCCCGCCAAAAGCACTGAGAAGCCAGGGCAATCCGGACATCAAGGCTTTGGACCTAGCTGCGGAAGAGAAGGCGCCTCCTCGGTTCATCGTGACGTTCACGGAAGACAAGAAGGGCTTCTACATTAACGGAGAAAAATTCACGCCAGATGCCGCTCCGATGGTGCGCGCCAAGGTAGGTTCCTATCAGCATTGGAAAATCGTCAATGCAACGGGAGAACTGCATCCTATGCACATCCATCAAGTCCATTTCCTGGCGTACGCCGAAAACGGCCGGCCAATTGCCGAACCAATGTGGCTGGACACTGTGAATGTTCCGTACGGCGGCTCTGTCGACGTCATTATGGACTTCACCGACCCCATAATCAGAGGCATGTCCGTTTTTCATTGCCATCTTCTCAATCACGAAGACAAAGGGATGATGGCAAAGATTCTCTTCGAATGAGTGACCTAGTACATCACGCCGTCGGAGAATCGCGGCCTGCGGTCTTTCGCGGTCTTCGCGAGAGTGTTCTTCGGCTGTCCCTTCTGCGCAAGGATTGGGCTGCCAATGGACCGCCGTGGCTTCCGCTCGTATTGGTCTTGGCGGCGATTGCCGGAGTCGCTTATGCAGACCATCTCGTTGTTTCGCTCTCGCTTGTTTACCTCTATACGCTGCCTCTTACCGTTGGCGCGGTTTTCTTACCCAAGGAAGTCAGCTACGGCCTTATCGTAGCCTGTATCGTATTTCACTATTTCTTCCACTATTTTGATTCCCCGCGGCACATCCACCTAGGACTCCGCATCTTCCACGATCTCTCGGCGTTGTTGTGTCTCACCTTCATTGTTTATGTGATCCAGCTTTATATCGAGCGGCAGGAATCGCTTGTCAAGACCGTTGAGCCGCAGCGTGATGACCTTCTCAGGGACGTGGAGCTGGCCGCGGAGGTTCAGCGTTTGTTTCTTCCGTTGGGCAAACTGGTCGTTTCCGGACTTGAAGTAGCAGGGATGATGCAGCCAGCCAGGGGCGTAAGCGGCGACTACTACGATTATTTCGCTATCAACGCGCACACGACTCAGATCATCATTGCCGACGTAGCCGGAAAGGGCGTTCCCGCCGCCCTCTTAATGTCCGCGACGGCGGCGGCCGTCCGGCTTGAGGCGAACCATGACCGAAACATGCTGGAGCAAGTGGAACGACTGAACACGGGAATCCACTCCGTGTCGGACTCTGACCGCTACTTGACCTTGCTTCTCGCTGAGATCGACGCCCAAAAACGGACGCTTCGCTATGTGAACTGTGGCCACAATCCCGGGCTTCTGTTTCGAGCAAGAACGAAAACGCTTACGCGCCTGGACTCGTCTTGTCCACCTATCGGATTAGCTCCAAAAGAGATTTGTGAACTAGCCTCGGAAACCCTTGTGGCTGGCGATGTGTTGGTTTTCTATACCGACGGAGTCACCGAAGCCGAGAACCAGCTTGGCGAGGAATTTGGTATAGAGCGCCTTTCCGCAACAGTGCGCGGTGGTTCCTCGCTATCCGCCGAGGACCTCATGAACAATATTTATAACGCTGCGGCAGATTTTTGCCGCGATGACTTCGACGATGATGTAACCATTCTTGTGGTTAAATGTAATTTCGACGGCTCGCCGACTGTGAGTTCGTAAAACATCCCACAATAGGTGTTCCGAACCCGCTGACCCCAGGCCGGGGTTGAGGCCTCTCACGCACCCTCGTTCCTCCTTTCGGAAGTCGATTTCCATACTGAAAGACACTTTGTCGGTGTGTTGACAATCATCCAATGCGCTGGACTCTTAGTTCTTCGGTCCCTGCGTCCAATTTCAGTCCGATCTTCCTAAGGATCTGTGTTTTCAACCACTTCAAGAAATTCTCGCCCACACTTCACAGTGGCATCCCAGCTGCATTGTCTAGTGTGCGGGGCAAGAAAAACTCCTGGAGGGAATCACATGCGAAAGTTTTTGACCTGTCTAAGCTGCATTCTATTTCTGGTTGCGCCACTCTTCAGTGAGGTGGCAAGCGCAGCTGACCAATCGAAGGATGAAGACCGGCTGAAAAACTGCGGGACGGTCCTGAAGGAGATTCTTGACGTTCCTGACAATATTCCGCAGGACTTACTCGACAAGACAGATTGCGTTGTTGTCTTTCCGTCCGTCGTGAAGGCCGCTTTCATCGTCGGCGCAAGCTACGGCCGGGGCGCTATGTCGTGCCGCAAGGGGGATGACTTCCGAGGCCCCTGGGGCGCTCCCACGATGATGGCCCTTGAGGGGGGCAGCTTCGGCTTTCAGATCGGCGGACAAGCTACCGATTTTGTTTTGCTTGTTATGAATGAAAGTGGCGCGAGGGGCATTCTTGCCAGCAAGGTCAAGCTGGGCGGCGACGCTTCCGTGGCCGCCGGCCCGGTTGGACGCGATTCTTCGGCCGAAACGGACGCGAGCATGCGATCCGAAATCTTGAGTTACTCGCGCGCGCGTGGCTTGTTTGCTGGAGTCTCCCTCGAAGGCTCCACAATCCGTCCGGACAATGGAGACAACCAACGCGTGTACGGCAAGAAGATTCCTGCGCGGGAGATTGTCCTCTCTGGAACAGTTCCTGTTCCCCCAGCGGCCCAGCAATTGGTATCGACGCTGGACGCCAAGACTCCGAAGCACAGGACATAAGGTCAATTTGATTATTGGAATCCGGCCAAACCGGAGGGGTGAATCATGTGGATTGTCAAACTAGCGTTGCGGCGGCCCTACACGTTCGTGGTGATGTCCATACTCATCGTGATTATGGGGACGCTTGCGATTTTTCGCACGCCAACGGATATTTTTCCGAACATCAACATTCCTGTGGTCAGCATCATCTGGAACTATAACGGCCTCGTGCCTGAGGACATGGCCGACCGCATCGTTAGTATTACAGAGCGAGCGCTTACTACCACTGTTGATAATATCGAGCACATCGAATCGCAATCGCTGTATGGCATTGCCGTTGTCAAAGTGTTTCTGCAGCCGACCGCGAACATTCAACAAGGCATTGCGCAAATTACCGCAGTTTCCCAGACGCAGCTTAGGCAGTTGCCTGCGGGAACGACGCCGCCTCTTATTCTTGCCTATAGCGCATCGAGTGTGCCGGTTCTTCAGTTAGCCCTATCAGGGCAAAACCTGTCGGAGCAACAACTCAATGACTATGGCCTAAATTTTATTCGGACGCAGCTCATCACCGTGCCTGGCGCATCCGTGCCCTATCCCTATGGCGGTAAACAACGCCAAGTGGAGGTGGATCTGAATACCACTGCGTTGCAATCGAAGGGATTATCCGCACTGGATGTAGTCAATGCGATCAGCGTTCAAAATCTAATCCTGCCCACAGGAACGTCCAAGATTGGGTCCAAGGAATATGATGTTTCCATTCTCAATGCCGCACCGCAGACCATTGCCGACCTGAACCGAATCCCGATCAAGACGATTGGCGGCACTACGATCTACATCAAAGATGTCGCCTGGGTGCGCGATGGCTTTCCGCCGCAGACGAATATCGTGCGCGTCAACGGACAGCGCTCCGTGTTGCTGACCATCCAAAAGGCAGGCAATGCGTCAACACTGAACGTGATCGATGGCATTAAGGGGCTTCTCCCTCAAATTAAGACCACGGTTCCACCCCAGCTCCAGATAGCGCCGCTGGCGGATCAGTCCATCTTTGTTCGTGGCGCGATCAGCGGTGTCGTCCGGGAAACGCTGATTGCCGCGTGCCTGACGGCTTTTATGATCCTTGTTTTTCTGGGCAGTTGGCGAAGCACGATTATTATTGCGACCTCTATCCCTCTGGCGATTCTGACCTCCATCATCGTGCTTAGCGCGATCGGAGAGACGATCAACATAATGACGCTCGGTGGACTTGCCCTCGCCGTCGGCATCCTCGTGGACGATGCGACCGTGGAAGTCGAGAACATCAATCGCAACCGCGAGGCGGAACCAGAGAAGGACATGGACGAAGTTGTGCTCGACAGCGCTTCGCAAATAGCGACGCCCGCCTTCGTGTCTACATTGTCGATCTGCATTGTGTTTGCTCCGATGTTCTTGCTGTCCGGCGTCGCGCGGTATCTCTTTGTGCCGCTCGCGGAAGCAGTGGTCTTCGCGATGTTGGCCTCTTATTTCCTTTCGCGGACGATCGTTCCAACCATGGCCAAGTACCTCTTGCGAGGAGATAAGCACGAAGCCGGTGCCCCAAGCCGCAATCCGCTGGTACGACTTCAGAAGCGTTTTGAAGAGGCTTTCGAGAGATTTCGTCACAGTTATCGCGGCTTACTGGAAACTTGTCTCCATCACCGGCGTGCCTTCCTGATTGCATTCTTCGCGAGCTGTCTTGGCTCTCTTGCCATTCTGATTCCTTGGTTAGGCCGGGATTTCTTTCCCAGCGTTGACAGCGGCTCTTTCAAACTTCATCTACGCGCACCCACCGGAATGCGCATCGAGGAAACCGCCAACCTTTGCGATCTGGTCGAGCGGTCGATTCGACAGCAGATTCCGCCAAGCGAGGTCCAGAACGTTATTGATAACATCGGCTTGCCCTTCAGCGGCATCAACCTCTCGTATAGCAACTCGGCTCCCGTCGGAACATCAGACGCCGACATCCTTGTGACTCTCTCTGCCAATCACAACCCCACGGATGACTACATTCACCAGCTTCGGCTTTCACTTCCAAAACAGTTTCCGGGTGTGACCTTCGCCTTCTTGCCTGCAGACATGACCAGCCAAATCCTTAATTTTGGCTTGCCTGCTCCCATCGACGTGCAGGTTGTGGGAAACGACTTGGAGGGAAACCAGCTCTACGCAGAAGCCCTCCTCAGCAAATTGAAATACGTCACAGGAACAGCAGATTTGCGGATCCAGCAGTCATTTGATGAGCCTTATCTCCGCATGAGGATTGAACGTACGAAAGCAGAAGAGCTTGGATTTTCGGCTCACGACATTGCGCAAAATCTTCTTGTTTCGCTGAGCGGCAGCTTCCAAACTTCACCAACATTCTGGGTTGACCCGAAGAATCGTGTTAGCTATCAAATCGCGACGCAGACGCCGCAATATCGCACCGCCACACTGCAGGACCTACAGAACATTCCGGTCACCGGAACGGCCCCCAACGCTCCCCCATCGCTCATGGCCAGCCTGGTATCAACGCAACGAGGCGTGGGAATGGCAGTGGTTTCTCACTATGACGTGGCGCCGGTGATTGACATCTTTGGCGCTGTCACCGGACGCGACCTTGGTGGTGTGGCCGGAGACATCAACAAAATCATTGACGCCACTCGCCAGCAATTGCCGCGCGGTTCTCGTGTCGTTGTCCGCGGACAGGTTCAGACGATGCAGGCATCCTACGTCGGTCTTCTGAGCGGACTAGCGTTCTCGATCGTGCTCGTATACCTGCTGATCGTGGTGAACTTTCAGTCCTGGCTGGATCCTTTCATCATGATTTCCGCGCTGCCCGCGGCACTCGCCGGCATTGCGTGGCTCTTGTTTATAACGCACACGACTCTCAGCGTACCCGCGCTCATGGGAGCCATCATGTGCATGGGCGTCGCAACGTCAAACAGCATCCTAGTAGTGAGCTTTGCCACCGAAAAAATGCAGGCGGGAAGTGATTCCCTTAGTGCCGCACTGGAGGCAGGCTTCACGCGATTTCGGCCCGTCCTGATGACTGCTCTGGCCATGATCATCGGCATGGTGCCAATGGCACTCGGACTAGGCGACGGAGGCGAACAAAATGCTCCTCTTGGCCGGGCGGTCATAGGTGGCTTGATTTTCGCTACGGTTTCGACGCTGTTCTTTGTTCCAGCATTTTTCAGCGTTCTGCAGGGTTCGCGGAAGCATGCAGCCCAAACGGGGTATCAACACTAAGCAAAAATGTGTGTGGAGTCACTATGTCGCAAGAAACTGAAGAGAACAAACAAATTGGCGAGCAAACGCCCCCACTGAACGATGCGGGAAGACCGCAGCGCCCGCCCAGACGATGGTTGGGTCTGGTGATTGCGTTGATCGTCGTCGCTGCCCTGTTGGTCTCTGGCATTGTGTCGCGTGTCAAAGCTCGCTCCACGCTGAAGGCGGAAACGGCCCAGGTTGCCCTCACCGCGGTATCGGTTGTTTCGCCAAAACCGGCTGCGCCCGCCCAGGAGATCATCCTTCCTGGAAATGTGCAACCATTCATCACCGCGCCCATTTATGCCCGCACTAACGGATATTTGAAAAAGTGGTACGTCGACATTGGAGGCCGCGTCAAGCAAGGCCAACTGCTTGCTGTCATCGAAACTCCGGAAGTCGACCAACAACTCGAGCAGGCCCGCAGCAACCTGGCAACGGCGAAGGCAAATCTCGAGCTAGCTACAGTCACTAAAAGCCGATATCTGGGGCTCTTGAAAAGCAACGCTGTATCCCAGCAGGACGTCGATAATGCCGTCGGTACCTACAATGCGAACAAAGCAATAGTCCAGGCAGACCAGGCAGCCGTGGATCAGTACACGGCACTAGTCTCCTTTGAAAAGGTTTACGCTCCGTTCGACGGCATCATCACCGCGCGAAATACGGATATCGGAGATCTGATTAATTCCGGCAGCGGGGGCGGAGTGAAAACCGATCTCTTTCACATCGCTCAACCTGGAAAGCTGCGTGTTTATGTAAACGTCCCGGAAGAATACTCGCGAGGGGTCAAAGCCGGTATGACCGCGGATCTTAGTCTGGCTGAATTTCCAGGCCGCACATTTCGCGGAACACTGGTCCGCAGTGCCGATGCTATCACGGTGACAACCCGCACGCTGCTGGTTGAAATCGATGTGGACAATCCTACAGGCACGCTGCTTACCGGTTCCTATGCTGAGGTCCACTTGGCTGTCCCGGCCCAGAGCTCCACCTTGCTGCTTCCCGTCAATACTCTGCTATTCCGCTCGGAGGGCTTACGCGTGGGAGTTGTGAAGGATGGAAAAGTTGCGCTGACGGCCGTGACTCCTGGACACGATTTCGGCAATCAGATCGAGATCGTCGCCGGCCTAAAGCCGGACGATCAGGTCGTTGTCAATCCGCCCGACTCCCTCATTACGGGACAGCAGGTCCAAATCGTTCAGGCAACACTGCCCGGGGATATCAAGTGAAACGCGCTCGAAAACTGCTCTGGTTCGCGCGCCGGCGTCGGACACCTTCTCTGATGGTTCTGCTCGCTATAGCCGAGTTCCAGTTGACCGGATGCACGGTGGGACCTAAATATCAGCGCCCGGCTGCAGGGGTTCCTCCAGTTTATAAAGAGGTGGGCGATTGGAAACCTGCCCATCCGAATGACCAGAATCTCGACGGCAAGTGGTGGGAAATTTTTCAGGATCCTCAACTCAATGCCCTGGAAGAGCAGGTGAATGTCTCCAACCAAAACTTGAAGGCTGCTGAAGCCCAATATACACAAGCCCGTGCAATTCTCCGTTATAACCGTGCCAACTACTTTCCAACTGTAACGACGGATCCCGTCGCAACCCGGACCAAAACGTCCGGCAACCGTCAGCCACACAGCGCAGCATTCAATGGCATTACCTATAACGATTTGCAAATTCCTTTCGAATTGTCTTATCAAATCGACGTTTGGGGACGCGTACGGCGCACTGTGGAATCGTATCGCGCACAGGCACAAGCCAGCGCAGCCGACCTGGCAGCAGTGAATCTATCGATGCATTCCCAGTTAGCTCTGTACTACTTCCAGGCCCGCCTCCTGGATGCTGAGGAGCAGCTTTTAAATTCCACCGTAACGCAGTACGAGCAAGCCTTGGCGTTAATCGAGAGCCGGTTTGCAGGAGGCATAGCTTCCGATGTGGAAGTACAGCAAGCCGAGACCCAGCTTGAGACAACTCGCGCGCAGGCGATCGATGTCGGAGTGGCCCGTGCGCAGTATGAGCACGCAGTAGCAGTTTTGATTGGCAAGCCTCCGGCCTCTTTCAGTCTCGCTCCTCTTCCTCTGACCATGCCTCCTCCACCGATCCCCGTGGGTCTGCCTTCAGAATTGCTCGAGCGGAGACCTGACATCGCAGCTGCCGAGCGCCTCATGGCCTCCGGCAACGCGCAGATCGGCGTCGCCAAATCCGCTTATTATCCGCTCGTCAATTTAGCGGCCATAGGTGGCTTTGAAAGTGGCTCCCCTACGACACTACTTTCCGGGCCCAGCATATTGTGGTCGGCCGGGCCATCTGCCCTTTTCACTATCTTCGACGTAGGAAGGCGGCGGGCTGCCTCAGACCAGGCCATCGCTGCTTACGATCAAACCGTCGCCAATTATCGTCAAACCGTGCTGACGGGCTTCCAACAGGTCGAGGACAACGTAGCTGCATTGCGGATCCTCGAGCATGAAGCTCAGGTTCAGGACAAAGCCGTCGCGGCAGCTCAGAAATATCTGGAACTCGCGATCGTCCGCTATAAAGGCGGCGTGACGAGTTACCTCGAAGTGACTACGGCTCAGAGTGCGGCGCTCACTGATGAACTCACCGCTGTCAATATTCTCGGCCGCCGCATGGTGGACGCAGTGCTGCTTGTCCAGGCTTTGGGTGGCGGTTGGAATAGCTCCAGCCTTCCCCGACGCCCCGAATGTTGCGGCAAGCTGACCAGCACTTCAAGGTAACACTGCCGCACACTTGAGAGCGCCTTAGAGTCTATTTCTCGTTCCCCTTCGCTCCACGATTCTGACACCGCTTCCAAGATGCCGGACGCGCGGTGGCAAAGCTGCGGCTTGAAAAAGCTCCCAGCCGGACTAAGTGATTGAAAATGTTCCCCTTCCTGGCAATCGTCTCCCCATGCAGTTTGGTATGAAGAATGCCTTTCTATATCTCGAACTGAATTCCGCGACAACATGAATTTTAAAGCGCGGATCACTAAGAAAGGAGACTTAACTATGTACTGCAAAATGCTTACCGGCATGATCTGCATGGTTCTGTTAGGAGGGACGTTCTTTATCCCAAAGGTTCAGGCCGACGAATCAGATAAGAAAACGATTGTGACTATCAACGAACCCATTCAGGTTCCGGGGAAAGTGCTTCCCGCAGGCACCTACGTATTCAAACTACTGGATTCCAACGACCGCACTCTCGTTGCAATTTACAACGCTGACGAGATGCATTTGATTACCACGGTCCATGGAATTTCGGACTATCGGGACGAAACCCCGGACGAAACAATACTTCAGCTCGAAGAGCGGCCCTCCGGCCAACCAGAAGCCTTGAAAACGTGGTTCTACCCCGGTGATCACTTCGGCGTTGAGTTTGTTTATCCAACGCAGAAGTAATTACCAAGATCGAGCCCCTTGCACCTGGCGCTGGCAACGGCGCCAGGCGCTCCCCAAGCGGCCAGCGCGTGCTGAGGTTAAGTTGTCGGGCCGCCGATGCAGGTTATGGTAGGTCCTAGTAGGCCTGTGGGTTGAGATTTGTGGGACAACACCCGGTAACCTACTGAAACAAATGGTGGGCCTGGGTGGACTTGAACCACCGACCTCGCCCTTATCAGAGTAGCGTGGTGAGGTTTTACAACTGACAGGCTTCGTCGCGAAGAGGCGATGAAAACCGCTGGTAGTGAAAACCCAAACCGCGGGGGCACATTGTCCCGCAACCGAGCACATGGTGCGGTAGGTCAGAACAAATCGCGCTCGATCAAGTGGCCTGAGAAGCAAGAAAAATTCCAGCCGAGGGAGATGTGTTTTTTCTTGACTTCTCCCTTTATAGAACTTACAAGACCGCGGGGACTGCCAAAATACCTGCAAGTCGCACAAGACATCGCAAATTGTGGGTTGGATCGTGGGTTGGAAATCGACGGAAAGAACGGTGAACTTCGAACCGCTGCCTTTCGCCTGACGTTGCTCCGGATCGGCACCGACCAAGCCGATGATCGTCACTGAGTAGGTAAGACATGAATTTTTCTCCTTTTTCTTGCCCCATTTTCCTGGGGCACTCAAAAGCGAGAGGCTGCTGCTCCCAAGGCGAGCGGGTGCTTTATGGGAGGGACCTGTGCCGTTCTGTGACTTGAAGCATCGTTTGGCCGAAAGTGCAGATTCCCGAACTGTCCGGGGAATCAACCTTTTCCGCCGAATCTCACGGGCTGATGCCTCCCGACGGATGACCACGACATACGCCCTTTGGGGGCAGGGCTGCGGATGCGGAGCTGAGCAGGAGGCGTGGAATGAGCAGCCGGAAGGGTGAGACTGAGAAGGCGCTCTACTGGCAGAGGACTATTCGGGAGGCAGTGGGAGCCGGACGCCGTCTTTAGAGCAACTCGGCTACAGTTACCGTGAGTGAACCCTTCGCCGTTAGGCGGGACTAGTCCTCACTGAGATTGCAACCCGGTGCCAACTTCCGGATTGCCGTCACCCAACCAGAAGTCGGCGGCTAGTCTCCGATAAAGCCTCCAACTTCGCGCAATTGAGATTCTGGGCTTCACTTCTCCGAGTAGATGACCTTCGCGCCTCGGATGGTGTAGCGTACATTGGAGAATGCTGTGACATCCTGGGCAGGATCCGCTTGTAGAACAACAAGGTCGCCATCCATCCCTTTCGCGATCTGCCCACTGTGGGTTGAGTAGCCGAAGCGCCGTGCAGGAGTGGTAGTAAGCGAAGCAAGGATTTGCTGGAAACTCATGCCAGCCCGGGACATCCAGGCGAATTCTTCTGAAGTGTCAAATTGTTCGATGTAGCCCACATCGGTGCCGAACAGGATTTGTCCGCCCGCTTCGGAATAGGCCCTTAATTCGGGCAGCACGACCATGTTCATTCCTTTTTCGAACTCTTCGGGTGACTCGCCTTTGAATTCGACGTGCCAGAGAGTAAGCGTGGGGATGAGAGCCATGTGTGCCGCCTTGATGCTTTCGACGAGTGACGAGCTCCACGGGCCACCGCTAGGTGTCGTGTGGACTAGAATGTCAACTCCGCTCTGAAGGGCGACTTCGATTCCCTCCTGATTGGAAGGATGGGCAAAAACAGGTTTCCCCGCGAGGTGGGCTTCCGCGACGATAGCTTTAGCCAAATCCAAGGGCATTATCAAGATGCTGTCCCGTTCGACGGAACCCGTAAAAATCTTGATGCCGTCTGCGCCGTCGTGGATCTGCTGGTGCACTCGCTCCACGGCCTGCGCGCTGGATTCGACTTCGGGCATGCTGATGTGGTTGGCCTCAAGAAATCCCCTTACGTAAATGGGCGTTCCGCCTTTCGCCCAAAACGGCTCGCCAACGGTTAGGATCCTTGGTCCTTTCACCTCGCCGCTTTCTATGCGACGGCGGATGAGAGTCGTGTTCTTTAGCACAGACGCGAGGTCCAAGACCGTAGTAAAGCCCCAGCGCGCGAGCATCTCTTGGAGTTGTGAAGTTAGCTGCTCAGATGAGAGTTTCTCTGCATGGAGCAGGTTCGGAGTAAAAATATGTACATGGCTGTTCCAGAAACCGGCAGTCACAACCAAGCCTTTGCAGTCAATGACTTCGGTATTGCGCGGGATTTTGATGGTGGCGCTGGGCCCAACGGCAAGAATGCGGCCGTCGTGAATAAGGATCGAGCCATTTTCGATTGGCCGTTCAGTCGGCGAGGGATAAATCTTTGCGTCAACCAATGCCAGGTCCGAGGCGCGGCTGAAGTCACACGCAAGAAGTACCCACAGAAACAGAAGGAAAATGCGAAGAAGAAAAAGGGAGGCTGATTCAATTCAACTGAGCGAAAATTCGGCGCGAGAACCAGAGCTGTAGAGCCAAACCGCTATACTGCATAAAGCGACGGAACTTATTCGGTTCGCAGGGCCCGCGCTGGCGAGATAGAGCTCGCCCGCAAAGCGGGAACCAGAGTGGCGACCAACCCGAAGACTGCAAGTACGATCACCGCTAGTAAGAGAATCACGGGGTTGTACGGGTTGAGTCCGTAAAGCTGGCTGCTCAAGGCTCGGCTTGTAGCAAGAGACAGCGGAATGCCCAAAGTCAGCCCAATCGCTATGAGGAGGAATGCGCCGCGTAGCACAAGCCGAACAACCTGGCCCCGACTAGCGCCCAGCGCCATGCGCACGCCAATCTCGCCCGCACGGCGTCCGACATTGTATGCAGTAATTCCATAGAGCCCAATCGAGGCTAAAACCAATGAAAGAACGCCGAACAACGAGGTGAGACGTGCGATGAGTTGTTGCTGCGTGAGCTGCGTGGCGACCTTATCTTTTAGAGTGCGAATCGAAATGATCGGCAGACTGGGGTCAACCGAAGCCATGGCTTGGCGCACCTGCGCATCAGATAGGCTAGCTCCCGGCCGTGTCCGTATGACAATGTCGTGCAGGAAAAGTGAACCAAGATTGGTTTGCGAATAGTCGGCTTGTGCTTCCGCCAAAAAGAAGAACGCGCCATCCGGCTTATCGACGATGAGGTAGCGGGCATCTTTAGCTATACCCACCACTTCGTATTTGCGGCTGTTATCCGCCTCCGTGCCGAAGTGCTTTCCAATCGGATCTTCGTTCTGGAAGAACTCTCGCGCAAACGCTTCATTGATGACTGCTACTTTTCGCGAACTCGGCGCGTCCTCTTCGGTGATGCCGCGCCCTCTAACGACGGGAGTCCCGATGACATCAAGGTATCCCGCCGAAACTCGATCCCACGCGGCGGAGTTGTCATCTGTCGGCCCAGGAGCAGGATGTCCGTCCACCCAAACGCCAGCACCCCAACCGTAACCCACAGGCGAGTATTGACAGAGAGCGACGGAAGATACGCCCGGGATGCTTGCTATCGAATCGTGGATGCGCCGATAAAGTGTGGGGAGTTGGTCCGACCGGTAGCCTGCCAACCGTGGGTCCATGCTGGCAACGATGCGGCGGTCCTGAGCGAATCCTAAATCGTTATTCTCCAACCTCTGCAAAGCGGCCGTGAGCAGCGCTGCCGCCGACAGCAAAACAAGCGAGAGAGCCGCCTGAACCACGACGAGAGTTTTCCTTGGGAGCGAGCCTTCGCGAGCAGTCGAGCGGCTGCTCCCGTGAAGCGCTTCGATTGGGTCTACTCGGGTAGCCATCCACGCGGGGCCGACGCCGAACGCAACTCCCGTCAATAGCGAGACAACGAGTGCGAACAGCATAACAGGCATGGAAGGCGACGCGCTGATCGGCACGCTCGCGAACCCAGCAAAAGTTGGAAATGCGAAACGGAGAATCAGGCGCGTACACGCGAATGCGATCGCTACGCCGGCCGCTCCGCCAAACAGCGAGAGTAAGATACTTTCGGTAAGAGGCTGTCTCAGAATTCGTGAAGTCTGGGCGCCCAGGGCGATGCTCAAGGACGTCTGTCTGCGCCGCTCCATCCCCCGAACAAGCATAAGGTTGGCCACGTTGGCGCAGACGATGAGCAACACAAAACCTGAAACCATCATAAGGATCAGAAGCCAGTGCTCGTATTGTTCGCGCATGGTCGTGATGCCCGCGCCCCCAGGAGTCAGGTACAGGGTCTGTTCGGGAAATCGTGCGCGATCGTTCGCGCTCATGTCACTCCAGTGCGAACGCAGCCACTGCTTGAGCTCGACCCGCATTTCGGCCTCTATGGATGCGGGGTTCGCGCCTGGCTGGATGCGGCCAATCAACTCTAACCAATGCGTGTCGACCTTGTTCAAATCGGCATCGCTCTCGACATACGGTTCGGTATTCAGAGACAGAAACAAGTCGGGCGGACTACTGCGCAGGCTGTCACCAAAGAAGCCGGGAGGAGTGATTCCCACGACGGTAAATGGCTTTCCGTCGATATCGAAAACGCTCCCGATGACTGACGGGTCCGATCCATATTTCTGCTGCCAGAGGCGATAGCTCATCACGACGACTGGCGGAGCGTTGGAATGATCATCCGCATCGGTTAGCGCGCGCCCTGCATACGTTCTTATGCCAAACATGGAGAAATAATTGCCAGAGACGAACTCGCCTGGATAGCCTTGCGCAGCTTCTGACGTGCCAGCGCGTCGGAGACCAAAGACCATTTCCAATGACGGGAACGCCGCCAGTTCCGAAAAACCTTTGGTAGTGTCTCGAAGGTATTTGTACAGGTCGTAGGAAACCAGGGAGAACTCTTTTTCTTGACTGTACCCACCCTGGTAGCAACAACGAGACTCTTTGCCCAGACGGTACAGTTCACCGGGGTTGGCCACCGGCAGCGACTTTAGCAAAACAGCGTGAACCAATGTGAAAATCGAAGTAGTAGCGCCGATGCCAAGCCCCAACGTCAGAACTGTCGCGATGGTGAATGTCGGGGCCATTCGCAACCGCCGTTGCGCGTAGCGCAAATCCTGCCAGCACGTCTCCACAAAGGATTCCCAGCCGCCAGAACGCACGACTTCCTTCGTAATTTCGAGACTGCCTCGCTCCAAGCGCACCGCGCGAAGGGCATCCTTTGGGCTCATCCCCTGCTTCATCTTTTCTTCGGCAGCCATCTCCTGGTAGGCGCGAAGCTCCTCATCCAACTCCCGGTCCACCTGTTCCTTTCGGAACAATGACCGGAGGCCGCTTGTAATGTTCCGTAAGAAGGGCATACCTAGCCTCCTACTGAGAGCCATGATTTACTCGTAGCGCAAGGCAACTATTGGATCGACACGCATCGCACGGCGCGCGGGGATGATTGAAGCCGTGAGCGCAACAAGAATTACGCCGAACAAAGCGAGCAGAAACGAGATCATATCGCCGGGCTGGACGCCAAAGAGCATGGAGCGCATGAGGCGTGCGCCAGCAATAGCAACAGGAACGCCAGCGAGAATGGCGGCCCCGCTGACCAGCAGACTTTCACGCAAAATCAACCACAGCACTTGCCCGTGCTGTGCGCCGAGCGCCATGCGGACGCCGATTTCCGAAGTGCGGCGGTCGACGCGATAGGCGAGCGTGCCGTACAGGCCAGTGGCGACCAGCAACACGGCGATGACGCCAAAAAAGATGGAGAGGCGGGCAAAGAGACGGGCCTGCGAGTAAGACTTGTCGAATTGGGCGCGCTGGGTCATGGGCTTCTGTATGGGAAGATTGGGATCGAGGCCGTGGAGAACGGCATGGACGCTGGGGATGAGAGCTTCGGGATTGCTGTGGGTGCGCAACTCGACTTGCATGTTGGGGATCGGAGTGTTTTGCGCGAAGGGGAAGTAGAGAGTGGGCTTCGATTTTTCGTCGACACGCTTATACTTGCTGTCGCCGATGACGCCGACGACGGTGAAGCTGTTTTCTGGTTTGTTTTTTCCGACCGAATGGCCCAGCGCATCTCCCTTGGGGAAAAAGCGATTTGAGAAGGTTTCGTTGACGAGAACCACTTTGGGCGCGGACCGCGTGTCGGCGTCTGTAACGTCGCGGCCGCGGAGAATGGGGATGCCGAGAGTGTGGCAGAAGTCGGGGCCGACGTGGTTCGCGCTCATGCCGATTTCAGAAAAAGGCCCTTGGGGCTCCACGCCGTCGATGGTCCAAACGCTATTCCAGCCCCAGCCGGAACCTAGGCGGTGCGAGACGAGCGTAGCGGACTCAATGCCGGGAGCTTCACGCAAGCGGGCAAGCAGATCTTGATAAAAGTGCTCCTTTTCCTCGTCGCTGTGCACTGAGAAGGGATCCGTGCCGAACACGAGAAGCCCATCCACGCGAAGGCCCAAAGGCAAGGTCTGATAGTTGCGTAGGGAACGCACGAGCAGTCCCGAGCCAACCAGCAAGACGAGGCATAAGGCCATCTGCGAGGCGACGACAACTTTTCCTGACCAGGAGCTCCTCTGGTCGCGATAGGCGGTGGCATTGGAGGTCTTGAGTGTAACTCCGACGGGGACGCTGACAGCCCTCCGAAGCGGAGCCAGCCCGAAGATAATGGCGCAGCTGATCGAAATTGCCAAAGTGAAGAGCAAAACGCGCGAATCAAGCACGAACGGAGTTTCCATGCCTGACCAGGCGGCGAGTGCCTGACTGCCGGAAATCGCAAACATCCAACCGAAGGTCGCCCCACCGGCGACTAGAAGGAAGCTCTCCGTCAGCGTCTGCCGCAAAAGACGGCCGCGGCCAGCGCCAAGAGCCATGCGCACCGAAAATTCGCGGGCGCGAGTGGAATTGCGGGCGACGAGGAGCATCGACACGTTGGCACAAGCAATTGCAAGAACTAGTGCGACCATGGCCAAGAGAATCTGGACGGGCTTTTGATAGTCGTCGCGCAGACCTTGAATTCCCTGCGTGGAACTGAAGGCCAAAATGTTTTTCTTCGCCTTTGGATCGGGAGTGCCCAGGCCGATAAGCGCGGCGCTTTGAAAGACAGGATCTAACTTCGCCAGTGCCTGAGATTCCGTGACACCTGGAACGAGACGGCCGATCAGCTGAATGCACCACCACTTCGGAGTGCCATAGAGAGTGTTCAGCGAGGGCTCCTCGTCCCATGCAGTGAGCTCGGGGCGATTCTGAAGCGGAATCCAGAAATCGGTGGAAGAGGCAGGCTCGACGCCATAGAAGCCTTGAGCGGTCACGCCGATCACGGTGAATGGAACGCCTTTTACGTAAATGGTTTGGCCGATGGCGGAGGGACTGCGGCCGAAGCGCGTGGTCCAGTAGGAATAACTGAGAACGACGACGCTGGCGTGCGCGGTCTCGTCTTCGAGCGCGAACCCGCGGCCGCGCGTAAAGGAAACGCCGAGCCCGGAAAAGAAGTTGCCGCTGACCATGTCGCCTTCCGCTTCTTCGGGATCCTCGCCGATGCGCACGGCCACTTTGTTGACGGCTAAAGGCACATAGGCCATCAAGTCAGAAAAAACGGCGTGCTCTTTGCGAAGCGCTTCAAACACCGGGTAGGAGAAAGACCTGTCGACGTCACCGGTGCTGCTCACGCCGTCGGGCGGCGCATTGGGAAGGCGCAAGAATACGAGTTGCTGAGGGTTGGGCAGAGGAAGGTAACGAAGTAGAACGGTGTTCATGACGCTGAAGACCGCGGTGTTTCCACCGATGCCAAGACCGAGGGTGAGCATCGCGACGAGCGTGAAGCCGGGGCTTTTGCGCAGCATGCGGGCGGCGAAGAGCAGATCCCGCCACAACGTGTCCACTACGGACTCCCAGCCACCAGAGCGGACGATTTCTTTCGTGCCATCGAGACTGCCACCCTCCAACCGCACTGCCCGAAGCGCATCCTGGCGGCTCATTCCCTGCTTCATCTTTTCGTCGTCGGCCATTTCGAGGTATTCGCCCAGTTCTTCATCTAACTCCCGGTTCACCTGCTCCTTTCGGAAAAGGGACCGCAGCCCGCTTCCAAGATTTCGCAACAAGGACATAAGCTCACCCCTACGATGCCTCGAGAATCCTGGCGATGGCTGCCGCCTGCCGGCCCCATTCTCGCGCTTCGCTATTGAGTCTCTGTCGTCCCTTCTTAGTCAGAACGTAATACCTCGCGCGGCGGTTGTTCTCGGTTGCCTTCCATTCGCCATCGATTAGCCCATCCCTCTGTAGTCGCTGAATCGCAAGAAATAGCGAGCCTGCATTGAGGCGGAAAACGCCCTTGCTCATCTGCTCGATGCGGACAGATATCCCGTATCCGTGCATCGGTTCCAGCGCCAGCGTCTTCAGAACGAGCATGTCCAAAGTCCCCTGAACGACATCGCTTGACTTATCCGGCATAAGAGTTCTCTCTTCCTACTGGCATCCAAGTGGAGCATACGCTTCTCCTACTGGTTGTCAAGAGGAGAAAAACCTGAGGCGAGGG
This sequence comes from Acidobacteriota bacterium, assembly GCA_003225295.1. GTDB lineage: Bacteria > Acidobacteriota > Terriglobia > Acidiferrales > UBA7541 > Acidiferrum. The sequence goes on along the minus strand of QHYZ01000080.1, from coordinate 4,414 downwards.
TAGATTGGAGCAGGCGCTTAGAGCGAGTTTGGAAGATTCCAGCAGGGTGGGGATGAACTGCACGCAGAGCAAAGCGAAAAACCGAGGGGCCAAGCTGGAAACTTGAGCCTCTCGGGCCTCGGTTATCCAGTTCTACTTCGACCGCTTGTGACGCGCCGATTTAGCAGTCGTTGGCTTGTTGGCCGGTTGGGTTTGTTTCGTCGCCTTGTTTTTGGTTTTCGACAACTCCGCTCGGACGGCTGTACCTATTTCTTTAGAGACTCTCTCCCTCTCGAGTCGAACCCCCGGAGCGGGCATTTGGGCCCGGGTCCAAAACGAGACCGACCGAAAGTAGCCCGCACGACAACGCCACGGACACTCCAGTTGGTTACCTTCCGACATGGACCACTCGACCTGGTTTCATTGATTGCAATGCGACCAGGGCCTAAGGAGCATGTGGCAACAGGTCTTTCAGAGCAATAGATTTGGTCCGGAAAATCACGACGGCGATTTTACGTCCAGCCAGATTCTGCTCGTATCGAAAGCCACGGTCCACCGTCACCAGAACATCAAAACCTGCAGCTTCAGCGGCGTCCAGGAGCTCACCGTTCTTGAGCCCACCAAAGCCGGCGTACCGAGCCGATTGGCATTCGTGCCCAGGCAGGTGATTCCGCATTCCTTGATTGACACACTCGTCGAGCAAAATCCGCATGTAAGCGTGTTTAGCGGTCAGTGACAAGAGGGTTAGACAGGAACTCTTTGGCCTGTTCGAGAGCGGCAATTGCCACGTCGCGCGTCACAGAAGGGAATCCTTCCAGAAACTCCTCGAGCGTTTCGCCACTTTCGAGAGAGTCGAAAAGCGCCTGGACGGGTACTCGCGTTCCCCGAAACACAGGCGTCCCGCCGAGAATATCAGGGTCTTTCACGATGATGTTGTTCGAGGGACTCATAGTTGTCTCCAGTAAGGCGGAATTATATCACCGTTGATTTCCCCGGCCTTGCGACCATGGACGTCGTGTGTGCTCGCCAAAACTGGCACGATTCTGTGGCGTCTACAGGACGGACGGACCCAGGCGTACCAGCGAACTCAAGCGTTCGATTCCTGGAATTACGGAGCGCATGCTGATCCGGCATCTTCAGGAACTTGTTGCCGATGGCATCGTCAAAAGAGACGATAAGAAAACGATTCCGCCCTGTGTTTACTATTCGCTATCACCATATGGAAGGACACTCGGCCCTGTGGTCCAAATGATGTGCAACTGGTGACGTTCCCACTTGAAATATTTGTCAGCAAAACGGTGATTAGCGCTGAGATCTGCACCAAGGAAAGCGACCAGCTTATAAGGGGAATCTATGACGCGAGAAGCCAGACTGATGTCCGGGATCATCCTCATCACAATACCGACGATTCAATACGGCGGGTATTTTCTGTTGACTTCGCTCATGAGCAAAAGCAGCGGGTACATGGAGAATCCCCTGCGTCAAAATTTCTTCCGGGCGGGGCACGCTCATGCGGGCGTTATCGTTATTCTTTCACTCGTTTGTCAGATATTAGCGGACTCAGCTGTTCTACCTTCCCCGCTTGTCTGGGTTGTGCGCATCGGGGTGCCTCTCTCGGCGATCCTCATATCCGCAGGGTTCTTTTTCTCGGTGCTACCGCCTACGGCTACCGAGCCTAGCGGGGCAGTCGGACTAATCTACGCGGGCGCCGTCATTCTCGTAATTGCCGTGGTCACGCTGGCTATAGGCTTAATCAGGAATTCGCCTTCCGCGTAGGAGTGCCCCCATAAACAATCTCAGGGACCAACAGGACCCTGGCTCGTCCATGCATGGTTACGAGGGATACGTTGCCTCGGAACGCCCTGAGTGTAGTGCCATCCGGCCAATCCTAAAGTTGGCAAATAGTTGGCAAATTGTTTTTTTGAGAGATATTCCCCCGAAGGTAAAAAGTGAGAATAGCCGCATATTTACTGGCGATTTGAATGGTGGGCCTGGGTGGACTTGAACCACCGACCTCGCCCTTATCAGGGGCGCGCTCTAGCCACCTGAGCTACAGGCCCCAACATCGCAGGGGTTCACAACTATCTCATTGTACGGTGGTTTAGCGTATTTCGCAATTGTTCGGAATCTGCGCTTCGGTGCAAGACAGCAACTTCTCCGGTCCACTTACTGTGCACGATCTCCTGAATCAGAGTTCCGTCTATCGCGGAGGGTTCAGCCCACGCAGCGCCAAGATGTACTGGCTCAGCCAGGAAGTGCAGTGTTTTCGCGTAGATCCGATCAACAAACAGAACCACAATGCGGGTCGCTCGAAGATAAACTCCTAAAAAGGAACGAGCCCTACAGTTAGGGAATTGAGCTTAGAACGACGCCGAGATTACGGCCACCTGAGCTTATAACTCAAAACAATTCTCGGCGTGGTTCCTCATCGGCTCTAACACCATTGAATCCGATCGACCCCGAACGAGAGTACCTGCGGTCCAACTTCCCGATTGCCGACAATCCGAGAGTAGGGATTCTGGCGTTGTGTTGACAGATTCACCGATCCCTCGTTACACTCCGCCACATTCGGGCCAAACGCTCAGGGCCTGTTGCACGGTCCGAAAGCGAGTCCCGCCGATGTATGCCGCGTCATTGAAAGAAGGAGGTATCGAGCCATGAAGAACATCGTTCTCGTCCATGGTGGCTTTGTGGACGGCGCTGGCTGGGAGGGCGTCTACAAGATCCTGAAGCGAAACGGCTACAGCGTCAGCATCGTCCAGAATCCGACAATATCGTTGGAGGACGACGTAGCAGTTACCAGGCGAATTCTTGCAACGCAGGACGGACCTGCAATTCTCGTTGGCCATTCCTATGGGGGAGCGGTAATCACTGAAGGCGGAAACCATCCAAAGGTTTCAGCCCTCGTATACATCGCTGCCTTCGCTCCAGACAAGGGCGAGTCGGTGGGATCGCTTATTAAGGACCCGCCGCCCGGCGCGCCCGTACCGCCGATACTGCCGCCGCAAGACGGCTTTTTGTTCCTCGACAAGGCGAAGTTTCCCGCTGCTTTCGCAGCCGACGTGGACCCAGAAAAAGCCGCGTTTATGGCTGACTCCCAAGTTCCGTGGGGCATGGGGGCCATTAGCGGCGCGATCAGCGAACCAGCGTGGAGGACCAAGCCGAGCTGGTACCTGGTCACCACCGAGGACAAGATGATTCCACCTGACGCCCAGCGTGCCATGTCCAAGCGCGCGGGTGCCACGGTCGTTGAGGTCAAGGGAAGCCACGCCATCTACGTATCGCAGCCAAGAGCTGTCGCAGATCTTATTGAACAGGCTGCAACGAAGGTGAAGGCCGCCACGGCTTAGAAAGTTCGCTTCGCACGTGCCGAATCTACGCAAGCAGCATGAGTGTGCGGTCTATGTCGTTTCAGACCTCACGACCGAGGATGCCAGTCCGGATTACGGGGAAGCCTGAAGTTATCGACTCGTCCGTCGGATTGGTACCGATAACGAGCTACTCTTCCACGATCAGATTAGGCAAGAGTTGCCGACCATCTAACCGTAATCGTTGATTTCTTCACTGGCCGTTAATCGTGAAAATCGATGTTGCCATGGTGGGCTTCGTGCGTTAGCCGAGCACATGCATGAAAGGGAATGACAATTCCCCATGCTACCATTTACCGAATTGTAGGGAGGACCCATGTCTCTTCCTTCCCCTTCAGACGCAGTAGAAATCCGGGCGCGGCATTTTGCAGGGTTGTTTTTGCTTTCTCTCGCCACTCTGCTCCTGGAACTTGCATTGACCCGAATAATGTCTGTGTCGCTGTGGTATCACTTTGGCTTTCTGGTGATATCAACGGCTCTGCTTGGCTTCGGCGTCTCCGGGGTAACCCTCGCGCTCTGGGCGGACCTGCGGGAGCGGAAGGATCTAGACCTCGCGCTGGGAATTTGCGGACTCGCCTTCGCAGTTTGCGTGGTATTCAGCTTTTGGTGCATGCAGCGGATACCATTTGACCCTTTCTCGATGGCCGTGGATCACCGTCAATTCTTGTTCATGCCAATTTATTTCCTTTTGGTCGCTTTGCCCTTCTTTTGCTCGGGTCTGGGCATTTCCTTATTGCTGACGCGAGGATCGAAAGAGATCAACCGGCTCTACGGTTACGACTTGCTGGGAGCCGGTATCGGATGCGCCCTAGTAGCGTTAGTGATTCCGCGATTCGGCGGCACAGGAAGCGTATTGGTGGCAGCGTTCGTTGGGGCGTTATCCGCGGTGTTTTTTGCCTGGGGCTCCCGGCTTGTTCCCGCAACGGCCGCACTTGTTTCGCTGATCTTTCTGGCGGCGAGCTTTTACGGAGAAAGACTCATCCACATCCATGTGAGTGCAAACAAGCGCAGCACAAGCATCAATGCCATTTATTCAGCCTGGAATACGATGTCTCTGGTACAGGTCG
>QHYZ01000038.1 GCA_003225295.1 Acidobacteriota bacterium | reverse complement strand
ATCTATGTCACCACAGAGATTCCCGACCTCCAAGCAATCGCCGTCCAACGATGCTTGTACCACAGTCTGGCCCGTATCCTCGAGGCTCCTCTGGAACTCATTTTCATGCTACGTGGTGCGCCAAAGGCGCATGAGCTCTGCTTAGGTTTGAACTTGGAATGCCTTCTGTTCAGGAATTTGGCGACTGTCCGTGCAATCCAGTCGAACTCCGAACAATGAGATGAGTTTCCACGTCGTACTCGTGCCCCTTCTGGGACTTTCCATTAATGAGGGCGGTCAGCGCGTTAAATGCTTTTTCGGCCACCTCGGTGCGCGACAATCTAATGGTAGTGAGAGCAGGTTGAGTGAACTGGCTCAGATAAATATCGTCAAAGCCAACCAAGGAAATGTCCTCGGGGATCCGCAAATTCGCGTTGTATATGGCGCGCAACGCGCCGATGGCAGTCAGGTCGTTGGATGCCAAGACGGCTGTGGGTCGTTTAGGAAGAGCGAGCAGTCGTTCCATCGCTGCCTTGCCTCCGTCAATTTTGTGGTCGCCTACTTGGATCAGAGTCTCATCCGGAAGGAGTCCAAAGTGTCCGAACGACTCGAGGAAAGCGGTACGCCGAGTAAGCGCGGAACGCAATGTTAGGGGACCGCTGATGAAACCAATACGCTGGTGCCGCAGCTGAACCAGGTGCTCCATTGCTGCACGAATGCCTTTCCCATAGTTCACTCTGATATTGCTGATACGCGAACGGACTTTTCCGGTATCCAGGAAGACGATGGGAATTCGGCGCTTTTCCAACTCGGCGACTAGCCCTTCTTCCATTTCGGAGGTCATTATGCCCACGCCGTCCACCTTCCGTTCCAGCATGCGATGAACCCAGTGGGACATCCGCTCCGGATCATAGTTGGTGTTGGCCAGTAGAACTTCCAGACCCTTCTGGAGAGCCATCTCTTCGAAGCTTTTTATCAGTTCAGGGAAGAAAGGATTGACAATGTCGGAAATGATGAGGCCCAATAGATGACTTCTCCCGGAGACGAGCGCGCGCGCGTATCTATTGGGGTGGTAGCCGAGGGCTCGGACGACATTCCACACCTTGTCGGCAGTCTCAGGACTGACGATGCTACTGCCGTTGATGGTGCGGGAGACAGTAGCGGTGGATACTTTGGCTCGTTTGGCGACTTCGGTTATGTTCATAGGGAAAAGAGAGCATGTTGAAACAAACATTATATCGAAAAGGAAGGTGGACAACAGAAGAGTATTATCGTCAGGATTACTAAAACATAGTTATTCACTTCGGCCCTCTTCTTGGCCAGCAGACGATGCATTTTACTTTTGCAGAAACCGAATCAAGTTAGTTCAGGAAACGCCGTAATTCTCAGTTTTGCCGCCCCGTACGGAACCAGCGTCAGCACCTCCTCCGGCTCGCTGCTTGCCGTTGGACTCTGCGGCAACTCTCCGGCTACGCCCTGAGTCTCCTGCCACTCTCGCACCCTCCTCCCGTTAACCTCTATCCGCACAGGCGCGCCATTCAATGTGAAGACATCCTTATCGGCATTCTGCTCCGTCACCTTCAAGGCCGACTCGGCTGTGCTTTCATTGACTTCCAGTGCGTAATTCCAAGTCGACTTAGGTTGAACCTCCCAATCCGCCGTCATGCCGCGCGTCCGAAGCTTATTCCAATCCGCCGCGACGTTAAGTGCAAAAATAATGGGTCCCCGCTCCACCGCAACCGAGTTGTGATACCAGCGCGTCACACGAGGTCTCATCGGGAATTGAATCTCCACCTGATCGCCTGCTTTCCATTGGCGATTCAAAACTGCGAAACTTCCAGAGCGACCTCCTTCCGTGGCCTTTCCATTGACGCGGATACTTGTGTTGTCCGCCCAATGTGGGATCCGCAAGTGCATCGGGAAATGCACCGGATGTTCCGGTCGAACGGTAAGCACAACATCATCGCGGAACGGATACAACGTTTCTTCGTCTATGGTCACCGGCACCCCGCGCCCGACTATCGCTCGCACTTCGCAGGGTGCGTAGACCGCCGCAGCCAACCCTCCGTTTGCATCCGCCATCCACAGGCTCGCCGTAATTTTCGGCCAACCCTGGTGCATGTTCGCGGTGCAACAACCGAAATTAGGTTCGAGCCCAAACAAATTGGACTCCGGGCCGTTGGTCGTCCAGGGGCGTTGGCTGAGGCTGCATCGGATCTGATTTGGTTCCTGGTCGTACTGATGCGCCCACATGTCGTCCGTCAGCGTCCCGGGCAAGGCGTTATAGGCGATCTTTTCCAGGCGGTCGCCCAAAGCTGCACTGCCAAGAATTCCCAAACTCCGTTCGAGCGAAAACATCTGCTCGACCACCGCGCACAACTCAACTCCCTGCGACGGATTCGTGCCCGCCAGGTGTTCGTCCGCGCTGAACATACCATTGGGAATCCCATGATGCCGGTCGAGCGCGTCAAGTTGCTGCTGAACACCGTCGCGATCGCCATCCTGCTTCGAGAAAAGCCACCACAGCGCGGATGACTTCAGCCCCATAGCATTATTAACGCCATGCGTTTGCATGGCTAGCTCGGGCGGCGCCGTGCCTTCCTTCAATCCCAGCTCTTGTGCGTTTGACTTGTGCGTGTAGGAAAAGTTCGCAAACTGTTGCCGCCAATTGTACCCCTGCTGCCGCAGCAATTCAGCAAGCCGCAGCAAATCCCGATCCCCTGTGCGGTTGTAAAGCCACACCACGCTCAGGACTTCATCCTGCCAACGATATTTGCCCCAATCGCGGAGCGGGCGCTTGGGCATTTCGCCGGTTTGAAACGCAAAATAGCGCTCCATCAGCGGAATGACACGGGAATCGCGGGTCGCTTCCTGATATTGGGTCAGCACCTTGAGCATCACCATCCGCGGCCACCAGTCGTCGTTTTTCGCTGGACCGATCATGCCGTTGGCTTGCTGATGCTGTAGTGTCCAGTTCACCCATTTCCCCGCTTTGGCGATCAGCTTTTGATCCTGAAGTTGATAAGCGAGCGGAACGAGTCCGTCGAGAAAATATGGGCCGCGTTCCCAGGACTCACCGTTTCCACCGAGCCACCCGCTGTCGGGCCCAAGATCAGGCCAGAATTCATCGAGGTGACCGCTGAGTCCCGCCGCTTGTATTTCCATTTGCCGCTTCAGCCAACCCTTTGGACGAACCGAGGTCAACGGAAGCGAGTAAAAGCGACTCTGTCCCAATGGCGCTCGATTCAACGCGACGGGTGGGCTGACCAGGGGGCTGGAAACTTTTACATCAGTGATGCTCGAAGCTGCGGCCACCCTTGCAGCGACGGCTGGCGTCGAGGCAGCTGCAGCCGCAACACCTACGGTCTTGAGAAAATCGCGTCTTGTCGGGCGAAATAACATAGCGAGCACCTCCATCTACACGCAAGGTCTGACCTTTGGCAAACGACAAATCCGTCCGGTTACGGCGCCAATTCCTGCGTGTCCTCCGTCTCGACATTGTCAAAAAACACGCCTTGAAACTGTCCGGGTGTCAGTGGTGGAAGCTTTAACCGAATTTCGTGCTTCACCTCCGCCTGAATGTTTGTAAGATCGGCATAAAAGCCGACAAAGGATGCCTGATGCACACGAACGGAGCTGTACGCCTTCGTGAGCTGCAAGGGTTGGCCGTCGAGGGTCATCAGCGGCTCCATCGTATCTTTCGGCTCCGCGATCTGCACGAACAACAGCAGGCGTTCCGGGACCAGCCAAGTTGTATCGTAGTCCTCTCGCGTCCACGGAATGGGCCATTTTTTTTTACGCGCAGCAAGTTGTTGCAGCATGCGTCCGGGGACCACAAATGATCCGCTCAGCGACCTATTCTCCGCCGTTTCGAGTTTAACTTGCTCCGAATGAGCAAATCGTTCTCCCGCGAATTGTACTTGGAGCGTGACATATCGGCCCTTCTGCGCGAATCCCATAGCCTTCCCGTTCAGCGTCGCCTTGTCGACGCGTACATCATTCGGCAATAACACGCCGATTTCTTCTTGTGTCCCAAACGCACCGGTAACATGTTCCACGTCGAGAGCCTTATCGTCGAGAGTCGCTCGGACAAGTTGCTGAGCTCGGGAATCTGTTCCATTCGACCCAAAAACGATGGGTTGTTTCAACGCCGTACCTGCAGGTGCCAGTTCGAAAACTGTCGCGCTTGTGCCATCTAGCGGCAGATGTATCTGATCGCCATAGTTCCAGACGCCGGAGCCCGGCTTCCCGACCAGTTTCCCCTCATGCGGATAGATTTCCCGCAGAAGAAAGTTGTTTGCCTCGTTCAGTCCAATCGTTTCGTCGAGACGAAAATCGGCCGTAAGTTGATTGTAGTTCGGATTGAATAAGAATAAGAAGCCTCGGTCGCCAAGTATTGCGGACGTACCATCCACTTTATTGATGGCGGGTTGACCCAGAATGGTGCGTGTGCGCCGTAAATATTCCTTGTTCGCGGCGGCCCATTCCAGCCAGCGCCGGATCCACTCTTTATCGTCCTTGGAGAATTGCTCAAATTCCGCGAGATCCCGGGCGGGGATCATGTCCATAACGTTGTTCCAGCCCGCGGTCGCGATGGAAGCAAGTTCGGAGTAGCGGTAGCCTAGATAATCCCAATCTCTTGCGCGGTAGTTCGTATAAACTAGCCTCTCCCGCTCCGCTTGTGCACTTGAGCCGGCGTCTGAAGGCAAATTGATGCCGCGCTCTGTCTGGTGAGTGATGTAACCAGGAATAACTTCTGCCGGCGCAAACTGGTAGTTACGATACCAGTAATTCACAAACCGGGCTCGATCCGCCGACACTCGATCGAAATGGAGGTCTGGATAAGGAGTAAAACTCTCCGGTTGCTCATCGTTGCCAGTCGGATGAGGATAACTGCCCGCAAGCCAGCTCCACGGTCCGAACATCTGATATGTCTGCCGCCCGTCGATGACCATTTCTGGCTCAGACTGTCGGAGTGCTTCCAGTACGCGCCGCCAGCCCCACCATTGAGAATAGCAACTGCTCCCGGGTAGGTTCAGGAAGGCATAGTCGAACGAATATCCGGCCACGCCAGTTCGGCGCTTGAACGTCTGTAATTCGCGGATTAGAAAATCCTGAAAGTCACGCGAAGCAAGCGTGGCATAGCTCTTCTTCGCCGACTTCCGGCTATCCGTCACGAGCCAACCAGAATCCTGCGAAAACGGGAGCGAGGGATACACATATGCGAGCAGCCCGACATGCTTTGCCTTCGCATAGTCCAGCATTTCCGTGACACTTGCCGGAAGCGGACTTTTCTCCGGATTCCACTTCCCTTCGCGAATCTGCTGCCCCAGGCCAAGCCAGAGCACGTGTTCCCAGTTCCAGTCATCTGCGTCGTGGTCAATTTGGGCTAGTTGGTAGTTGGCCGGTGCATACAAGAGCGCTTCAATCCCCAGGTCGGCCGTGGTATCCAGGACGCGCTTGTACTCGGCCCGTCCTTCCTCTGTAGCTACATCTATCTGATAGTCGTTCAACGTCCAGCCGATCTCAACACTGATGGGCTTGGGCGGGGGATGGATCAAGAACTGTCGCACGCAGTCAGTGAAGGCCTCTATTTCCGCACGATCCGCTCCATCGTCTGGGAAAGCTCCCGGCGGCACTTGCCATTCAAGAATCATCTGCGCAGGAATGCGATTGCCGCTAAGTTTGTACGTTCCGATGCAAGCGATGTCGCTGAGAAAAGGGCTCCAAGTACTTTGCCACTGCATTTCTGGCGCGTAATAGAGCGAAACGGTTTCTCTTGTTCGTTTTGCTGTAAGGAATGGATTCTGAATGAGCAGCATCAACCCTTGAGTTTGAGAAAACCGCAAGAACGTGCCAAATTCGTGGGTGGGATGTTCGTCGCTCCCGTGTTCCTGGCGGGCTCCAAATTGGGGTAGGTAGGTTCCAGGTGTGAATGCGGACACGACTCGGTGTTGCATTGTCGTACGTAGTGGCTCGACTCTGTGCACCAAGTAATTCGAGCGTGGCGCAGCAGCAATCCGGATCTGCTTGGTCACAAAATGCCATGCTGCCCCTATTTCATAAAAGACATCGAACGTGTAACCATGCGATTTGTAGATGTACGTGATTTGGCCTGCGCTACGCACTACTTCCGGCACTAGCGACGAACTGTCGATCTCGTCCTGGTCGACGGAGAAAGAAAACTCATCGCTCTTGAAATGTGCAACCGTATTTGACGACCGGTCAGCGATTGATTTCAAACCCTTGGGACCGAACGTTACAATAACGTGGTTGTTACTGAGTTCGAAATTTTGTGCTGGAGACGGAGAGCAAAGAGCAATAGAAAGAATGAACAGTGCCAATGCCAAGCGAGTGACGCTAGGACCTCTAGAGCATCTGCGAGACTGCGAAGGCGCCCTTTTGCTCGCTTGCAATTGGCCATCCATGGTCAATGTAATCGTTTACAATGTTGCTTTTAGCCCAGTAGGCTGGAATTGTCAAGAACGAGAAAAGTCCATCGGGCCGTCGTCATTCTGGCTTACTGCGCGCGGTTGGTTCCCTAACGGTAAGGATCTGATCCGCTTTTACATTGGCAATGGATTGCTTCGTTCCACTAGGCCAACGGATGTCGAGATTTGCGGTCGCCGCATTGCCCAGCCCAAAATGCAAGCGCTGATCGTTGCATGAGTAGAAGCTCGATTGTGCAATCACTTCCTGAGCCTGTCGCTTCTTGCCATAAGAGCAGGTAACTCGCGCACCGATCGCAGTGCGGTTAGAGCGCGACCCAACTAGCTTCAGCTTGAGCCAGTGGTTATTCCCCTTGAGGTCATTGCGCAGAAGCGACGGCGGTTCATTCAGGTTCACGATCAGAACATCAACGTCACCGTCATTGTCAAAATCACCGAAAGCGCAGCCTCTACTGGCGTGGACCTCTGAGATTCCCGGGCCCGCATCCAGCAATTCCTCAAACTTAGCGCCTCCCAGATTTCGGAAGATCACCCGCGGCGTTTTAAAGGGATAAGCGGGCACTTTCGATTCCACTTCCGGGTACACATTTCCCGTAACAAAGAAAAGATCGGGATTGCCATCGTTATCGAGATCTACGATACCGGCGCCCCAACCCACAAAGCGTGTCTCCACACCGAGTCCGGACTGAATCGTGTGATCTTCGAAATTTCCTTGGCCGTCGTTCAGATAGAGAATGTTCGTGTCGTCGGCAAAATGAGTCTTAAAGATGTCGAGACGTCCGTTAAGAGTCACATCACCGATGCCCACGCCCATCCCTGCCTGTTCCATGCCATCTTGGCTAAGGGCCGCACCGCAGAGGAGAGCAACCTCTTCAAACGTCCCATCGTGCTTATTGCGAAAGAGCAGACTAGGTGTTGAATCGCAGGCTATGTAGACATCGGGCCAGCCATCGTTGTCAAAATCGGCGGCGACGACCGTCATTCCGTAGCCAGGTGCGACTCTCGCGATTCCGGCCTGCTCACTGACTTCCGTGAAGGTGCCATCCCCATTATTGCGATAAAGCGAGTGCCGCGAAAAGGGCAGCCCCCGTGGACCACAGTTTACGGGAACGCTTTTCCATTGGCAGTTGCTGTCTTCGCCGGGCTTTCGTGTGTGTGCGAAATCAAACTCCAGATAGTTAGAGACAAATAGGTCCAGGTGACCATCGAGGTTGTAATCGACAAAAGAACAACCAGCGCCCCAGCGGACCTGCGAGTCCAATAAACCGGCCTGTTTTGTGACATCCGAAAATGTCCCATCACCGTTGTTCCGGTATAGCGTGTTCTGTCCATAAGAAGTAATAAAGAGGTCGTCGAAACCATCATTGTTGTAATCGCCGACGGTAACCGCTGAGGCCCATCCAGTCCTCAGCAGACCAGCCCTCTCGGTAACGTCGGTGAAGGTGCCATCGCGATTATTCTTATAGAGCCGGTTACTTGTTCCTTCGGGCGCTCCTGAAACGCGCGAGCCGCTGAGAACCACGACGTCCACCCAACCGTCATTGTCATAATCTAGGAAGGCACACCCGCATCCCACGGTTTCGATTATGTAGTCCTTGTGATCCGTTGGGCCGTAGATCGTCGGATACCGCAAACCCGCTGTTCGCGTGATGTCAGTAAACCGGGCTAGAAAGGGAATGCCGGATGGTTTGCCCCGAGGTTGCGCAGGCACGTTGCGCGATGCGACTCCCTGTCCGTGCGAACGTGAAGCCGCAAGGGAAGTCGCCAGGAACGCAAGGAACTTGCGTCGTGAGATCATCATTGCGTCGCGGCGGAGGGGCGCATTATTCGGATTCTATTCTTTCGGACTTCAGCGCGCCGGTCCTCGGACAAGAGGTCACGAAGGCGTTCCGCTGCCGCTCTTGCTTCCGCAGTCCGGTGGAGCCTGTTTAGCGCCAGCACGTACTGATTCAGCGCTACGCGGTCGTTCGGGTCCTTTTCGAGCGCCACTTTCAGTTCCTTGATGGCCAAGTCAGCCTGACCGCTTTTCAAGAGCAGCTTGCCAAGGGCGGCATGGGCATTTGCCAGGTCCGGTTGCAAGCCTACCGCTTTTACTAGCAGCCTCTGAGCTTCGTGTTGCCCACTCTGCTGCGGATCGTCGGATTTTCTCACCAGCAGGTCAGCCAGCAAGAAATTGAGCTTTGCATCGTTTGGTGCGCGTTCTAGTCTCGATCGAATCACGGCAATAGCCTCATCGATCTGGGATTGTTGTCCAAGCAGAAGCGAAAGGCCGACGTCTCCGTAACTGGCATCCGGCTTCAAGCGGTTTGCTCGCTCAAAATCCGCCGCCGCTTGCTCCACGTTCGAAGTCTGGGCGGCAATGGCGCCCCGCAGCGTATAGAGCGCGGCAGAATCCGGGATATTGGCAATGCCCACGTTAACGACATCGGCGGCTACCTCGAACGACTGATGGTCAAGGCAAAGAGAAGCGAGGTCGATATAGTTCTCCTCGTTCTTTGGGTCCAGCTCGGTGGCTTTGCGAAAAGCGACTATTGCATCGGCGACCTTGTCCTGGCTGGCATAGATAGATCCGAGGAGGTTTAGGACAGCGCTATCGGCGTCCAATGTTTTGGTGATCTCTAATGCTTCCTCATCGTGCTGATCCAAATGTAGCGCCAGGGCGAGATCATAACTTACTCTCTTGTCCTGTGGCCTGAGGCGGAGCGATTGCCCAAGCCGCTTGGTCGCGAGATGCGGTTCGTCGTCAGCCAGCAAGCACTCGCCCCACTGCGCCAAGGCCAGAGGATTATCGCTGAGAGCGGACTCCGCCGCGGCAAAATGCTGGTTCGCCGCCGGACAGTCGTGCTCTTCAAAAGCGAGGGTCCCTGCCATTCCGTGCGCGGCCGCATTCTGCGGATCCTGTTGCAGAATCCGCGATAGATAATTAGAGGTCTTCGGATCATGGGTGCGATAGGTGATGTCAGCGGCGCCCTCCAGCGCGATCAGGAATTTCGGCGAGATAGCAAGCGACTCTTCAAAGCTCTGCAATGCATCGCGATCCCGGTTCAGCCGCTCGAGTGCCAAACCGCGAGCGGCAAGGAGCCGCGGATTGGAGGGTTGTTGTTTCAGTCCCAACTCGATTTGCTCGAGAAGTCTTTGCGCTTCGACATTACTTTGCTGATCCAGTCCAGCGAATTGCGCAAACAACGTTATCAGGAGTGTGGAAATGAGAAACAAGGATCTGCCCTGAACTCGATTGTACGCCGGGAGAGAAAACGTGGAGTGCGCCGCGAACAAATCGCAGCCGCCCCGGCAAATCAAAACACGATACGAGCTCCCAGCTGAATAATGCGAGGGTCGTAAGTATTAGTGGACTTCCCGAAATTAGAGTCGTTCAGGTTAGCATCAATGCCTTGTAGGTTTACCCTATTCAGCACGTTGAAGAATTCGAACCGCAACTGAAGGTTGATGTTGTCGTGGAAGAATTCGAAACGGTTATTTTTGATGAGACTCGCGTCGACGTTTATGAATCCCGGGTTTCGGTACGTGGCTCGTTTCAAATTCCCTTCAGTTCCAGGGGCTGGCGTGCCGAACACCGATGCTGGCGCAATTCCCTGTATGTACTGATTGCGGCTGAAGCTCGTCGGCAACGCCGTAGCGGGAGCGTTGGGAAAATCAAAATTCACGCCGTCGGCATTGTAATCCCCGCCATGGGCAAAATCCGCCTGGTTGACAATCGTAATCGGATTGCCTGATTGCAGGATCCACACTGAACCGACTTCCCAACCACCGAGAACCGGCTTCAAGAATTTGTTATTCCGAGGACTAGGAATCTCATAGGTACCCGCAAGCGCGAAGCGGTGAGTCGCATCCCAGTCGGCGGGCGCCTCATACTGGCTGAGGTTGTATTGTGTCGGCACCGCGTATCCGGGATCGCGATTGACACGAGACCCCGCCTGGCCGTAGTCAGTGACTCTAGACAAAGTATACGACGCTTGCCAGAAAGAGTGGCCTAGCGTTTGCCGTACGGCAAAGATCCCGGCGTTGTACTTGATAACGTTGCCATTGAACTCGTAATACATTGTTCCGAAGCTAGGGTTAAGACGGTCGAGCGTCCCGTCGAGCAAGTCGCCCGGAGACCGATTTATGTCCGTACCGATTATTCCGTTATAGGTGTAAGAACCACTATAATGACCGCTCACGATCAACTTAAATGGCAACTGACGTTCCACGCCAGCAGTATAGATATACGTACTGTCCGGCGTAATTTTGGGATCAATGCCATTCGCTTGGGCTCTGATGCCCACAAGTCCACCGCGAGAATCAAGTTGCCCGGCAGGAATCGTAGGGAAGGTAAATCCGAACGGTGGTTGATCTGTGGTGCCAAGCCCGAAAATCGGCGGGATCGGATCGCCGGCACGGAAAGTAGGGGTGATCAGGCCTGGAGGATTTTGCCGCACGCGATTATCTTCGCCGAGCGGAATCCAATTGTGGTAGAGCCCGATGCCACCGCGGAACACCGTCATACCGTGACGATCGGGGTTATACGCGAAGCCGAGGCGCGGACTGAAGTTCTTGTTTAAGCGCCCCGCATATGTTTGTTTGACGGCTTTGACAACGGCATTCGCGACGCGACTGTTCAGGTCGCTGCCCGTTCCGAGGAACACATTGCCCTCCGCCCCTGTTTTTTCGTCGGGATGCGGGTTCCCGTAGTCGTCCCACCGAATTCCTATCGTCAATGTAAGGTCGGGCTTAACCTTCCAATCGTCCTGAACAAATGTCCCGTTCGTGTTTAAAAGATGACGATACGCGCCGTCGGCGGGCTTGCCCGTCAACGGATTAAAGTTGACGCCACTCTCCTCCCGGGGTTGATCCTGAACAAGAGTCAACAGCGTGGCAAACTGGAAATGCGGTCGATAATAAGGACCCGCAAAGCGCGCGTCGTCGTCCCCTTTCCAGAACTCGTAACCAAATTTCAAGGAATGTTTTCCCTTGAGCAGGGTTACGACGTCTCGCCAGTTGTAATTGTTCTGAATGAAGGTCGCTGGCCCCCAAGGCCCGTTGATACCCTCTTGACCGCCGTCGATGCCGATATCCGGCACATGGAAGGGAATGCCGCCACTTTCGCCGCTGCTGCCCTGCACACGAATCTGGCCGTAACTAAAATCGTTTAGCAGATTGGGGTTAAATATGTGGGTGTACGCTGCCTGGTATGCTTTTGTGTTGTTATTGCCGACATCGTGAAAACCTTGGCGGATGGCGATGTTCTCCGTGTCGAGATTCGTCCTGTACATGCTGAAGTACAGACGATCTTTGCTGAAGGATTGGTCGACCCGGAAATTGTATTGCAGGGCGTTACGGAACGGGCTGGGCTTGAACCTCGCATTGTCCGATACCGGGAGGTCGCAGGGGATGTTACCGGCAGACGGGGTTCCGCACGCCGAACCAAAAGCTTGTTGAGCCGTCTGATTAACTCCCGTCGTGACAACGCTGAACAGTGGATATTGAGTCAGCAATTTCGTCCCGATGCTGTTGGGGTAAGCCTGTTTAGCAAAGGCGACAAATTCCGGGCTCTCCACCACGTGCACCTGTGTTGCTTGCGATACCTGTGCTCGCAGGTCTTCTACCGATGCAAAGAAGAAGGTGTGATTCTTGATGATGGGACCGCCAAAGGTTCCTGCTAAGTCATTCTTTTTAAACGGTTCGTAGCCGGTGGTGGGCGTGAACTCCGTACGCGCCCATAGATGCTGGTCGGTAAAGAAGTAGGACCCCGTTCCGTGGTACTGGTTAGAGCCAGATTTTGTCGTGATCGCAATCTGCACCGAACTGCCGCGACCGTTCTCCACACTGAACGTGTTGGTTTGAACCGCCATTTCCTGAATGGAATCCGGGTTGGGCGTCAGGTTCGCCGTTCCCAGCAAAATGTTACTTGTGATATTCAGACCGTCGACGGTGAATTGGTTGCCGCTGTAATTGCGTCCATTTCCGCTGGCATCGACAGTCTTTTCGGTTGAAAAATTGTCCGGCGCGTCGCCAGGTGCGCCGTTTCCAACAGCGCCATGACCGGTAATGCCGGGTGCAACTGCCACGAGACCCAGAAAATTGCGCCCCTCAATCGGAAGGTCCTGCAATTGTTGGGTACGCACAGTGCTCTCCAAACGGGAGTCGCCCGTATCGATTGTGTCAGTCTCGGCGCTGACGGAGACTTGCGAACTGACCCCGGCCACGTTTAACCTGAGATTGAATGTAGCGACTTGCTCGGTGTAAACAGTTACGGTTGCGGGCGTCGACTGAAAACCGGGTGCGTCTGCGGAGAGCTCGTAGCGTCCGGGAGCGAGACTCCTGAAGTGGTATCCGCCGGAGTCATCGGTTTTAGCTTCGACAACAACGCCGGTCGACACACTTCGAAGTTTTACTATGGCATTCGGTATGCTGGCGCCGCTGGCATCTTCCAGAATGCCTTGAAGTCCGCTAGTAAACTGGCCAAACACCGGTCCCGCTAAGAGGCCCAACAAAAGCACCGCAGTGACGATCTTAATGTGCCAGCGTTGCATAAATCCCTCCGGAGGACGAAAGAACCCACAAAACCAGCAATTTCCAAATGTAAACGTTTTCATTTCTATTGCGCACATGTAACATCGTTGAATTATCGTTGTCAAGCTATTTTTTGTTCGCTTCAGCACTTGGTTAGGAGGCAGACACCGCCATGTAGAAGAGATTCCTTGCGGGTAGGTTGCCA
The DNA here is from genome assembly GCA_003225295.1 of Acidobacteriota bacterium. Classification (GTDB taxonomy): domain Bacteria; phylum Acidobacteriota; class Terriglobia; order Acidiferrales; family UBA7541; genus Acidiferrum. The sequence continues at coordinate 5,386 of QHYZ01000038.1, read as the reverse complement.
ACGAGCTGATAGATGCAGGACTGAAGGCCAGATTCAATCCTTGCCGAGACTCGGCGGGCTGCACCATCGTTATGCAGTCGCAGCGTAGACTCAAGAGCCATCTTCTGATGGCCAAACGCCTTTCCGGCACGGCACTGTTCACGCATCTTTCACCGGTCGACGAATCAGCCGGCAATCCCGAGGCAATCCCCCTGGTAACAATGATGCGGCTCCCGCGTCCATATAGAAACAGGGACAGTCGCGTCTGCCGCGTGACCAGGCTCGCGCTAGGGGGATCGGTGGCCTCATTCATCCAAGACCTTCGCTACGCGCTCCGGATGTTGCTCAAGAGCCCCGGGTTTACCGTGGTTGCGGTGCTGACCCTAGCGGTGGGGATTGGAGCCAATGTGGCCATTTTCAGCGTGGTGTACGCGGTTGTGCTGCGGCCGTTGCCTTTCCCGCATCCTGAGCAACTTGTGCGCGTCTTCGACGACCTTCGTGGCTCGAACGATCAGGACGTAGGTATGTCAGCACCGGAGCTCTGGGATCTACAAGATCGCTCGGGCGTGTTTCAGGAGCATCTCGGCGGTGGCGCCCAGTAATTCGGCCGTCGGCGGTGGCGATCGGACGGTGCGTGCCGAAAGTCTTGTCACCAGTCCCGATTACTTCACCTTGCTGGGAGCAAAGCCACAACTTGGCCGGGCTTACACGGCGCAGGATGCGGTGCCGGGATTCCTGGAGCCCGTAGTTATCAGCAACGGCTTTTGGCAGCGCAACTATGGTTCGGACCCCAAGATAATCGGGCGGAAGATGCGCCTGGATAGCGATCTGTACACGATTGTGGGGGTGATGCCCCCGGGCTTTCGTCATCCGGGCCGGACGCTAAATACCGATGTGGATGTCTGGATCGCCACTGGCTTCAACGGTCTTCCGTTTCCTGTTCCGGCAGTAAGGTCACAGAGAATGATTCCGGCTGCGATTGCACGCTTGAAGCCTGGCCTAACTGTGGCACAGGCGCAAGCGCGGCTCGATGCCTATATACCGCAACTGAGCCGCGAATATCTCACCGAGTACCCCGCCGCCGCTACGTGGGCCTTACGGTTCCGGTGAAGGAAGACCTGGTGGGCCCGCAGCGGACGGAATTGTTCATCCTGTTCGGATCGGTGGGATTTGTGCTGTTGATCGCGTGCGTGAACATTGCCAACCTTCTTCTGGCGCGCTCATCCGGAAGGCGGCGCGAGATTGCGATTCGTCTGACGATGGGCGCGAGTCGGGCGCGGCTGGCGGGCCAACTGGTGACCGAAAGCACGCTTTTGTCGCTCATTTCCGGCGGAGGCGCCGTAGTTACCGTGCTCTTTTTGAAGAATGCGATCACAAGCCTTGCTCCCGCGGATATTCCACGGCTCAACGAAGTTGACGTCGGTGCCGGGGTGCTTTTTTTCGCTTTACTGATCTACATCCTTGCGGGCGTCCTGTTCGGGTTGGAGCCTGCGCTGCAAGCTGCGAATCCCAACCTGGCGGAGAATCTGAGGGAAGCCGGCCGGGGGTCGAGTGCCGGCAGACGCCATACGCGACTTTCGCGGGTTCTGGTGGTGTCGGAGGTAGCGCTATCGATTGTTTTGCTGGCGGGCGCGGGGCTTCTGCTTCGGAGTTTCTGGAGAGTGCTCGAAGTGCGTCCCGGATTCAATCCTAGCCATCTGACTACGGTGCAAATCTGGATTCCGATCTCCAACAATCCGGCCAATGATCCCTATAGCGTCGAGGAGAAGCGCGCCGATTTTCTTCTGGAAGTCTCTCGCCGCGTGTCCGCCCTGCCCGGCGTGGAACAGGCATCGATTTCCGGAAACGACACCTTGCCCATTGAATTCCGGAAGGAACTACTCTCCCTTTTCCATTCAAGGTCGTGGGACAGAATCGGAGCGCGGCCCGATTGCGGACTTTGCTGTGGTCGATACGGAATATTTTCGAACGATGGAAGTTCCTTTGACAACCGGACGAAATTTCACTGACTCCGATACATATAAGACAAAACCGGTTGCGGTGATCGACCAGACGCTCGCACGACGGTATTGGCCGAGCGAGAATCCCCTCGGGCACGAGCTTAAATTTGCATTTGGACGAGGTTTGCAGGGGCTCACGATTGTCGGCGTGGTTGGCGATATCAAGTCGGACGGTTTTGAGGCTCCCAGCGTGCCGCATATTTATGTTGCCTTGGGGCAGTTCGCGCCAGTCAACGCGGTGGTTTTTCTCCGCAGCCGGGGCGACGTGGAATATCTCGGCGAAGACGTGCGGCACGAAGTTGAAAACGTTGATCCCAACGTTCCGGTGCACAGCATCAGCTCGATGGATCAAATCATCGCCAGGTCCGTGGCTGACCGGCGCTTTGCTCTGCAGCTTCTGGGTGTTTTTGCGGCAGCAGCGCTGCTGCTTGCCGCCATCGGCATCTACGGCGTGATGTCGTATTCGTTCAGCCAGCGGACGCACGAAGTCGGAATCCGCATCGCTGTCGGCGCCCAGCGCCTGGATATCCTGCGGATGACGCTAGGAGAAGGCCTGAGGATCGTTGTAATCGGATTAGCCTCGGGCCTCGTCGGAGCTGCCATAATGACACGATTTTTCCAGTCCATGCTTTTCGACGTTGGGCCAGCCGATCCAATTACCTACCTTCTGTGAGAAATTGTCTGCGGTGCTCCCGAGTTCGGAATGCCGAGTCGCTCTTGCCGAGAAGGCCTCAACACTACGTCAGTTTCTGTGCGGAAGAGAGTTCATCGCCATCGAATAAATTTCGCCAGGGACCGCGACAGCCGCATCGAAACTGGTAGTCGCATGAATACTCCGCGAGAGCGCCCAAATACTGGGGGAGGGCAAGCGTAATCGGACACTTGACAAGTCCGAGCTGAGAGGTGCACAGTTACTTCAGTTTCCCCGATTTTCCTTTGCAGCTGTTCTTGCTCATGGCTTCTCTCCAGGTATTTTCGGTAGCCCGGGCCATCACTCGCTGGTGAGCACATTCCTTTTGTGTGCGTGGCCGGTGATTCGAAGGAGAACGACAATGAACAAACAGGGCCCATTTTCAGGGAACTCACTTCAGGACAAGTGGCTCAGCCGGCGCAATCTTATTCGTGGAGCGGCAGGGGCGGCGCTGGGAGCCGGCCTCATACGTTCAAAGCCGGCTCATGCTGACGACGATGAGGATAGGCACGGCGCCGCGTGCAACCAGGTCAATCCGATTCCTGGGGGCCTTGCGCCATTTAAGCCGTTTGGGGTTTTTATCCACCATAACCCGCTGAACGCCGCAACCCCGCTCGCCAATATCAGCGACCCGTCGCAGATTACAGACTTCGACGGATTTGTGGGTTTGACGAACATCCGCGGGGGTGGGACCGGAACAGACACCATGACCGGCATCACCACGCCTCTGGCCTTCCGGGCGGACATGGGCTTCAGTCAGGGCAAGTTCATCGGCACCGACGGTCGCCATCATGAGGGCACTTTCGCCTTTGTTTGACTTGACCTCTACACCGGTCCGGCCGGATCGGCCAACATCCCTCAACAAATCCACGACTACAACGTGCACATCGACTCCAACGACGTGTTCTGGATGGTCCCGGTGGCGCACCATGCCGTCGAGGTTAACTTCGACGAAGCGCGGGCTCGCCTGCGCGTGAGCGGGCTAAGGGTCTTCGATGACCATGACATCGGCAACTCGCTGACCCTTGGGTTGGGACTGCCCGGCGACATGGGCTTCCCGTATCCGCACATCGATCCTGTGGCCCCCGTCCGCGCGACAGTCTCCTTCGACGTCGAATGGAACGGAATCGTCGCGATGGCACAAATTCATAACAGCGCGCAGAGCTTCAAAGGTTCGTTCCTCAGCACGGGAGCCACGATTAGGTGGTCCGTCGAGCAACCTGGCTTCCGGTTCGAGACGGAGGCGCCGGACCCTGGACGGAACCTGGTTTCCGTGCTAGGGCGTGAGCAGAACGGCGTCTTCTTCACGTAGGCCTATTCGTCTGGCAACACGTTCGGCCCAGGCGCGGCCTCGAATCCTGGCGGTGACAATTTGGCTGCGCGCGTCGTAACGCGAATCAGCCGAGCGGTTGTGGGCTATGCGCGGCTCCTTCTCGCCGCGAGCGAGGTGTTCTGTGGCCCGATGCCCTGAGCTGCGGACGTACTTGCAAATGAGCAGATTTCGATGCCATTAGTGTGACGAATGTTTCGACCTTCGCACAGCTTGACTTGAACAGCCTGCTGACCGCGGGTCCCGCTGGCAGGTTTGCTTTCAAACTCTGAGTTTCCTAAATCAATTGCCTGACTAGCACCAGGCCGGATTGTCGATTTTCAGACAGAGGTTTCGCCAATGATTTCTCGCCGGACCATGGCTTAGGCACCATCGTTATGCAGTCGCAGCGTAGACTCAAGAGCCATTTTCTGATGAGCAAACGCCTTTCCTGGTAACCGGCCAAGGCACGGTTCACGTTTTCTGCAAGCATCTTTCACCGGTCGACGAATCAGCCTGCAATCCCGAACCGAAGGGCTTGCACCAAGCAGAAAGAAATTCTTTCATGTCGGGCACAACGAATTGGCGAACTACAGCCATATTCCGGCGCCGACCGACTCACGGGGACTCAAATGGAGGAGATATGTCGGGTTTTCGGTGCTTAATCCACGTGACATTCGGTCTCGCCGGTCGTCTGATACAACCAGGGGGATGCTATGACCTCATTCTGGCGCGACCTTCGCCATGCTTTGCGGTTTCTTCGCCTCAGTCCCGGCTTCACCCTCGTCGCCGTCCTGACCCTTGCTCTCGGAATCGGCGCCAACACCGCCATCTTCCAGCTCATTGACTCCATCCGCTTGCGCACCATTCCGGTCAAGAACCCCCAGGAGTTGGGGACGATTAGAATCGCAGACCGCCATTGGGGCTCCGGCCAGTTCTCCAGCCAGTATTCCCAGCTCACCTTTGCCATGTGGGAGCAGATCCGCAAGCGCCAGGAAGGCTTCGCCGAAATTGCCGTTTGGTCCGACCAGCGGTTCAATCTGGCCACGGGCGGGGAGGTCCGCAGAGCAAAAGGCATCCACGTCAGTGGCGACTTCTTTCACGTCCTTGGCGTAGAGCCGATTCTGGGGAGGCTGCTTGGTCCGGCGGATGACCAGCCGGGTTGCGGCATCTCTGGAGCAAACATCAGTTACGCATTCTGGCAGCGAAACTTTGTCGGAGATCCTTCGGTGATCGGAAAACGGCTCACCCTGGATGGCAATTCCTTCCAAGTGATCGGAGTCACGCCGCCTGGTTTCAATGGCATTTCCATAGGCGACACCTTTGACGTTGCCGTGCCGATCTGTGTTGAGCCCATACTTAGCCCGCGCAACAACCGCCTAACGCGCCGTCATGCCTGGTGGCTCG
>QHYZ01000079.1 GCA_003225295.1 Acidobacteriota bacterium | reverse complement strand
ACAGAAGGGTTTCTCTCTTATCGAGTTGCTGATCGTCGTGGCCATCATTCTGATCATCGCGGCCATCGCAATTCCGAACCTCCTCAGGTCCCGTATGGCCGCGAACGAGGCTTCGGCAGTCGGTTCTATCCGCACCATCAACACGGCGGAAGTGACTTATTCCACTACGTATCCCTCAGTTGGATTTGCAACCCTAACCCAGCTTGGTGGCGCTGCGGGAACTTGTGCCACGACTGCAACTTCAGCGTTGGCATGTTTGATCGACTCGACCTTGGCCGCCGGCGTGAAGAGCGGTTATAGCTTCGTGGCTACGACGTCCGGTACCCAACCATTCGTTCAGTACACTGCGACTGGGGTACCGACCGTGGTTGGTCAGAGCGGTCAGCGCGGGTTCTTCTCCGACCAGTCCGGCGTCATCCGTTACGACGCAGCTGGTGCCGTCCCCACGAACGCCAGCCCGGCACTCTAAGAACCTCAACCTGGGGCTTGCTCTTGGCTCCAGTTAGAATCGAAAAGCACGGGACCTGGGTCCCGTGCTTTTTCATTTCTGACGCCGTCAACCTCTACCGACCGAATCTGGGAGGCCGAAAACTAATATCAGGAATTGCGAAGGTGCCGGTTATTGTCAATGATTGTTTTTGGCGGACGCTTTTTGTCGATAGAGATAATAATCCATCCGCGGCGATATCGTCTTGACCCTATATGATTTATTTTACAGGGGTTATAACAGGTCGGTTAGGGCGAGGGTTGGCCCATGAAATGCTCCCTAAGTGCTGGTGGGCTGTGTCGGCCCAGGAAAGGTTGTCCGTCGTGTGGGACATCCCTATGAGTAAAAAACAGGCAGGGTTCTCTCTCATCGAACTTCTTATCGTCGTGGCGATCATTCTGATTGTAGCGGCAATTGCGATCCCCAATCTTATGGCTTCACGGATGGCCGCCAACGAGGCTTCCGCCGTACAAAGTATTCGTACAATTCAGTCGTCAGAAACAGCCTATGCGATTACCTATCCGACCTTGGGCTTTTCTGCGACCCTGGCGGATCTCGGCGATGGCGGCGCAAGCCCGTGCGTGGCCTCCTCAACGCAAGCCTGCTTGATCGATCCCATTCTGGCGACCGGTACGAAAAGCGGCTATGTCATTACGTGGGCCGGGGATGGGCTTACGCCTTCGGTTAGCTATACTATTAACGGCGACCCAGCTGCGCGCGGTTCGAGTGGCCGACGGAGTTTTTTCACCAATTATCCGGGTGTGATCCGCTACAACGATGCAGCCCCGGCGACCGTCTCCGACCCGACGATCTAATCGTTTCCCGTCCGGCCTTCCCGTGGTTTTGAGAATTTATCGCACCGGATGGAAGCGCTCAGCGCAACGGCTCTAGCCTTGCTAGACTGGATGTATGCCGCCGTGCCTGCGTTCCCTGTTCTTGTTTTTCATAGTCGCGACAGCTCCCGATGCTAAGATCATCGTGAATCGGTTGGAAACTAGATATCGGTCTGCCCGGACCTTACAAGCAACATTTCTCGAGCGGTACATCGAAAACGGACGCATCGTCCGCATAGAAGCAGGCATTGTCTATTTCCGCCGCCCTGGCAAGATGCGCTGGGAGTACCAGGCTCCCGAAAAAAACCTATTCCTCGTGGACGGCAAGTCGGCCTGGTTCTACGTTCCGGCAGACCACACCGTCACGCGCGTTCCCGCGAAGGAAAGCACGGATTGGAGGACACCTCTGGCCCTGCTCGCGGGAGAGATGAGAATTTCGCGCGTGTGCGCCCGGGTGCAAGTCGCTACTTCTGAGAAGCTCGAAAGCCCCGTCGATGTGATGCTTCGCTGCAAACTCCGCGGTTCTGGCGCTCAATCGCAAAATCCGAGTGCCTCGGAGAGCGGGAAACCCGGTGCAGAGGATAGCGAAGCCGTATTTTTTGAGATTGTCAAGAACACTGGAGAACTGGTTAGCGTGGCCGTTAGAGATCCTGGGGGGGTGCGCATCGAATTTCACTTTACCAACTGGCAGGCTGACCCTCCTGTCGACGACGCTCTCTTCCATTTCCATGCTCCTCCGGGCGTGGCCATCGTAAACGGAGAATTACCCGGCGAAAGTGGGGCCACTCCCTAACAGCCAGGTATTGCAGTCCCCTTTCCTGAGAGGAACAGCCAACCTACCAGGCCTTCCCCGCATATCAGCTAGATGAGGTAAACTAGAGAGGCTATGGGTCAATTTCACTGCCGGGTGGCGGATGCCGAAGGGCGTGTCTTTTCGCACGTCGAACCCGCGAATTCACAGGAAGAAGCGCGTCAGAAACTCGTTGACCGGGGATTATACGTCTATTCGGTGGAATCCCGTGGCGGCCGCCTCGCCGGGCTGGTCCGCCAGAAGAGTGGACGCCAGATTGGCGGTTCGGAATTCCTCATTCTCAATCAGCAATTCAACACGCTGATCAAAGCAGGTTTGCCAATCTTGAAATCTTTGGATCTTCTCTCCAGCCGAGCCACATCGCCCAAACTCCGTCCGGTCATCACCCAGATCCGGGACCGGGTCCGGGAGGGCAAGTCGCTTTCCGAGGCTGTCGCTGAAGCCGGTGTATTTTCGAAAGTTTACTCGACGGCCATCCTGGCGGGCGAAAAGAGCGGAAATTTGCCGGGTGTCCTGGACTACTACATTGCCTATCAGCGAGTGAGCACGAGCGTGCGCAAAAAGGTTCTCGCGACGCTGGTCTATCCCGTTTTGTTGCTCAGCGTTGCGACCGTTATCGTGACCTATTTGGTTACCGCGGTGATTCCAAAGTTTGGTCTGCTTTACCGCGACCTGAACGTGGAGCTCCCCGGGCCCACGCGATTGTTGATTGCCTTGACCGTCGACTATCGGTTTGCTGTTCTTGGAATCGTCGCGTTGATGGCCGCGACGGCAGCCGGAGTTTTTCTTTGGTCCCGTACCGAAGAAGGTGGAACGGCTTTCGATCGTTTCAAGTTCCGTCTGCCGGTGATTGGTGACACGCTCCTCAAATTTCAAGTGGCGCAGTTCTCCCGCACACTTTCGACGCTACTGACGGGCGGGACGCCCTTGGTGGCAGGACTCCAAACCGCAAGTGATGCCATCACCAGTAAATTGCTGCGTGCCACGGTCGGCCAGGCTACCCAGATGGTACGCGAAGGGGAATCCCTGCATGCCGCCCTGGCCTCCAAGGGTGTCATGCCGGAAATGGCCCTGGATATGATCGAGGTGGGCGAATCGAGCGGTGCGCTTTCCCCCATGCTGAACAGCGTGGCGGAGTTTTATGAGGAAGAGGTCAACGTGCGCCTGTCCGCGCTGGTGTCCCTCATCGAGCCCATTCTATTGATTTTCATGGGCTTGTTAGTTGCATTTATTCTGATTTCACTGTATCTACCCATCTTTTCTTTCTCCATGATGGGGGCGACAAAGTAAGGGATCATGGCCACCATAGAACAACTTCCTCCTGCGCCTGGGCTGCCAGCTGAGGGTGACGAACAGAACGAACGCGAGTTCGCGCGCAAGCTCGCGGAAAGATACCGCTACGTGTTCATCGATCTTCGAGAACAGCGGATCGATGCAGAATTGTTTCGTACCATCCCCGCAGACTTGATGTTCCGCTACAACTTCGTGCCGCTTGAACTGCGCAACAATGTTTTGGCCATTGCGGCGGCGGACCCCGGCCAGGTGCAGATGAGCGATGAGCTGCCCCTCCTGCTCGGCAAGAAACTTTTGATTCGTGTCGCTACCGCCCGCCAGATCGGCGATCTTCTGAAACGCACCGAGCAATCCCAGCGCGTGCTCGAGCAAGCCACCGAGGCTTTCACGCTGCAGACTTCCAAGGAAGACGAGGACAGCGAGGAGACGATTTCCGGCGACCGTCTAACTCGCGATAGCACCGCCAGCCCGGTGGTGCGCCTCGTCGAGACCATCATCTTCACCGCACTGGAGCGCCGCGCCAGCGACATCCACATCGAGGCACGGGACTCGGAAGTAGCCGTCAAGTACCGCATTGACGGCGTGCTGCAGCATGCCATGCAGCCCATTGCCAAGGAATGGCATTCCACGGTGCTCTCCCGCATCAAAGTGCTGAGCGATCTGGACATCGCAGAGCGCCGCGTTCCCCAGGACGGCCGCTTCCGCGTGAAATACAAGGGGCGCTACATCGATTTGCGCGTCTCCATCATGCCCGCCAGTCACGGTGAAGACGCAGTCCTGCGCGTTCTGGACAAAGAAACGCTTTCAGAGAAATTCCAGAGTCTGACTCTAGACGTCGTTGGTTTCTCTGTGGAAGAAACCCGCCGTTTCCGGCGCTACATTCGCGAACCCTATGGCATGGTTCTCGTGACGGGTCCCACGGGTTCCGGGAAAACGACCACGCTCTACGCGGCCATCAACGAGATCAAGAGCGATGAAGACAAGATCGTCACCATCGAAGATCCAGTTGAGTACCAGCTGCGGGGCATCACCCAGATTCCGGTGAACGAGAAGAAGGGTCTCACCTTCGCGCGCGGCTTGCGGTCCATCTTGCGTCACGACCCCGACAAGATCATGGTCGGCGAAATCCGCGACCAGGAAACGGCCCAAATCGCCATTCAGTCGGCACTTACCGGCCACCTCGTTTTTACCACCGTCCACGCCAACAACGTGACCGATGTCATCGGCCGATTCATCAATATGGGGGTCGAGCCGTACAACTTTGTCTCTGCTTTGAACTGCATCATGGCGCAGCGGCTGGTTCGCGTGATCTGTACGAACTGCAAAAAGCCCAAAAGATATTCGCCCGAGGAATTGAAGGAAGCGGGTCTCGACCCGGTTGTGTGGGCCAACGTCACGTTTGCCGAGGGCGCCGGGTGCCTGGAGTGTTCGGGTACTGGTTATCATGGCCGGACGGCCATCTGCGAATTGCTCGACCTGACCGACCGCATCCGGGAAATGATTGTGGATCGCCGTCCGACTTCGGAGATCAAGCGCGTTGCTTGCGAAGAGGGCATGATCACTCTGCGCGAAAGCGGGCTGGCCAAGATTCGCGCGGGCATCACTACCGTGAAAGAGATTAACAAGGTGACTTTCGTTGAGTAGCACCACTGCATTCCGGCAGGGGATTTACCAGTTTGAGTGGGCGCGCCGGGTTGCGCGTTGGCTGGATGCCATGCCGGGCGCTGCGATGGCCATCGAAGTTGCGCCGGATCGCGTAGCAGCGGCCCGCTGGAGCCGCACGGGTTCGCTGGATGGCTATGCTGTTGAATCTTTGCCGGTTGGAGCGCTAGTGCCATCGGCCGTCGAAGCCAACATCGTGAACGGAGCCGCCGTTAAGGCGGCAGTGACCAATGTCTGCACTCGTCTCGGCACCCGGGACGAAGAAGATGTTGCCATGATCGTTCCCGACACGGTGATCCGCGTCTTCGTGCAGCACTTTGAGGACTTCCCGCGCTCGGCGGCCGAAGCCGTTCCGATGTTGCGGTGGAAGCTGAAGAAGAGCGTGCCCTTTGAAGCCGATGAGACGCTCATCTCCTACATGCGCCAGGCACCGCGCGAAGTCGGCGTGGACGTCGTCACGGCCCTCGCCAGGCTCCGCATTATCAGGGAGTACGAATCCCTGGTCGAGGGAATCGGGCTGCATCCCGGCGTGGTGTTGAGTTCTTCGCTGGCCGCCATCTCGCTAGTCGAAGATGAGAAGGCGACGCTCCTGGCGCGCGTCTCGGGTTCCACCTTGACTACCGCGATCGTGCGCCGCGGTGTTTTGTGCGGCTATCGTTGTACGGAACTTCCGGCACACGGCGTGAACCTCCAGCCGCAAATGCTTCTCGAAGAGATTTTTCCGGTGGCGGCGTACTATCAGGATACCTGGCATGAGGCCATTCAATCCGTATGCGTCGCCGGGCTTGGCACCCGACTCGCTGAGTTTGCCAAGCCACTGGAGGCCGAATTCCATTGTGAGGTGCGGTCGTTGCTACACTCCGCAGTCTCCGATGGACGCATCAAAGAGGACGCCAGTCCGCTGGCGGATCGCGAATTGGAAGGTTTGATCGGTTGGATGCTGCAACGAGGCTAACGTCGGTTTTTCGGGATTGAGGCAAGAAGAGCATGAAAATTCGGCTCAATTTAGCAACCAAGGCACTGGAAACCCACCGGCGATTCCTGGTTGGTGCCGGTCTGACCGCGGTCGTCGCGGGACTCCTGTTTCTGGGGTTGGGTTGGCACGTCTATTCTGCCCGCAAAGTCGACTATGCCTTGCGCGCTCGGACGGAAAAAATGCGTCAGGAGATGGCCAAGCTCGAAGCGCAGCGCAAAGAGCTGGAGCGCTATTTCAGTCAAAAGGACATCGCCAATTTGCACGATCGCGCCGCTTTCATCAATACCATCCTCGACGCGCGCAGCTTCAATTGGACACTCATGTTCATGGATCTGGAGCACATTCTTCCGACCGGCGTGCGCGTCGTCAGCATCGAGCCCAAGCAGGTTGCAGGATACGTGGAAGTGAAACTGACCGTGGGCGCCACAAGTGACGAAGCAGAGCTCAAATTTGAGCGCGCCCTCGAAGAATCGAAAGAATTTACGGGAGTTAAAGTACTGGATGTTCACGCCAATCCGAGCGGAAACACAAACGGCGATCGAACGGTGGTCCAATTGTCAACTGTCTATTCGAGACTTTGATGCGGCGCGACTTCACAGTGCGGAAACGGGCGATTCTCGGCAGCGTGATTCTTCTCGTCCTTACGGATGTCGCGCTTGCTGCCTACAGTTGGCAGCTTTCCGCCCCGCACGCGCCACAACAACAGCTGGCCATGGAGACCAGGCAACACAGTGTCTTGAAAGCAGATATCAAGCGCGCCCAGGACATCCGCGAGAACATTCCCGCCATCCAGAAAGATTGTGATCAATTTGAAGAGTCGCTCTTTCCGGCCAGCGCGGGCTATTCCTCCGTCCGGTCTGAACTCGGCGCCACTGCCAAGAAAAATGGAATTCAGCTCGAAGGGTATTCTTCGAGGGAGACCAAGATTGCCAACCGTGGGATGACAGAAGTGGCCATCGACGCTACCGTGAGTGGAGATTATGTGAGCATGATCGGGTTTCTGAATGGCTTGCAGCGCTCCGCCAATCTCTACCAGGTGGATTCATTGACTCTCGCATCTGAGAACGCGAATCAAGCATCAAATGTTATCAAGGTGGTGCTACACGTCAGGACCTATTTCCGGATGGGCACATGAAGCAGAAGAAACAACTCGCCGTGCTCTCCGTGCTCCTGCTGATCGCCGGGGTTATCTGGTTTTTGTATCTCGACCATGATAAACCCATTGTGACCGTCGCTGCGGGCACCACGGCCCCTCAATTGCTTTCCGTGGAAAACCCCCAGCTCCACACCGACAGGCTGAAGAGGGCCCGCGAGACCGAATACAAGAGTACCGGCCGCAATATCTTCAGCGCGACTCCTCCGCCGCCGCCACCACCACCGGTCACCACCACGACTGAACAGTCGTCAGGTCCCCCTCCCCCGCCGCCGCCTCCCCCTCCTCCGACGCTGCCATTAAAATTCTTCGGCTACGGCACCGTTCCCTTCGGTAGTGCCCGTCGTGCCTTCTTCACTGACGGCGAAGAGGTCTATGTTGTCGCGGAAGGCGAACTCTTGCTTAATCGCTTTCGTATCCTGAAAGTGGGCAACGCGAACCTCGAATTCGAAGAAGTCTCCTCGGGGCGGCGAGGCACCGCCCTCCTCGAGGAGCAAGGAGCACCGCCCTCCTCATGAACGCCAGGCGTCCACCAACAGCAGGGAAGCGCAGCGAGCGTGGATATGCTTTGCTCGTAATCATCTTCCTGGTCACCGTTTTGCTGATTTCCACGATGGTGGTTGTGCCAAACATCCTGACCGAGGCTCGGCGCGAAAAAGAAAAAGAGATGATTTGGCGAGGGAAGCAGTACGCCCGCGGAGTAAAGCTCTATTTCCGCAAAATGGGGCGGTTCCCGACCTCCCTCGAAGACCTCACCAAGCCGAAGGTGGGCTCACTCCGCTTCATGCGCCAAGTTTACAAAGACCCCATGAACCAGGAAGACGGTTCCTGGAGGTTCATTTATGTGGGGCCAGCGGGACAGCTCATGGGCAGCCTGAAGCCTGCCCAAAATCTCCAGCTTCCTCAAATACGGGGCGTGGGCACTCCCGCGAGCGCATTGAACGGACCTGGCGCCCCGGCCCAGCCCGGCGCTTTTGGCCAGCAAGGCCTGGGCGGGACACCGCTCGGTGGAACGACTTCGGGTACCAATCCACCGGTTAGTACGGGAACACCTGAAGGGACCGACCAGAGCGACTCGGGATCCAATCCGCAGGCCATCCCCACTGGTGATCCGCCCACCATCATCGGAGGCAACATCATCGGCGTCGGAAGCAAGGTCAACAAACCTTCCATCATCGTCTACGAGAAAGCCAAGAATTATCGACTCTTCGAATTTATCTGGGATCCTTCAAAGGACAATCTCGGAGCGGGACAGCCAGGCATGCAGTCGGGAACGGGATTGGCCCCGTCGTTCGGTCAGACCCCCGGCCAACAACCCGGCAGCCCAGCTAGTCCACAGCAAAATCCTCCGCCCCAACAATAGTTTTTATTGAGACTGACGAGGCCGGGAAGTCGCTGCGATTGCTCCAGGGGGAGCCGGTGTTTTCGCGGAAGCCTTGGATTTGCTCTTGTCGTAACTGCGCTTCACACGGCGCACATAGGAAAGCGTTTCTGTAAAGGGGGGAACGCGGCCGTATTGCTCCACGCGGTCGGGCCCCGCGTTATAGGCAGCCAGCGCCAGCGTGAGGTTGTTGTTGTACTTCTCCAGTAGTTCGCGCAGGTAGCGTGTCCCCGCGTCGATGTTCTCCTGCGGGTCGTAGATGTCTTGCACTCCCAGCCGCGCCGCCGTCTCCGGCAACAGTTGCATCAGCCCGCGCGCATTCTTGCGCGACAATGCTTTTGGATCGAAGTTGGACTCCACGGCGATTACGCTAGTGATGAGGTCGGCGTCCACGTTATAGCGCGCCGCCGCTGCTTGAACCAATTCGCGATAGGGCGGCTTGACGATCGCCTTTGCAGGCAGAGACGTAAAGGAGTCTTCCGGCTCGATGGCCACGACGTCTTCGGCGGCAATCTCCACCACCCCTCCGGCCATTTGCAAGCGGTACTTGTCTCCCAGAAGCTGGTAGCCCGTTACCCTCAGGCGCTGGCCGCTGCGAAGCACCACGTATTCCGCTCGCAGCGTCGGCGCTGCCAAGACGACAAGTGAGAGCAGAAGTGCGGCACGCTTCAGACGCAAGGCGCGGCCTCCCGCAATGCAAATTGTTCGATCGCCAAAGCTACACCGTTCTCGTCGTTCGTCCCGGTTTCATGCCAGCCGTATGTCTTTAACGCCGCCACGCTGTTTCCCATCACCACGGGGATGCCCGCGAACGAGAGCATATCCAGGTCGTTGTGGTTGTCCCCGATGGCCATCACTTCTTCGCGTGTGAATCCGCGCAGCGCTGCCCATTCCGCCAGCGACGATCCCTTCGAACACTGCGGTTGATTACGTCAATCATAGCGAAATCTTTGCTCTCGTAGCACGTCACTGCGCGCGAGAATTCTTCCGCGAAAGACGCACCGCCGAGAGCAGCCTCCGCCTTCCGCATCGGCTCGACTTTCCCGGAGAGCATCACCTGGAGGGGGTCTTCCGTCAGACAGGATTCAAGGGGATTGACGATGCCGATAAATTCCTTGTTTCGCGAGTAGTAGGCGTAGCGCATCGAATCGTCCGGATCCAGTAGTTCGAGTATGAGCTGATTCTGGAGCGGCCGGTCGAAAATCACTGCCGCGCCATCGCGCCAGGGCCTGGTCAGTTCGAGAACCTGTTCGGCTGTGCTCCGCGGCAGAAGATGCCGCAGATGCGTCTGGCCTTCTTTGGAGCGGATCAACGCGCCATTGTTCACGATCATCGTTAGGGGAGAATCCAGCTTGCGGGCCACCGGCATAGCAAAGTCATAGCGTCGCCCGGTGACCAGCGCCACCTCGATGCCCCGGCGCAACGCTTCAGCAATTGCGGCCCGATTGGCTTCGGACAGCTGCCAGCGGTTATCCAGCAGGGTACCGTCGATATCCAGCGCGATCAGGCGCACTCCCATGCTCCAATTGTACCGTGAAATAGGATGCGCTTCCGGCTGGTTAAGCGGCCACGACGACTAATAAACGGCCAAAAAGGCCTGTGCTAGACTCTCACGGTCATGACCAAACCTTTGAATGTTATTGAACTAGATTGCTCCGCCTGCGACAAGAAATATGACCCTTCGATAGAACAGCATCTGTGCACCTGCGGGAAGCCTCTTTTGGCTCGATACGACCTGCGCCGCGCCGCCGCCACTCTCCTCCTCGAGAGCTTGAAGACCCGGCCACGCACCCTGTGGCGGTACGCTGAAGTCTTGCCCAACGATGCTCCGGTTTCGCTCGGCGAAGGCATGACCGCCTTGATCCATGTGGGGCGCCTGGGAGCCTCCATGGGCTTGCAGTGCCTGTACGTCAAAGACGAGGGATTGAATCCGACAGGCTCCTTTAAAGCCCGCGGGATGACCGCAGCTGTCTCTCGTGCCAAGCAGCTCGGCGCCAAGGTATTGGCCGCTCCCACGGCCGGCAACGCGGGAGGTGCGCTGGCAGCCTACGCCGCGGCGGCCGGGCTCCCTGCGGTCATCGTGATGCCCGCGGACACCCCGGCAGCCAACGTAATGGAGTGCCGGGCGTTTGGCGCCCAGGTCGTTAAGCTGAACGGCCTGATCTCCGATTGCGGCAAATACGTCGCCGAGCACAAGGACCGCGAAGGGTGGTACGACGTATCCACGCTCAAGGAGCCTTACCGCGTCGAGGGCAAGAAAACCATGGGATACGAGCTCTGGGAGCAGTTCGGAGGAAAACTTCCCGACGTTATTCTCTATCCCACAGGAGGCGGCGTCGGATTGATCGGAATGTGCAAAGCCTTCGACGAGATGCAGGAGATGGGCTGGATTGGCACGGACCGGCCCCGCATGGTGGTCGTGCAGGCCCAAGGATGCGCGCCCATCGTGCGGGCATGGGAAGCCCACCAGAATTCCGCCGCTTTCTTTCAGAATGCTGCCACGATTGCTTCAGGCTTGCGCGTTCCCGGGCCGCTCGGGGATGTTCTGATTCTAAACATGCTTCGCCAAACGAAAGGAACGGCACTTACCGTCACCGACGAAGAGATGCTGCAGGCCGGAAGGGAACTGGCCGCGCTCGAAGGAGTCTTCGCCGCACCCGAGGGTGCAGCAACCGTGATGGCAACGAGAAAGCTCGCCGCCTCTGGCTGGATCCAACCGGAAGAAACTGTCGTGCTCTTTAATACCGGCACCGGCTATAAATACACCGAAGTCTGGCAGCGTGCGCTCCAGTCGGCGCCAAGGGGGTAGCAGCATGGCCACGCGTAGGCTCTATTACGACGACGCATTCGAAACGGAATTCACCGCACGAGTCATAAGTTCTGAGCCGGCTTTGATTCCTTCCTTCCCTGTGGCCCAAGCTCCTGCTTGGGAAGTCGTCCTGGATCGAACCGCCTTCTATCCTGCGTCCGGTGGCCAGCCGCACGATCTCGGCAAGCTGGGTGATGCCAACGTAGTCGATGTCCGCGATGCCGAGGACGGAATCCTCCACATCGTTGATCGACCCGTGAAACTCGGCGAGGTCAAGGGCTGCATCAACTGGCCCCGCCGTTTCGACCACATGCAGCAGCACACCGGCCAGCATCTGCTGTCTGCCATGTTTCAGGAACGCTTCGGGCTGTCCACGGTTTCCTTCCATTTGGGAAGCGAAATATGCACCATTGACTTGCGTGGCCCCGAACCTGCAGAGGAAATTCTTGAAGGCGCAGAGCGGGCCGCAAATCAGGTTGTCTTCGAGGATCGCCCGGTCAACGTCCGTTACGGAACCGCGGACCAATTGTCGCAACTTGGCGTGCGAAAAGAAGTCGAACGGGACGGCATCCTCCGTGCCATCGAAATAGAGTCTGCCGATTTGCAACCGTGCGGCGGCACTCACGTCAAGCGCACCGGCCAGATCGGTCTCGTATTGCTGCGCCGCTGCACCAAAGTCCGCCAGGATTGGCGTGTTGAATTTGTCTGCGGACGCCGTTCGGAACGGTTCGCGCGTCATGATTTCCAGGTACTGCGCCAGACCGCCGAGAAATTGAGGTGCGCTCCCGAAGACCTCGTCTCCGCTGCCTCACGCATGCTCGCAGAGCGGGACACGAATTTCAAGAGTTTTCACGCCGTGACTCAACGGTTGGCGGAAAGCGAAGCCACTCTAGCGTTCGAGACCACGCCGCTCGAAGCCAACGGATTTCGTGTCGTCTCACGCGTTTTCGAAGGTGTTCCGGCCGATTACCTAGGCTTCTTTGCCACCGCATTTGCAAAGTCCGAAAAAGCGATTGCTCTCTTGGCCGCTGCAGAAGGCGGCAACCTACTCTTTGCCCAGCATCCTTCTGCAGGCAAGGACATGAGCGCGCTTCTCAAACAGGTGCTCGAAAAGGTCGGCGGCAAAGGCGGCGGGACACAGGACTTCGCCCGCGGCCGCTTGATTGAAAGGTCGCATGCCGAGAAGGCCGTTCTCCTCGCCAGAGAACTCTTACCGGGTTCCTAGGTTTTGCGCTATGAGATTCGTCACCAGCGGCGCCGGTCATACCTTTCCTGAGCTCGGGCCGCCCCGCTGGTGCCTGTCACCTTCGAAATGAGGTCACGCATGACCGATAGAATCACGCGACGTGACGTGCTCAAGTTCGGAACCACAGCCGCCGCCTCGGTAGCACTTAGGCCGCTTATTGAACGCTCGATGGAGACCAGAGCCATGGAACCAGACCATCAGCTGGCAAGCATCACCGAAAATATGGACACGCCTGCCGCTTCGGATTCGGACATCTGCTTCCTGTCCGCAAGGCGAATGGCAGATTTGATCCGTCAGAAAAGGCTCTCGGCGCGTGAAGTGATGCGAGCCCACTTGCGGCAGATCGATCGCGTCAATTCCAAAGTCAATGCAATTGTCACGCTGGTTCCGGCGGACCAGCTGATGGCGCAGGCTTTGGCCGCGGACGAGTCTACCCTAAGGGGCAATCTCAAAGGGCCATTGCACGGCCTCCCTGTCGGTGTGAAGGATTTGCACCCAACAAGGGGCATTCGCACGACGTTTGGCTCGCCTCTTCACAAAAACGACATACCTAATTTCGATTGCCTCGTCGTGGAACGTGAAAAGAATGCCGGTGCCATTGTCATTGGTAAGACCAACGTGCCGGAATGGGGTCTCGGCTCGCAGACATTCAACCCAGTTTTCGGACCAACTCTCAATCCTTACGATTTGACGAAGACCTGTGGGGGGAGCACCGGCGGAGGTTCAGTGGCCCTGGCTTGCGGCATGGTGCCGCTGGCCGATGGCAGCGACATGGGTGGCTCCCTGCGAAATCCCCCCAATTTTTGCAATGTGGTTGGTCTGCGAACTTCCCCTGGACGCGTCCCCAATCCCCCAAGCACACTCGGATGGTTCACTCTGGGTGTCGCCGGTCCGGTTGCCCGCAGCGTCACCGACTGCGCCTTTTTCCTAAGCGCCCTCGCAGGCTTCGACCGCCGCTCTCCTATTTCCATTGATCAATCTGGCAGCCAGTTCTCGCACTCATTGGCAGGTCGGAATTTCAAGGGCGTTCGTGTCGCCATGTTTAGGGACATGGATCTGCCTTGGGAACCGGAAGTGAAGAATGCCGTGCAAGCGCAGCACAAAGTATTCCAAAGCCTCGGCTGCATCGTCGAGGAAGCCGAACCAGATTTGTCTGATGCCAACGAGTGTTTTGTCGCGTGGCGTCACTGGTCCATTGAGGCAAGTTTCGGCGATATTCTCGAAGCTAATTCCGGTAAGCTGAATGAATATGTCCGCTGGCACGTGGAAGAAGGGCGAAAACTCACGGGACCCTATTTGTCGCGAGTGGAATCCAAACGCACGGCGCTCTACCAGCGGATGCGCGAGTTCATGGAAAAATATGAGTTTTTTATTCTGCCCGTGAACCAGGTTTTACCGTTTGACGTGAAGACGCATTACCCGGTGGAGATTGCCGGCGTGAAGATGGAAAACTACATCGCCTGGATGAAGTCGGCTTATTACATCTCCGTCGCGGGGAACCCCGCCATCTCGGTTCCCTGTGCCTTCTCCGAAAGCGGACTGCCGATCGGAATTCAGATCGTCGGCCGGCACAACGACGATTGGGGAGTCTTGCAGATGGCTTACGCTTTCGAGCAGGCTACGAACGTCGGAAAACGTCGTCCCGCCGCTGTCTAGTACACTAGTGCGAGCGTAGGTCGCGAATCAGAAAAACCGCGCTCCAACGCGATCTGGCAGCCCTCGCAGATCCACTAACGTCAGGAAATCGATAGTCTTGAATTCATGGTCAATCGCCGGCGGTCCACAGATGCGCCCGGGAATGTCCAGATAGGCTCGGAGCAGTCGCGGTAGCGCAGTGGCGCCGTGTACGAACTATTCGACTTGTACCCGCGCCCCGCCACTGGATTGCTCCTCAGCGAGGGCTCGACGAGATACTTTTCCCTCATCGCTTTATAAAGCGCCATTCCCTCATCTTCATTCTGAGACGATAGGGAACTGCAGCCCATCAGAACGCAAGCCCTTCCAAGCTCCAGAACTTCGCCACGCATGCTTTCGAAGGAGCTGAAGTCAAAGAATTCCTCGCCATAATAGCCAAGGTTTCCCTTGGCGCGATATCCGCTCTGCATGCGGAGCTTGCAAGTGGCCGTGTCATGCGCCATCAAGTGATCGCAGATAAGATCGAACCGATCGCGGTCGAGCCCAGTCCAGGCAGAGCTGTCGAGCCCGTCCCTAAGCTCACAATTGAAATCCAGATACCGCAGCCACTGGCGTTCGATGACATCTTCCAACGTTGCGGCCATCCCCACACGGAAGAGCTTGGTAGTTGCAAACGGATTTTCGCAGTCGTGCACCAGGACAGCGGTCGTGGGCATACGCGAAGTGTCGGGCGGACCAAGTTACACGCGTATTTCAGGAATGTGATTTAGAAGCTTTCGTAGGTAACCGATGAGCTACAGAAGCAATTGGTGGGCGAAAAGGGATTGCCTCTCGGTAGCCAGCCCAGCCTCTGTCTAGCCTCTGTTAAGCCTCTGTTACCTTGACAGGAGTGCGCGTCTTCTTGGACAATAAGAACAGCTTGGTTGATATTCCCTCCGCGTAGACCAGAGCTGGCGCGAGTTAGGCCTGACAGATTACTTGGCCCAAGGATAATGGATAGATCGCGTAAGTGTGAAGGTTCGAGCGGAACCGGTAGCTTTGGTGCAGAAGCAAAGGCCTCTGCGAACGAAAGGTCCTTCACAACATGAAATCAGAATTCCTTGGCAGAAGGCGTCGGCCCTTCGTCGTGGCACTGCTGGTTTTTTCCCTGATGCCGCTGCATGCCTCGGCTGGGCGCCAATCGTCGGGGGATGTTACCCCCCGCCATCAGAGGCAGCGTCAGTACAAGACACCCAGCATTGATGATCGGGTCAAGTCACTGGCCAAGTTGTTAGACCTCGACGAGAAACAACAGTCCGAATTGAAGGGAGTCCTCTGGAGTCGGCACGAACAAATCATCAAGATGTTGAGGGCGGAGACGCGGTCACCCGTCGACCGTGTAAACCAATTGCGGGCCATCAACGACAATACCGTCGAACGAATCACGGCTCTTCTGAATGAGGAGCAGAAGAAAAAATACAATCCGGCTGGGCATCTGGAGGCCCCAGGGACTTCACCCAAGGCCAGTTTGGAAGATTGGCTGAAGACCACTAAACAAAAGTAAACTAAAGTGGCAAGTTGCTGCTGACGAGGCAGAGGCCGCCTCAGCGTTTCACGACGAACGTGATGATTTTCTCCCCAAGACTGGTGCCCGCGATGCACGTACGGCGCCGGCGCAAATCCCCTCTGTTCCGCATCGGCTGGAAGCCTGTTCGAGGCGAGCAAGTGTCCTTGCCAGGCGAGGAGGAGGTTCCCGGCTAACTCTGGAGAAGTCACCTGCCTGCCGACCGTGCTGCTTTGCGGAATGATTCTCGCCCTGCAGGAATGGCCCTTCCCAGCCTTCGCCGTGGGGCCCGCGAGCGAAACCAGTTTCGATTGGTGTCCGCGTTTACCGATTGGTTTTCTATCGACTGACGGTGGGCTATCAAAGCACTTCTTCGTGGTCAAATCAGGACGTACGCGCTGCTGAATCTGGAGGGCCACTCCGCGGCGAAAGCTGAAACGAAGGGAACATGTCTCCCAAGCAGGTCGCAAGAATCGTCGTCACATTTCTGTTGATCGCAAGCAGCATCTGGCTGGGCCGAAATCGTCAATTTTACACTGAAGCAGTCGTCTCCATCTTTTTTGCGTGCACGCTCACGAGCGTTAGCGTCATTCATTTCCGCATCCATCCTTCCTGGCGGGATGCACTACTGGTTTTTTGCGGGACATTTCTCTTTGCGGTGATTGATTTTCAACTACTAAATTTCCGGCCAATGTTTGCGTCGTGGTTTTCTTTTGCTGGGCTCAGCAGCTTGGCCCTTCTGGGCGTCCGCGCCGTTTGGGCAGAGGGTGCATCACGCAAACTGCTGGCTTTGGGTTTTGTTCCCGCGCTTCTCTTAGTCGGGTCCGAATATCTCGCCAGTAACCTCCTGGGGTGGACAGCGGCTGCTCATCCGAAAGTCCTCGACCTATATCTCTACTCCTTCGATGCCAGCCTTCGTTTGCAGTTCCCGTTTATTGTGGGGCAATGGTTTGCCAGGTGGCCTTCCCTGCGAGTGACGAGCGAGTTTTTCTATATTGCTTTGGCGATCCCCATCGCTTTGATCTATGTGGGTCGGCTCCTCCGCCTGGGTGAAAACGCAGTGCCATCCTTTGTGGCCTTGCTGGCCACCGGACCTGTCGGCGTTCTCTTTTACAATCTCTTTCCAGCCCTTGGACCCGTACATCTCCTGCGGCAGCAATTTCCGTGGCAGCCAATTCCAACAGGCGATGTATCTCGCTTGTTCGTCGAACCCGTGAAGATCGTTGGTGCGCCAAATGCCATGCCCTCTCTTCATATGGCCTGGGTGCTGCTGGTGTGGTGGTATTCGCGCGGACTCTCCTGGTGGGAGCGCGGCGTGGCATTCGCATTTCTCGTCTTCACGGTTCTCGCAACACTCGGTACGGGGGAACATTACTTAGTGGACCTCGTTGTTGCCTTTCCCTTTGCAGTACTGGTGGAGGCGGTCTGTTCGTTTAGCCTCTCCTGGAAAGATAGACGACGCCTGGCGGCGATTCTCGGAGGGCTTCTCGGTACTTTGATTTGGCTCGTGGCACTGCGTTACGGCACGCGCTTTTTCTGGGTATCGCCTTTGGTGCCGTGGGGGTCTTGTTTGTGCACAATTGCGTTCTCGTTAGCATTGGAGCGACAGCTCCATCGCCATGTAGAAAGGGCAAATACTGAAGTTCCGCTTCAGCTGAATGCCCCGCTCTCCAAGCCAGTCGAGACGAATTGAGAGCGTCACGCTGCTGCCCGCCAGTTCTCCTACGGCTGATTAACGACCGCGTCGAGTCCCTCGTCGGACTCTGCTGCCGTACGTCCAGAAAGCATCGGTGAATCGCCGCGAACCTCTTCGAGGGTAATCTGTGCCACACTGTCCCTACCGAATATGTGCAGCCCTGCCCAGCTGAATATCCTTTCTGCAACGCGTGTGACACGACCTCTTGGTATGTTATTGATTTCAAACGCACTCTCAATTTTGACGAGGCACCGGAGGAGCGACGCCTGCTTAGAACAGCTCTTCAAGACCAATACCGCCGCGGACAGGTGATGGGCTTGGCCCATGCGGCACACGCGACTCAATGTTAGAATCCCCCATTGCGTTAAATGTCCTCCACGGAGGAATCAGTTCCGAGATACATGCTGCATCAATGTCGGCGACTCAAGAAGCTCATTGCGGACCTACCAAGAGTTCCATACATTCTGGTTTTGGGTAGCCGGATCTGTGGCCTCGGGAACACAGCTGCGAATTGGCAGAGGATTGAGGAATGAAGATGCGAGGGAATGGGCCAGCATGGCAAACACATGTGGCGAGATCTGCAATTTTTTGTGCAGCGATCATTTTTCTACTCGGTCTGTGGAATTCCACGGCTTGGCCCCAGTCTGTTTCTCAAGATCCGGCAGTCGAGCGCGGACACAAACAGTTCGAGCAAGCATGTGGATTCTGTCATGGCCCTGAGGCCACAGGCGCTCGGGGGCCAGACCTGGTCCGCTCAACGCTTGTCGCGCATGACGTGAAGGGTGACAAGCTCGGCGAAATCATTCGTCTCGGCCGCCCTGATAAAGGCATGCCCGGGATGCCGCTGACCGATGAGCAGGTGCTCGACATAGCGGCGTATCTGCACGCGCGTGCCGCCGAAGCGCTACATTCGGGAGGGGTGCCTAGCAAATACCCAATAGAGAAACTGCTTACTGGCGATCCAGAGGCCGGAAAGGTGTTTTTCAATGGCGCGGGTGGCTGCAAGAACTGTCATTCCCCCACGGGCGATCTGGCCACTATTGCCACCAAGTACTCCCCCATCGATCTCCAAGCACACATGCTCTATCCCGGGGGCAAGCACACCATCGTGGTAGTGACGCTGCCCTCTGGCAAGCAGGTCAAGGGTCCGTTGGCGCACGCCGATGATTTTGTGATTGCGCTGCACGACCCCTCCGGTTGGTATCAGTCATTCTCGCGAGATCGGGTGAAGGTCGAATTGCAAGATCCCCTGACGGCCCATCGGGAACTGCTCGACAAGCTCACGCAGGCAGATGTTCACAACCTCTTTGCGTATCTCGAAAGTCTGAAATAGGGAATAGAGAACCCCAATGTCAGAAGACAGGAGTGGGTATGCTTTCTCAACGGTGTGGAATAATCGAGATCAGGAGCAGTTGCGAGGATCCCCTTGAGAACGATACGGGCCTTCATTTGCACAGCCGAGTGGTGGTGGTCATCTTCCTGCTGTTCGCACTGAGCCTGCATGTACCGTTCGCCGCGGCGCAAGGGCTCGACCCTGCGGCTTTGCTCAGACCTGCAACCGATACCTGGCCGACCTATAACGGGGACTATTCGGGTGGTCGCTTCAGCACGCTCGATCAGATCAATGCCGGAAACGTCGGCTCGCTTACACTCGCCTGGGTCTTTCAGCCGCACGCGTCCTCGATCAAATCGACCCCTCTGGAAGTGAACGGCATTCTCTATTTCACAGCGCCCGACAACGTTTGGGCTGTCGACGCTCGCTTTGGGCGTGAGATTTGGCACTACCTACGTGCTTCCGAAGGCGACCACATCGGCAATCGCGGATTGGGCATGTACAAGAATTGGCTCTACTTTACTACGCCCGACGCGCATTTGGTCTGTCTCGATGCCAAGGATGGCGGCGTTCGCTGGATCGTAGAGCTGGCCGATCCAAAGCTCGGTTACTTCTCGACAATGGCACCGCTTGTTATACGCGATCACGTGATCGTGGGCGTCTCCGGGGACGTTACGGATGTTCGGGGTTTCCTTGAGTCCCTGGA
This sequence comes from Acidobacteriota bacterium, assembly GCA_003225295.1. Lineage (GTDB taxonomy): Bacteria > Acidobacteriota > Terriglobia > Acidiferrales > UBA7541 > Acidiferrum. The sequence continues at coordinate 35,967 of QHYZ01000079.1, read as the reverse complement.
TCCGGAGACCGGAGCAATCCAGTGGCGCTGGTACACCGATCCGGACCCCGGCCAACCGGGCTCTGAAACGTGGCCCAACGACCCCGACGCCATCCTCCACGGAGGCGGCATGACGTGGATGACCGGAACGTATGACCCGGAGCTCAACCTGCTGTATTGGGGCACGGGCAATCCCAATCCCGTGCTCGCAGGCGAGGGGCGCGCCGGCGACAATCTCTTCACTTGCTCCATCGTGGCCCTGAATCCCGACACCGGGAAGCTTGTCTGGTATTTCCAGCCTTCGCCGCACGACGTGCACGACTGGGACGCTGTCGAGACTCCAGTTCTCTTCGACGCCGAGTTCAAGGGCAAGCAGCGTAAGCTTCTTGCGCAGGCCAGCCGCAATGGTTTTTTCTTTCTGCTCGATCGAACGAATGGACAGCATCTGGTCACAGCCCCGTTCATCGACCAGACGTGGGCTTCCGGCGTCGACTCTCGCGGCCGCCCGATCGCTAAGCCGGAAGCCGCTCCGAGCCCGGACGGGGCGCTCGTCGAGCCTGGCTCGGACGGAGGCAGCAATTGGATGGCGCCAAGCTTTGATCCCCAGACGAGCCTTTTTTATGTCAATGCCCGCCGCATCTTTAGCATCTTCTACCTCACAGCCACGGGGAAGCCGGAAGGTTGGGCAGGCCGAGATCGCATCCTATGGGCTAATTCGACGCTGCGTGCGCTTGACTACCGCACCGGCAAGGTAGTGTGGAATCACGAAATCGGAAACGGCGAAGGTATCTCAGGAATTCTTACCACCGGCGGCCATCTCCTGTTTAGCGCCGATAATTCCGGCAATCTGTTGGCTCTCGATCCGGCCACGGGCAAAACCCTGTGGCACCTGAACGCCGGCGGACGCATGGACGCGTCGCCGATGACCTACGAACTCGACGGACGGCAATACCTCATCCTCGCTGTCCAGGACATTCTTTACGCCTTCGCGCTGCCCCCGCCTCTCCCGTCCCACTGAACAGAGGCCCCAGAGAAGGCGGCAAATCGAACGAGAACTACGCGTTGGTTAAGGCCATAACTCGTGGCCAGGCATGAAAGAGTCACATGGCAACCGGTGGGCGACGAATACTGACCCGCAGATTCTTCGTATCCCTGGCCAGTTAATATTCGCGAATTACAAAACGTCGTCGAGCGCTCTGTTATTGTGCGCGAAACAGAAAATCTCTCAGTGGACGAGCCCGGCAATCCCACGATCCGCCCCTGAAAGCACGCTAACTGAGAAGAATTCCGACTCTGAAAGGAAGCGTCTCAATGTTTGGCGCGCTCAGTCCTGATTCGAGTCCGCCGCACAAACTGCCGCTCCTGCACTTACTCGCAACGGAGCGCTGTCATAGGATCGACTTCACAGGCGTGCCGCGCCGGTATTGCGCAGGCCATCGCAGATACCAAACTCAGCAGAAGGGTCTCCGCCAATAGAATGATCGGATCGCGCGAGTTGCCTTCCGCCCACTTCGCTAGAATCGTGCTGGTGGCCAGGGTGAGTGTAAGCCCAGCCAGAATCCCGGTGGCCACGCTTCCCAGGGTCGACACAAAAACGATCCGCAGCACATGCCCGCTCTGAGCACCCAACGCTATGCGAATCCCAAATTCCTTGGTGCGCTGCGCTACTGTATAGGACACCACGCTGTAGAGCCCCACTGCAGCGAGAGCCAAGGCCAGCCAGGCAAATACGCCAAAGATCCATGCCGCCAGGTGATCCTGCTGCCACTCCGGCTCATTGGAAATCCAGGAGTCCAGATCCTCGATCTCATTCCAGGTCTGCTGGTCTGGGTTCACTGCTAACAACTGCGCCCGCACAGCGTGCAGCAGCGTCAGCGGCGGCACCTCTGACCGCACCAGAATCTGGGTCCCCTCCCTCATGCTCAACGTGTACGGTACAAAGACCGCTGGCTTGATGGGGTTTCGCAGCCCGTCGTTCCTGGCATCCTCTACGATGCCCACGATCTGCAACCACGAGTCTGCTATGTTTGGCGCCGATAAAACCTCCGGGGGGCGGTCCTCCACGGTCGGTAGCTTTACCAAGTGTCCGATGGCATCGCCATTGGGGAAATAGCGCTGCGCCAGGGTCCGGTTGATCACGGCAACATGCGCGCCGTCATGATTCTCGGTCTCGTTCCATACGCGTCCTTGCAGCAGGGGGATCCGCAGCACTGCAAAATAACCTGGGTTCACCAGATTGATCGACGCCATCTGCTGCTCCATCCCAGGTTTGCCTAGAATCTCAAACCGCGAATTCCATCCATTCCGTGGCGGGGTAGCGTTGCTGGAAATGGCGGCCATGGTCACGGCGGGAGTCTCTGCCACCTTCGCTCGAAGTTGCTCAAAATAAATCGCGCGCGAAGCCCATGTCGTGTACGAGTTCTCGCGCAGTGGAATTCCTACCGACATCACATTGTGCGGGTCGTAACCCAGTGGCGTGTGTATCAGCCGCACAAAACCCTGCATGACCGAGCCCGCTCCGGCCAACAGAAGCATGGTCAGCGCAATCTGTCCGGCGATGAGTACATTGTGCGTGTTGCGTCCGCGCACGCTGCCCGCCACCCGGCGGGCGTTTGATTGCATCATCTGACCCACCTGCGTGCGCGAGAGCTGAAGTGCAGGCCACCATCCGAATAGAACGCCCGTTCCCAGCGCCACCGCGACACTGAAGAACAGCACCGGAAGATTAATGCGGACCGCGACCTCCGGTGCGAAGGCATATCGGGGCAGCAGCGCCTTGATGCCCGCGAGTATTCCGTAAGAAGTCAAAACGCCCAGCAACGCGCCGATCGCCGCCAGCAGCAGCGATTCCGTAAGCAGTTGACGCACAATGCGGCTGCGGGGCGCGCCGACGGCGGCTCGCACAGCCAGCTCATGCTGCCGCACGGCGCCCCGCGCCAACAGCAAAATCGACACGTTTCCACACCCGATCGCGAGCAGCAGCGTCACCGCGCCAAACAGCAGATACAGCGTTCCGCTGATGCTACTCACGACCCACTCATTGAGCCCCTCCACTTTCACCTTGAAGAGTTCGGGGAAATGCTTGGGCATGTCCTTGGCAAACTGTTCGAGCAGCGGCTGCAATGCAGCGTCCGCCGCATGGTAGGTCACACCTCGCTTCAAGAGGAGATCAACGACATACATTTTGCCTGGATCCTGGGTCAACTTCAGCGGCAGGTAGACATCCGCGATGTACCAGGTGAATCGCGGCGCCGCAACGCCTACGATTTGATAGTTCTTGCGGTCCAGTTGCAGCGTCTTTCCTAGCACGTCCGGATTCGCAAAGAACTGTTTCCGCCAAAACCTGTAGGACAACACCACCACCGGCTGCGGTTCCTGCCCATCGATTGCGTCCGAAGGCAAGAGTCCCCGGCCCAGCAGCGGGGGCACACCCAGATCGTCGAAACCGTTCGAGATGAGAGTGATCGCGTTGACATTCTCCGGCAGGTCGTGCGCGGTCAAAATCAGCGATTGGAAGTCCATGGCCAGCACACTCTCTACTACAGGCAACTGCCGCAATTGCCGAATCTGGGGACCATTCGGATTGACCCAATCCGACGAACCTGCTTTGCTCGTTATCGTCAAGCGCACGATCCGGTCCGCTGCGGGGTAGGGATAGGGGTTGATCAGGGCGGCATAGATCACGCTGAACACGGCCGTAGTCGCTCCAATGCCAAGCGCAAGCGAGACGACCGCCGTCAGCGTGAATCCTGGACTCTTGATGAGTTGTCGGAGGGAATAGCGGACATCCTGAAGCCAGGTGTGCATAGCTCGCCCCTAGCGGTGCGATGGATGCGGTCCATAATCGCATGCGTATGGGGGTTTCGAGAAATCGTTTTGTGCTCTGCTCAGATCAAAAGCAGCACTGCGTGAGCAACACACCGAGGCCCGGTGCTTAGGGGCCGTGCCAGTTGAAGTAATTGTTTGGAGGCGTTTTGAAATGGCTGGCGCCGTTACCGATGTGCGTGTCAGCGGCCATTTTCCGATTCGCCCGCCTTGCCAGCAAGTGAGACTGCCTCGATGCCAACGGGGTCCGGCTGGTCTCCACGGTTAGACTATATGACAGGGTGCACAATCGTGGGCAGCAGGAACACACCAGTAAATCAATGCAGCAGGCCGACAGGATGGTTTGGCCGATTCACTTTGTGGCGAATGAATTCCAGCCATTCCAAGCTAACAGACTGGGGCCTAGGGCACATCTCGATGGAGAACCATCACACCATCCTCGATGTAGGTTGCGGTGGCGGCAGGACGGTGAGTAAGTTAGCGGCGATCGCTACGCAGGGAAAAGTCTACGGCGTCGATTATTCCGACGAGAGCGTCGCGGCAACAAAGGGAACCAACGTAAGATGGATAGATCTCGGCCGCGTCGAGATCCGGCACGGCTCTGTTTCTGACTTGCCGTTTCCTGACGGCATGTTCGATCTCGTAACGGCCTTGGAAACGCACTTCTGGTGGCCCAACTTGCCCGGTGACATGCGCGAAGTTTTCAGAGTCATGAAGCCCGGTGGTGGCACGCTGGTCCTCATTGCGGAGATCTATAAGGGAGCGAACACCATGGCTGCAAGGTTCGCTGAAAAATACGCCTCACGAACGGGCATGTCACTCCTGAGTGTTAATGAGCATGGCGAACTCCTTACAAACGCCGGTTACTCAGATGTGCAGGTAATTGAGGAACGCGCCAAAGGATGGATTTCTGGCGTAGGCAGAAAGCCGATAGCCAACTCCTAATCGTCCACTGACATGGGGGTCCACATGTGTTTGGGAAAGTTTTGCTCCCAAGCTCAACAATGCAACAGTTCCTCTGGCATCATTCTGCGCTCCCCCTCCCGCGGCCTAAGGACGCCATTCAGTGTCGGATCAACTTGCTCCTGGCATGTGCGAATCCAAATATGGCCATGGTATAATGACCATAGCTCTTTAGGGGAGGTTCGGCATGAAGAGGATGGCAGCAGGTGCCTTCAAGACAAATTGTCTCGCAGTCATGGACGAGGTTCAGGCCAAGCACGAGACCGTGGTAATCACTAAACACGGCAAGCCCGTGGCGAAGCTCGTCCCGGTCCGCACGGATACAGACGAGATTTACAATTTCCTCAGTGGCAAGGGCACGGTTGCAGGCGATGTCGTTTCGCCTGCTATTTCCCCCGAGGACTGGGGCGAGCTCAAGTGATTCTGGTCGACACTCATGTCGTAGTCTGGCTGGCGTTTGACCAAGGCCAGCTCTCAGGGAAGGCAAGGGCGGCCATCGACGATGCGCGCAAGAAGGGCGACGGCTTGGCAATTTGCGATATCACACTGCTGGAGTTAGCGACACTCACGAGTAAGGGCCGGATTCACCTCGATATTAGCCTCGAATCTTTCCTGCAGGAAGTCCAGGCCCGGTTCGTTGTCCTACCGATCAGTGGCCGCGCGTGCGCGCGCGCCATTGCACTTCCGCCAGCTTATCCCAAAGATCCAGCGGACCGCATTATCGCAGCCACCGCACTGGTCGAAGGGCTACGTCTGCTCACTGCGGACCGTCAGATCCTTCGGTCCAAAGTGGTTCGTACGATCTGGTGAGATGAGGGTGCTCCTTCGGTTGCCGATGAGGCAAACTCTCAAGACCTCTGGTAGTGCGTCAGTTCTTGCAACGGGATCGCTAAATGGACTGCTTGGTCTACATGGTAAAGGGCGCGTGCGACTGCTCTTTGGCCCGCGAACTTCGGTACACCTAAACATGCTCTGCAAATGGATCACTCTCCTTACCCGGCTCATGAAAAGGAGGAGCCTGATACAATTCGTCTCCGAGGTACGTGTTCATGCCATTCGAATCTGCTGAACAGGCAAAGAAACCACCGGTTAGTGCAGGTCGCATCCCGCGACGCGAAGCGCTCCAAATTGCGGGCGTGCTTCTGTTTGCGGGCTTGCCCTCTCTACCCGTCGGCCGCCAACCGAAACGCGCCAAAAGAGTCGTAGTCGCCGGGGCTGGCATTGCCGGGCTCTCGTGTGCATACGAGCTTATGAAACGAGGGCACGACGTCACCGTCCTCGAAGCTTCCAACCGCACCGGAGGTCACGTGCGTACCGTCCGCGAAGGCCTCGCCGAGGGGCTTTATGTGGACGCCGGGGCCGAGCATTTCACCCAGCCCGGCTATGACCGCTACTGGCAATACGTTCAGGAATTCAATCTGACGGCACTCCCCTATCCACGCCGCAACCGCATAATGCGGGTGCTTCAAGGGAAGATGTACGCAGAGGACGACCTGCAAAGTCCGAACGTGCTCAAGGCGATGGGTTTCAATCGGCAAGAGATCGAGTTTCTCACGCGCCACGCATGGTGGGAGCTGCCTTCCCTCTATTTCGCGCCGTATCTAGATAAATTCACCGATGAATACCGGCCGTTCGACGCCGGCCTGAATAAGCTCGATTCCGTCAAGATAGACGAATGGCTGAAGCAGCAGGGCGCCTCTCCGTCAGCGATTAGATACATTGGAAGCACGGGTGCATCGGCGCTGCACGTCTTGTGGCACGCCGCAATCCTCAACCTGCGCAAAGTGCCCCTATTCCCTCCCCAAGTCTACCGACTGAAGGGCGGTAATCAGCTAATGACCGACACGTTCGCCTTGCGTCTCGGCGAGCGTGTCCGCCTCGAGACACCGGTCACAAGCATCGAGCACGGCTCGAGCGGTGTGCGTGTCCACTACCGCGAATCCGGCGAGGAAAAAACTCTGGAGGCTGAGTTCCTAGTGTGCTGCATGTCTGCGATTATGCTACGGCAGATTCCCGTGATTCCCTCTTGGCCGGAGAGCAAGCGCTATGCGCTCGCTAGCGTCCCTTACTACACAGCTTCGCGGCCCTTCTTTCAGTCGCGTAGCCGCTTTTGGGAAAAGGACAGCGTCAGTCCGAACATCGAGTTCAACGAACGGGCGCTGAACCATATTTGGCGAATGGCCCACGATGTAGACACACGTCGGGGGCTTCTCGTAGGGACGGCGGACGCCTTGACCACCGGCGATGTCGCCCTGAAGACGTTTCGCCAGTACTATCCCGGAAAATCCGAGGACATCGAGCAAGCGCTGGTGTTCGACTGGTCGCGCCAACCGTGGGTCATGGCCTGCGAGACTCTTCACTATCCTCCCGGCGACCTCACCCGCCTTTGGCCCGCGCTCGTCGAACCTCACGGCCGTATCCATTTCGCCGGGGCCTACGCAGACAATCTGAATTGGGGCATGGAAGCGGCGACCAGGTCAGCAAATCGCTCAGCCGAAAGGATTGACAGTGAATCATGAGCCACTAAGTCCCAGGAACACCAACCCACCAAGATCAAGGCATCGGCGATCCAAGTCGAGGTGATCCAATCCGACGAAATTAAGCTGCCTGCCGAATTTCAAGTTGCACTCTACGAGAACCTCATGAGCCAGCTAGAGCACGTAAAGTTTCAGCATGTCTTCCGCGACGGCGACCGCAACGCCACGAGTGTCGGCGATCTCGTTGTTCTCCATAGCACCGTTCGAGGCTTTAAGGCCGGCAGCGAAAGGGCTCGGCAGATCCCCAATTGCTGGCCGCCCTGTCGCGGAGAAAAAAGACGCACCTGTAACTGTCGCGCATCTGAAGACGACCTAATCGAAGCAAGCGGCCCGAGGCAGGATTTTGTTCCGTGTATTCCGTGATGCCGTTGTTATAAAGGCCCCGAAACTGAGCACGCCACTGCAGCGAGATTATCTGTGACGCGCGTTCAGCCTTTCAATTGTGCGCTTCAGCTCTTCAAGCTTCTGCCCCGCCTCGCCGAGCTTGCCTTCTGCCGTCAGGCGCTGGTAGTCGGCGAGATCTTTGGCGGCTTCCGAGATGAGCGCATTGAAGTCCGATGGGGGTTGGGGCGACCCGGCGGATGCTGGTGCGTTACGCGCCACCTCCGCGGAGACTGGGGCGGCGCTCAGTGACGAGACCGCTCCGCCAAAAAGGGCAGCCATCGCCGATTCGAAGGTTGGTCCGTACGCAAGCCGATCTTGGAGTGCGAGCACAACCAGACGCAACTCCGGCATGGGACTCCGCTCGGCCTGCAGGTAAATCGGCTCCGCGTACAACAGCGCGCGCCCAGTCGGAATCACCAGCAGAGCTCCGCGCCGCACGTGCGAGCCTTGCTGATTCCAAAGCGTCAATTGTCCGGAAAGCTGCGCGTTCTGATCAATGCGCGCCTCAATTTGCAGGGGTCCGTCGACCAGTTTCGTCTTGGGGAAATTGTAGACCGCCGACGTACCGTATTGAGCGCCGTCGCTGCGCCCGGCAATCCAGCCAATCAGATTATTCCGGTTGGCCGGCGTGAATGGCAGAATCTCAACGAACTCCACGCCCGTTTCGCCCGGCAGTTTCATCAGCACGAAGTTCGGCTCCATCGTCTGTGTCACCTGCTGCCCCCCTTCGCTCATGCCTACTTCGGTAGCGACTGTCCACAGATCCTCACGGTTGTAAAACGCTCCCGGGTCCGTCATGTGATACAGGCCGTACACTTCCGCTTGCAGTTTGAGCAACAACTCCGGGTAGCGCATGTGCTTGCGCAGCCCGGCCGGCATCATGGCGGCATCCTTAAACAAACTCGGAAAGATGCGGCGGTACGTCGCGATGATTGGGTCCTCTGCGTCAAACACGTAAAACGTCGTCGCACCGTTGTAGGCGTCGATCACGACCTTAACGCTGTTCCGCATGTAGTTAATGGGATCTCGGTCGAGACGGTAATGGCTTGCGTACGGATAGCTGTCTGAGACCGTAAACGCGTCCATGACCCATGACAGCCGGCCGTCGTCGCCGAGAACGATATAAGGATCCGGATCGTAGGTAAGAAACGGCGCTACCGCCGATACGCGATCGCGCACGTTGCGATGCATTAACAGTTGGCTATCGTTCTTCACGTCATCGCTGAACGGTAGCTTTGCGAGGTCGCCGCGGTCGAGCGCGATAATGATGCGGCGCAGAAAACCGCCGAGCACGATGCCCCCGTTGCCTTCGTAAGACGTTAGGCTGTTGGTTTGGCCTTGCGGGTAGTTGAATTCCTTCTGCCGTGTCTTTACGTAGACATCGGTGTTGGTCAGCTCGCCGAAATAGACTTCGGGGCGAATCACAGTTAGACCACGCACCGTGCTCTGGACAGGCATGTTGCTCAGAATCAGCGTGGGCAGCCCTTCCGGCGTGAACCCATTTACTGGGTTCATCGTTATTCCATAACCATGGGTGTAGATCAGCTTCTCGTTGATCCAGTTGCGACTGCTCTCCGGGAGCTTGTCGACGTTCAACTCGCGAGTGGCGAGCATCACCTGACGAGTCACGCCATCGATTTGATAGCGATCGATGTCGATGTCGGGAAAGTCGTAGTAGGTGCGGATTTCCTGAATCTGACGCAGGGTATCCTGGAGAGCGTGCCAGTCCCACAGACGAATGTTCTGAAGAGTAGCCTGATTATTCGCCGGGTCGGCCGCTGCGACGTCCGTCTCAGCGGGAAACTCGCGTTGCGAGACTCGGTCTAGTCCGTAGGCTTGCCGCGTCAGTTCGATGTTGTGGGTAATATAGGGCTGCTCGCGAACGAGCTCGTTTGGTTTCACGATAAAGCTGCTGACGTACCAGCCGACTACTAGAAGGGAGACATAACACAGGGCCGCCGGGAGAATCGCCGCCGCAATCCAGCGCCCGCGTGGCACCCTCACGGCGTTTGCGGAGGCGATCAGCGCGCCGAGAATGAGCGCTGCGCAGACGGCTAGCATTCCTGGAAGCATGATGTGCGCGTCAGAGTAAGTAACGCCTGCGAAGATCGTATGACCGTCGAACAACTGCTCGAATCGACCGAGGTACACACGCACCGCAAGGATCAGCAATAGGAAGGCAAACGTGACGGAGAGCCCACGCCAAGGCGGCGTGACGTAGGTCCTGCTACGACCAAGGAACGCACGAATGCCACCCGTAATGAGGATAAAGAAAACCGCGAGTACACAGGTCATCAAGACCAGCGTAAGTAGCCAGCCGACGATGAGTTGCCATCCAGGCAGGCTGAAGAGGAAGAAGTTCAGCGGCTTGCCAAAGACCGGGTCTAGGAAGCCACCCGCGGCGGGCGCTGCGTACCAGAAGAGGGCGATCGTCGGCCACTCCAGCATCACGCCGGCGCCGGTGGCGACGGCAATGACGAGCGAAAGGCCAAGTGCGATGAGGCGCAGGACGGGCTCAACCGGCAGCTTCAGCGGCTGTCCGCCGATGAAGATTGTGTGACCGCTTGGCAGGTCAGGCAGATGCGTTCGCTTCAGAACCAGAAACGATCCGTACAGAATGAGAAACGTGGCTACTGCAAAGGCAGTGAAGATTCCCCATTGCAGGCCTAGCGTTTTCCAGAACACATCGCCGTAGCCGAGCGAATCGAACCACAGCAGGTCCACGTAATACGACAAGGCGGCCCGACCGCCGAGAACAATGACGGCAAGGGCCGCGATCACGAGTAGCAAGAAGCGGCGACGCCGCCGCGGCGCACGCATGCTCGGCCAGTCAATGGACTCCGGCATTGTTCCACCCCCTTGTTCCCAACAATTCTCTTGTCAAGTTTAGCGCACCGGTAAAGAAGGTCGGGGATCAGAAGCATCGTCCCGCCAGATCAACAAACTCGGCTACTGAAACCACAATCACAGTCGCGTCAGAGACGCTGCTCGGACACTGTGACAAAATAATGCAATCTTATAACCCCCTTGCCCCCGACCCGTCTCAGAGTCACCATGCCGGCCTGAGAAAGCGCGCAAGACCCATCGGCCACAGAGGGGATGAGCCCATCCGTTACTGTACGGAACGACGTTTACAAGCGGCCGAGGCACTTACCATGTTCCTTCCTTCCGTCCCCACCACCATACCAGCCCAACGCTTGCAGTATTCTGCTGTTTGCTCAATACGCCCTGCGAATCCGTCAGGAAGCTGGGCTTGCGGGAAGCGGCGGCTTCGCTGGCGGAGTAGGGACGGCGCATCACCGGCTCCGGCACCGGGTTAGTCCTTCGTTGATTCGAAAAGTCCCGGCGCCATTCATAACGCATCAAGAAACCATCGTCTAGCTTGTAGTCCAATGTGGCCGTGGTCTCCTTCAGAGCTTGGGTTAGGCCACTGAAAAGGCCACCACGATCCGAGAGATACTCGGCCCGCGCGGCTACGCCAAGTTTCTGTGTGAGCTGATAGCGTGCATAAACAGCACCGCCAGCGACATGAGAGGTCGCTGATGACCGCGCCAGGGCTTCATTTCTCGACAAGCGCTCAATGACGTAGTCGCCTTCAACAGCCATTCTCCACTTCGGTGAAAGCTGCCATATCACATAACTGTCAAAAATGTGCAAGCGCCCGTCCGGCGCGGGACGAATAGCTTGAAAACTCAGGCCCGGCTGCACAGGAATCGGATTGACGGGACTGACGACGATTCGGTCAGGATGTTCTTGCCCCAAATAGTAGTTGAAAGTCCATGTGATTGAGGTCCTGGGTTTGACAACGAATCCGAAAAGCTCATCTTTAAAACCATTCGTTGCTTCGGCTTGATTCGCGCCATTCACCAACCAGTAGTTCAGCGCTAGCCGATCGTTGACCTGGTAATTCGCGCGGATGCCTGTGTGATAGAAAGGTAGAAAATCGAAATAATACGAACGGGAATAATTCATTTGATCTTTCGTGTAGTTGTTTTCGAGTCCCAAAGAACTGCTCCATTTTCCAAAATCCAAGGTCAAGCCATTCCCTACTGGAGCAATGTAAGTACCGTACGCCTGGAAAATGTTTCGGTAAATCTGAGGCCGAGGTTCGTTTGCTGGATTCCCTTGCAAGGTATCCGTCGCTTGGCCGAATTGCAGGTCCAAGCGGCCACCGAAACGAAATACTTGCCTGATTCAGGCTGAAGTTGTTGCTCAAGATAGGCGTAGTAGCCGTCCATGCCTAGGTTGATGGTCGTGTTGCGCAGGAAGTCCAGCGTCTTTCCATCTTCTCCGCCGCGGGACGCACTTGGCGGAGCACCTGATTCTTGCTGGTGACCCTCCGTCGAGGAAAGCGCCATTGTCGAGGGAATCGCGCTCGCGGGGACGCAACCAGCGGAAGGAGGTGTTTCCGGTTGATGTGGGGTTGAGGAGTTCCTCTCTTGGATCAATTTTTTTAGCTCAGTTACTTCCGCTTCGAGTTGTGCCACCCTGCGCTGAAGGTCATGGCCGGTTTGAGCGCCATTCTCCGAAAGTCCTACTTGCTGGGCAAAAACGAGTCTGGACCCGCCCACTATCAGTGCGACGCAACATCCCACACTCCACCAGCGCCAAGTGCGACGGCGATCGGACTGTTCGGAAGGTTTGTTAAAGGAACGCATCGCATTACTCTCCCTTCGATTTGACCGACGTGTTGTTGGACGAGTTCGCATCCGCTCTGAAAGCACCCAGCAGCAGAAGAAAGCGTCTCTTAGTACCAAGACGCGTGTCCACTCTTCGCCGGTCCGAGCGTCGGCGGAGCCGCTCCCGAAGGTCGAAACTCCGGAATTGAGTATCGATCTCGAGAGAAGGATCGTGGAGGTTCGCGGTCAGAGAGTCCGTCTGACCCCGAAGGATTTCGACGTCCTGCGCACTCTCGTCATTCAGCAAGGGAAGCCGCTTACCCATAACATAAGAGGTCGCGGCAAACCGTGTGGGGCCCGGACCGCGGCGAGGAAACGGAGAACCCTCGGGATGGACTCCGAAAAATGGTCACGCCGCAAATTGTGAAGTCTCATCACAACGGATGAAGGGTGTCGAGCTCCAGATTCAGTTCCAAAACATGGACACGCGGTTCACCTAGAAATTCCAGGTCGCGATCCTTTGTGTGTTTCCGCACAACGATGCGAACCTCGTCTTCTTTCATGCCACGCGAATGAGCAACACGAGGAATCTGGAATTCCGCGGCGGCCGGGGAGATATCCGGGTCCAGGCCAGATCCCGAGGCAGTCACTAAGTCAACCGGGATTGGGACATTGGGATTCTCTGCCTGTAGCTTTTGAACATCACTCCTTACTCGTTCGATCAGAAGCTTGTTTGTGGGGCCGAGATTGGAGCCGCTACTGGAAGTAGGATCGTACCCGGTTCCGGCGCTGGACGGCCGCGAATGGAAATAACCCGGTTCCGTGAAAGATTGGCCGATAATCCGCGAGCCAACAATCTTGCCATTTTTTTTGATCAATTGTCCGTTGGCTTGGCTGGGAAACAACACCTGAGCCAGACCTGTAATTGCCAGGGGATACACCACTCCGAACATCACCGTCGTAACCAGAGTGAACCACAGCGCGATCAGAAGATTCCTTTTCATGGCGTCCTCAAACAACCCGGAGATAGGTCAGCAGTACGTCGATAAACTTGATTCCGATAAACGGCGCAATTATTCCGCCAACGCCATAGATCAACAGGTTGCGCTGTAGCAGAGCGGCGGCGCCCGCCGGGCGATAGCGAACGCCGCGGAGAGCGAGTGGGATCAAGGCGATGATGATCAGCGCGTTAAAGATCACGGCGGAAAGAATGGCAGACTCCGGCGTGCGAAGATGCATTACGTTCAGGACACTTAATACAGGAAATGCTCCGGCAAACATCGCGGGAATGATCGCGAAATACTTGGCCACATCATTGGCGACGGAAAACGTAGTCAACGCACCACGAGTAATCAGGAGTTGCTTACCGATTTCCACGATTTCGATCAGCTTGGTGGGGTTGGAATCGAGGTCGACCATGTTTCCGGCTTCTTTCGCGGCTTGCGTTCCGGTGTTCATGGCCACTCCGACATCCGCCTGAGCAAGCGCGGGGGCGTCATTTGTGCCGTCGCCAGTCATAGCCACGAGTTTTCCCTTGGCCTGTTCTCTCTTGATGAGCGCCATCTTGTCTTCCGGTGTAGCTTCCGCGAGGAAATCGTCGACTCCCGCTTGGCGGGCGATCGCAGCCGCGGTAAGCGCGTTGTCGCCCGTGATCATCATCGTGCGAATCCCCATAGCGCGCAGATGATCGAAGCGTTCCTTCATGCCCCCCTTCACAATGTCTGTAAGGGCTATCGCGCCCAGTACTCGGCCGCTCTCTGCAACCAGCAGCGGTGTTCCACCCGCATTCGAAATTTCTCGGACACACACCCGCAACTCGGAGGGAATGCCATTGCCGCGATTGCTGGTCAAGCGGCTGATAGCCTCTAAAGCGCCTTTACGGATTTCTCGACCGTCGAGGTCCACGCCGGACATTCTCGTTTGTGCGGAGAATGGGATGAAATTGGCCGCGTGAGTCGAAAGATCGCGTCCGCGGAGGTGGTAGCGCTCCTTTGCCAGCACCACGATCGACCGACCTTCGGGAGTCTCGTCGGCCAGGGAGGAAAGTTGCGCAGCATCGGCGAGATAAGCCTCTTCAACGCCCGGTGCAGGAAAGAATTGGGTTGCCGCTCGGTTGCCCAGCGTGATCGTTCCCGTTTTGTCGAGCAGCAGCACATCGACGTCCCCGGAGGCCTCGACAGCACGCCCGGACATCGCGATGACGTTTCGCTGAATCAAGCGGTCCATCCCAGCGATGCCGATCGCGGAGAGCAATCCGCCAATGGTTGTAGGGATGAGACACACGAGGAGGGAGGCCAACACGAAAATGTTCTGCGGAGCGCCTGAATAAATCGCGAACGGCTGAAGCGTCACGACCGCCAGCAAAAATATGATCGTCAAACCTGCCAGGAGAATATTCAGCGCAATCTCGTTGGGCGTCTTCTGCCGCGAGGCGCCCTCGACGAGCTTGATCATGCGGTCAAGAAAGGTCTCGCCGGGATTCGAGGTGATGCACACTTTGATCTCGTCGGAGAGAACTCGTGTTCCACCGGTGACCGCCGAGCGGTCTCCGCCGGATTCCCTGATTACCGGGGCGGACTCGCCCGTGATCGCCGATTCGTCTACTGACGCCACGCCTTCGATGACCTCTCCATCTCCGGGGATGAAATCCCCAGCGGTGACAACGACGATGTCTCCGGAGCGAAGCTTCGAACTGGGCACGCATTCTGTATGGCCATCGCTACGCAAGCGATGGGCTTGCGTTTCCGCGCGTGCTTTGCGCAACGTGTCAGCCTGCGCCTTACCGCGGCCTTCGGCCATAGCTTCCGCAAAATTGGCAAAGAGCACCGTGAACCATAGCCAAAGCGTGATTTGCAGTCCAAACCCAAACTGTCCGGCATGGCGAAAGACGTTCCAACCAAGTTGAATCGTGGTGAGAACCGCACCGACCTCGACAACGAACATCACCGGGTTCTTGACCATCGCCCGTGGTTTCAACTTGCGAAAGGAGTCCACAACGGCCCGCGACAGAATGGCGCTATCGGCGAGCGATTTTTTTCTGATTTGACCAATTTGAGCAACTGGGTCCATGGACACCTCAGAAAGCCTTTCCTGCGTTCATTAATAGGTGCTCGAGAATCGGCCCGAGACTCAGAGCCGGGAAAAATGTAAGAGCGCCAACGATTACTATCGTGGAGACCAGCAAACCGGCGAAGAGACCTCCGGTGACAGGGAAGGTGCCGGCCGATTTGGGAACAGTCTTCTTTTTCGCTAGACTTCCGGCTATGGCGAGCACCGGAATGATCATGAAGAACCGGCCCAACAGTTGGGCCACAGCGGTGGTCGTGTTGTACCACATCGTATTCGGGATAAGACCTCCAAATGCCGAGCCATTGTTACCAGTCGACGAAACGTAGGCGTACAGGATTTGGGATAAGCCGTGTGGGCCAGGGTTGGAGATGCTAGAAGTCCCATAAGGCTTAACAACAGAAATCGCTGAAAAGGTAAGGATCGTGAAGGTTAAAATGAGAACCGCGAGCATAGCCATTTTGACGTCATACGATTCAATCTTCTTGCCGAGATATTCTGGCGTGCGCCCCACCATTAGTCCTGCAATGAACACGGCGAGGACCACGAACACGAAAATTCCGTACAGCCCAGCGCCGACTCCCCCAAACACAACCTCGCCGAGCATGATGTTGACCAGCGGCACCATGCCGCCAAGCGGCGTATACGAATCGTGCATGCTGTTTACGGCGCCACAGCTGGCATCAGTCGTGACGGTGGTAAACAAAGCTGAATTCGCGATGCCCAACCGCACTTCCTTGCCCTCCATGTTTCCGCCGGATTGCGACGCACCGGCGTGCTGGTCCGTGCCGGCCAAGAGCGGGTTGCCCTTTGCTTCCGCCCAATACGCGGTGGTCACACCGGCTAAGAACAAGAAAGCCATGGCCGCCCAGACCGCCCAGCCGTGGCGCTGCGAGCCGGTCATGCGGCCGAGCGTATAGGTCAGTCCCGATGGAATCGCAAAAATCAGCACCATTTCAAAAAAGTTCGAGAATGGAGTAGGATTTTCAAAAGGATGCGCGCTGTTAGCATTGAAAAATCCACCCCCGTTGGTACCGAATTCCTTGATTACCTCCTGCGAGGCAACCGGTCCTTGCGCGATCACCTGCTGAGTCACGGTTTGCGCACTGCTCTTGCCGTCTGCACCCGCGACCTGCGCCGCGTACGGCTGAATCAGCTCCACCGTCGTATAGGGCTTCAAATTCTGCACGACACCTTGGGACACGAGGACCAAGGAACCTAACACGCAAACCGGCAGCAGAACCCAAAGGAGACAACGCGTGGTGTCGACCCAGAAGTTTCCGAGCTTGTCCGTTTCTTTGCGTGCGATGCCACGGATAACCACAATGGCGAGAACGATACCGACAGCGGCGGACGCGAAATTGTGATAGGCCAGACCCGCCATCTGCGTGAGATAGCTCATGGTGGATTCGCCGCTATAGGCCTGCCAGTTAGTATTTGTTGTGAATGAGGCCGCGGTTCCAAAGGCCAGGGCCGGCTCAACGTTGGCGAATTTCTGTGGATTGAACGGCAGCCATCTCTGTGTGCGCTCGATTATGTAGAGAAGCGCCATGGAAACACCGCTGAACAGAAGCATGGCGATGGCGTATTCTGTCCAACGCATCTCGCGCCTTTCATCGACGCCCGTGAGGCGATAGACGAGTTGCTCGATCGGACGTAAGATCGGATCGAGAAATGTCTTGTCGCGGTTGAACACTCGCGTCATGAACGCGCCCATGGGTTTCGTCACCAGGGCGATTACAAACAGATACAATCCAATTTGAAACCAGCCATTTGCGGTCATGCTCAGAACTCCTCCGCCTTCAAGAGGGCATAGAGCAAATACCCCAAAAGAAGCGCGCAAATCACCAACAGTGCCGCATCACTTGCGTGCATAGCCTCGCTCCTATTTCAAGCGTTCGCATCCGCGAACGTAGACAATTCCCAGGGCGAAAAAAGCGACGGTCGCTGCTATAAAAATGATGTCCAACATGCCTGTTTGTCTCCTCAGGTCAAATCATGCGGCAAATATCGGCCGCCTTTTCTTGATTCCACATCGGCCGGCGTTCAGCAGAAATCTCGCCCCTCGCGAGTCGTCAAAATTTCACGAGGATCGAGAGGTTGATCCGGTTCTCAATTTTCTTCAAATCCGGCGCAAAACCGGGCACCAATGCTCCTGGCGATCCGCAAATATTTTCGACCAGGGGAGCAGTGGGACAGGACGTCGGTGTAACTCCCCCCGGACCCGAGAAGTACGGAACATTGGCCGCGCGGTGATTGAATTCGCCGCGAAAAGTAATGTACTCGCTGGGCATGTAGTCAAACGTGCCGGAAGCGTCCCACGCCTTGAACGGGTCTCCCGGATTTTCGGTGAAGTACGGCGTACCTGAGGCCGCCGTCGCGCCATTGATCGGCGGCAGCAGCACCAGATAGCGTCCCGGATTGTTGATTTTGCCGCCGCCCAGCGTCAGGCCGTAGCGGTCATGGTGAAACCAGAAGCGGTTGTAGAACATGAAGCCCAGAAAATCTTGTTTCGGGCCCTTCGCGGAATCTGTATAGCAGCTCACGCCACCGCCATGTTCGCAACCGATATCGCCGGTCAACGAAAACGCCATCTTGTCCAGCCCACTGTTTCCCGGCTTATCGAAATACTTGATTTCGATACTGTCATCGCTGTGGTAACGGACACGGCCGTGAACGCCCAAGGCCTCTTCACCTAGAGCGTATTGATTCCCGAGCACCGACAGCCATCCGTTCGGCCGCCACAGGATCTGCACACCCAATCCCGGGCGACCGTTGAATCGGCCGTACGACTGCCAGCCATTAATAAACCACGGCTCGACCTTCAGATGCTCTGTTGGGAAAATTTGCACGCGCACGCCGTTGAAAAACCACGGCGTATTGGAAGAGACGTATGAGGGCTGATACGCCCAATTGTCGAATTGGTAGTAACTGAAAAGCCCGATGTAGGACATGAAGATGCCCGCATCGACGTTGATCCCATGCAGTGCGTTGAAGTGGTACCCGCCGTAGCCCTCAGAAATATACCGGTACGCATTGTCGAGGTTCCATTGTCCCCGTGCGGGACTCGCGTCATTCCGTGGAGTGGTTTGTGAATAGAGGCCAAACTGCGTCATCAATCGAGCGCGTACATTATCGTAGTGCATGTCGCCGCCAACGCCTAGCTGCGTGACTTGGACTTCGCCGTGCCGGAAGACCTCGCTCGAGCCGCCTATCGTGTCATCCTTCGGGTGACTGAAACTGTAGTTGTAATCCACGTTGGCCCTGATCTCTGGCGTGAAGAAACTGGTGGCGTACGGCGTATCTTTGGTGCGTGAGTTGCCGTCCAGCCACGTGAAATCGGCAAACGCAAAGGGATCGGCCTTTTCGGCTTTGGTAGCGCCCGATGTGTCCTTTTCAGTGGCTTGCGGCCCGACCGCTGCTACGCGATCATTGGCTGCAACAGCCGATGGCGTTGCTTTCGCTGAAGATGGCAGCGCGACAGACGGTTCCGTAGCGGACGACGTGGCGTTGCCCTTAGATTCGAGGTCGGCAACACGCTTTTCGAGCTCCTCCACACGGTCCAGTAGCCAACGTTCGCGCTCGGTCAATGGTGCGGGCGCATCTACCTTCGCCGCCACTCGCTTGGCCGGAGGCTCGCTCTTGCCGTTAGCGTCCGTAGACGCAAAAGCGGGAATTGTACTTCCGTAAAAACCTGCGACCAACACGAGTGAAACAACGCCTTTCTGACCCAAGACGTGCATTCCTCTCTCCTAACGTCTCTTCCGCAAGCGCAGTGAGGTGGCGATCTCTTGGTACGCAATCCGTTCGGACTCGTTCCAACCCAGTCCGCGACGGCGAGACAGCCCCGTCATCCTCGTAGCCCGGTATGAACTCACTTCAAGGCTGTCGTGTCTTTCGGCATTCTTCCGGGAACCCATGAGGTACGGGCGTTTGTCCGTCTGCGCCCCATCGCTTGGTTCATCAATTGCGGGACGAGCTGCCCTCTTGCCTCTCGTATCTCGCATCCATTGACATAAGACGTAAACGTAGAAAGCACATGCCAGCCAACCAGTCATAGCTAAGACAATCAAGGTCATCGGCCCGCGGGACAGGGCTCGCGATTCATTTTGCTCTTCTCGAGTCAAGCGATTTAATGAAGGAATCATCCCTCCACCGACGACAACATAGCGAATGACGCCTGAGAAAGTCCTGAGAGGTTTGTAAGGAATCTATAAGGTTCTCCATGCATAGCATGACAGGACAAACTCTTGTCGGGAGGTGTGTTCGGTGCAGATTTTAGTGCCCCATTCAATAAATCCATCTGAGCGATTCGTTCTTAAGGTTTGTCTTGACAAAGATATACGCATAGGAAGAGTTTCGTGAGTCGAGAAGACACCCGTGCTCTTCTCCGGAGGCAACCATGAGACCGTCAAGCGTGTTCTCGACTAGACGGCAGTTCCTTCAAAATTCTGCGGCCCTCTTCGCCTCGGGAGCGGTTCCATTCGCAGACGCTTCCGCCGATGCTGAGACGTCCGGACAGGCAGGCACATCATTTGTTTCCGATCAGGAGAAACGTAGAAGAGAGCTGTGGGACTTGTTGGGCGACCTTCCGTGGCAGCACCGCCCAGGACTGGCGAGACTGCTGAGTACCGAAGAGCACGAGGGCTACACAGTGGAACGGCTGGTGCTCGATCTGAATGGCATCGAGCCTGTTCCCGCGCTCATGTTGATCCCGCACAAGCGTCAGAGACCCGCACCAGGACTGCTGTACATCCACTGGCATGGCGGCATGTATGACCTCGGCAAGGAGCAGCTTCTGCGGGGCGTCCAGGCGCAACCGGCTTACGCGTCCGTCTGTGCCGAAAAAGGCTTGGTCACGCTGGCGATCGATAGCTGGTGCTTTGGAGAACGAAAGCACCAGGCTGACGGAAAACTAGGCGAAGAGAATGCCTTCAAGCTGATGTTATGGAGGGGGCAAGTTCTGTTCGGCATGATGATGTTCGACGAATTCCGTGCGCTGGACTATCTGGCGAGTCGTTCGGAAGTCGACGTCCGACGACTGGGCACCCTGGGTATGTCCATGGGTGCTACGAAAGCCTGGTGGCTGGCGGCCCTTGATCCGCGACTAAAGCTCTGCATGGACGTGTGTTGCCTCACCGACTATGACGAGCTGATAAGAACGCATGGTCTGAAGGAACACGGTATTTATTACTACGTGCCGTCTCTGCTGAAGCGCTTCCAGGCTGCAGACATTAATGCACTGATTGTGCCTCGTCCCCATCTGAGCGTGAATGGACGCCAGGATCCTTTGACCCCACCAGCGGGGGTCGAGAAAATTCGCGATTACCTGCTCCCGCTTTACCGTAAGTACGGCAAGGAATCGGATTGCCACATAGAGTTGTTCGATTGCGCGCATGTGGAGCTGCCGGAGATGCGAACGCTGGTCTTGGAATGGATGGATCATTTCTTGATGGAAGGGGCATTGCACGTCTCGTAGAGAAACAGTCGTAACGCTCCGCTTCTTATCTAGAAAACTGACGTGCCACAGCGATGGATCGTCAGGTCGATCTGCATTGAGCGTGACAACACCAGCAGGATTGGCCAACTCGGAAGAAGGCTGCGAGCCGGAGGTCGCAGAACTCAGCATCCGTCCTTAGTTGTCAGCGATACAGAGTCAGCAAAGTATTCTAGGAGTGTCCATTGCACCAGATTTGTGCAACTGCATTTGTTGGATGTCAGCCCCTAGATCTTCAGGAACAGTTCCTGCCGATACAGCCAAAACAGCACCAGCCAATAGCACAGCAGAATCGCGGCGCCGCGAAAAAATGGTTCCAGCCCTGCGCCGGCGAAGTGAAAGAAATTCCGGCCCAGGTGGACGCGGAAGGTGCTATCCAATCGCTTAGCTTTCGCAGCGGAGTCCTTAGATGGCCTACTTGGACTACCAGGCAAATGGCCGGTGCGACTCCTCTGTGGCCTGCGAATTTCAGCAATACGTAAGCACGCTCGACAAAAGGGTAACTCTTCTTACTGCCAGCGAGGCAGGCGCCGTCGGCACCCGCGGATCCTGAAGCGTGCGGTTGCGGGGGCCGCAACGACCCGATCTTGTTGGTCCTATCATTTAGTTTGGCCAGACAAGTCAATACAAACGCTTCTCAGAACCAATCCACAACTGACCCTACCTTCCGAATACCCCGTAAACCACGCGGAACGGCAGCAAGCGAGGCGGGGTTAACTGATGTGGTAAACTGCCGCCGCGAACGTTCGGGAGGGAGTACATGAAGGCGCCAATTCTCTACCGAATCTCTTCTGTACTTCTGCTGCTTTTTGCCGCCGGACATACGTTTGGGTTTCGCCAGAATAATCCGGAATGGGGAGCGGACGCGGTTCTTGGGTTAATGCGCTCCGTCCACTTTGACGCGCAAGGGTTTACCCGGACATATTGGGACTTCTTCAGCGCGTTCGGGCTTTTTTTCTCCGTGTTTCTTTTGTTCGCGGCGGTATTAGCGTGGCTGCTGGGCGGACTTCCGGCAGAGACTTTGGCGCGAGTGCGCAGCATTGCGTGGGCGCTGGCCATTTGCTTTGTAGCAGTCACGGCTTTGAGCTGGAGATACGCCTTCACCACCCCCATCGTTGTCTCAACCCTGATTACAGTGTGTTTGATTGCGGCCGCGTGGCTCGCTGCGAAGACAAGCTGAACTTTGGTGATCCAGGAGGCACCGAGCGTTAGTGTGCGGGCAATTCCATTAATTCCGTGGTTTCCACCACCATCGCCATTTTGAGGGTGGGAGCATGGTCAGGAGCCCAGGCGGCCGAGCGGAGCTGTGGGAGTGGTGTCCCAGATTGTTGCGCGGCGGCGAACCTCTCTGGCTTCACCGCGCCAACCGAAAGATCCACTGACGGGATTCCGGCAAGGTTGAACTCCGCAAAATCCTCGAAGATCATCACGGGTTCGACTTCAACGACATTTGCCGGCCCCGGAACACGGCGCAGTTAAGTTCATCGTCAGGATCGGACGAGTTCACGATAGACTGTCCTAAGATAAGGATTCCGTCCCGGCGCTCCCGCGCCTATAATCCCGCGGCAGGGGAGCAAATGTTCACGAGGAGAGTCTTTGCCAGATGCGCCATTGCCCTGCTTGCGGCGAGTGGTGGCGGCCAGGAGCACCAGCATGGAAAAGGCGAAAAGTTAGGCGCGGTGCACTTTGCCACGTCGTGCAGTGCTGAGGCGCAGAAGGAATTCGATCGAGCAGTGGCGCTGCTGCACTCCTTCCAATTCAATCACGCCATTCAAGGATTCAACGCAGCGCTCAAAAGTGATCCGACTTGCGGAATCGCGCACTGGGGAATCGCACTCAGCCAGTGGAGCAATCCGTTCGCGGCTGGCATGAAGGACAACAGCCAGCTGCAGGCGGGACGCGAGAGCGCCGAACGGGGCAAAGCCGCTGGCGCAAAAACGGAGCGCGAACGAGCGTACATCGCGGCCGTCGCCAGTCTGTACAGCAACTTCGAGAGCACGTCACAGCAAGCGCGTTTGCTCGACTATCGAGATGCGATGGAAGTTCTCGCGTCGAAATATTCCGACGATCAGGAGGCGCAGATTTTCTATGCGCTGGCGCTTGCGGCTGCGGAAGAGCCGACCGACAAAACCTACGCCGCGCGGCTCAAGGCGGGCGCGATCCTGGAGAAGCTATTCCGGGAAGAACCGAACCACCCCGGGCTGGCGCATTACATCATTCACACCTACGACGTGCCGTCTCTGGCGGGAAAGGCGCTTATCGCCGCGCGGCGTTATTCCGATATCGCGCCTGATGCGCCACACGCGCTGCATATGCCGTCACACACGTTCACGCGCGTGGGCTACTGGCAGAATTCCATCGACAGCAACCGCGCTGCGGCAGCAGCTTCGCGTCGCGAGGGCCAAACGGCAGAAGAGCTCCACGCAAGCGACTACCAGGTTTACGCCTATCTGCAGACGGCGCAGGACGAAGCTGCGCGCAAGGTGCTCGAGGCACTGCCGGAGATAGCCTCGCGGTTCGATCCGAGAGTGGTGGTGAGCGGCGCAGCGGGTCCCGACGCCGGATACTTCGCGCTGGCAGCGATTCCCGCGCGCTATGCTGTGGAGCGTCGCGACTGGCAGCGGGCCACGGAGCTGCAGCCACGCGAGACGCCGTTTCTCTACACCGATGCCATAACCTGGTTTGCGCGCGGCATAGCAGCGGCCCGGCTGCATGACGCGGCAAAGGCCCAGGCATCGGTCGCTGCGCTGCAGGACATCCGTACGCGCCTAGAGAAGTCAAAAGGAAAGCTATTGGGCTGGGCAAGCCGAGATCCAGCGCCTCGAAGTGAATGCCTGGAGCTCATTGGCAGAGGGAAGTAAGGACCTCGCTTTGAACACGATGAAGTCGGCAGCCGAGATGGAAGATGGTACCGACAAGAAGGCAATTACGCCCGGGCCGCTTGCACCTGCGCGCGAGCTTTTCGGCGAGATGCTGCTGGAGATCAACCAGCCCGCGCAAGCGCTGGAGCAATTTGAGGCGACGCTGAAGAAAGAGCCAAACCGCTTCCGTGCGCTGTACGGCGCGGCCCGCGCCGCGCAACTCAGCGGCAACCGCGAAGCAAGTCGCAAGTATTATGCCGAGCTATTAAAGATATGCGAGTACGCTGACAAGCCAGGACGGGCGGAGGTGCTGGAGGCGAACAAGGCAGTTCTGGGGAATTAGTGCCTGATGCCGAGGTTCGTAGCTGCGCGGGGAAGTTGGAAGGACGGCCAAAAAACGGAGTGCATACCGCTCCGCGTACGAGCAGACTAAGGGACCTGTCGCCAATCGATCACATAGTCGTAATCGCTCTCGCGTGGCGTCGTGAGCCGTTTTAATTACTTCGTGACTATGTCGTATTCATAGATAGCACTCGTAACAGTCGTATTGAAATCAGTGTAGATCAGTGTCTTCCCATTAGGTGAGAATTTCACCCTGACAGCAAGTGTGTCCTTTGGAGAAACTCGCGTAAGCGTGTGCTTCTTGAGGTGACCGGCCAAAACAAGTCCAGCGGGCGTGAGAGGGAATCACTCACAAGGAGAGCCGGACATACCGATGAAGATCCCAGAGATTGACTTGTCCTGATATGTCGGCATCTCGTCAGGAAATCAGGCCCTGGTGGAAATTCACGGCAACTTTCTGACCCAAACCATAGCGCGACCATGCCCAAGCCACAACTACCAGGTTGAGTTGTTGTACCAACGCAGGACTCGGAGAGCACGCAGTGTGTTCCAGCGGCTTGCCCCACCGACATCGATCTCCATCTCCAATGGAATATGTTCGGGATGAAGGAGGTTCAGCGGCCAGCGCCCGTTCTGGTGGCGGCGCTCCATCACGGCTTCGATGGCGTCACCGACGCGGCTGTCGGGCTTGATTCCTGCATCTCGCAGATAATCGAGTCCGCGCAAGACGTCGTAGTGCCAAAACATCGGGAACGAGAAGCGCAGCCAGCATTTGTCGATGACTTTGCCAGTTCGAAGCGAGCGGAACATGCGGCGTTCGAGCAGATAGTTTTCGGCGCTCTTGCGGGCCTTAGTGACGGCCGCCGATTTGCGCCCTGCTCGTTTGTATTCGAGCAGTCCTTCGAGCACGCAGATGGTGGTATGGAACGAAGAGCGCCGGCTCTTGGGTGCTTCGCAGTTCCAGCCGCCATCTTCGAGCTGCTCGCTCAGGAGTTGATTAGCCAGCGCGTCGTTCGGTTCCTTGAAATACGAACCGATGCCGAGGATTCTGCCGTTGATGCAGGGCTCCGTTTCGCCGTGAAGGTAAGGCCGGTTGTTAAGCCACTTAAACACGAGCCGCTTGTCGACGCGGTCGGTCATTTTGCGAGCCTGCTTGCTGGCGGGGTCGAGACCGAGGTCCTTCAAGACGACGAGACTGTAGAGGGTAATAAGGTCCCACTTCGGCCCGCCCCAGCTGCCGGCAGGAGATTGCAGGGCGAGAAGTTTGGCTCCCCAGCCTTCGGTTGCGACGCGCGACCGCTCGGCTGCAATCGCATTGGGGGCTTCCCCTGTGAGGTCCCTCATGACCTGCCAACGGATGGCCGGGTCAGAATCGAGGAGCCATTTGATGTGCGCGGGCCGGGGTGCGTAACCGTGTAGGCGCATGGGCTTGTTATAGCACGTGGTGTGTAAGTTTTGCCCGTGTGCCGAGCGGCGTTCACCTTGGCTCCTGGGGCAGAAATGGGAGGCAAAAAGCCTTCTGGGCGGATCGTCGATTCGGACGCGCGCAACAACTTCTTGCCTTCTTCCGCGGTCAGCCAATTTCCGACACATACTCCCAGCCTTCGAACACCCTTCACGCGACGTATGCCTGCCGCGAGGTCAGGGCTGAGGAGCCCGCAATCGGACGCTTCATATGCCAGCCGACGTCAGGCTGTTCATAACTGCAGATTTCGATTGTTCAAGGCAGCTTTAGGACGGTCTTATGGGTTCGTCTGTGTTTGCGTTTCGCCATGGAATGCGGCCTTCCAATTGCCGTAGCGAAAGCATTAGTCTTTCTTCGATTTCCTGACCAGCAGGGCGTTTATCGGCAGTAACCCGACCGGCGAGCTGATAACTTCCCGCTTGCCGTCACTCGGGCGGAACCATCTGCGAACTGCCGAATACGGCGAGACGGGACTAGGCGGCTTGCGTCATTCGCAGGACTATTCGCGCCCTCTTCCTATTCCTACTGATGTTGCGCGCTCGCGCTGCTATGAGTGCAGTCCTCTCAAGGGCTACCCTCTCAGTCCGCAATTCACCGGTACGCAATGACCAGGCGATCGAGGCCGATCTCCGGCGGCGCGAGCTCAACTCGCGCGAAACCGGCGCCTTTCGAAATGGCCTCAAGGTCGTCGAAAGTGTAAGCGTCTCCGGCGGGCGTAGTCGCCAGCATCATCATGCTGAAGGCAGCCGCAGTGGGCGGCGTAACGCGATCAGGATTGGGAACGAGTTCAGCAATTGCGGCGCGGCCGCCTGGCATTAGCGCGGCATACACCTTGCGCATGAAAGTGATGCAAGTGGGCGGATCGAAGTGGTGCAGGAAATTGGTGATCAGCACCAGATCGTAGCCGCTGCCAAAATCGGTTTCAAAGGCGCTGCCGGGAAGCAGGTGGTAGCGATCGGCAACTCCCATTGCCCGCGCATTCTTGCTTGCGACTTCGAGCACATTCTTCCAATCGGCTGCATAGATGTGTGCGGCGGGGTTTTGTTTTGCCGCGGAGATCCCGAAGATGCCGTGACCGGCGGCGATATCGAGAACTTTGTGTGCCTCGCCGCCTTTGCGGAGTTCGGCCGCCATGATCTCGGCGGGCAGATGCATCAGCGGCATCATGGCCTGCGCAAACTTCACCCAGTCGGGGTTTTCGGGCTCCAGTGTTCCTTCGCCCAGCGCAGTGCCTCCGCGGCGCACGGCCTCGGTCAGCCGAGCGTGACCTTCGCGCAAGCGCGGGGTGAGCAGAAACTCGATGGCGGTGCCGATGTATGCCGGCGAATGCCGATTGAGGAATAGAGCTGAATCCGCGGCGAGAGCGTACTGCGCTCCTTCTTTGGTCAAGAAGCCGTGAATGGTTAAGAAATCGCACAGGATCCGCGCGCCGCGTTCCACGGCCCCGCAGCGCTTCGCAATCGTTGCGGCGGTAGTATTTCCTTCGGCGATGGCAGTGAAGATTTCCAGCTCAACGGCAGCCTTCATTGCCTCGGTCTGCTCATAGGCGTTTATGGAGTTGAAAAAGCGCTCCGGAGTGGGCTGTTGGTGCGTGGCTGTGGTGGCCATGGATTCCTCCCGTCGGTCAGTTTCTCGGGAGTTTAAGTCAATTACTGTTCTTCGGCATCCTGTATTTCTCGGCTCCAAACCGAAAGAGAACGGCGTCTTGGGGCTCCGGCGAGCTCGCCCAAGGCAGCAAAAAGCCACTTTCCGTGAACGGATTCAGCAGTTCTTACCGTACCGAGAGTCTTCTCGGCAGATCTGCGTGATGGGTCGTGAGAAAGTCTAATATTTTATCTATCTGGACGGCCTTGTTTATCCGGTGAGTTTGAGCGCACGTTCTAGGACGCCCATCGCGGTTCAAGATTGGCGCGCCGGAGCTTCCGGCTTCGGTGTCACATTGCGGCTAGCCGCGGAGGACTTGGGCGGGGTCGGTGCGGGTGGCACGCCAGGCTGGGAGGAAACTGGCTGCCAGGGAGACTACGCCCATGACGGCGAAGGCTGTGCCGAAGGCGAGCGGATCGCGCGGGCTGACCTTGTACAGCAGGTTGCCGAGCAAGCGCGTCAGCAGCAGAGCTGTTGCCGCGCCGAGCAGCAGGCCGGCGCCGGTGAGCGCCAATCCGCGCGACAGCACCAGGCACAGCAGGTTCGAGGTGCCAGCGCCGAGCGCCATGCGCAGGCCGAGTTCACGCGTGCTCTGCGAGACGGCATACGACATCACGCCGTACAAGCCAATCGCCGCCAGAACGAGCGCCAGCGCGCTGAGAATCCCCACCAGCGTGACGGCCACCATTTGCGCCGACGTCGAGCGGTCGAGCTGCTCCTGCATGGTGATCACCTCGTACGGCGCCAGATTGGAGTCGAGCGCATGCACTTCGCGCGCGATGGCTGTGGCCATCGTTTGCGGAGCGAGCGGCGTGCGGATGTTCAGCACGCTGCCGCGCAGCGAATTTTGCCGCAGCGGGACGAAGAAAAACGGCGTGGCATTCTCGCGGACGCTGGAATACTTCGAGTCTTTGGCGACACCGACGACCTGTATCCAACGCCCCTTCAGTTGCAGGCGTTCGCCGAGAGGGTTGCGGCCCTGCCAGTAGCGCTGGGCCATGGTTTCGTTGACCACCGCGGCGAGCGCGGCTTTTTCGTCATCGGCGCGTGTGAATTCACGGCCGGCGAGAAGCGGAATGCCCATGGTGGCGAAGTAGTCGTCGCCGACCTCGTTGTACTCCACGGTGGGCGATTCCTCCGGCCGCGGCTGGTAGCCATCGACGACGATGGGCGCGGTGGCAGAGCTGACGTAGCTGAGCGGAGTCATTTTTGCGAAGGCGGCGGAGTCCACGCCGGGAAGGTTGCGGACGCGTTCGAGCAGCGCGTCCTGAAAGGTCTGCGCACGCGCGGGAGTGTAGCCGGCGGAGACCAGGTCGATGGCGGTATCCTGCACGCCGCGGGTATTAAAGCCGGGGCTGGCGGTGCGGACCTTGAGCAGGCTCTGCATCAGCAGGCCGGCACCGACCAGCAACACGAAGCTGAGCGACACTTGCACCAGCACCAGTCCCGAGCGTGCCCAGGCTCGCGCGCGGCCGCCGACCACTCCGGCAGATTCCATTTTCATAGACTGCGCGAGGTCGATCTTGCCGGTTTGCAGGGCGGGGACGAGGCCCATCAGCAGCGTGGTGGCGAGGCACACGCCGGCGCTCAGCGCGAGGACGCGCCAATCGATTTCGCCGGGTAGATGCATCTGCACGCCGCCGCGCGCGGGGAAGAGCAGGACGAGCGCGTGGCGGCACCAGTACGCGACCAAGAGGCCGCCGGCGGCTCCGAACAGGGAGAGCACGAGGCCTTCGGTGAGGAGTTGTTTCCAGAGGCGCGCGCGACCGGCGCCGACGGCTAGGCGCACGCTCATTTCGTGACGGCGCGCGAAGGAGCGCACCAGGAGCAAATTGCCGACGTTGGCGCAGGCGATGAGCAGGACGAAGGCGACGACGGCGAGCATGATTTCCAGAGTGGGCAGCAGGGTGCCCGCGTTGTTGAAGGGCGTTTGCCACAAAGGCCAGCATCGAATGGCGCGGCCGCGATTGGTGGCGGGATATTCGACCTCAAGGCGGCCGGAGATTGCGGCGAATTCTTGCTGCCCTTGCTGGAACGTGACGCCCGACTTCAGGCGCGCGTAGGCTTCGATCCAGCGCGCGCCGCGGTCTTCGAGCTTGTAGCCGCCGGCTTCGAAGATGTCTTCCATGGAGGCGGGCACCCAGAATTGCATGCCCCAGCCGACGAAGGTGCCGAAAAATCCCTCCGGCGCGACGCCGACGATCGTGTGAATCACACCATTCAGCCGCTGCGTTTTTCCGACTATGGCGGAATCGCGTTTGAAGCGGCCCTGCCAAAGCTGATGGCTGATCACCGCCACGGGATGCGCACTTTGTCCCTGGTCTTCGCCGGGGAGGAAGCCGCGGCCGAGCATGGGGGGAACGCCGATGGCGTCGAAGTAGTTGGCGGAGACGATGCTGCCGGTGGTGCGCTCGGCACGATCGCCGATGCTCAGCGTGGTGCCGGTGATTTTGCTGACGAAGAGCGTCTCGCAGAGGGTGCAGCTTCGCTGTAGGTCCTGGAAATCAGGCCAGGAGAGGGGGGTGCCCCGGGGTTCGTCGCGTGAGGTGCCGCCGATGGCGACGAGGCGCTCCTGATGCGCGACAGCGGGATAGGGGCGGAAGAGGATGCCTTCGATCCAACTGAAGACGGCGGCGTTGGCGCCGATGCCGAGGGTAAGGCACAAAATCGCCAGCAGCGAAAATCCCGGGCTGCGGCGCAGCATCCGCAAGGCAAAGCGCAAATCCTGCCAAGTGGTCTCAATCATGGGCAGCCCCCTTTGTTCGCGATAGATTTCCTTAGTTTGCTCAACGCCGCCGAAACTGCGAAGCGCTTCACGGCGAGCGTCGGCGGGAGACATGCCTTTGCGCAGGTTCACTTCAGCCGACATCTCCAGGTGCGAACGCAGCTCATCGTCCAGGTCGTCCTCCAGACGGCGGCGGCGGAAGAGCGCGGTGAGACGCTGGACAATGCTGCGGAGGGTCGCGCTCATAAGCTACGTAGTCCTTAACACGCGGTTGATCATTGCGGACATACGGTCCCAACTTTCCGCTTCCTCCTCGAGCTGTTTGCGTCCGGCGCGAGTCAGAGAGTAAAACTTAGCCTTGCGGTTATTTTCCGAAACGCCCCACTTGGAGGCGAGCCACCCCCGCTGCTCCAGCCGCAGCAGCGCGGGATAAAGCGTTCCTTGGTTCAGTTGCAGCAGGTCTTTGGAGACCTGCTGGATGCGCAGGGCAATCCCGAAGCCGTGCATCGGTCCCACGGAGTCGAGTGTCTTCAGCGTCAGCAAGTCGAGAGTTCCTTGCAAGACTTCGCTCTTGGAAGTTGGCATGCGCTCCTTTAGACGGTCAACAGGACAAAAAGAGAGCGTATCAAATTCCTTTTGGCCGTCAACAAGAGTTTTGAAGAACACCCAAATGTGTCTGCGCCCACACGCTCGCAGCGTGGCCGGCAGGGAGGCCGGCGGGATTTCGGACGCTTGCGCTACTATCGCGGCCCAGAAAACGGAGTTCGGGAAAGTCACTCGCGATGTACTCGAAGCGGCAACCCTAACGCATTGCTGGCCCACCGTGCGGTCAAATCCGCATGAGTTCGTTTAGCTCCGGCGTTGTCACGCAACGGTTGAGAAAATCGAACTGGCCGGCGTCTTTCACCTCGCGGGCAGCGTCAAGAAAGCCGGTCATTGCCGCGCGATAGAGTGAGGTCGCAAGGCTGATGCGTCTGACGCCAGCCGCGGCAAGTCCAGCGACAGAAAATGACTTTCCTTTGATTCCTGCCATGAAATTGACCGGCTTCGACACGGCTGCACAGACTGCGCCGACTGCAGCAAGGTCAGGCAGGCCGGGGGCGAAAAGCACGTCGGCTCCGGCCTTTTCGAAGGTCTGCAGGCGGCTGATAGTTTCGTCCAAGTTCGGATTGGCATAGACCAGGTTGTGCGCTCGTGCAGTCAACATGAAGGGATATTGGAGTGCGCGTGCCGCTTCTGCGGCTGCGGCAATCCGTTCGACAGCCAGGCTAAAATCATAAAGCGGATGGCCTTGCTTTCCAGTCGCATCCTCGATTGTGCACCCTACGAGTCCGACCTCGGCTGCCAGCCTGATCGTTTCGCCGACAATTTCTGGAGCTTCACCGAACCCGTTTCCCAGATCCGCGGAGACGGGCAAATCCGTCGCGTCGATAATGGAACGCGCGTGCGCGAGCGCCTCGTCCCGTGTCAAGCCGTGATCTTTTCGACCAAGAACACATGCGGAAGCAGCGCTAGATGTGGCCAACGCCTGAAAGCCAAGTCCGGCGAGAATGAGCGCGGAGCCGACGTCCCATGGATTTGGAATCACGAAGGCGCCTGGGCCGTCGTGAACCGCGGAACGGGCCGGCAATCTCGGTTGACGATCCCGGTTCTATTACGGGGAGATCTGAAGTAATCCCACGGCAAGAGTTGCCGACCATCCGCCCGCAATCCTGTTGGCGTCTGAGGATCTGTGTAGAATGCGTCGCTTGGCCTACTCGTCCCGCAGTGCCACCATGGGATCAACCTTGGCCGCCCGCCGCGCAGGGACATAACTGGCGATCAGGGCAACCACGAGCAAGATCGCCGCCATCAACGAGAGGATCAGCGGATCAGCCGGGCCAATTCCAAACAGCAAGCTTCCCATCAATCGAGTCACAGTTAAGGCTCCCGTGACTCCGATGGTTAGGCCGACCGCGAGGTCCCGACACTTTGGCTCAGCACCATCAGCAGAAGCTGATGCCGTTGAGCGCCCAGAGCCATGCGTATGCCAAATTCATGCGTCCGCTGGCCCACCGAATATGCAATGACTCCGTAAATGCCAACCACGGACAGAAGCAGTGCAAGTGCGGCGAACATGCCCAGCAACATGAGTACGAACCGGCGGCGCTCCAGCGATCCCGAGACGATTTGGTCCATGGGCAATACACTGACGGGTTGGTCGCGATCAACCGACCAGATCTGATCCCGAATGGCCGCCGCAAGACTGAGCGCATCCGAAGCGCATCGCACGATGACGTAGGTGGTCAGCGTGCTCTGAGAAAACTGGGCGAAGCTGTAGTAAATTGCGGGCTGGGTACTCGTCTCCAGGGAGTCTTGCTTGACATCCGACACTACGCCCACGATTTCACCGGGCAGTGGTGGCCCCCAATCTTTCATTACCACGCGTTTCCGCAGCGCATTTTCCCCGGGCCAGAAGCGTTGTGCCATGGTTTGATTAATCACCAAAGCGGTCGGACTCTCCGGAATATCCCGCGGGGTAAACGTTCTTCCGGCAAGCAGGCGGATTCCCATGGTGCGGAAATATTCCGGGCTGACAGTTAGAATCTCCGCGTCCGGTTCGTTCCCAGGCTCGTAGACGTGACCCTCGACTTCCAGGTCGGTGTCAGGTACCGGATCGAACGGCAGCGTTCCGGCGGCGGCAACCGACTGAACTCCAGCCAGCGCCCGAAGGCGCTCCAGAGCGGAATTCACAAACTGTGTCCGCTCTCGGAGCTCAGGGTACCGGGAGTCTGGCAGTGACAGCCGAACCACGGCGAGATGCGAAGTGTCGAAACCGGGATCAACCCGCTGCAACAGAATGAAGCTTCGGATAAGCAGGCCAGCGGCAGCGAGCAACATCATGGCGAGCGCCACTTCCGAGATTACCAGGAATGACCGAAAGCGCTGACGGCGTACCGAGGCGGTGTTGCGGCCACCCTCCACAAGCTGTACCTGTAAGTTCAGTTCCGAAGATTGCATGGCGGGAATGCTTCCGAACAGAATCGATGCCAGCAATGAAACGGCGAATACGAAGAGCAGGACTTGCAAGTCGATCACCGGAGTCGTCAAGCCAGGATGGCACCAGGATACGCGGCATACATGACCTTCACCGACCACAGCCCTAGAAGGCATCCAGTCGCTCCGCCGAGAAGCCCGAGTAACATGCTCTCGGTCAAGAGTTGCCGTGCCAGCCGAAACCGCGTGGCCCCCAGAGCCGCACGCACCACGATTTCCTTTTGGCGCGACACTGACCGCGAAAGCAGAAGGTTGGCCACGTTCGCGCATGCAATCAAGAGCACGAAGGCAACCGCACCCAACAGAATCAACAGAATAGGGCGAACACTGGAGACGAGATTATCCTGCAGGCGCTCCGCACGGAATGTGAATCCAGGATCGACGTCGTGATTCTCTTGCTGAACTTGGAGGGAAATCGCCTGCAAATCGGCCTGCACAGCCTCCCTCGAAACGCCGGCTTTGACGCGCGCAAGCGTCGTGAATAGGTGCGCACGTCGGTTCTGCGGAAAGACCATATCTTCGGTGAGTGGCGCCCACGCCTGGACCGTTTCCGGAAAGGAGAATCCCATCGGCATTACACCGACAACCCGGTGAGGCTCCCCATGGAGGGTAATCATCTTGCCGACGGTCTCGCGGTCCGATCCGAAATGATGCCGCCAAAGTCCGTAACTGAGGATCACCACGCTTTCGGCATTCTTGCGGAACTGTTCCTGGGTGAATCCCGGCCCCAGGAACGGCGTTACCCCAAGCAGCAGTAGGAAATCCTGCGAAACGAATGCCGTGTCGATCTGCTCCGGCGGCACCGCTTGCCGCGTGTCGCTCAAGTTCTGGGAAAAAATGCGATAAGCCGCAACTTGAGTAAACACACGATTGCGCTCGCGCACATCGCGAAATGTCGCTCCGGTCACGTTCGCCGGGTGTTGATGGTACTCCTGCAACCGCACTATCTGGCCAGGATGCCGCAGCGGCAGCGGACGGAACAGAACGGCATTCACAACAGTAAAGATCGCAGTGTTCGCCCCAATTCCAAGCGCCAGGGTCATCACTGCTACAGCCGTGAAGGCGGGAGCCTTCCGCAGCATGCGAAACGCGTAGCGCAAATCCTGAAGCAAAGCTTCCATAGCTTTCACTCGCATCTGATTGCCGCCGCCTGAACCGACTTGCTAAGTCCTTGGTGTCGGCTTCCGCTATTCATAACGCAAGGCTGTCAGCGGATCGAGTTTGGAGGCGCGATAGGCCGGCAAAAAGCTGGCGAGAGCGGCGACGGCGGAAAGGGTGACGACCGCCATTACAAGAGTGAGGGGGTCGCGAGGCTTCAAACCGAATAGCAGAGATTTGGCGGCTTGCGCCGCGGCAAGCGCCAAGCCAGTGCCAATCACCAAGCCTGTGACGGTGAGCACAGTGGCTTCGCGAAGAATCATTCTTAGCACGTCGAAACGCTCGGCGCCAATCGCCATACGGATCCCAATTTCCTTGGTGCGCTGGATCACCATGTAGGACATAACGCCGTAGAGCCCAATCGCAGCCAGGAGCGCGGCCAGGAATCCGAAGAAACCCGAAAGGGTGGCCATCAATTCATCCTGAATCAGAGAGTTTTGAATGCGTGTCTTGAAAACCAAGAATTCAAGATCAATTCCGGGATTCACATCGGCAATCGTTTCTTTCATCGAAGAGATGAGATTGGTCAAAGGAAGCGAGGAGCGAATGAGGATGTGATCGTCCGGGCTGGGTTTTTCCTCCTGGGTGGACGGGAAATACATGAACGGCAAAAATTCCTCGTGCATGTCTTGAAACTTATTATCCGCTGTCACTCCCACAATCTCGTAGAGTGGGCGGGGCTTCCCCGGCGCCTCGTGGATACGGAAGTGCTTGCCAAGGGGATCAGCGACTTTGAGGATTTTGCGCGCAAAGGCCTGATTCACGATGGCGACCTTGGCCGAAGTAGAGGTGTCGCGGTCATCGAAGTCGCGTCCGGCGAGGAAGGGTGTTCCAACGGTCTTAAAATAGCCTGGGCCGAGAAAATTTTCCCAGGCGACACCTGCGTCCTGGTCAGAACCTTCGTTGATGACGTCGTCATTCCAGGTGCTGCCCCCAAATGGGACAAGCATGGCGTGGGCGGCGGATTCGACACCAAGGATGGCCTGCACGCGCTTCACGAGATCACGTTTGTATTCGGTGTCGCGTTCCTCAGGGAGCTGCAACCGCGTGAAATCAACGCTGGTGACCAAGATTCCGGTCTGCTGGAAGCCGACATTCAGGGTGGTCAAGTTGCGCAAACTCCGGACAAAAAGTAGCGCACCCATCAGAAGGACAACAGAGAGGCCCACTTGCGAGACGATGAGAATGCGCCGAAGACTAAAGAGCTCGCGGCCGACAGTTGCTCCCCAGCTCCCCGACTGGAGTAGCATTGCGGGCTCGGCTCGGGTGGCACGCAGGGCAGGTGCCAACCCAAAGGAAACGGTCGTCAGGGCCGCGAGTCCGGCGGTGAACGCCAGGACGCGCCAATCCATTCCGAGATCCAGAAAAATCTGATTCTGCTCTGTACTAATGAAAGCCACAAGCAAGCGGCTTATCGCGAAAGCCAAAAACAGCCCGCAAGTTGACCCGGCTGCTGCGAGCAACAGGCTTTCCGAGAGCAATTCGCGAACCATGCGCCATCGTGTGGCTCCGAGGGCACGGCGGATGGCGATTTGCCGCTCGCGAGCGCTGGCGCGCGCAAGCATCAAGTTCGCCAGGTTGGCACAAGCGATGAGCAAGACCAGTCCGGAGATTCCCACGAGCAACCACAGGGAAGTCTCGGATTCCGAGCGCAATTCCGAAAATCCAGTGCTGGCGGAAAACGCGCCGAGCTTATATTCGAGATACTTCTTCGTTGCTTCGGCATCATAAACGGTCGGAATCGTTTCCTGCAAAATGGCGGGCGTGACCGCGAGGATTTGGGCGTTGGCGCGCGTCATGGTCCATCCAGGTTTCAAGCGGCCGATGGTGGCGAGCCACCAGGCATGACGGCGCGTGAGGCGGTTG
>QHYZ01000158.1 GCA_003225295.1 Acidobacteriota bacterium | reverse complement strand
TACGCAAGTTCGGAGTAAAACTCCCAGTGGAATTGCGCCTTCTGTTCAAAGAGTTCTTTGGACTTCGGAATGTCAGCAATTAGGCCGTAGTCGAGGACCTCGTCGTCCGGGGCGTTCATGGGTTTGTAGGGAGTTCATTCTCGCCCAGAGCATTCAAGATAAATTGGTAGAGCTTTTTGAAGCGACCAACCCGTATCATGTCTCGTGGCGCGATATTTCCCAAGAGGGGATTCGGAGTTTTAAACCATAGAACCGTCTTATGTTCGTTTTTGAAATACTGCGCAACGAGAGAGAGGGCGACCACCCATTCTCGGACACGTTCCTCCAGTTCCTTTGGAATCTTTTGATCGTATCGAACTGACTGTATGGAAATTTGGGACGCTTTGGCTACATCTCTTTTCTTAAAATCCAAGAGCTTTACTACCCTTTGATAGTCAGTATCCCCGTCTGGAAACAACAGTAGTGGGTCATCTTTGGGTACAGTGTCAAACAGCGCGGCTCTATTCACCAGCATACTCCTTCCACAGTTCGCCCATTATTTCCCCACGATTTTACCACGCTTAAGAATTAAAGGAAAAGTGCATAATAGCTGTCCCAATCGGTCAATTTCGTCTTGGTGGTTTCTGCGTTGCCCATGCGGTGCATGCCCCACGCGGTGAGCGTGGCAGAGCATTTCGATGTGTCTCTGAGAAAGAAAGGCGTCTCTTCCCGCGCGGAGGCATTCAACGTGGCAGTAAACACATGGCGTAGCGATGCTAGGTAATCACGTGAGACGTCACCTCTGGGTTGCTGCACAAACTGCTGCACAGACGCTTCCCTGAACCCCCTGAAATGCACCAAAACGGATGCATCACACCTATACTTCACAACAACATACGCAAGGTTGGGTCTTTTCGTAATCGGCAGGCCGCGAGTTCAACTCTCGCCCTCGGCTCCATACTTTCAATAGCTTAGCGATCAGTTGACCGAAACCTGCTGCACATCTGCTGCACAAGCAATTCTCTGTTCCAGCCGCTTCATCGCCTCGGTCACCACGCTCGGCAACGTCTTGACGTAGCTCCTCTGCGTCGTTTTAACATCTTCGTGGCGCAGGATTGCTTGAATCACCTTGTCCGGGATTCCGAGTTCGTGCAGGTTCGTGGCTAAACCTCGGCGATAAGCGTGCCAGCTGCTGAATATAGCCACGGCAGAACTCGGCACCATCGAGGCCGAGCGTTTCGCAGCAAATCAGCGCGACAGACTCCGCTTCAACCTCGCGGATATGTCTAGTGGTCTGTTCGCCATCCACAAGCTTTTCGGACGTCGTGTGGCCGAGAACAATGTGAGCGATCTCGTGAAATGTAGTTTTGTGCGGGAGTGCGGCAAGGGGATTCACGGCGATTTCGCGTCCGTTGGCGAGGCCCTGAATGTTGCCGTTCATCTCCTCAAACGGCGTGCGCGTGATGTTCAACGCTCGAAGCGCCGTGTCGATGTCGAAGTTGGGGATCGGCGGAGTGTAAGTGTCCTCTCCCTCGGTCTGTGCAAGCACAAACCAATACGGCCGAAACCGGAAGGCGTAGCTTGTCTGCGGTTCGGCTGTCTCGTCTTGGAAGCCATCGGTCTGGGTGGCTCTTTTGAACGGCATCGGCATGCAAAGGGTGATTCCTTTCTCCCCTTTGCGAACTTGCCGTTTGCGTTCGAGCCATCCGTGATAGGTATTGAGTGGTCCGGGTTGCAGATTGCGGCGGATGCACTGTTCCAGCGCAAGCAATGCATTCCCGAAGCTGTAGTTATGAAACGCGGTGTAGGCTTCGAGCAATCGACCCGGTTTTTCCACTGCATCCCGCAGTAATTCTCCCCAAGTGGTGTGCTGTCTTTCTGTCATTTTGTTTTCCTCTTTCTCCTTTTTTCGAGCGTGATTTCCGCTTGAAAAAAAGAAGCAAATGCCCTTCCTGGCGGTCCCCTGCGCTGCACCGCCCGCGCTGTCAAGGCCGCGCAGTTTGCGTTCACGGGAGCGGAGCGGACGGCCTTGACAGAACAAGCGGGTGGGGAAGCGCACTCTTACGGCAGGAAGGGCAGAGGAATAAGTCCTACTTTTGGAAGTTCCCGGTGGTGTGGTCAGACGATTGATTTCAGGCAGGCGAAAAGCGGAGTGTCCACCCAGTCTTGGCCAGCCGGAGGCTCATCAGGACCGTTTTGCTGTGGAATTTCGGCGGCGACCAATTCGAACGGCTGGAACGCCTCATGGAGCATGGCGGCGTACTTCTTGCGGTCGTAGCCGAAGCATCCTTCCCAAAGCGCAAAGGCCCGTACTCGATCATTTGGCACTGCGGACTCGCTATCGGTGATGATGTATTCGATGTTCTGACCCGGACGCAGTTTGACCCCACTTCCGAACAGTTGTTGCGCGGCAATCGCAGTTACACCTGCTTTTTGATAGTCGCGCGGCCCTCGCGTGATTCGCTTGCTCACGACGAGATCCTTGATCTCCACATCTCCACTCGCTAGGCGTTCTTCGTAAGCAGCCAAGACCGTACGTCCAACTTCCAGCTTTTGAAGATAGGAATCGTAGTCGTGGGCTTCGGCGAGGATCGAGAGCACCTCATGCTGCATTCGATTCAGTAGAGGAGGTGTATCGTGGCGTCGGCATTCGAGGCCTCTGATCTTGACTTCACCATCCTCACCAACTGCGAAAAAACGGTTTGGGACTGGAACACCCTGATATTGCTTCGATGGAAGGAAAACAACGTATCT
Source organism: Acidobacteriota bacterium (assembly GCA_003225295.1). Taxonomy (GTDB): domain Bacteria; phylum Acidobacteriota; class Terriglobia; order Acidiferrales; family UBA7541; genus Acidiferrum. The sequence continues at coordinate 2,177 of QHYZ01000158.1, read as the reverse complement.
GTAGACGGACTCAATTGCTAAAGGCAGACGGGTCTGATCCTCGATATCTCGGGCGAGTTTCTCGTAATCGTCGTGCGTCGCTCCTTCCTTCCATACATAGAGCGAGTCCACCAGAGCGTGCAACAATTCATATCCGCGGCTCTCCGCTATTTCCTTTGCTACGAGAAGCGTTTCCCTGGCCACGGCATTGATGGCTTCGTGGGCCTCGATCTTTCCAAACCGCGCGTTCTTGTAACCCGTATACCCAAAGCAGCATACAAGTAGCCACTTCAGCGAGTCCCTTTGCAGTTTGAATCTCAGCGCAAGGTCGGGGGCCGATACCTTTTGAAGTTTCTTCAGTTCTGTCCTTTTGGCGATCAGTCGCTCGACGACCCGGCTCGTGATGCCCCGCCTCTTCTGGCAAATTCGATAGTCCAGCTCTGGTATCCGTGGGGCATCGGGGCAGCAAGGGCAATTGACGGTCTCGGGAGAGATGTTGAAACGGGCCATGATGCTTGGGAACTGGCTCACAAAATCCAGCTCGGCGACATTGGGGGTAAAACCAAGCTTCGGTACAAAAACCAGGCCGCCCCGATCTGCGGCCAGGAGCTCGTCGAGTTGCTTTGGATCTTCCGGCTCCGCTTTTTGCTCGGGTATCAACACACCGTCGCGGTGAGCGAGTTCCATCTGCATGTAAGAGATTCCTGTTCCTGTTGTTGTTCTCGCTGCGTATTGGATTGGCAGCTTGGTGACTCGTGCCAGTTCCCAGAGTCCGGCGAAATCGCATTTCTCCGAAATGAAGGAATTCTGCTTATCGACGTGGATACGCCCGAAGAGTGTTGTTGCACTTGCTTTGAAAAGTATGCGTCCGTAGCTCATATAGCTGCGCGCTCGTGATTGCTGAACGGAGGCGGCCTGATCGCGGTTCAGGTTCAGGGAGAATTTCAAGCGCTCCGCCTGCTGGCGAAGCAGCGGCAAAATCGTTGAATCACCCCACTCTGAAAGGATTACATCCGGGTCCTCGCGTTTAAGCAAATGGGCGAATCCCAATGCCGGCGGTTCGCCGCTTTCGTCAAGTTCCCAGCAAGTTCCATCTATCTCAACCTCGAGGGCAGGTCTCTGCCCATGTGCCGGATCGATGCCCGAACATCCGGTTAGTCGAATCTGCATAATCTTGAGAGGCGGCATCTCGTAATCGAGCGTCCATTCACTGTCGCGGCATTCGATAGCTTGGATTCTTCCTTCTTCGTCCGCTGCTACTTCCACGAGGGCCAGGGGAAATACTCGCTTCTCCCAACAGTAGAGCGAGGCAACCATAAGGTCGCTGTTGTACAGCTGCAGCCGCGAACCGAAGCGGTGCACCCACTGTCCCCACCCGACGAACTCGGTGGGAGCAAGAACCGACACTTCGAGCACTTTTCGCTGCGCATTCAGCCATAGGTCGGTCCTCTCCGTCAGCCGGACTCGAAGTTTTGCGGCTTGTTTCTGAGCGGCGTCCTGAAGATGGGCAAGGCCTTCCTCACTCCCCGATACAAAAAACGCTGGGGTAAATGAGTCAGTCAAACGGTAGTGCGCTTGATTCCTGTCGATCAGCCACAGCGTCATCCCCTGTTTGTTCGAGTAGAGGTCGAGAATCCATCCTTGCAGCAATTTCACAAAGCACCCCTGCGTTCTGAAGAACTTTTTCGATGGCGTACAAGCGCTTTTCCTGGTCGAGTGCAATGGAGAGCAGAATGGCTTCCATCGGATTGTCGTGACACTGGTAGGTCGCTGCCTGGGTGTAGCAGCGCACGCGGACAAAGAGCCTGTCGAAGTGCGGCTGATCCTCCCGTCTCAATGCACGCCTAAACTTTTTCCATCGCTCTGCTGCTTGTTGAATTAGTTGGACGAATGTAGGGACGGTCCTGCCCATAGTGCGCCTCCAAGGGTTTACTTCAGACAGATAGGAGCGGTGCGGCTTTCTCGCGGGTAAAGGAGAGTTCGTCACCCGGCCGCGCTTCAACCTTCACAACTTCGTTTGCTTCTTTGCAGAGTCTCTGGAGGAAATCCCGTCGCTTTGTTTTGTAGGAAGTTGCGTCAGAAAACACCGCAACCGAGATGGGAAGCGGGGCAATCTCTCGCAGCCCTTCGAGTGCATGCTCGAACGATGCACGGGCTTCTCGATCGCGCACATCTTCGTCGAAAAATAAATCAGGCAG
>QHYZ01000157.1 GCA_003225295.1 Acidobacteriota bacterium | reverse complement strand
TACCGATCTCGGCTATGACCCGCGCAATGCCATGTCTGTGCCAATCCCCGTGCACGAAAGCACGCACGTGACATGGAAGGATCGTGCCGAGTTCTTCGAGCAGATTCGCGCGCGCATCGCCGCCATGCCGGAAGTTGTGGCCGCGGGCATTTCCACCAACGCCACGCCGCCCTCTAATGGCTGGCGGCAGAACATCGAAATCCTGGGAAGCACCGCGAGGGAAAAGCCGGAAGTGCGCGTCAATTTCGTCAGCCCAGAATATTTTCCGTTGCTGCGCATTCCTTTGGCCCAAGGGCGGTTGTGGGACCACACGGAAAACATGCGTGGTGCGGCGTTGGCGGTCATCAACCAAACGATGGCCAAGCAATTTTGGCCCAATGGCGACGCTATCGGACATCAATTCAAACTTCCAGTGCTAAAGGATTCGCCTCCGTATCAACGCGTTGCCGCGGAGGCCACCGGAGCGTTTCAGATTATCGGCGTCGCAGCGGACGTGCGCGACGACGGCTTGCGGAACCCGATCAAGCCTCAGGTGTACATCCCCTTCACTTCGAACATGTGGATGTTCACGCAGATTCTGGTGCGCACGCGCGTGGCACCCCTTTCGATAGTGCGCGATATTCGCGCGCAAATCGTGCAGATCGATCCTGAGCAGCAGGTGATGCGCGTGCGTGACCTCGAGGCCTGGATTACCGGGCAAGAGGAGTACGCGCAACAGCGGCTAATGGCAACGCTGTTTGGCGTCTTTTCCGTGCTGGCCCTGGCGCTTGCGGCCGTGGGGTTGTACAGCGTGGTCTCTTACGGAGTGGCGACGCGCACGAACGAGTTCGGGATTCGCATGGCGCTGGGCGCGCAGGCTGCGGACGTATTCCGCATCGTACTCTCGTCGACTGCGGTGAATGTTGGAGCGGGAGTCATTGCGGGAATCGTGCTGAGCATCGCGTTCAACAAACTGTCCACGAAGTGGGTGACGGAAAGCTCGCGCGATCCGCTGTTGCTCGGCGGCGTGACGGTGCTGCTGGTCGCCGCAGCAACACTGGCTTGCCTGGTTCCCGCGCGACGCGCAGCCGCTACGGATCCCATGCAAGCGCTGCGATACGATTAACCCTAAAAAACTGCTATGCAGAGGTAGGCGTCGCCACTGTATCGCTCGGCGCCGCCATTCGGAACTTGATTGTGGCAAGAACCGTGAGAACAACGAACGAAGGTCACAAGCACGACGCCTTGCGTGGCGACGACGTTCCGTCCCTCCTACCGACCCGTGCGCGCCACGTTCATCCGTACGCCTTCGACGAACAGGTTATAGACGGCATTCGCATCCATGCCCGGCGCGGCGTTGATCTGGACCGAGTTCGGGGAGAAGTTGAGGTTGCTTACTGAAGCATCAGGAAGCACCACCGACGCGAGCCGTAACGGAGCGAAGCGCTTCGACCACGGAGGCGAGCTCGTGTTCCGTATTGTAATAATGCGGGGAGAGCCGGAGGGCTGAGGCGGCGCGTTTCTCGTCCATGTCGATCACCGCGTAGGCGCGGAGGGAGGCGGAGGTGTTGATGCCGCGCTTGCGCAGCAGGTTGGAGAGATTGGTGGCGTCCCAGCCGGCCACCTCGATGGTGGCGAGGGCGGCAAGTTGATTGCCGCGGTCCAGGACGCGTATACCTGGCAGTGTTTTTAGTTTGTCGCGCAACTCCGCCGCGAGCTGACGCGCGCGGCCGCCGCCACGCTCGATGCCGACGGCGAGGGCATAGCGCGCGGCTTCGCCGAGACCGAGCACGAGGCTGTACGGGAATTCCCAATTTTCGAAACGCCGCGCATCGGGGGCCGGCTGGAAGTTGTCCGCCGAGACCCAATCCGCTCCACGCATGTCGATATACAGCGGAAAATCTCCGCGCTTCAGAGCGCGATCGGAAACATACAGAAATCCAATGCCGCGCGGGCCGCGCAGAAACTTTCGGGCGGTGGCGGAGAGAAAATCACATTTTAGTTTGGAGACATCGATAGGGATCTGCCCGATGGCCTGGCAGGCATCCACCAGATAGGGCACGCCGGAGGCTTCCGCAATCTGTCCCAACGCTTCCACCGGCTGTATCAGGCCGGAGTTGGTGGGCACCCAGGTGACCGCGAGCAAGCGGACACGCTTTTCGCGAAGCAAGTCCTGTACCGACTGCGGGTCGGCGCCTCCGGTGGAGAGGTCCGTGGCGCGACGCACGTCCACGCCATGGCGGTGTGCCAGCGAAAGATACGCGAGCTGATTGGAGATGTAGTCATTGCGCGTGGTGACGATGACATCGCCCGGCTTGAAATCGAAGGCCGAGAGCGCCTGGAAAAATGCCACTGTGGAATTTTCAACGATTGCGACGTTGCGGGGTTGCCCGCCCAAGAGTTTGGAGACATTGTCATACGCTTCGTTAACAGCGGCCTCGGCATCGTCCGCGCTTTCGTAAGCGCCAAACTTAGCCTCGCGGTTCAAATGGCCCACAATGGCATCGAGCACCGGAAGCGGCATCAGACCGGCGCTGGCATTATTCAAATGGATTTGGTTGGTGCAACCGGGCGTGTCGTCACGCCATTGCTGGAGAAGGGGATCCATGGGTCACCATTGTAATCGCGCGGATGAACGGAAACGATAGTCCGGTAGGGAGGTAAGGAGAAGGGACAATTTGGCCTTGCACCGGAACGGGGCGCTCGCGCTGGTGAGTGGCCTGCGCTCCGAGAAAGTCGAGAATCGCGGCGTGCGCAGCCTCGGCTGCGTGGGGGATAGATACACCACACAAGTCGGGAACCTCAGAACACTTGGAGCATTATTCATTCCCGATCACGTAGGAGGGCCGCGATAACGCGAGGATTGCGGCGACCGTGGAGTATGACTAGAACCATGATGGATATTTCATCTGTTATATGAAAGATAAGATAATTACGTAAGGGATGAAAACGCAGCGGCCGCGAAGTCAGATCGGAACGGCTGTGGCCCACTTGAGGAAAGGGGACGAGGGCGCGAATCGCTTCATAGATTTCCCCTAGAACACGGTCGGTGGCGCCGGGATTGTCGGCAGCGATGAATTCCCAATTTCGTTAAGGTCTGTGAGCGCATCTGGATGGAGAACAAATCCACTCATGAACCGCGGCGGCCTTGGCTCTTTTGGCGCAGTCGTGCAAAGGTCTCTTCGCCGTCGATGGGCTTAGCGCGGCCGCTCTTAATGTCATCGTAGCGGCCATCCAACATGTTGCGTACTTGCGTTAACTCTGCGAAGTATCCGGTCATTGCGTCCTCGACGAGTTCATCCGGCGCGCGGCCGGTCGTCGCTGCAAGCTCGTGGAGACGGGCTTCGGTTTCGGGTTTGAGATGCAGTTCCATAATAGTCAGTTTAGAGAGGCCCTGAGGAACTGTCAAAGCGAATTCCAATGACAGTAGTGTGGCACACTCTGTTGACCTGCTCCCTGAAATCGGCGCAGAAGTGTATATGATTTCAGATTCCAAAAACTGCTTGATCGCTACCAGTCATTCGTCGGCTTCTCCGGTTATCCGACATAACTTACCAGATGAGATTTTGGAGTGTTCAATCACCCGTCAATGAGCGATCAATCCGGCGGATATCTTGAACGGAATACTCACGTGAGCCGGCACGCCTCACGTCATGGCGGGCGATGGTCATTAAGCCGATACTCGCCGAGAAGATCAGCAAGAATCCATGTTGCTCCAGCAATCGCGAAGGTCTCGGCGTTTTCGCTCCAATTCGTATGACTGTGAGGATCCGAAAGAACCAACGGAATCCACACGAGTAGGCCAAAGCTGACGATCATCATTGTCAGTAGGCGACTCGCGAGGAGTGCCATTCGATTCGTAAGAAGAGCTACGGCCGCGAGTGCGAACGAAACAGTCGTCGCTGCCGCCCAAAACATCTGACTTGGCGGAACCCACTTCGGAACAAGATGGACGGTAGCGTCCAGATAAATCGCCTGTTCGAGGGTAAAGGAAGCGGCACAGATGCCCAAAAGAACGCGTCCGATCCGATTAAGCGTTTCCGGTGACCATGCCGATGACAAGTGTGCATAAACGATCGCCGCTCCGGTCAGGAGAGAGAACTGCTCGAATAAGTTGCCCCAGCTATTGTAGATCTGCGGTGCGGCGACGATTCCTGGCACGCACAGCAAGGCGAAGACAAGATAAGCCGCACCAAGGACGGCTGCGCCTGTTTTCGCGGTCCGACGAAGCTGAATCGCCGCGCCGCCGAACATCAGGGCAGCGGAAGCGGAGTAGACGATATAACGAAGTCGATGCGAGTCGTTGTAGTCGTGCCAGGCCAGCGTGATGACGCCAAAAGCCAAAGCCGCCACTCCAAACACATGACGGCCGGGGTTCGAACTAGGCGTTAATACGGTCATTTGTTTTCAATCCCGATCCCGCAGGTTTGTGACGATGCGCGAGAGCCGATTCGTCGGTGTTCATTTGAGCAACCGGGGAATCTTAAAGGATGCGCCGAGCTTTATACAACGGGATGGATCAAGGGTGTAGTGCCACATTGCTGGAGTGTGAAGGAGCCACTCGATCTTGAAGCGTTGCGAGAGCGTCGTTTTACATTGTTCGCGTAGCCCCCTGATCAGCCCGAGATTTTAGTCCAGGAGGAGTGCGAGAGTTTTATATCACAGCCATGGCTGTGAAGGTGGATGTGCTCGCAGCCTGTAGCCCATGCGGGAGTCGCCCCAAGTCTGATTAAACGTCGGTACCGGACATCATCTCTTTTTCAATAGACCGACCATGTGCCCGGCGTGGCGAGTTCGATCAAATGACGGTCCGGGTCTCGAAAGTAGAGGCTCCAGCCTCCCAATTCCCACGTTCGCTTCTCTTCTACTGCGATTCCTCTCGTTTGGAGCCACGAC
>QHYZ01000156.1 GCA_003225295.1 Acidobacteriota bacterium | reverse complement strand
GTGCGGATAACACTGAGCTCTATTTAAAGCGCACCGACGGAGCCGGGGAGCGAGAGCTTCTGCTATCGTCCGGAAACATCGACCACCCCTCGGATTGGTCGCGAGACGGCAAGTACATCGTGTTCAATCGCGGGCAGGTAGGATCGCAACGAATCTGGACCGTCCCGATGTTTGGCGATCGAAAGCCGTTCCCACTGTTTCCCGATGCCACTTATGACCACAACGATGGTCGGATTTCGCCCAGCGGGAAGTGGATTGCGTATTGGTCGGCGGAATCAGGCCCTGGCGAATTTTACATTACATCGTTTCCGAAAGGGGTTGGCAAGTGGCAAGTCGGCTCGGGTGCAGCTATTCCGCCGGCGCTCTGGCGAGCGGACGGAAGGGAACTCTATTTCGTCACGCTGGAAGGAAGTTTAATGGTTGCTTCGATACGGGAGTCTGCCGGGAGCATCACGGTGGACGGAGTGCACCAGCTATCCCGGTCTCCGTTTCTTGCTGGCCTCGTCCATACAATATATGACGTTGATCCCAAAGACGGGCAGCGCTTTATCGGAAGCACCGCGCCGGATACGAGCTCGCTGCCTCTGAACGTCATCACCAACTGGACCTCCGAACTGAAAAAGAAGTGAACCCGAATACGTCATTAAGCTCAGTTCGTCTGAATTGTGCGCATAGTTCAGTCGGTGAAGTACCCGCTGGTGGGAGCTTACCAAAGGGCGCCCCGGCATTTGAGGGACGAGTTGTAGCAACCCTTCCCTACCGGATTATAGAAGAGTTGCGCGTGACACGATCAGAATAATCGAAACTCCGCGATACGTTCCCTATTGGAATGGGCGATCAGACGGCAAGAGCCGCCCTGCGAGGGGAGCGAGGTCGGGCGGCGCTGCCCCATGAAGCCCCGGCCAGCGCTCGGCAGCTGCAGCGCCTTGTCAGGCCGCAGAGAGCGCACTGATCGTAACGTAATATCCGTCCGGATCTCGGAGCGAGAACTCCTTGGTTTGAGTGTTCGGATTCACGTGTGGCTCCTCTTCGAGCCGAGTGACGAGAGAGCGTGCCCTTTGAAGCGCCAGGTCGAAATCATCGACACGGAAGAACAACAGGAGCCCGTTGCCGGGTGTCCCGTGATCGCGGCTCATCAATGAGGGATGCTCGTGCCCGCTCATCTGGACCTCGGAGCTTCGTATGAGCAGAAATCAATGTTTCAGGAAGCGCTGATCGAATTTCAAACTTGTGCGACCCTTTCAGGAGGCAGACCCTTTAACCTAGCAGCCGTGGCGGAGGCCTATGGCCGCCTGGGAAGAAAAGAAGAGGCCTCCAAGATACTCAGCCACCTCCAGGAGGCATCGAACGGGGAGTACATATCCCCTAATGACCTTTGCCTGGTCTACGCCGCTCTTGGCGATAAGAACAAGGCATTCGCTTCGCTAGAAACTGCTTACGAACAGCAGGACGCCTCGCTGGTCTGGATCAAAGTGGCTCCTGAGTCGGATGCCCTGCGCTCCGACCCACGCTTTGCAAATTTTATCCGGCGCATGAACTTTCCTGTCAGCTATATAGAACCAGCGCCTGGGAACCGGTTGCTGAGTCGGATGACGACGCCACTCGTAGAATAGAAGTGCTCGCATTGAATAACATTCGATGTGCAACCGAAAACTCTCTTGCTTTTGAGGCTGTTCGGAATTTTGTTGCCCAGGTCGGATCAGTCATGTCCCCAATGTCCCCACGTCTTCGCTTGAAAGGGCCGCGTAACTATCACAAAATGAGGATAATGCTTGGTCGCTCAGCGCTAAAACAGTTTGGCGTCGTTCCGAATGGTCATGGCACGAATCTGTTTGCTGTAATAGAATGAAAACAGTAGCGTTGCGCAACTCCCCGGTAGCTCAACGGTAGAGCATTCGGCTGTTAACAAACTTCAAAACCGTTGAATCGGCACCGCTTATACCGAAAAAACGCCGGTTTAGCGGCCCTTCGTTGGAACCAAGTTGGAACCAGATGACTTTGCAAGCCCTAGGAGATAGTCTCTGGCTCGTTCCCCTCCGTAAATGGGTTTCCTGTTTCATCCTCGAAATTTCAACGCAAGTCAGTCCAAATGACGCCATGAACTTTGTGTTTCGCGCCCCATTGTTGAATCACAGGCACGAGTGGCGGGTGAAGTAACCGGGATTAGGTAAGAGTAGCCGACCATCCGACCGTTGGCCCGATAAACGCCGCCCGTTAGTCGCTAACACGGTAACTGATGTAACGCGGTTGTGCGAGAAGGCTGTACTCGCGACAAGCCGTCCACAAGTGGGCAGTGTAAGAGTCGCTCGTGATCCGACCGAAGGAACGCTGGCGGGCCGGGGCATCGGTGAAAGCAACCGCAGGCAGGTTCCCACACCTTGACCTTCGACCTATCCCGCGCGTATATTGAACTGTAGAAGCTTGAGGTATCGATGCCATCACCCCGTTTCCCCATACCGCAAGGCACGCTTGACATGCTGATCCTCCAGATCCTGTCGCTCGAGCCCGCCCATGGGTACGGGATCGCGCAGCGGCTGGAGCAGATCTCGCGCTCGGTGGTTCAGGTCAATCAGGGTTCACTCTATCCCGCGCTTCACCGCCTGGAGCAGAAAGGCTGGCTGCGAGCCGAGTGGAAACAGTCGGAGACCGGCCGCGAAGCCAAGTTCTACGCTCTCACGCCAGCCGGGCGCCGCCAGCTTGCCGCCGAGAAGGATAGCTGGGCACGCCTCTCCGGTGCCGTCAAGCTGATCTTCGAGGAGGGCAGCAGATGATCGAGCTGTTCAACTGGTTCCGCCGCAGGTCCCTGGAGCGCGCCCTTGACCGCGAGCTCCAATATCACTTCGATCACCGCGTGGCTGACCTCACCGCTGCCGGCATCCCCGAGCCCGAGGCCCGCCGCCGCGTCGGCGTCGAGCTCGGCCTCGCCCAAGTGCGCGAGGAAATCCGAGACGTTTGGCTCACCCGCTGGTTCCGCGATTTGCTCTACGATCTCCGCTTCTCGGCCCGATCGTTCCTCCGCAGCCCAGGCTTCACCGCCGTCACGCTGCTCTCGCTGGCCCTCGGTATCGGTGCCACTACCGCTATCTACTCGCTGGTCGACCAGGTGATCCTGCACGCGCTGCCCATTCACGACGCCGCTCGCCTCGTCCTTGTCGACTGGGACGGCGATCAGGTCGGCGGCGGGTTCGGCTCCTGGAACCTCATGTCCTACCCTATGTGCCGCGACCTCCAGCGGCAGACGCGGTTTTTCGACGGCGTCCTGTGCCGCGCGGAAATCGATGTGAATCTCTCCGCAGGCAGCGATCCGAAACCCGTTTCTGCCGAAATCGTATCCGGCAGCTATTTCTCGGTTCTCGGAATCGGGCCCGCTCTGGGTCGCGTCATCGAAGAGCCTGACGACGCTGCCCCCGGAGCCGGTCCGGTTGTCGTCCTATCCCACGATTTCTGGCAGACCGAGTTTGGCGGGGCAGCGGACATCATTGGCCGTAAGGTCCTCATCAACCAGCACCCCATGACGATTGTGGGTGTCGCCGCGGCCGCCTTCCACGGCGTCGATATCGGCGCCGTCCCGGCTCTCTGGATTCCCGCGTCCATGTACGCACAGGCGATCCCTGGCGCCGAAGACCTGCTCCGGAGCCCCAGATTTTGGATGCAGATCCTCGCCCGCCTCCGTCCGGACTTCACGCCCCCGCAGGCGCAGGCCGGTCTGCAACCGTGGTTCAAGGCATGGCTCCAGGACAACATGCTTCGCCCCGGCTTCCCGATTATTTCGGCCGACCGACGCCGCGAGTACCTGGCATCCACTCTCGCAATCACGTCAGCGCCTCAGGGCCATTCGCCGCTTCGCCGCGGCCTATCCCAGCCGCTCTGGCTATTGTTCGCCGCCACCGGCGTTCTGCTCGGCCTCGCCTGCCTGAACGTTGCTGGCCTCTTCCTCGCTCACGGCTCCGCACGAGGCCGCGAGATCGGCACCCGCCTCGCTCTCGGCGCTTCCCGAGGCCGTATCGGCCGTCAACTTCTCACCGATAGCCTACTCCTTGCGTTGGCCGGTGGCGTCCTCGGCGTGGCCGTAGCGCCGTTCGCAATTCGCGCGCTGATCGCGTTCCTGCCGCAAGACCTAGCACCCAGCGCCCTGCGCGGAACCCTCAGCCTTCGATTGCTCGCCTTCACTTTCTTCGCCAGCCTAATCGCCGGCCTCTTGAGTGGCCTTGCTCCCGCGCTCCACGCCGGCGGCGACAGCCTGGTCAGCTCGCTCCGCGAGCGCGCCGGAACTGGCTTCGGCGGTGTCCACCTGCGCAAATGCATCGTCACTCTACAGGTGGCCTTCTCCCTCATCCTCGTCATCGGCGCCGCGCTGTTCGTCCGGACGCTCGCCGGTCTGCTCGACAAAGGACCCGGCTTCGACACCTCTAGCCTAGTGTCGTTCACCCTTGATCTCGGAAAGAACGGCTACTCCGCCGTAGACTCCGTCCGGCTGATCGACCGTATCCACGATGCAGTCCGTGTCCTGCCTGTCACCCGCGGCTCGGGCATTGCTCGGAATGAGCTCCTGACCGGCGGGGCTTGGAACGGCGACATCACGATCCAGACTGATCGCCGCTTCACGACCGATCGCCTGGTCAACCTGAACGCCGTCAGCCCCGGTTTCTTCGCTACCCTCAGTGTCCGCCTTCTTGCTGGCCGCGATTTCGACCAGCGCGATTCCCGTCCTGCCCGCGAGGACGGCCGCGCTTGCGCCATCGTGAATGAAGCGTTCGTGAAGCGCTATCTCACCGGCCACGATCCACTCGGAGCGCGCATCGGCGAGGGCTCCGGTCCCGATGTCAAGCCCGATATCCCCATCGTTGGCGTGGTGACCGATTTCAACTATCGTGGCCTCCGCGAGGAGTCCGAGCAGGCTTTCTTCCCGATCTCAGACAAGAACCAGGACTTCGGCGCCACCTTTTATGTCAAGGTCCGCGGCACACCCGAGCAGGCCTTCCAAGCGTTTCGCGGCGTCGTTCGTAACGCCGATCCGCAGTTACCCATTCTCGGGCTCCGCACGGTCGAAGAGCAGGTCACCCGCTCCCTCAACACCGAGCGCATGCTCGCCGCTCTCTCCGGCAGCTTCGGCGCTCTCGCGCTCCTGCTCTCGCTCATCGGCCTCTACGGGGTGATGTCGTTCGTGGTCACGCGTCGCACCCGCGAAATCGGCCTCCGCCTCGCGCTCGGCGCTACGCGCGCCTCGGCCCTCCGCCTCGTCCTGCGTGATGCCATCACCATGATCGCCGCCGGCATCGCCATTGCGCTCCCTTGTGCAGCCGCTCTCGGCAAGCTCGTCCAATCCCAGTTGTTCGGAGTCACTGCGACCGACCCCGCGACCGTCGCTGCCGCCGCACTGATCCTCGCCACCGGCGCGCTCGCGGCTGCATTCATCCCCGCATGGCGGGCCTCGAATGTGAGTCCCACGGACGCCCTGCGATTAGATTAGCGCCGATCCCCGCAAGCACCTCGAATCCGGCTGGGCTTCTGAATCGCGCTTGCCGAGATCAGAACTACAGCTCAGGCGTCAGGTCATAGATTCGCTGACGCAAGATCTCCTCCGCACTTCGCACCAGGAGTCCGCCGGGATGCCAACGGTTGACTAGCTTTTCCTCATCGATCTGGATCGTGGACGGATGACGGCTAACCGGAACTAACCCCGATCACTTCCTGTTGCCGACAATCCGCCCAGGACCTGACTGTGGTTTCCCACATCGCCGTTCTGGGTCCTGACATCAGTGATGCAGATGCCCGACTCGCTGACTACCCGTCTACATCACCCCTGGTGTCGGGTCGCAAATCCGCACCTTTGCAAGCGCGCGCGAGGACAATCCCTCGAATGGACGCGCTGCCCTACGACAAGACCGCGAAGTCAGAACGATTCTCGGTTGAAAATCTAGAGGCCGGATGTATCATCGTCGCAAGTCACGCAGCGCCGTGAACATGAGTTTCCATGCGACCACCCGCAGCGGGGCCGATTCATAAGGAGCCGATTGTGAAGAGAATGACTGTACTGCCCGCGGTTTGCACGATGTTTCTTGCTATATCAATCCAGGCGCAGGCGCCTCAGGGCCCGCCGAAGCCAGGGCCAGAGGTCAAGAGGCTCGCCTATAACATCGGCACGTGGAACATGACGGGCGAGGCCAAGCCGTTCGGCTCGATGCCCGGAGGCAAAGTCACGGGCACGGAAAAGTGCGAATGGTATTCAGGCGGGTTCTTTGTCATGTGCCACTCGGAAGGCACAGGACCGATGGGGCCAGCGAAGGGCGTCTCGTTCATGGGATATGACCCGAACGAGAAGGTTTATACCTACCATGAGTTCAGCAGCACGGGCGACGCTATTGATTCGAAAGGCACGGTAAACGGCGACACCTGGAACTGGACCGCCGAATCCAAGATGGGCGACGCCAAGATCAGTGTGCGCGTCACCATTAAGGAAGTATCCAAAACCGAATACACGTTCAAGCTGGAGATGTCGCAGAACGGCGGAGAGTTTTCAGTCGTCCAAGAAGCGACGGCTCACAAGGTGACCGCCGCGGCCCCGGCCAAGAAGTCGTAGATTCCGCATTCCGGCGAGACTTGTGGCGCGCCGCGCAGCAGCAAATATGGGTTCGCCCACTATCCCGTCTAAGTCTTCTCCGGCGACACGGGAAAAGCTCGCGCCAAGTACCCAAGACGTCTTGGTCCCCAGGAAGGATGCCGACCCAGACAAGCAAACCCGAATGACGCCATTACTTCCGGCTTGTCGACCATCGATGACTTATCGAATACTGAGAGCTATCGAGGGTGATCCGGTAGGATTCAAGGCAAAAACGGCAGGCTTCGTCTAAGAACCTATCCCGCCAAATTGCACCAAGACAAGCTGTCCCTCGACACTACCCGACGAACGTCCGTGCGCAGCACCATGTTGATTGCGGCATGCGACTTGACTTTTCTCGCAGAAAGTAGCATAACCATTCAGTTGTAGAACTGATAGGTTATGCAATGAGTTCTCCAAGCCAAATGGACGTCACGTTCGCCGCCCTCGCTGACCCAACTCGGCGGGCGATTCTGGTACGCCTTGCCTCTGGCGAGGCGTCGGTAAACCGCGACCGAGTGGCTTCAACAATTCCGAGAGTTCTGGGGCGGCAGTTTCCAAAGGCTCGATGATCTGTTGGAAGAGATGAAAGCAACTGAAAGAAAGAAAGAACGCCGGAAAGGCCGGAGGAAAGAGTCATGAGAAATACCGGAACCTTGCAAGTCACGTTGAAAAACGATTGCGAGGTGGTTTTGACACGGGTATTCAACGCTCCCCGTGCGATGGTATTCGAGGCCATGACCAAGCCCGAGTTACTCAAGCGGTGGATGGGACCGCGAGGATGGTCGCTGATTGTAAGTGAGATTGATCTGCGAGTGGGCGGCAGATGGCGTTCGGTCCTGCGCTCGCCTGAAGGCCAGGAGATGGGGATGAGCGGTGTCTATCGAGAGATTGATCCACCAGAACGAATTGTCTCCACAGAAGTCTATGACGATTACCCAGGTGAGACAGTAAACACGCTGCTGCTGCGCGAAGAAAACGGAAAGACGACTTTTACTTGCACGATTCTCTATCCGTCAAAAAACGTTCGTGACACAGTGATTGCCTCGGGGATGGAACATGGCGCGGCCGAGTGCTATGACAGGTTGGCGGAAGTTTTGGAGGCGAGGGCGCACCTTTCATTGGAGTCAAGAGCATGAACGAGAAGAAAGAAGCAGGCCGAGCACGCCGAATTCTACGGCGCATAGGAGCGCTGCTCGGCGGTTTACTGCTGGTTGGCGTCGTGGGCATCTTGATAGCGATTCACGTTGCGTTCGACACGGAAGGAGTGACAGTGGGCGCGGTGCAAGGAAGCGTAAGGTCAAAAGACGGAACTACGATTGCTTATGAAAAGACAGGGCAAGGACCGGTGGTAATTTTGGTGGCCGCGGCCTTGGCTGATCGAGGCGGCACCAAACGTTTCGCCAAGCTGCTCTCGGAACACTACACCGTCATCAACTACGACCGCCGCGGGCGAGGAAAGAGCGGAGATACGCATCCGTACGCCGTGGAGCACGAAGTGGAAGATATAGATGCTCTGATCGAAGAATCGGGTGGGCCAGTTTTTTTGTTTGGGAGTTCTTCCGGATCGGTGCTGGCACTCGAAGCGGCGACCAGCCTTGGAATGAAAGTGAAAGGGCTCTTCATGTACGAACCGCCATTTATCGTGGACGGGAGCCATTCGCCTGTGCCAAACGACCTTAGCAATGAGATCACAGAACTTGTCGCAGCGGGCCGCCGCAACGATGCCGTGAAGCTCTTTTTCACAAAAGGCATGGGAATTCCTCCGTTTGGGGTGACGCTGATGCGATTCCTGATGCCCGGGTGGTCAAAGATGACGGGTATGGCGTCCACGCTGCCCTATGACCTCGCGATCCTTG
>QHYZ01000050.1 GCA_003225295.1 Acidobacteriota bacterium | reverse complement strand
CTTGCGGCGTAGAGTGAGCCGAGCGAGGGCCAGATTGGCTATGTTGAGCCCACCGATCAGCAAAACGAGAAATGCACCGCCCCACAGCAGATAGAGCGTTCCTTTTACGCCGGCGGTCAGCATATCCTGCAGTGGCTTGACCGTGGTGCGGAAGCCGGCATTGATCAGAAGCTCTTTCATTTCCGGAAAACGCTCCAGGTTTTCGTTATTCAAGGCGTTGACCTGCGCTTGAGCCTGTCCCAGCGTGGCACCGGGCTTCAAGCGCCCGATGTGATACCAGTTGTTGCTGTGATGAACGGTCTTTTCTTCGGGCGTAAACGCGAGCGGGATCCACAGGCGAACTTCAGGATCGATGAAATTAAAGTTCGGAGGCATGACACCGACGACCGTGAACGGTTTGCCGCTGATGCGCAAAGAGCGGCCAAGGGCCGATTTCTCTCCGCCGTACAACTGCTCCCAAAGGCCATGGCTCAGGACAGCCTCTTGATCGCGGCCAACTTCTCCCTCATCATCGGTGAACGCACGGCCGAGCATGGGCGAGACACGGAGAAGTTTGAACCACGACGGTGTCACTAACATTCCGTGAATCTGCTGTGGAGAGCCGTTTAGCTCCACCGTTTGATTGCGATCGTGAAACAAGGCTTGGCTCTCGAAACAGGTCATTTCGCGAAGGCGGTCGTAGTAATCGCCGGAGGCGCTGTTGTTGGAGCCTGCGACTCCAGCATTGGGGTAATCGTTGGACATGATCAGGATGGAGTTAGCGTCCGGGACGGGCAGGGGATGCAAAATGACCCCGTGCACAATTGCGAAAAGAGCGGTGTTGGCGGCGATGCAGACGGCGAAGGTCAGAACTACGGTGACGGCGAAGCCTCTCTCGCGCCACAAGGACCGGAGGCTGTATTTCAAATCGAGGAGAAATGCATCCATGACTTCGGAAAGCCTCCATTGCGAGGTTATGTCTGCCAACCTGAGCCGGAATCCTACTAGGATTCAGTACGCATGGATAACGAACAAAGTTCCTTACAGACGAGGGCGCGGGAATGGCAATTGTAAGGCAAGCGGATCTTACTGACGAGGAAGTGGATTCGACACAACGAAATCTGGATACTGCAGGAGTAATCCCTGATCAACGCGCCAGCAGTGACCGACAATCGTTGGCGAGAAGTCCCGTTCGCGGACATCACCACTGATCTCCTCGAACGCCGTTTCTTGCCCGTGACGCGCCGAACTGACCTCGGTTTTTGCCGCAGCGGTACTTTTTAGGATTGTTCCCTGGATCACGGGCAACTCTGACCGTAACGCGATTAGGTAAGGGTTGTCGACAATCCAGGCGTTATCGCTTGGCTGCCGATCGTCCGGGAGCATTTTTTCAGTGCAGGGACATCCCCATAGAGCTTGGTCACCTTGACATTCTACTGAAGGCGCTATATCGTCACCTAGAATGTCTACCAAAGAAGAATGCGAACGCATCGAGCTGCTGCAAGGGACGCTGGACTTGCTGATTCTGCGCACGCTGTTGCTGGGGCCGGCGCACGGCCACGCCATTGCCAAGGCCATCGAATTCAACTCCGAGGATGTGTTGCAGGTCGAGCAGGGGTCGCTCTATCCGGCGCTGCACCGGCTGATCCAACGGCGATGGATTTCGGTGGAAGAAGGAACCTCAGAAAACAACCGCAGGGCCAAGTTTTACAAACTGACGCCGAAGGGCCGGCGGCAACTCACGCTGGAGACGCGCAAGTGGGACAAGCTCGCGGGAGCGATCGCGCGGATTCTGCGTCCGAGGGAGCAGGAGGGCGAATGATGTGGCGGCGCAAGCGCATGTTGGAGGAACTGGACAAGGATATTCGCGAGCACATCGCGAGGGAAACGCAGGACAACATCGAGCGCGGGATGTCGCCAGAAAAAGCGCATTATGCGGCGATGCGCAAGTTTGGCAACGTGACGCGGGTCAAGGAAGAGACGCGCGAGGTTTGGAGCGTTGTTTGGGTCGAGCAGATTCTTGCGGACATCCGCCTTGGCCTGCGCATGTTGCTCAAGTCTCCTGGCTTCGCCTTTGTTTCCATTCTCACGCTTGCGCTCGGCATCGGTGCGAACACCGCCGTCTTCAGCCTCGTGGATTGCCTCGTCCTTCGTCCCCTCCCGATTGAGCACCCCGAGCGGGTTGTTTTCCTGGCCTCGTCATGGAAAGGCGGCCAAGCGAGCACGGCGTTCTCGTATGCGGATTTTCGGGAAATCGGGGAACAAACGCCGACTATCTTTTCGGAGATGACCGCAATTCGTCTTTACCAAGCGGACGGGGTGAGCAGAGATCGCAACAGCCAACCCATGTTGGGCAGCTATGTGGCAGGAAATTTCTTCGACGCCCTGGGAATCAAACCTGCTCTGGGGCGGCTCATTCTGCCGTCGGAAGGAGCGATTACTGGGGCGGATCCCGTTCTCGTGGTCAGCTACAGCTACTGGAAATCACGGTTCAGTGGCGATCCCAATATCGTCGGCGAGAAAGTGACGGTCAACGGGCTTCCGGTAACGGTCATAGGCATCGCGCCGGAGGGATTTCGAGGTCTTAGCTCGCTAGTCGATATGCAGGGCTACATGCCTTTGGCAATGGCTCCGACTCTGAAGGATGCTCCGGCGGATTTTCTTACAGCTCGAGATGCGGCGTACTTTGTAGTGATTGCGCGACTGCGGCCCGATATCGATATGCAACAAGCACAATCTGCTCTGCAAGTCGTGGCCGAAAGATTGGCACAAAAGCGTCCAAAGTTGGCGGGTATACTGACCATTCGCGCGGTACATCTCGGTCCCGCTGGCCTCACCATCAATCCCGGACACCCGGAGATGCTGCCTCTAATAAGCACGCTGTTCCTCGGTCTCGCGGCGTCGGTGCTTGTCCTCGCTTGTATGAATATCGCTAATCTATTGCTCGTGCGAGCGGACAGCCGAGAGCGCGAAATGGCGACGAGATCGGCCTTGGGAGCGACGCGGAGTCGTCTGATTGGGCATTTGCTGACGGAGAGTATTCTGTTGGCGCTGCTGGGAGGTGTCGGTGGAGTCCTGCTAGGCCTGGGCGCAAGCCAAGCGCTTAGTTCGATACCTCTTCACACATCTCTTCCCGTCGTTCTGGATTTCCGTTTCGACTGGCGGGTGTTCGCCTACGCCTTTGGCGTGGCATTACTGACGGGCATTCTCGTCGGTGTTACGCCCGCGCTACGCGCCGCGCGCGGAGACGTGAACAGAATTCTCCACGAGGGCGGGCGCACATCAACTGCGCGCGACCATCGCCTCCGCAGCGCTCTCGTTGTCGCACAACTGGGCGGTTCGCTGATGCTCCTCGTCGTTGCAGGCCTGTTCGTGCGCAGTTTGGAGCATGTGCAGCATTCCGATCTCGGATTTGACCCAAACGGTGTTTTGAACGTCTCGCTTGATCCCCATGAAGCGGGGTACGACGAGCAGCAAGCGCGTGAATTTTTCCGTAATCTTTTGCAAAGCGCGCGGTCACTGCCAGGCGTTCAGTCGGCGAGCCTGGCTGCTTCAGTTCCAATGGGTTACTACGACTTGGGCACTGCCCTCAGGATCGAGGGGTATCAAGTGCCGGCTGTTGAGCGGGAGCCGTACGCCGCATATAACTCGGTCTCTCCAGGTTATTTCGAAACTATGCGCATCCACTTGCTGCGCGGCCGCGAATTTCTCGACTCGGACGCGGAAAATTCACCACCCGTCGCGATCGTCAGCCAAGCCATGGCCGACCGCTACTGGCACGGAATGGATCCAATCGGTCGGAATTTCAGCAGCGATGACGAACCCAATCATTCGCGGCAAGTTGTCGGCGTGGTGAAGAATATACGGGCTGAGAGCTTCGAGGCTGAAACTTCCCCATTTTTCTACGTTCCATTCGCGCAGTCTTATCAGCCGGTCGCGACGCTTCAGGTCCGAACGGCCACTGCTCCTGAGACGATGGTGCGAGAGGTGACGGGGCTCATTCACTCGCTTGAGCCCGTCATGCCCGTTTTTGATGTGCAGCCTATGACCGTGGCTCTGGAGACTGTGAACGGCTTCCTCCTTTTCCAATTCGCTGCGGGGTTAGCTGCTTGTCTCGGAATCCTCGGGCTCGTGCTCGCGGTCGTCGGAGTGTACGGTGTCATTTCGTACGCTGCCAGTCAGCGCACGCATGAGATCGGTATCCGCATGGCGCTCGGCGCTGAACCAATGCAAGTGCTTAGAATGATTTTCGGACAGGGTTTCATCATTATAGTGGCCGGTGTTCTCATCGGACTCGTAGCTGCGGCCGGAATGGCGAGGGTACTGCAGAATTTCTTGATCGGCGTGCGAGCGCTCGACCCGATTACGTATTCGGGTGCTTCGTTTCTTCTTGGGCTTGTTGCTCTCGCCGCGTGTTATATCCCAGCATTCCGGGCCATGCGGGTCGATCCAATGACCGCCCTGAGGCACGAGTAATCTCTCCAAACGCGCAGTGCGCTTGAGAACACAAGTATGTTCTGAAGGTTGGATTGTGTCTGGATGACGGGCGATTCAGAAGTCATCGGATCAAATTCTCAGTTTCTTGTTTGCGGACGACTCGCCCCGAACTCTGTTTAAGCCCTACACAGGTAGCTATTTCCACCTTCCTTCTCAAGTGTTCGTCGAAACTGAGTTACTCGTAGTGCAGGGAGACCAGCGGGTCCACTTGCGTGGCTTTGCGGGCTGGAAACAGGCATGCTGTGAGGCCAACAACGAGAATGAGAGCTGCGACGGCGGAAAAGGTCCAAGGGTCCGTGGCTGAGACACCCCAGATTTGGCTGGTCATTAAACGCGTCAAAGCCAGGGCAGCAGCCAATCCAGCAATCGTTCCTGTTGCCATCAGGCCCAGACCCTTCTTGAGCACCATGCGCAGAACATCGTTCTGTTGGGCGCCTAAAGCCATTCGGATGCCAATCTCGTGCGTTTGCAGTGAAACCGTGTATGCCATGACGCTAAAGACGCCAATCAAAACCAAGAGCAGTCCGATACCGCCGAACGCTGTGAGAATGATGAGAGTGAACTGCGGCCCGGCGTAATACCAGCGTCCGAGAAAACTCTCAATGGTTCCGTCGTCAGAGATGGCCACATCGGGGTCCATTTCCGTAATCTCCCGTCGAAGGCTTGCCAAGATTAGGCTTGAGTTTCCCGCGGTGCTCACCATGATGCCGCGTGGACCCGTACTCGTGATGGTATAAGGCAAATAGACCTCGGGCTTTGGCGCATCTTGCAGGCCATTATTCTTGGCGTCCGCGATCACCCCGATAATTTCAAAGTAGGCGTCACGAGGTCAATCCGCCGCCCATTCCTCGAACGTGGTGAACTTAATCCTCTGACCGACGGGATTTTCGTTCGCGAAGTAACGGCGGGCGAGCGTTTGATTGATGACGGTTACATGTCGAGCTGACTCCACGTCGCTTCGCGAAAGCAGCCTGCCGCGCAGCAAGGTTCGACTTAGAGTCTGAAAATAGCCCTCACTACACAAGTCAAAGGTAGTGCCCCAGGGCTCGGAATGCGTTTTTCCGGGAATGAGCACTTCGGTCCACCCGAATGAGTAGGGCGGAAACGAGCTAGCCTCAGTAGCGGCGATGACGCCTGGCAAGATGGCCAAGCGATCCAGCGCTTTTCTAAAGAACACTCTCTTTTGGTCACGATTCTGCACTCCGCTTGGATTACGGCAATCCGTAAGTAATCCCAGCAGACCTGGTCGCGCAATTCAGCATACGACGTTGGCTACGCAGCATTTGTGTTTTCTGTTTGTAGTCGCCAAGATCTGGAAGCATTCCGGGCTGGTAGGAATCAGCTATAGCGACCAATATGCGGAGCGCGGTTTATTTCAGCGGTTGATGAAACGCCGTCGGGATATCGCGACTGGGACCGGCAAGTTTCTTGCCGGTGCTCGCCAGGCCGCTGACACTGGAGCTTGTTGCTCGGTGATCGGGGTTGCGAAGCACATTAGCGCAAGGAAAACCGCAAGAAACCTTTGCGCTAAACTTGCGCTAAACGATGGGAAATGACGGGCAACGACTGGCAATGACGGGCAGTTAAGTCGTTGAAAAGATTGCTAAGTCGTTTGTTTAGAGAGGCAGGGCGCCGATTCGTAATCGGCAAGTCGTGGGTTCAATCCCGACCCTCGGCGCCACCGCTCAAAATCCCGCGAAATCAATTAGTTGACCTTCTCATTTTCTGTAGCCACCAAAATGTTGTGAACATTAATGAACAGAACGCTACAAGCGTCCAAGCGACCATTCTGTGATTCTCCGAGGGAAACTCTACCACTGTCGCAGAGATGGTCAAACCCAAGACTTCTTCGCCGATTCACCGAAGGGTCTCAAGTGATTTGCGATGGAAGGCAGAAGAAAGGCGTCAGTGCTGGATGTCGGCGAAGGCGGGGATGGAACTGCGCGAAACGTTTTTGTAAACGATGCCGCCCTTCATTACGAAGACGACGCGGCGGACGGCAGTGATGTCTCTTAGTGGGTCACCATCGAGCGCGATAATGTCGGCCTGAAGGCCGGTGGTGATCGAACCAATCTGATCGGACATACCCATGGCTTCCGCCCCGAGTGAATTGGCAGAGACCATCGCGGACATGGGGTCCACACCGCAGTCGCGCACGCGGTCAATGAATTCCTCGGCGTTGCGGCCGTGAGAGCCCGCCACCGCGTCCGTCCCGAAGACGATCTTCAGCCCCGGAACTTTCCTAGCGCGCTGAATCACATCGTGAAGCATGGGCAGAAGCTCCTTCATGGGTTCAAACTCTTCAGGAGTTTTCGGGAAGAACGGAGTTCCGGCATACTTTTCCCTATTCGAGAGATAATTCTCGACGATCAGACCGGCCTGCGGATCGAAATACGTGCCGCGCTCGGCCATCAACTTCAGATCGGCGTCCGTGGCGCCCAAACCATGCTCGACTTCCGTGCATCCGGCCAAGACGGCCATGCGAACGGCATCGCGAAAAGCGTGAACCAACGTGTGCAGGCCCTGCTTCTTCGCCTCGTCGCACGCGGCGTTTAATTGATCCTGGGAAAGCGTTGGCGGACCGCTGCGCATTCCCCCGGCTGCATAGATTTTGATGAGGTCCGCGCCCGCGTCCTTTTGTTTGCGCACGAAGGCACGAATCTCGTCCGGCGTGCCCGTCTTCTCGGCTTGCCCTGAGAGTGGCTGGTTGGCCGTCAGAATTCGCGGTCCGGGTAAGGCTCCGCGCGTGATCGAATCGCGCAAAGGGAGGTCACTGGGCGAACCGACGCTCTGCACGGTGGTGAAGCCGGCCATCAGCATCACCCAGACATTTGAAACGGAAGCTAGCGTGGCGTCGTCCCGCGTAATTCGCGCGCTTGAGGGAATGGCGTCGCGCTCCGATTGCGGCAGGGACTCAAACGTCGCGCCGGCCAATTTTCCGTTTTTGGCGAAGAACCAGTTGATGTGCACGTGGGCGTCAATCCATCCAGGCAAGACGGTGAGGCCGCGGAGGTCGTAGTCCACTGGGCCGGCCTTGGGATCAAGCACGGCGATCCTCGAACCTTCGATGACGATGCGCGTGTCGTGCAGAACATGGCCCTTGCCATCGAGGACGGTGTTGGCGGCGATAACGATGCGTTTTGCAGGTGCGGCCGTTTGCGAGGACACGATTGGGGAGAGGGCGCAAACGGTGAGAAGGCTGGATAGGCAGAAAACAATCTTGGTTGCGGGCACAGGCACTCCTGGTCTAAATCGCCATATACAACCTACCGGGCCGCGCGGGATCTTACTACTCCCTGTTGCGGCCAAACGTGGGTGTGGCGGCCGATGAGCTTCCCTCTTTCCCAAGAAGTGTGGGTCACAGCCGGCCGAGCAAGGCGAAGGTCAGGAGGAGAAAAACTGTGCAACAAGCCGCGTCACAACCGCGCCTAAAAGTGCCTAAAACTGCTCAACTCGAAACTGGGAAACCGCTGGAACTGAAGATAGTTAAGGGTTTCGAGTTTTGCTGACGCAATCGGCAGGTCGTGGGTTCAACTCCCATTCTCGGCTCCAGATTGTTCAGTTCACTTTCCCATTTTCTGTACCCGCCGAAAACTGGGGAACACTAGAAAACACCAAGCCACCCACCTCCGCCACGGCGCGCCCTTGCGACTCCGGGATCGCGCGTGTGTAGAGGTTGAGAGTGGTTTTCAGGTCAGAGTGTCCAAGGATCGCCTGAGCCGTTCGCAGTGATTCCCCCCACTTCACCAGGTAACGTTGCGTGAGTGTGACGCCGCAAACTATGCCAGCTGATGACTGGTAAGTTTAGCTTTCGACGCCTTGGTTGCAAGACCATTTGCCACGGCGCAAGAAAGAACCGACGAGCTGCCCTCACAACTTCTGAACAAAACCTGCCGAATACCGTGCTAAACCGTGATACATGGTGCCTTTGACCCCAAACTCGAATTGCGCGATGTCCCCGGGAAGTTGGCTCAAGGGTCGCGGCAAGCGTAGCGGTTCATGCGCACGATCGGCTTCCCGCGATCCAGAACCCGATGTGCGATGAAATAATCCGGATTACGCTCTCGCCATTGCTTCTGCTTTTTTCTCCGGCGAGCCACCTGACAATCCGGATTTCGACACGCTCGCTGACGCAAGCCAATACGCGGATCGGGCCGGAACCAACATCGGCAAATGCAGCAGGGTTTCTTTCGGGCATCTGACATGGTGATCCATGATCACCACGCCAGCAATCGAAGTCAGCCTTGGCGAGTAAGGCGGATTTACTTTCAGAAAGTGCCAAAAGCGCCTGATCGCGTTAATGGACGTAGCTTCTGCTTAGCTTCGACCAAGGCGGTACGCCACCGTTGCTCGAACTTTCGCATCGCCTCCCGCTTATGCTCCTCCCAGTCACGGATGTAGTCCCACTTCTCCTTCACTGGGTCCCACATCCAAAAGCTCTTTATTTCGGTGAGCTCGGCATCGGTGGGTACATCCGACACGATCAGCAGCAACGTGCCACACCCGGGGCAACACCGCTTCTTCCGGAAGGCAAAATCCCATCGGCACCTCGGGCATTGGTAGCGCCGCGGTCGGAATTTCATAATCGCCTCCCGAGGGCTCGTAGCTTATCTCCGCACCCTCTGCCCAGACAAGATCCTTACCTTAACACCAACACCTTGCATCGGGGTGCGCACCTGGCGTAGGAAAGTACGGGGGGTGGAGATGAATCGCAACAGCGCAAGGCTTCTGGCCCAAAATCCACAGATCTTAAAACGTCTGGCCAAGTATATGGCGCAGCAATGCTTCCGAAACACGGTCTTGGAAAACTTCCACGCGGGAATCACTCCCTATTCCGAAGCAGGCGACTACTCTGACGTTGTAGTGAAGACCCCTGCCGGTACAATCCCGCGGTCAAAACTCTCGCGTCTCAACGATCAAGAGATGAAGACGCTTATGATCGATGTGGTCAACCAGACCTATTTGCTGCTCCGGACTCTGTTCGATGCTCCTTACAAGCTACGACGGCGGCAGCTTTCGGAAGGTGGCACTCAACCTTGGAACACTTGGTTGCCATCATTTCGCGCGGGGAAACTCCGAAGGGACCAAACAAGACCCTCAATTGAACAAACGGCTTCCTCAATAATGAGCACGCTGCGGCAGGTGCTTGCAACGTCAAAGTCGGACAGACAGGGCGCTAGGCCGTCGACGCTGCTCCTTAGACCTGCGATGTGCGCCGCCTGTACGATAGGCATTCATCGCCGCCTCGTCTATCCAAGCCGTCATGGTCCAAAAGACGTTCTTGGCGTTGACTAGTAGCCTGCCGCCGAGGAAACCAGAGCTGCGCTCTGCCTGGCGCATGGTCTTGAATGTGTCCCAGAAGAATTGCGGAAGGTAGATAAAAGACCGAACTCGCAAACGCGTCACGGAAATCCATGCCATGTTGTCCTCTGGCGTCCATAGATTGGGACGACCGCGCGCATAATATTACTCCGGTTCTCGTTGAGTGTTCCGTGTTCCGTGTCCCGCACTCTCCATAGAGTTCGTTGCGATGCCAGGGCCCTGTGACGCGACGATGATCATCGTGTGTTGGCCTTCCAGGTGTATCATTGGGAATCCGGAAATTGGGATCGCTTCCCACGTAATTTCCGGATGCCAGGCACAATCCCAAGAGGCACCGCTGCGGGCTACGAACGAGGTCACTTTCAGCGCTGAATTCGCGCCGCGCCACGATCAGAGCCGATAACCGACCAGCGTCCCCGGCGCCGTCCGCAGGAAGAGCATGCCGGCGACGTCGTCGACTGCGTACACCGGCTCGCGCTCCTTACCCAGATCCACGCGCGCGCGCGGCTGCCCGCTGTCCTTGTCGATCTGAAGCAGTACATTTCCGTTCCCATCGGGAGCGCGAGTCAACATAAAAACCGAGCCTGGGACGGTGAGCGAGGCCTTGAAGCGTTTCGTCGCGAGCGCCGCGGACTGGCGCGAGTAGCCTGTGAGCTGTGCGCCGGACTGCGAGTACGCCGTCGCCAGTTGCCCGGTGACGTATCGCGCGTTGGGATCCATGGTTTTCTGCGATGCTTGGGTGAAAGCGTCGCCATACGCCGAGGCGGCGGCGCCGTACAGGCCGGCGCGCACGGCGTTCACCGCATAGAGCGCGCGCACCACCCCCGGAAGCTGCGGTGCAGGGTAATAAACTTGCTGCTTCACCTGCCCATCCCGCGCCACGAGCACGAGGTTCTGCGGCGCGATAAGCACAACGCCTCCGGGCCGGATCTCCATATCAATCGGATCTTCGCCGCCCTGCAGCTTGATCTCGCCGCCGAGCGCGCGGAAGGTGCCGGCCTCGCGATCGACTGCGTATAGGCGGTGGTCGCGGTTCGCGAACACGTAAAGCGTCCGCCCTTCCGAGGCATGATGTAGGTAGTACCGCCCGGCCTTGTAGTCCTCCGCGCTCAACGGCTTGCCGCTCTCAATCGCGTCCTTGAACTTTTGCTCACCCGTGGCGAGATCGATGATGTTGACCTCGGCGTTTATCGTGGCGTCGGGACGCGAAACGTAGAGCAAGCCTGCCGGCGTAAGCTCCACGTAGGCGAGCTGGCCTTTGATCTTCACATCCTTCTTCAGCCGCAGTGTCGCCGTGGCCACATCCATCACGTTCACGAAAGTGCGCGACTCAGCGTCCACGGCCAGCACCACGGCGTCGCCGGCGACCATCGCATCGATCACATTGCCATGCATCCGCAGTGACTTCGTGGCAACCGTCGTCCCATCTTCGTAGCGAGCCACGTTGAGGCCTGTTTGGACAACTCCGTTGATGACGCGGCGGCTCCGGGTTGGCTCACCTTCCGGCGGTGCTTCGGGGAGCATGATGATCCCAGCGGGATGTTGGACGATATCGCGGATGTTCCCCTCCACGCTCGCGGGCTTGGCCCAGAGCGCCTGACCGTCAGCGAGGCTGTAGGCCATGAGGTGGTCGTCGAAGCTCACGTAAATGCGATCGCTTTTGTTGAGCGACGGGTAGAGCTGCACGTGTCGCGGGGATTGCGCCCAGCGGGTGGCGGTGGGCAGTGCTGCGGACCACCGCACCGCGCCAGTCCGCGCGTCCAGAGCTCGCAGACCTATCAGCGTGTGGACGACGATCATGTCCGGCCCCGCCTGCAACACCTCCAACGCGCTGCCCTCG
This sequence comes from Acidobacteriota bacterium, assembly GCA_003225295.1. Lineage (GTDB taxonomy): Bacteria > Acidobacteriota > Terriglobia > Acidiferrales > UBA7541 > Acidiferrum. The sequence goes on along the minus strand of QHYZ01000050.1, from coordinate 155,612 downwards.
GCAGCAGTGCGCTGTAAACCCTGCATCATGGCACCGAAGCCCCTCTTCTTAGGCTCGGCCTGTTCGAACAGCGCTTCGTTCGTCCAACGCTGTTCGCCCGTCACGAGATCGTAGAGCGCAACAACCGAAGGCCCGTCCAGGCGCCGCCCGTGGACGAGAAGGGTGCCGCTCTGCGGCAGAACGCGGCGGGTAACGATTTGCGCCAGGTTCAGGCGATGGGAATCGAAGACCACCGCGCCAGTCACAGGGTCAAAAATCACCAGCAGGCCCGGGCGCGTCGCTTCCATGAGGAGAGAGCCCTCGACCACGCGGACGCCGTCAGCCGGCAATCCGCCGAGCTCGGGCTTCTCCCACATGACTTGGCCGCGCTCGGTATCGACAGCCGCGAGCGCGGCGTCCGTCGAGACGAGGAGAGCGCCCATCGGCGTGAGCTGCTGCCAGCGGATGTCTCCCTTCACCTTGAGTGTCCATGCCGCGGTCGCACCAGAAGGGGCGGGCGCAACGGCTTGAGCATTGAACTGCTGCGGTTCAGAGGATATTCCGCTGGGTAGGAGCACGGAAACGGGTGCAAGCAGCACACCGGCTAATATGGTTCTCTTCATAAGGGATTTAGTCTCCTGGCTGAGTTCGGAATGAGGGCGGCTGTGTTACTTTGATCTTGCCAGAGAATCTGTCCTTAGGAAAATATGCTTGAGGTATAGCAGTGTCGGCCTAATTACTCCCATTTTGAGCGATCCCTTCCGATTTGTCTTAGGGCAACCGGAAACAATGGCGCGAATCGGGTCTGCCGGGATTACTTCCGGCTTGGCCGGGATGTTTAATTGTCAGCGGACTCGTCGATAACATTAGGCGACAAGAGGGGACCTATTTTCCCACAGCGCCGTTCGAGGCGACATTCGAAGGCCACCAATGCGGCGATTCATCTGCAGCCGTGGGCAAATGCGCCGATGAAAGCCTCGATGCCGTACGGTCGTATGCGCGAATGTTTTCGGGCCCGGCCAGTCGTTGTGTCCGAAGCCCGGGTAAATCGGGTCAACAAGGTGATGGCGGTCGGAGAGCTATTTAGCGGATTGCGATGTTGGTCCACTTCACATCGTCAGAACGACGCGGAACTGTGCATTGCCGCTCATCATGCGCGCGTAAGCCTCGGCCGCTTTTTCGAGCGGGTACGTCTCGATCATGGGACGCACGCCGCTTAGTTCGGCGAATCGCAGGGTGTCCTCGGCATCAGCTGCTGTTCCCGAGGCCCAGCCTTGAATACTTTTACTCCCACTAATGAGCTGCACCGGTGTGACCTCGATGGGATCAAATGCCGCACCCACTACCATGAGCTTGCCGTTTGGCCCCAGACCATTGATCACTTCGGACATCGCTTTCGAGCTTGGGGCTGTCGCCAGGATTACCTGTGCGCCGCCCAGTTTCTGCAGTGCCTCTGCTGCGTTCGTCACTTTGTTATCAATGTACAGGTTTGCTCCGAGTTTCTTTGCGAGCGCCGCGTTTTCCGACCCGCGCCCGATGGCCGCGACCTTATAACCAAACTTGTTCGCGAATTGAATTCCCAGGTGACCCAAACCGCCGATGCCCAACACCGCAACAAGGTCACCGGGCCTCGCACCGCTGTGCCGCAGAGCGTTGAAGGTGGTAATTCCGGCGCAGAGGAGCGGCGCGGCTTCGGCGTCACTCAGACTTTCCGGCATGGTCGTCAGCGCCTCCACGGGAGCCACCATGTATTGCTGGTATCCGCCGTCATAGCTGATGCCCGCAATCTTCAGATTCTGGCAATTGCCAAAATCTCCGCGGCGGCACGCGAGGCACGTACCGTCATGGCCGCCGTGCCAGCCGACGCCGACGCGCTGCCCCTTCTTCCACTCGGAAACACCGGCACCCAGTTCATCGATGATGCCCGCGACTTCGTGTCCTGGGACGCGGGGATACTGAATTCCGGGCCAATAGCCTTCTTTCGTGAACACATCACTGTGGCACACACCACAGGCCTGCACTTTGATGAGCACGTGTCCTACACCCGGCTTGGGGATTTCGCGCTCAACAATCTCGAAATCGGCTCCCGCCTTAGAAATCTGGGCTGCCTTCATTGGTGCTACTGCGACCCTTGTCGTTGCCATAAGTCCTCCTATGAATTCTCAGCCATTGTTGAAAAGCACTGCTACTATCCGTTTACCTTCGGGGTAGCCCGTGAAAATAAAGTCTTTTGCCGTTACAAGTGTATGGCACTGGTAACAAATTTTCTTCCCGAATGAGCTATCGCTCCTGAAAGGCTTGATCGTATCAGACGCTCCGTCATATAAAAACTGGGCATATCCCCATCCACTGGTGTCCGGAAATCTCTTGGAATCCTTCTCGATGAACGAAACCGATTTTAGGGTGTCCGGCACCTCCACAAAATAGGGGGACGCAGCGTTCTTTTTTTTTGGACCACTCGATCTTTGCAGTCATGGAGCCTTCGGGAAAAGGCTTGCCATTGCCGGGAATCCCTTCCTTATACGCGTTTATCATCACGGGATTCCCCGGGATGGCCTTGATCCCGACTTCCGTCTGACGCACTGCGACATCCTGCCATGTTTCGTATGCTCTAAACTCAGAAAACGCACAACGGGCAGCATCATCGTTGATCAACGTCTGCTGGCCTCCAGCCCGGCCCTCGCAGCGCCTGGCCCGCCATGATCCCCGTCAATTTGCCATCCTGGAATTCTAATTGGCCATTGACGAAGACATATTTCACACCTTTGGAAAGGCTGGCAGGCTCCGCATATGTTGCCGTGTCTTGAATGGAATTGGCATCGAAGACTGTGATATCGGCAAAATAGCCCTCCTTGAGCAGGCCACGATTGAGCAAGCGTTCGCGTTGAGCGGGCAGGGACGTCATTTTACGAATAGCTTGTTCAAGCGGCAGCAGGTGCAGATCCCGGACGTAACGTCCAAGGAAACGGGGCATGGCCCCAAAAGCTCTCGGGTGGGTGTGCGCTTCAAAGAGCGGTCCATCGAGAGATAATTCGCCGGCGTCGAGGCAGAGGCTGGTCCACGGTTGCTTCAACCCGAATTGCATATCGTTTTCGCTGGCCATGAAGTAGAGCGCTCCGGTCTGGCCTTTGTCCGCGAGGATGAAATCGAAGAGTGCATCGAGCTGTGTTTTCGTTTGCGTTTCGGCAATCTGGGCGACAGTCTTGCCATCAAATTTCTTAAGATCCGGATTTACCACGCCCGAAACCATGACGCCGCCACCGCCGCCGCTGTCGAAGTATAAGTTTTCCCATTGCTGGTGGTCTGCGCTCATTTCTGCTTTTATCTTGGCGCGGGTCGCGGAGTCCCGCAGGCGCTGCAGGAGTTTCGCTATACCACCGTCGGCGACCCATGGCGGGAGGCTGGAAGCCAGAGCCGTGCCTCCGGCAATGTAGGGGTACATGTCCGCAGTTACATCCTGTCCGGAGTCACGCGCCGTTTGGATCATCCCAACGATTTTGGGCATGGAACCCCAGCGGGTCTTCCCGCTGACTTTAAGATGGAAGATTTCAACCGGCAGATGCGCTTCACGCCCAATGCGCAGCGCCTCGGCGATGGCCGCTGGCTCGCTCTGTCCTTCACTGCGCATGTGCGTGCCGTAGATACCGCCGTATTGCGCAGCCACTTTTGCCAAGTCGATCAATTCTTCGGTTTTGGCGTAGTGTCCCGGTGGATAAATGAGGGCCGTTGAGATTCCCAACGCGCCTTGTTGCATGGCCTGTGCTACGAGAGCCTTCATCTTTTCCAGTTCCTCGGGTGTGGGTGGGCGGTCCACGTCCCCCAACACTGCTTCTCGCACTTGCGCGGCACCCACGTATGTCCCGATATTCAGAGGTGTGCCAACCTTTTTCAGGCGGTCGAAGTAGCCATCGAGCGTGGCCCAATCCACCTTGAGTTGGTAGTGGTCTAGCACAGGCTGAAGCGGTGCCAGAGTAAGGTCCGTCTGTGGCGCGATTGATCCTCCCTCACCGGTAATTTCCGTGGTGATTCCCTGCGAAAGCTTGCTCAAGGAACGGTTGTCGATGAGTAGCGACGCTTCCGATTGTCCGAGCATGTCGATGAAGCCCGGCGAAACGACCAGTCCCGAGGCATCAATCGCGCGAATGGCGTGCGCGCCATCGAGTTTTCCGATCGCCACGATGCGGTTGCCGCGCAGAGCAATGTCCCCGGAAACCCAAGGATTTCCGGAGCCGTCAATGATTTTTCCATTTTTAATGAGCACGTCGTAGTCACGGCTGTCTTGGACGCTTGCTTGCGAGTGCAATGGGGCGTCAAAAGCCGCGGAAGCGATTTCACCCAATGCTTCTCCGACGATTTTTTGTGTCGCTTCAGGATCCTCCAAGGGAACGGCTACCATGTTGGCGTAAAGGGCCAGAATAAGACGCTCGCCGCTGGCTGTCTCCATATAGCCTGCAAGACCCTTGCCGGTGATCATCAAATTCTTGTTCAAGGCATCGTAGACGCCATACGTTCCGGTTTTTGCGTGCACGTGTCCCGCGGCAGGTGAGTTCACCTGAATCTTAAAGAGCGTGCCATCTTTTCCCAGGATCGGCAGTGCGTGATGAAAATCGGCGAAGTCTTTTTGTTTGGACATGTAAAGCAGATAGTGGACCATGAAATCCGGCGTATAAAAGGCGTTGCCACCGGCTCCGTCGCTTTGGGACGCGCCAGTAAGATCAAGCCCACCTTTCTTGAGGAAATCGTTCTCCAGGTCAAAACCCGTGGGATTAATTTGGTTAGCTTTGTTGCCCAGCAACGCGGCGAGAACGAAGGGCGTCATGCTGGCGTGAAGGTTCTGGCTGACTTTCAATGTGACCTTCACTTCTTCCGTGAGAGGTGGTGAAACATGCTCCGCGACTAGGTTCTCTGGTTTGTAGCTCGCGGCTAGCACCTTGAAATCAGGCTTGTCCCCGGTAGACGCAAAGACAGAGGCCACACCATTTTCCTTCAGAGCTTCCATCAAAACGGTACCGGCAAAACGACTGGGCTCAGGAACACCATAGGAGGCCATGGTAGAGCGGGCGCCAAGGGCCAGGGTGCCGGTCACGCTGACGATGTGCGTTCCGTCCGCGTTAGGTTTGCCATCAGAGTATTCGAGCGAGGCCTTCGATCCGGCCTTTCCGGTTGTGGCCTGGTTGATGAACGTAACGTATGCCGTCCGCGGAGAGATCTTGACGTTCTCCTTCCGGAAACAGAGTCACGTCCACCAAGAGCTTCCCATTTATGCGCCTGATGCCCTTATCGGCAATCTGTCGCGCAAACTCGCGCAACACCAATAGAGTGTCGCCGGCTAGGCCCTTGCTATCGGGCCCTCCGTAGGAGTGATCTTGATCTTCAAATGCCAAAGTCCCATCTGGCTGAATACGGTTGGAAAGGTTAGGGTCGCCGCTGGCCACTAGCACCAGATCGCCGTCGAGCGTCCCGTCATTCTTAATCGGCCCGGTGCGATAAACCCTGGTATGGAAACGGTAGTCTCCACCTAAGAGCTCGAGCGCTGTGCCCTCCGTGAGCAACTTGGTTGTGGAGCCAGGCACGAAGAGCTGCTGCGAATTCAACTCGTAGAGGACCTTCCCGGTATCAAGCGAATAAAATTCGATGCCGAATCGGGAGTGCGCAAACTCCGGGCGGCTCATGATTTTCTTGATCCGCTGCTCCAGGGCAGGGGGGAACTGCGCAGACACAGGACGCCTCGAAAGCCCGACTAGAATAAACGATGCGCAGATTGCGAGAATTCGAAAAGCCTCTTTCTTGTTCATGGCGTGCACGTCCTCGGACCTTCAGATTTGTACGGAACCACCTCCGACAGCAGCGCGCCTGGCCCTCCTGCCGGTTCTTCACGCCTGAAGTTCGACGGCCTTTTCCCGATGTCCTTCGCCTCGCAGAATGAGCGGAATGCCCGGCCTCGCCGGGAACCAAGCGAGCCCCCGAGGCTAGCCATGCGGGATACACCAAAAGGTGGTGCCAAGGCAATTACAACAGATGTTGCAGACTGTCAAGAAGTTTCACTGCCTGTTGCATCGCTAGCATCTCTTTTTTCTCTTGCATGCATCGGTAATGCAACACATGTTGCATGCCCTTATTCTCGATGCGAGTCCTGAAAGATTTAGATTGACAGCCAACAACCAATGCGCCTAGACTCCCGCGCTATACAAGCTAGCAAGATGCTGCAACATTTGTTGCATGTAGTTCGGTGTTGATGTGTTCTCAGTTTAGGATAAAGTGACTCCCGAATGCAAAGAGGAGGGGGACATGGGAAGTGATCAGGGTTATCTCCGCCGGCGCTATGCCAGTTATCGGGGGATGCGCAACCAGTCATGGAAGTATTTATTTTGGGCGGTTGCCTTCCTCTGTCTCCTCTCACCTGTTCTCGTGGCGCAGACAACATCCACGGTCGAAGGAACGGTGAAGGACAAACAGGGATTGACGGTTGCGGGCGCGCAAATCCGTGTGACCAGCAGCGAACTGGCGATTGATCGCACGGTTACCACGGAGAGTGACGGCGGTTATCGCGTTACCGCCCTACCGCCAGGCAATTACGAGGTCAAGGCTTCAAAAGATGGGTTCGAGTCGGCGGTCTTCAAGAACTTGGAGGTCACACTGAACCGCACCCTCACCCTTGACATTACTCTGCTAGTGGGATCGATGAGCCAGACCGTCGAGGTCGATTCGGCAGTGCCCCTGCTTGAGATGGCGGCTTCCTCCACGGGAAGCACGATCACGCCGCAGCAGATCGAAGACATGCCCATCAACGGCCGCAACTATCTAGACTTACTGCAGCTCGTTCCAGGCGTCGCGTTGAACCGGCAGAGCGATCCAACGAGTGATAACGCGACGCCGATTCTGGGAGAACGTGGTGGGAACACTTTGTATCTCATCGACGGGCTGCCGAACCGCGATAATTTCAACGGGGGACCGTCGGCGCAATTCAATCAGGACTCGATTCTGGAATTTCAGGTGGTGACGGGCGGATACAAGGCGGAATTCGGCCACGCGTCTGGCGGTGTCGTTAATGTTGTGACCCGCGGAGGTACGAATGACTGGCACGGGGGTCTGTCGGCTTTTTATCGGAGTTCTACATTTGACTCGAACGACGTACCGAATGCATCGACAGGGGCGCCATTTCTCAATCGCTGGGATCCAACGGCTTATATTGGCGGGCCAATCTGGAAAGATAAGGTATTTTTCTTTGGGTCGGCTGAGCGTATTTTAGAGAGTCGCGACCTGAATTTCGTTTTTGATCCAACACTACCGAAGGCTCTGACGGATTTTGAGGCACCGTTCAATAGGCATTCCCTGACGCATGACACGCGAACCCGCGCGAGACTGGATGAGAATGTCGGCGCTCACCGCGTAACGGAACAGGTGAACTACACGAATACCCACGTTACAGATTTCTTGCCGCTGTTGGCATCCATTAATCTGCCGGATACGCGGCAGAATTTTGACAGCCGCACGTTGATGCTTGGTTTGAACGATCTGTGGACCATCGGGAGTTCCGCCAATACGTGGATTGTCAGTTCTTACTTGCAATATCGAGCGAATCCGTCACGCACAAGTCCTGCGCATCCGGAGTCCGGAATTCCCAACAATCTCTTCAATCGCTTCGACACATATGACAGTGGAGAACTATTTGGAAACCTCGGCCAAGTATCTTTCGGTCCGGGCTATAATTCTTTCTCGTTTTATCAGAAGTATATTTCCTCAGGAAGTAACATCGCCAGACAGTTTGGCCCTCACAACCTGAAATTTGGATGGGATTATCAAAACACAAGAGTCGACGGCGCGGAGCCGAACAACTTCTTCACCCAACTCTTTGCCACCGAGGCCGATTTTACCCAGTTTGGCCCGATCGATTCGGGACTGAACCTGATTACCCTGCAAGCGGGACCCACTCCGCAGGACAACCAAGTGCGCTTGCGGAATAACTACAACGGACTCTTTGTACAGGACGACTGGAAGATTGCCCGAAAATTCACACTCAACCTGGGCCTGCGCTGGGACTACGATACGCGCTTTCCGAACAAGACAGACTTCTCGCCTCGCGTCGGCGTGGCCTGGAACGTTGCGCAGAAGACGGTCATCAGTGCCAGCTTTGGGGTTTTCTACGATCAATTCCGGGCGGGTGTGGCGCGTGACGTTCCGGGCTTTGGCGGCGCGAATATTCAGCGAGAGCGATTGCTATCGTTTCCGCGGCTTTTCTATGGAAACCCAACCATCCTCACCGCTTACTTCCAGACTTTGGGGCGGCCGACGGTTTGCGTAGCGCACTCGCAGACGGACGCGCAGATCGGCGGGGCTCCTTGTCCGAATCCGTTTCCGCCTCCGGCGACGATAGGAACCACATACTACGGAATTGACCATCTAAATAGTGTGGTAGCGCCAGGTCATGCGCCAATTCCGGCCAACAGCGTAGTCAATATGGGTAACGTGCAACAATTGACTGGCTTCACGCCGGATCAATTCTTGCAGGCAGCCGATGCGGCGATCGCGAACTTTGCCGGAACAGACACGGTCGATTTTCCGACTGTCCCGGCGAATTACTGGACTTGGGATCCCTTTGGAAATCTTACGACGATTGTCGGCATCAACGGGACGGCGGGGCTTGTTCCGATTACGGTCGATCCTAATTTCAAGGTTCCCCACACCCGTAATTTCCATACCGGAGTACAGCGGGGAATTGGGTCGGACATGGTCTTCACAATCGATTACTATCACAAGGACATCGCAAATATCTTGACGGTTCGTGCGACCAACCTGGCGTTCGAGGCGCGGATGCCGGGCCACGCCAACGAATTGGTCGCCGGAACCGGACCCAAGAAAATAGAGAGTTTCGGTCCTTGGGGAGCGGGAACCTATGATGGCTTCACCATCGGATTTCAGAAGCGGATGTCGCACCGATTTACGGTGCAAGCCAACTATACGTTCACTTACGCGACCGACGATGTATTGAACTCGAACTTAACCTCTGAAATCCAAAGCGGTTCGGGCGTGAATTTTCTTGCGCTTGCGGGCTTGTCGGACAGCTTCGTCGGCCCAGTCCCGCTGGTCACGGATGCCAATACGGGCCAGACCAATGCGAGTGGCCCGTTCATCAGCAGCAACAACAATCCGGTTCCGAAGGCAGGGACGTATTACAACGGAGCGAACATCGACAAAGGCCGTTCGGATCTCGCACTGAATCACACGTTTCTGGCCCACGGTATCGTTCAGCTTCCGTGGACGATCGAACTCTCGAGTATCTTTCGGGCCCAGAGCGGTTTCCACTACACACGGGGGCCCAACGGAGGACCTGACTTTGATGGAGACGGCCTATTCAACGGTGAAGGTCTCAACTTCGCTGGCCAAGGTGTGCAGTATGCGAGAAATATCAATACTGCGCCGTCGTTCGTCAACATGGATATGCGAGTGGCCAAGCGCTTCAACATCCGCGAGCGCGTGAAGGCTCAGGTGCTGTTTGAATTCTTCAACCTGCTTAATAAGGGGAACACCGCTGCGGTGCAGGGCTTGGAAGGCACGTCTCCGGCGTTTGGCAGCACTGTACAGTATTTGCCCGGACGAGAAGGTCAAATCGGTTTGCGACTCGAATTCTAGGTACCGGCAATTCCCCCCAAGGCGAGAGCGGCCCAGTAGTAAGGTCGCTCCTGCTCGTTCGGCTACGGGCGCGAACTTCCGCCTGCACGAGTTCAGGAGCGGCAGCGCACCTTTGGCTTCCCATCCCGGCTTGGAGCGACTTCGCCACTCGCTATGCACTTTCAACCGCAATGGTCGTCTGCCTGACTGCGGGCATAGTGATTGTCAGTTTTTCCGCTGCACGGCGCTGAATTGCGTTGGCTGCCAATCCGCCAACCGATTTGGTTTTCCGAACCGGCGCTTCCCGCCGGGAGCAATCCGGGATAACAAGAGTTTCCTTTTGCGCGAGTCTGGGTAGGAAACTGCAGCTATCCAGCGATGAAGCGGTGAGAACCTATCGGGCAATCACGCAACTCCATAAGTCTTCGCAAGGCAAGCTGCCACTGCATGATCGGCGTCACGTGGGACCGTGACCGTGGTCACTGATTTCGCGATGCAGGCGGGGCTAAGAAGGACACGTGGACCCTGAGTGCCGCGAGAACGGGCCGGACCAGGCTGCCGGGAATGGAGAAAAACGGCAAAGCCTGCGGCTGTGCCTCGTGGCTGGACCAAGGCTTGACTTGGTAGTATCAGTGTCCTTCGCTCAAAGGCAGCGGTGGGGCCCGAAGTTTAAGCGAAGCGCCAGTCGGTTCGACGCACCGGCCCTTCAGGCCAGAAAATGCTTCGCCGCCCGCCGCTGCCTTCGAATTCCGCGAAACGACGCCTCTGGCACTCAATTGAGGAGGGTGTGATGAGAAATATGTATAGCAGTGAAAGGTTGTTCGAGGATTTGTTTGGCTTTCGTCGTCAGTTTGAGGAGATATTCAATCGCATTCTGACTGGCAAGCCCTGGGGTCTTGAGCCGCCGGAGTTCAAGAAACCGTTCAACATTGCCCCCGCGGTAGAAGCGTATGTGGACAAAGAAGCCAAGAAATATGTCTGCCGCATGACACTGGCGGGAGTGGAGCCGAAGGACCTGCAGATCCATGCACAGGCGAACGTGCTCTCGATTCGCGGGGAGAGGAAGCTCGTTCACCGCACGAAAGAGATCGAACTCATGGAAGGAGAGATCATCTACGGCGTGTTCGAAAGGACCCTCACGCTGCCGGAGGGCGTGACCGTCGAGAAGCTGACTGCCGAATATATGAATGGCGTTTTGGAGATCACCGCGCCCGTTGCCGCGGCGGCCTTGCCGCGCAAGATTGAAATCAAGGCCACGGCGCCATTCGCCGCGCAAATCGCCGCGTAAGAACGCGGACAGAGCAAAACGGCCCGGGACTCCAATTGTTCCGGGCCGCCTTCTATTGGTGCGAGTGCCGGGAACTAGACAGCGGGGCGCGAAGTGGCGGCACATCTTGGTTTCGATCTCTTTCCGGAACAGATCGAACGGGGAGTGAAGCGTTCGGCGCGGAAGCCAACCTGTTGCCGACCTTCACCATTTCAACAGGCTGGCTGGAACGTTGCCGTTCTTGAGTGACCAGCGTCACACGGTACCGTGAGCCAGGTCACAGCCAAATGGAGAGTCAAGGATGTATTTATAAGACCGTGGAAGCGGCCCAGGAAAGGACTCTTGGAGTCAGTCAGCGAATAGCCTTTCGCTCGCAAGCAGATCTTCTAGGGTCGTTCAGATGTCGCTATTTCAGGCTTGGCCCCGGTCGTTCTTGCAGGTGGTGCCGGAAAGGAACAACCCATGAAATACGTCCTTATTATGTTGATGATCGCGGCCGGCGTGTTTGCGATCGCAGCGCTCCGTCGCGCTCTGCGGACGTATCTAAAGTTTAGAGGGAAGAGGCTTGTCTCATGTCCGGAGACGCACAAGCCCGCAGCAGTACGAATTGCTGCAACGCAGCTAGCCTTGAAATCAACTGTTGGGAACGGGCCGCTCAGGTTAAGCGAATGCTCGCGTTGGCCTGAAAGGGAAGCCTGCGGTCAAGAATGTCTGGCGCAAATCCAAGAAGCGCCGCAGGCCTGCCTGGTTTGGACGATTATCAATCGGTGGTACCAGGGACAAAACTGCGCGTACTGCCACAAACCGTTCGGAGAAATCCACTGGCACGATCATCCCCCCGCCCTGGTCGATTACGAGCGCAGGACCGTTGAGTGGGACAAGATCCCCACCGACAAATTGCAGGACGCGTTGGGGACACACTGGCCCGTCTGCTGGAACTGCCACATCGCCGAAACGTTTCGGCGGGAACACCCCGAACTGGTTTTAGACCGGCCGGCGCACTCCCCGACGGCGACAGGAACCAGCTAAAGGCAGGTGCAACCCATCCACGGAGGTGTTGCGGAATCAGCCTTCCCGGGAATTCAGGACAGCGTTGCGTCTTGTTTCAAGGAGTTTCGTGACCTTCTCCACCTTATCAACCTCGACGCCCACTTCATTCAGCGCTTCGCTAAAGTGAATAAGAAATCTATCGAAATGCCCGTCGTTTAACCCTTGCTCCCGCGCACGCGCATGAGCGGCATGGATGTCTTTGCCGGTATACACAACTCGTCCGCCGAGAAGCATGGAGATAAACATGCTTTGCCGAGAGTGTAGCTGTGCCATATCGGTACTCTTAAAAAAATGACGGAGTGTGTCATCCGCGAAGACTCTTCTATAAAAGGCCTCGGTAGCAGCCCAGACCGTTTGCCTTCCACCGATGAGATCATAGAGGTCATCGATCACTTGGTCCTCCGGAATTAAAAGAACGAGGCAGATCCTGACTCAAGAACTGAGTTTCAATTGTGGCGGTTATTGTAGCTTGCCTGCCGTGGTCGTCAACGATCGCTAGTCTCTTGGCGCGGCACATTCTTCAAATTCTTGCCGTGACAGACAATTCCTCTTCAATCTTCACGGCAGGGAAGAGAACGACTTTGCACTGAAGAGACCGTGCGATGAGGCACGACTTTTCGGCCTTCTCAAGCAGTTGGATGACGCGGTCACGAGCCACTTCATTTGGGATGGTGACCACGGGGCGTAGTCTAATTTCCTTAAAACGCCAGACGCCATCCGCATTGCTGAGCAGGCCTTCCGCATCTAGGTTGAAGGATGCAAAGTTCAAGCGGGACTTCTCCGCAATGCCCGAAAACGTGCTGACGAAACAGCTTGCCAAAGCAGCAACCAGGAAGTGTTCCGGTGTCCAGCGCCCGGGCTCCCCCAAGAACTCCGGAGGGGCGCTGAACGATATGGAAGACAGGACTCCTTGCGCTTGAACGACACCATTGCGCCCGCCTGCGCCGAATGCGTGGACTCGATATTCATGTTGAACTTCCATTTCGTTCTCCTTCATCTTGTCAGCGGGGAGCAGCATCTGACGCTTCCCCCGGGCGAGTGATGCAAGCCTAGCAAGCTAGCCCTTACGGCGGCGTGACCCACGTCACGATTGAAAGTGATGACTGTCACAGCCAGAGGAACATCCGAAGGCGTATCTAGAAGGCGAGAGGGAGGTGGCCCATGCAAGCAGTTCAAGCAAGAACGAGAATTACACTCAAGAACATTTTGTTCGCAACTGACTTTTCACCAGCAGCGGACCTGGCCGCACTGATCGCCATCCAGATCGCGCGACCTTATGGCGCCAAGGTATATGGGGTACACGTGAATAGATTCGATGATTACACGGCTGCTGCACCCAATGCCTGGGCCGCGATGGCTGAGGCCGCGGAGCAGGAGACCAAGGAAGATGCCCGACGCTTGAATGCACAGCTCCAGGGCATCGAACACGAGGTAGTAGTCGGTGAAGGTAAGATTTGGGAAGTCATGTCCGATCTGATCGAACGGAAGGAAATCGACCTGGTTGTGCTGGGGACCCGCGGGCGCACGGGTATCGGAAAGACGTTATTCGGTTCGGTTGCCGAAGAGATTCTCAGGCAATCGCCGTGCCCGGTGTTGACGGTTGGCCCACACACGAACCCTTGGTCCGACGAATACGCAAAGATGCGGGAAATCCTGTACGCCACGGATCTGGCCACGGACACCCCAATAGCGGCTCCGTACGCCATATCTCTGGCGCAAGAGAACCAGGCGCATCTCGTGTTGCTGCACGTGATGGAAGACCCCCAGGTAGGGGATCTGGTGGACACCCCAGAGGTGGTGGATTTGAAGCAACGCAAGCTCCAGCACTTGGTTACGGAGCAAGCCGGATTGTGGTGCGAACCCACCTACGTCGTGGAGCAAGGACCGGCGGCAGAGAAAATCCTGGATGTTGCAAAACGGCGGCACACGGATCTGATCGTGCTGGGGGCCCGGCCGGCAAAAGGTTTTGCAACGCATCTGAACGTTGGCACGGTCCACAAGGTCGTGTCGCAAGCGAACTGCCCAGTCCTTACGGTTCGTGGCTGAGCATGACGGTACGCCGATAGACCCAGTGATGCACTCTATTCGCCGGGTTGCTCGCTATAGGGTTGAGGCTAGATAAGCCAGACTTTCAGACGGTGGTAGGCTCCAACGCGAGAGTGGGTGGACGAGAGAGTCCCGTCACGTTCCGAGGCCGTGCTTCGTCCGCACACCTTTCCGTGAACTCCAGAATTATGAACGGTGTCGAAAAGGGAGATAGACATGGCTACGATTTTTCAGGAAGGACTCCAGCAAAAGCAAAAAACGGCAACTTCCACGATGAGGGCGCTCGTTTTTCGCGGTCCAAATCAGATCAAGATTGAACACGTTTCGATCCCGAAACCGGGACCAGGTGAAGCGCTCATTCGCGTCACGCTGACCACGATCTGCGGAACGGACCTGCACATCCTCAAAGGGGAATACGCGGTGAAGCCGGGATTGATCATTGGCCATGAGCCGGTAGGGACCATTCACCAGCTCGGTGTGGGAGTAAGCGGATACACGATTGGCGAACGCGTGCTGGTGGGAGCCATTACGCCTTGCGGCCAGTGCAACTACTGCTTGGGGGGCGATTGGTCGCAATGTGGCGGGGCGATGGGCGGCTGGAAATTTGGGAACACCATCAACGGTGCGCAGGCCGAGTATCTTTTGGTGCCGAATGCGCAGGCAAATCTCGCCAAGATTCCTGATGACTTGCGTGATGAGCAGGTGGTGCTGCTGGCGGACATCGCTTCGACTGGAATATCAGCGGCAGAGAGTGCTGATTTGCAGATCGGAGATACAGTCGCAATTTTCGCCCAGGGACCAATCGGACTTTGCGCCACCGCGGGAGCCAAACTAAAGGGAGCGAGTCTGATCATCGCTGTGGAATCGGACCCCGTCCGCGCTCAAATGGCCAAGCGCATGGGTGCCGACGTCGTTCTCAATTTCGAGAACACGGATGTGATCTCGGAGATCAAGCGCCTCACGGACGGAAAAGGCGTAGACGTGGCGGTTGAGGCGCTGGGGACCCAGGGCACGTTCGAGAATGCGCTCCGCGCACTGCGCGCCGGAGGAACACTGTCCAGCCTGGGTGTGTATTCCGGCAAACTTTCCGTGCCCTTAGAGCCAATTGATGCTGGTCTTGGTGACCACAAGATCGTCACCACGCTTTGTCCGGGAGGCAAAGAGCGAATGCGCAGGCTGATGGAGCTCGTCCGGCACGGGCGGCTCGATTTGACGCCACTTCTCACTCACACGTTTTCACTGGATCAGATCACCGTGGCGTACAAGCTCTTTGGCGAGCGGCGAGACGGTGTGATCAAGGTGGCCATCAAGCCATAAGCGAAGGTAAAGAAAATCCAGGTCGCGCGTCAGCGTTCATTGAATTTTGCGCTACAGATGCTTCCTGCGTGGTGGCATTAGCGTGAGACTTCGCACCGGGAGCGGGTGAACCGTAATGCAGATTCTGAAAGCTGGCGTGCTCTATTTCGCGTTCGTTTTCGGCGTGGGATTCATTCTTGGCCCCATCCGCGTGCTGGGGGTCGCTCCGCGACTCGGCACAAGAATGGCCGAACTCTTGGAAACGCCGGTCATGCTGGTAGTCATAATTTTGGCCGCGCGATGGATTGTTAGGAGACTTGCCGTGCCGCCCACACTGTCGTGTCGACTGGGTATGGGTTGCATCGCCCTTATCTTCATGCTGGTAGCGGAATTTACGCTTGTCCTTTGGCTTCGAGGCCTCTCCTTCAGGGAGTACCTTGCAGGCCGAGATCCCGTAGCGGGAACGGTCTACTATTTGACACTCGGGGTCTTTGCCGCCATGCCGCTTCTAGTGGTGCGGAGATGAGTTCGATCCCAGAAATCTGGCTACAGGGCTTTTGATAAGTTCGCGCTTGCCCCATCACCGATTTTTGCGGACGACAGCCTCCAACACTCTCTCGCAATTGCCCAATCTTCTTGAGCGCGCACGACTAAGACGCGAACGGCTGAATCGGAAAGGGAAATATCCTGGTCCGCAGGTGACTGCGCATTTTTCTCGGCGTCGAGTTTCAAGCCAAGAAATTCGAAATTGGCGCAAGCCGCCCCCCGTATGTCAGGTGAATTCTCACCGATCCCTGCGGTAAAGACCAAAGCATCTATCCCGCCCAACGCTGCAATCATCGCGCCGATACCGGCCCGCAGGTGATGCACGAAGATAGCAAAAGCCAGCTTGGCGCGCCCATGGCCGTCTTTCGCAGCGGCCACGATCTGCCGCATATCACTCGAGATTCCAGAGATTCCCAGCAGACCTGATTTGGTGTTGAGCAAATCGTCGAGCTGCTGCCCGGTGAGCTGCCCTCGTCGCATTAAATAAGTGAGGATTCCGGGATCCACTGAACCTGATCGCGAACCCATCATTAGTCCTTCCAGGGGGGTAAAGCCCATAGTCGTATCTACGCTTAGTCCCTCACGAATAGCCGCCAGAGAGCAACCGTTCCCCAAATGGCAGGTCACGATTCTCAGCGACCTTAGATCCTTGCCGAGGAGTTGCGCGGTGCGCTCGGCGCAATACTGATGATTGATTCCGTGAAATCCATACCGACGAATCCCCTGAGCGATCCATTCATAGGGGCCGGGATATACAGCCGCTGGTTCCGGCAATTGGCTGTGAAAGGCAGTGTCGAACACGGCCACCTGGAGAACCGTCCCAATGCGTTTCTCGATGATCTCGATCCCTTCCAGCTCAGCGCGGTTATGGAGCGGTGCAAAAGCGGACATGCTCGCTATCGCTGATTTCACTTTCGGCGTGATAGCGATTGTCTCATCGAGGTCCTTGCCACCGTGCACGATACGATGACCTACTGCGTCGATTTCTGAAGGCGCGGAAACCACGCGCAGCTTTCCATTCCATAACGTATCCAGCAGTTGATCGATGGCATTGGAGCGCGACACAACCTTGAGGCGATCTTTCAGTTGAGCCCCTTGCAGGTTCCGCACTTGGACGTCGGCTTGATTGCCGTCCCATTCGATCTTGCCTGCCCAGACTGGTGCCGGTGGATGTTCCGGAAGCGTGTTTCCGATGTCGTAAAGACAGCTCTTCTGGCTACTGGAACCCGAATTGAGTACAAGGATTTTCATGGCCTAAGAGGGCCATTTCCAATCCCGGATTTCCGGCAAGTCGTCTCCATGCTCGCGGATATATTGTTTGTGCTCAACGAGCTTGTTGCGCAGGAACTGCTTGAGATGTGCGCCTACGCGTTGCAAGCGAGGGACGCGGTCGACGACGTCGCCCGCCAGGTGAAATCGATCCAAATCGTTTAGGACCGTCATATCGAAGGGAGTGGTCGTCGTGCCCTCTTCCTTATATCCGCGGACATGGAAGTTGTCATGATTCGTGCGTCGATAAGTCAGCCGGTGGATCAGCCAAGGATAGCCGTGATAGGCAAAGATGACCGGCTTGTCGATTGTGAATATGGAGTCGAACTCACGGTCGGAGAGGCCATGGGGATGTTCGGTTGAGGGCTGGATGGTCATCAAGTCAACCACATTGACGACCCGGACCTTGATATCAGGAAAGTGCTGGCGCAACAGATCGACGGCCGCAAGCGTCTCGAGTGTCGGGACATCTCCGGCACAGGCCATCACCACATCCGGATCGCTTCCCTGGTCGTTCGAAGCCCATTGCCAGATTCCGATTCCATTCGTGCAATGCTGGATGGCTGATTCCATTTCGAGCCACTGCAGCGCCGGCTGCTTTCCGGCAACGATAACGTTGACGTAGTTTCGGCTGCGGAGGCAGTGATCAGCCACCGAAAGCAGCGTGTTGGCATCCGGAGGAAGGTACACGCGGACAATATCCGCCTTCTTGTTTACGACATGGTCGATGAAGCCAGGGTCTTGGTGGGTGAAGCCGTTATGGTCTTGGCGCCAAACGTGTGAGGTAAGTAGGTAATTCAGTGAGGCGATCGGGCGTCGCCAAGGAATATTTCTCGTTACCTTGAGCCACTTTGCGTGCTGATTGAACATGGAGTCTACGATGTGAATGAAAGCTTCGTAGCAGGAGAAAAAGCCATGGCGGCCAGTAAGCAGATAACCCTCGAGCCAGCCCTGGCACATATGCTCACTGAGCACCTCCATCACACGGCCATCTCTTGAGAGGTGCTCGTCCGTAGGAAGAACCGGCCCCAAGAAAACTTTGTCAGTGACTTCGAACACAGCATCTAGACGGTTTGAGGCGGTCTCGTCGGGACCAAATACCCGGAAGTTCTTTGAGCCCGCGTTGCCTTTCATAACATCACGCAGAAGGTTTCCTAAGACTCGAGTGGCTTCCGCGATCTCGATGCCTGGCTTTGGCACGCTCACGGCATATTCGCGGAAGTCGGGCATCACCAGGTCCTTAAGCAGCAGTCCTCCATTCGCATGCGGATTGGCGCCCATCCTGCTTGTCCCACTCGGCGCGAGTTCGGCTAGCTCTGGAATCAGCTTGCCGCTTCCGTCGAACAGCTCTTCTGGCCGGTAGCTCTTGAGCCACTCTTCCAATATCTTTACGTGGTCAGGGCGTGACACAAAATTCGTAACTGGGACCTGGTGCGCACGCCAAGTGTCTTCGACCGGTTTTCCGTCCACTATCTTTGGTCCTGTCCAACCCTTCGGCGTTCGCAGGATGATCATCGGCCACACCGGAAGTCCGGTACACCGCTCCTTGCGGGCGGCATTCTGAATGGCGTGAATTTCCTGGATGACCGCCTCGAGCGTGTGGGCCATGAGCTGGTGCATCCTCTCTGGTTCATGGCCTCCCACAAAATGCGGCTTGTAACCATAGCCGGTGAAAAGTTCAGTCAATTCCGCGTCACCTAGACGCCCCAGTATCGTGGGGTTCGCGATTTTGTAACCGTTCAGGTGCAGTATGGGAAGAACCACGCCGTCGCGAGCGGGGTTCAGAAACTTGTTGGAGTGCCAACTCCCAGCCAGCGGCCCGGTCTCGGCCTCGCCATCACCCACAACACAACAAACCAGCAAGTCCGGATTATCGAACGCGGCGCCATAAGCGTGAGCAATTGAGTATCCTAGTTCACCACCTTCGTGAATCGAGCCGGGTGTCTCTGGTGCGACGTGGCTTGGAATACCTCCGGGGAACGAGAACTGCTTAAAGAGTTTCTTCAGGCCCTCATCGGTTTGTGAAATGTTGGGGTAAAGTTCGCTGTAGGTGCCCTCCAGGTAGGTGTTGGCAACCAAACCGGGTCCTCCGTGACCGGGGCCCGTGACGTAGATAACGTTCAGGCCGTGCTTTTTAATCAACCGATTGAAATGAACATAGATGAAATTTAGTCCTGGCGTCGTTCCCCAATGACCCAGTAACCGCGGCTTGATGTGTTCGATTTTCAGTGGTTCATGAAGCAGTGGATTGCCATAAAGGTAGATCTGCCCTACGGAAAGGTAATTCACAGCGCGCCAGTAGGCATGCATCTTGCGCAGCTCTTCGGTGGACAAAGGCTCGTCGGATTCATGAGGCCTTGTTGAACCCGCGGCCGTAGCCATAAGACTACCCTCCCTCGGTTGCATCTAGTCCGCCGATGCAAGCAGACCAGCAAATGACATCTTACCGCAGGGGCCGCAAGCCAAGTGCGTCGGCTGGCAGTTGAACAGCCCGCCACACTAGGGATGGCGAGGCTCACAGGCTATGCGGGTGCACACTGATACCCAAGAGGTCGGCGGAGAATTACAGTAAGAACGAGGCGGGGTTACTCTAGGACGAAAGGAATGCGCGGCCCCAAGCAGAAGACCCGCTATGTTGCCGACAACTCCTTGTGAGCTTCCGCGACGGGGAGTTCCGGCCAGAGCACCTTGAGCAGGACTCCGTTTCCTTCCTCGTACACCAGAGTAAAGACCCGTGAGCAGCGCTCACACAGCCAATAATGGTTTACGCCGTGAATTCCACCTGGCGAATCAGCTGTTGAGTTTTTCCCATTTGTTGAAATCGGATCGCGCCGAAACCGGAAGAATTTGCCACCCCCGGTCCAATGAAAGGCAGTCGGACAGACCGGGTTGGCACACTTGGGATGCTGCTTCTGGTACAGCGGCGTACCTCTCAACGTTCCCCTGCCGGAGTGCGCCTGTCGGGCGGCCGCCCGTTCCTTTTCGAGACGCTGAATAGTTGCCCTCAGCCAGCTTCCAACGGTTTCTTCGATCTCGTTCTGATCGCTGTAGCGGTAAAGGGAATCTAGCGTTTCACCAGATACATTGAATGGAATGTGGCGGCAGGGAATCTCTTCGGAGCGGCGCTCGGGTGGCACCAGGTGCGTCAGAACACAATCACGGCACGGACCGGGGTGATCGTTGCAATCGTAGTTCATGCATGTGAGAGAGTCCTCGAAAATATATTGAGGTCTCCAGGGTGTTTTTGGCGAACGCCCATAACCTCCTTCTTCGAGGAATTGAAGTTCAAATTTCAAGACCTCCAACAGGTCACGCTCATCCTTTCGCATCTTGCACCTCCCACGGATTCAAAATATGGGCCCTTGAGCAAGAGGTTGCTGTAACCCCCGTCACGCGGCTCTGTGACGGCCATCACAGCGGTTAGCCTTCGATTGCGCTAAATGTGAAAGCAGTTCTCATTTGCGGATGGCTGCATATGCCAAGCGGGTTTCGTTTTGTGTCGCGCAGGGAGGGAGGTATACTCCGGGGCGGTGACTTCATGCGCGCCCCTTACGGTTTAGAAATCATTGAGAGCTGTCTGTCCTGCCCCCACCGCGAGGATCGGCTCTTTTGTAACCTTCCTCCCCCTGCGGTGCAGAAGTTGGCGGCCATCACCTCGGCGGCGGCTTATCCGAAGGGGGCAACTCTGTTCGTAGAAGGGCAGTCACCGCGCGGAGTTTTCATTTTATGCAGTGGCAAGGTCAAACTGTCGACCTCCTCTGCCGATGGGAAAAGTCTCATTCTTAGGATCTCGGAACCGGGAGAGGTCCTGGGCCTGCCGGCGACGGTCACCGGCAAATCTTATGAGCTCACCGCCGATGTAATCGAACCTACGCAAGCAAATTTCATTTCTCGAACAGATTTCTTGCTGTTCCTGCGTGAGCATGGCGAGGCCGCGCTGCGCGTCGCGCAGCAGCTCGGTGAAACGTATCATTTGGCGATCGCGGAAATGCGCACCATTGGGCTCTCTCGTTCCGCAGCTGAGAAGTTGGCCCGCTTCCTGCTAGATCTCTGTGCAAACCATGATGAAGAGAAAGGCGAGGTGAAGCTCACGCTTACCCTCACGCACGAAGAGATCGCCCAGATGATCGGAGCTTCGCGAGAGACGGTGACGCGGCTGTTCGCCGATTTCAAGAAAAAACATTTCTTGCAAGTGAAAGGTTCGACACTTATCATCAAAAATAAGGCGGGGCTCGAAAGCGTCGTGGACGCTTAGCTCCTTTCCCCTTCCCGGAAATTCTCTTCGCTTGTGATGTCCGTCACATCGATCGGTGACGTGCGTCACGGTAGGTCAACCAAACAACAAGCGACAATGCAGACCATCAAAGCCTTACGGTGAGTCTGGAGAACTTGGCCCGCGGTTCCGTGGGCAAGACTTGGAGGGCAAGCGAATGAAAGGTCGTCTCAATACCAGCATTATGGCGAGTCTGATGGCGGCGGTGGTGGTTGTGTGGGTCATGCTTGTGTCGGTGCCTAAGACGTCCGCGATCCCCGCGTTTTCGCGAAAGTACCAGACATCGTGCACCACGTGCCATAACAACTATCCGGAATTGAACGACTTCGGAGAAGCCTTCAAGAAGAACGGATTCAAGTTCCCGAAGGACGACGAGGTCTTTGTGAAAGAGCCCCCGGTCTTGCTGGGGTCAAAGGCGCAGAAGGAGGCCTTCCCTGGTGCGGTCTATCCCGGTGAGATTCCTGGATACCTGCCAATCGCCTTCCGGTACGAAGGGAATTTCAGTCTGAACCGCAAGCAACCAGCGGGGGTCATCCAGCAGAACGGATTCACGCCGCGGACGGACCTTTTTGCTCCCAACACCTTCACCATCATCAGCGCGGGGAGCTATGGGCAAAATATCTCGTTTTGGATTGATGATGACATTTCTGTCGGAGCGGCCAACGCCGACGGCGGCCTGGGTGACGGTTGGCTCAAGTATAACGATTTGGGCCACGGCATCGGGTTGCCGAAGAATGCGCTGAACGTCCGATTCGGACAATTCGAACTGGATTTGCCTTTCACACAGGCGAAGACCATCTATCTGTCGCCGTTTGATATTTACGGTGAAGCGAATGTAGCGGTACCTCCGGGTACGACAAACAATCCGACAATTTTCGGTTCGCCGCAGCGCGGCATCGAGTTCGGCGGCACTCCAAACAACGGAAACTTCAATTGGTCGGTTGCCGTCACGAATGGAAGCAATGTTGGAACCGCCACGCGGAGTTCGAAAGATGTCTACGTTCGCCTCTCTCAGAAATTTAATCTGGAGCGCGACCCGGAAAGCCGCAATGCCATCCAGGCAGCGGGGCCAACCGGTCCCCGGGACCACTCCTCGGTCCGGCTGGGATTCTTCTACTACTATGGCAAGAACCAACAGAACCAGGATGGCGTGCTCTTCCCGGGACTGGCCGCCATCGACGAACCCTTCTATCGCGTGGGCGGCGATCTCCGCTTCAAATACAGGAAACTGGAGCTATTCGGACTGGGGATGTTTGGCCATGACGACAACCACGTGGTTACCGTCGGAACGCCTTCGACCATCGCTGCTGCTCCTGCCGTTAAATTCTCCGGCGGGTTCGCTGGCGCCAATTACTGGTTCTATCCGTGGCTGATCGGGACGTTTCATTACGACGCAGTGAATTCGCACTCAGATTTCGTGAATGGCACACCAGCATCGCAGTATCACACGCGGAACCGTTTCAGTCCGGGCTTCCAGGTGCTGGTGCGCGCCAACATCAAGGTCGTTGGCGAATACCAATACACTTTTGGGCAGCCCTACACGGATCCCCTAACGGGAAATCCGCTTTTCTTCCGCCCCAACACATTCCAGACGGGCATCGACTACGTCTTCTAGAAAGATTGGACTCGGAAAACGAATCGCACGCACATCAAATACGAGAGGAATGTCATGAGTCTAGCGAAAATAGCAGCAAAGGCAGCAGTCGCAGCAAGCCTCACGTTGGCCCTGGCAGGGGCGAGTTGGGCCAATGAAATCAAAGGCAAGGTCAGCGTGCAGGGGATCAAGTCTTCAGAAAACATAGCCGTGTACATCGACGCGATTGCCGACCAGAAGTTCGATCCGCCGAAAGACCACGTGGTGATCGACCAGCGGAAAATGGCGTTCCTTCCTCATGTGGTCGCGGTGCAGCAGGGAACAACGGTAGAGTTCCTGAACAGCGATCCCGTCGGCCACAATGTTTACTGGCCTTCGGTCAGCGGAAACAAGAAGCTCTCTCACAATCTTGGCACCTGGCCGAAGGGTGAGAAGAAACCGTTCCAATTCAATGACCTCGGCACGGCTTCTCTCCTTTGCAACGTGCATCCCGAAATGTCTGGCTACGTCGTCGTTGTGCCTACGCCTTATTTTGCTGTGACCAACAAAGACGGCAGTTTCGAAATCAAGAATATTCCCGCGGGAAAGTACACGTTGAAGACTTGGAGCGAAGATGGGAAACCAACCACGCAACCGGTGGATGTCAGCTCCGCAACAGCAACGCTGGAATTGACGGTCAAGAAATAACGAGAAAGGGACGCGGGACGCGCCTCGTGGCCAGCCGAACCAAACTAGTCGACCTGGAGTGGCTCGAATCGAACTTCCCCTGCATGCAGGCCTGTCCTGTGCACACGCAGGCCGGACGCTACGTCGCGCTCATTGCGCAGGAGAGATACGAGGAAGCTTACCGCTACGCCCGCGCCCCCAATCCATTCGCTTCTATCTGTGGCCGGGTGTGCGGGCATCCGTGCGAACCCGCCTGTCGGCGCGGGCAATTCGACATGCCCATTTCCATCCGCGCCTTGAAGCGATTCGTCACCGAGCGCCATGGTCCGGAATCGCGCAATCCCATCGATGTCTTTTCGGGGAGCCCACGCACCGTCCGACCAGAAAAAATCGCAGTCATCGGCTCCGGTCCTGCCGGTATGTCCGCCGCGCATGATCTGGCGCTGCTCGGTTATCCCGTGACGGTTTTTGAGGCTGCGCCGGTGCCGGGTGGAATGATGCATCTCGGCATTCCGGAATATCGCCTGCCCCGCGACGTTTTGCAGTCTCAGATTCGCGAAATTCTCGACCTCGGCCCGGAACTCCGCCTGAACATGCGGCTGGGTCGTGACTTTTCCCTGGAGGATCTCCGCCGCCAGGGCTACAAAGCCGTGCTGCTCGCCTTTGGCCTGCACAAGAGCCGCGACCTCAATCTAGCGGGGCATGAGCTGGATGGAGTCGTGAAAGGCATCGATTTTCTCCTCAACGTCAATCTTGGCTACCGCTTCTCTATCGGTAAGCAAGTCGTCGTCATCGGGGGAGGCAACGTAGCGATCGACGTGGCGCGTTCCGCCATGCGTGAACAGCAGAAGCTTACGGCGGACACAGAATCCAGTGCGGGGCTTCCAGACCAACTGACTTCCAGCGAGATGGACGTGGCCATGAAGGAGTTCATGGATGTTTCCCGTCAGGCGTTACGCATGGGCGCTCGTGAAGTGCACCTCGTGTGCCTCGAATCGCGCCAGGAAATGCCCGCTTCGGAAGAAGAAATTGAAGAGGGCTTGGTAGAGGGCATCAGGATTCATCCCTCGCTCGGTCCGAAACAATTCGTCGGTCAGAATGGCAAGGTAACTGGCCTCGAAGTGATCAAGTGCACGTCCGTATTCGACGCCCAACGGCGGTTTAGCCCTACCTTCGCTCCCGGCACGGAAACAATCATTCCATGTGACACAATAATCCTGGCCATCGGGCAAGCCTCCGATCTTTCCTTTCTCAAGCCCGCCGATGGCCTCGAAACGACGCGGCAAGGCACCCTGAAGATCGATCCCGCTACGCTTATGACGACGGCGTCGGGAATTTTCGCAGCCGGGGACATCGCCTTTGGTCCGCGCCTGATCATCAATGCTGTTGCGGATGGCAAAAAAGCCGCTGAAGAAATCGACAAATTTATCCGGGGACCCGAGTGGAAGCCCAAGCCCCAGTATGTGCAAATCACTGTTCTCGATCATCACAAAATGGCCGAGCGATACGATGAATATTCACGTTTAGCCGTCCCGGTCATCCCTCTCGAACGGCGCACCGGTATAGCCGAAGTCGAAATCGGCTTTACAGAAGAGCAGGCCAGGCGGGAAGCGTCGCGCTGCCTGCAGTGCTGGATCAACACCATTTTTGAAGGGACCGAGGTGAACGGCACTGAGTGCATCCTCTGTGGCGGCTGTGTCGATGTTTGTCCGGAAAACTGTCTGCAGCTCGTCCCGCTTAGCCAATTCGAATTTTCCGATGAAAGCATACAGCTGTTGTCCACCACGTCCGACTCTCGGACTCACGAACTTCTGCACCTCTCGCCCGAAGAGCTTTCCACCGCAAAAGGTTCGGTAATGGTGAAAGACGAAACCATTTGCATCCGTTGCGGCCTTTGCGCGGAGCGCTGCCCGGTTCACACCATCACCATGGAAGCTTTTGAGGTTTTCGATCGCGACCCGAATTTAGTACAAATTGAGGAGATGGTTCTCCACTCATGAGTGAAATAAAAGATCCCGCGCTCCCTGGAGTGCCCCTCTCCGGCGCTGCCGCTAGTGAGATCACCCGGCGCGATTTCTTGAACGAAATCACTTGGGGTGCCCTCGGTATCGCCGGCGCAGGGTCGGTTGCCGTGACCTATCAATTTTTCTCGCCCAACGTCCTGTTTGAGCCGCCGACGAGCTTTCGCGCCGGCAATCCCGATCTTTATCCTGTGCATTCGGTGACGTTTCTTCAGGACCAGCAGGTTTACATCGTGCGCATGCCGGAGGGCTTCTATGCTGTCTCCGCCGTCTGCACCCATCTTGGCTGCGTTACGCAATGGAAGCCCGACGCCGAAATGATTGCGTGCCCATGCCATGGTAGTAAGTTCAAATCCGACGGCACAAAGGTCGAAGGTCCCGCCCCGCGGCCTCTTCCGCACTTCGCTATCTCGCTGACATCGGATGGGGAGTTGCTGGTTGACAAGTTGCAAGAGATTAAGTCGGAGCAGGTTCTGAAAGTCTAAGTGAGACAATGGCTGCGACTCTTCACTCCGCGCTACAAAACCTTCGCGAAACGAAGGTCTGGAAATCCATTTTTCGCCGCGGCCCCGCGAATACTAACCGCACTCGCAGCATCGCCGTCTTCGGCAACCTTTTCCTCCACTGGTTGCCCGTCAAGGTTAGAGAGAAGTCCCTCCGCGTGCGGGCCTCGTATTACCTCGGCTCGATCTCATTCATCCTTTTCATCGTTCTTTTCGTCACTGGCATTTTGCTGATGTTCTATTACCACCCGGCCGTGCCGCATGCCTACCGGGATATGAAGGATCTTCAATTCGTGGTTGCGAATGGCATCTTTCTTCGCAATCTTCACCGGCTGGCCGCGCATTTAATGGTCTTCGCCGTCTTCTGGCACATGTTTCACGTGTTCTACCGCGGGGGCTACAAACCGCCGCATGAGTTCAACTGGGTGGTGGGTGTCGTGCTTCTTCTGGTCACGCTGTTCCTCAGCTACACGGGGTATCTCTTGCCCTGGGACCAGCTTGCCTTTTGGGCCGTGACCGTCGGCACAAACATCATTTCCGCTATGCCTGTAGTCGGCAACAAGACTCGCTTCCTCCTGTTGGGCGGGAACATCGTCGGAGAAAACGCGTTGCTGCGTTTCTACGTGCTTCACGTTGTGATTCTTCCGCTCCTGGCGTTCTTGCTCATCGGAATTCATTTCTGGCGTGTGCAAAAGGACGGTGGTCTGACGGCAAGGTCCAAGGGTGATGATGGAAAAGAATAAAATCGAAACCGGTTTCAGCTCGGACGCGAAGAAAGAAGCACGGCGCGTCGTTTTTGTCACGAAAAAGACTTCCGCTAAGGTTGTGGGCGATCCCGGCCCGCAGTTGATGACTTATCCCCATCTCTTGATCCGCGAGGCGATGGCATTTCAGCTGCTCGTGATTGCCATGGTGCTCGTCGCACTTTTCTGGGACGCCCCGCTCGAGCAGCTGGCCAATCCGCTGCTTACCCCGAATCCTGCCAAGGCCCCCTGGTATTTTCTTGGCCTTCAGGAACTGCTGCATTTTTTCCCGCCATTCGTCGCCGGAATATTGATTCCGACATTAGTGGTGGTCCTCATCACTGTGATTATCCTGCTCGCGTTTCTAGCGGTATTCCACGCTTGGACGATTTTTGCTCCCACGGCACTCGTTGCGGCGCTTTTGCTGTTTTCTTATACCGTTAGGGAGGGACAAAAGGGCTGGCTGAATGTGCTCGCCACGAAATCCCTCTCCTGGTGGGTCATGACCTGGTTCATTGCTGTCGCTGTCTGTTTGACCGTCGTTGGGACTTTTTTCCGGGGCCCGGGCTGGTCGTGGGTGTGGCCGTGGAGAACTCATGCCGGCTGAAGAGATGAGCAAATTAACTGGCCGCACGCGCCTGATCTTTGCGGCTTCGAGTGTCGTGTTCCTGGTTGTCCTCGCAATCTCGCCCTTCAAAGACTTTCGCCGCGAGTGGAAGCAGTACAAACGCTCCTACCTGCGATTTGCACAGGGCCGCGCTGACACCAAGAAGCTGTTGGCCGATTACCATCCCGACATCGATCAGATCTGGCTGCCCGAAATGAATGTCGTCGACCGATGCACCACTTGCCATCAGGGGATGACGCAGGCCAGCCTCGCGGACAGAGCGGTGCCTAGAGCTTTTCGCGCGCACCCGCCCATTCCGCACAACGTTCGCGATTGGGGCTGCACCGTCTGTCACCGGGGCCAGGGTCCCGCCACAGAAGTCGCTGAAGCTCACGAATCGACGCTTGCTTGGGAACAACCGATATTGCCGACCCGCTTCATTCAAGCGTCGTGTGGCACATGTCACTACGCCGACCTGCCCGAGACGCCCCAGCTGACACGCGGCCGCGAGCTCTTGGCCGAACTGAATTGTCAAGGCTGCCATCGCCTGCCGGGAATCGAGCGTTCCGCCATGCTCGGTCCCGATCTCACGAACATCGGGACGAAAGTGAAGTTTCGTCTGAGTGAAACCGAACTTCGCGGACTTTCCGGGTACCTCAGCATTCAAAAAGCACAAGCCGTGGTGCCATACAAGATCGATGCCCGCGTCGTTGGCGTCTGGAGCAATAATCCGGAATTAATCTCCCAGGGTGAACTACGTTTCCGGCAAATGTTCTGCTCGACGTGCCACTCACTGGCGGTCACTCGCGCCGGGGAAATCAAGCTGATCGGCGGCGATATTGGTCCGGAGCTCACCAAAGTCGGCAGTAAGGTCAACCCCGATTGGCTCATCGCGTGGCTGCGCGACCCGCAAGACTATCTGTCCCACACCCGGATGCCGCGCTACGGCTGGTCGGATGAAGATCTCTACAAAGTGACGCAGTACATCACCACCAAGCTAACTGATTCCGATCTGCTCACTGGCGTTCCGCAGCTCGGGCAACCAACTGAGCAAGAAATTCAGCTTGGACATCGCCTCTTTCTGGAGAAGGGGTGCGCGAGCTGCCATTCGATTCAGGGCCTGAATCCGCAGAAAGATTTTGGACCGGACCTGAGCGCACTTGGAGGGAAAAACGCCTCCGATCTGGAATTCGGCGTAGCCAAGATTCCACACAATCTTGTGGCCTACATCCAGGCGAAACTGCAGGACCCCACGTCCGTGAATGCTGCGGCGCGAATGCCGCAGTACAACTGGAATCAATCTGATTTGGACGCTATCACAACTGCTCTCCTTAGCATGAAGGGCCCGCCCGCGACGAGTGCCCTCGAAAATCTGGTTGTGCCTAGCAAGAAAGCTGTTTTCCATCCGATGGGTGCGTTTGGCGAAGTCTACGAGCGCTACAAATGCTATACCTGCCACAAGTTCAACGGTTACGGCGGCGACCTGGCTCCCGATCTGACCTACGAGGGCAGCCGCGCCCAGCGGGGGTGGCTCGTGGAGTTCTTAAAGAATCCGCAAACGCTGCGGCCAACGCTCATCTTGCGCATGCCGCAATTCAATATGACTGATAAGGAGGCAGCGACACTCGCCGACTACATGGTGATGGTCTTGCAGCACCCGGCGGCGAATCCGGCTCGTATTGATGCGAAACAGTTCACACCCGCCATGGTGGCACTGGGCAAACAACTCTACGAAGTGAAATACCAATGCCAAGCATGCCACACTATCGGCGGCACCGGCGGATACGTTGGGCCCAACCTGAACAACGCTGGCGGCTGGCTCACGGCCGCATGGATCGAGGCTTGGCTCAGAAATCCTCATGCGCTCGTTCCGAATACCATTGAGCCGCGACGAAATTTTACTGAGGATGAAGTCCGGGCTTTAACGGCGTATCTGATGACCTTGCGGCAGAGCATCAGCCCACAAAAAACTGCGAGTACCAATGCCAGGCACGTTGCAACTCAAGGGTCCGGCCGATGAGATTCCATGTCTGGATCAGCGTTCTCCTAGTGGTGACTCTCGCCGGCGCCGCCGGGTGCCGCAAGCATGCCGAAACCGCCAAAGGGGACCCGCTGCTAACCGCTTACGATACAGAGGTAGACTGGACCGATGCACAGCACGTCATTCCCCTGAGTTATGAACAAGCGCAAGGGAAACGCATTTTTTACCAACAGTGTGTCTGGTGCCACGCAGACGCCACGCCTGCCGGTCCATCGAATCGTTCAAACCTGACGCCTGTTCCACCCTTGCTGAACGACGGTGCAACGCTGAACGCGGAAAGCGACGAGTACATGCTCAATATCGTTACACTCGGTGGCACGGCGATGGGCAAGTCGGCGATGATGCCGCCATACGGACGTATGCTCTCGACAGGGGAAATCCGCTCGGTGATTGCCTTCGCTCGGGCCATCGCCCAGCCGTCCTATCAACCCCCGGCGCGAGCCGGGTCACAATATTCGGCCAAATAAGAGGTGCCCTCGTGCGACAACTGAAACTCAGGCTATCTTTCCGCTTCAGTCGCAGAACATTTTTCTTGGCAACCGGACTGGCGCTGAGTTTTTCCATGCCACCTGTGTCAGCACAAGTGAGCCCGTCTGAAATCCTGAATCCCGATCTCAAGGCACTCGAAGAATCGTATTTCCAGCAGTTGAAGACTCTCAATCAATCGATCGCCAAGACGAAATTCCCCTTCCCTTTCTATCTCAGCCGGTTTGTTGGCCTCGATCCGGCGCAGCAAGCGGAGGCCGACTCACGCGGCCTGGAGTTCGTCCGTTTTCAAGATCACGTGATTCTGAAATTGACTGGAAATTACAATGCTGCCTATGACGCCGCTCGTTTCACGCAAAACGAACGCGCTGCCAGTACGTTTCGCGCCGTACTCCTTCCTATCCTGGATTTGATGACTGCATCTCTGCCCCAAGACTTGGCGTGCAGTGGCTTCGGTTTTGAAATTTCTCAGCACGTCCGCACACGGGATCGCGGCTACGACTATGAAGGAAAAGAAATCCTCGTAGTCGTGCTCGATCGCGACGACGCCTGGACGCTGTCGGGCGCCTCAACGGATCCCGAGCGCCAGGAAATTGTGAATCGTTCGAAAGTTTATGTCAGTGGAACCGAGTTTGGCCTTTCGCTATCGGAACGAGATCCTCTCAACGTTCAGGCGTTGGCGCGGTCCCTCCCTGCTAAACCGGATGCAACTTCTACGGCGCGTTCTTCGACTGAAGCGGGTCGCTCTTCCTTACTCCAATCAAAGCTCTCGCGGCCATCCGTGTCTCCGGTTGAACCGGCCCCAGCGGATGCCTTTTCCGCAACCGCCAGTCCAGGTCCCCCTTCATCCAAGGCTGCAGATCCACAACCGGCGAGCGCTCCGCCCACGCAGGCTGACGCAAACCGCCTAGGCGAAAAGTATCAATCGCAACTTGCCATTCTCGCTAAGGAGGGTAAAACGAAATTTCATTTTGTCGATTACGCCCTGCCTACTTTCGTGATTTTCCGCGAGCAGATCGCACTCCAGATGACCTTGCGAAATTCCATCCAGTTCGGGCCCATGAAAGGCTCCATCTACAAGCGGGCCGCACAGAGCTTTGACCTATTTCTGGCCCCTCAACTCAAGGATCTAGCAGATAAAATCTCGCCTGATTTGGAATTCCAGCTCTTTGACTTTTCCGTTCTGAACAAACTTTCCCCTGGCGCGAAAGGCACTTCCGAAGCGATTGAATTTATCTGTCCGCGAACTGCTCTCAAGCAATTCGTCAACGCCGAGATTACGAACCAGCAATTACTCGATCAGAGTTTCATCTTGGTGAACGGCGTGCGCATCGCCTTAAACCTCCAACTCGTGGAATAGAGGTATTTCATTGCGACCTCCCGGATGTGAGCACGCCTTTCCAAGATTGAACACTCCTGGCAAAGCCTGCTGGTGCACGGAGTTGTCGGGGTCCGCATTCGGTAGCAATGATAAGCGCATAACCCGCCTGGACCAGTCTTCGGTTGGCCTTGCGTGTTTGACAGATGATTCGAAGTCAGAGGCCACACCATTCTGTGACCACGGTCACAGGTTCAGGTAACCGAAATCACGGAATGTCGTTCTTGCTTTGCCGTACTCTGCGAACCACGAGGTGGATCATGAGCGCCATCGAGACGGGAGTACGACTGGCCCTGAAAAACATCCTGCTTTTGACGGATTTTTCTGAGCCATCTGAACTCGCAGTTCCCTTTGCGATAGCCATTGCCCGCGAGTATGAGTCCAAGGTGTACGCCATGCATGTGCTGACTCCAGTCTCATTGGCTTACGCTACCCCGGAGTTAGCTGCGGCCGCTATCGAGGGATTGGAGGAAGGCGCGCAAGCGGGAATGCAACGAGTTGACGCACAGCTCGTTGGAGTGCCTCACGAGACCATGCTTGTCCGGGCCGAGTCGGTTTGGTCGCCAGTGGAGCAGGCATTGAGCGAGTGTGAGGTTGACTTGGTGATTTTGGGTACGCATGGACGCACCGGCGCTATGAAGCTGTTGCTCGGTTCCGTAGCGGAAGAAATCTTCAGGCGAGCCGGTGTTCCGGTTCTCACGATTGGTCCGTCCGTAAGAAAAGGCTTTCATAGCCGGGGCCAATTTCGTCGCGTGCTGTTTGCAACCGATTTCACGAAGGAAGCGCAGGCGGCAGCGCCGTACGCCATTTCCATGGCCCAGGAGAATCAAGCGCGACTCGTGCTTCTGCACGTGATGCCTGACCCAGATTCCAAGATGAGGAAGAGGACCCCGCAAGACTCAGTGGCCAATGTGATGCATCAGCTCTACGAGTTGATTGCCCCGGAGGCGGAGCTGTGGTGTCGTCCCGAGGCTACCGTGCGTTTCGGAAACCCCGCGGAGCGAATTCTCGAAGCTACCATGGAACTCGAAGCCGATCTGATCGTGTTGGGAGTGCGCGACGCTGCCGGGCACCTGGGGGCAGCCACGCATCTCGAGCGCACCATAGCCCACAAGGTCGTGGCACGCGCCACCTGTCCGGTGCTGACCGTCCGGGGCTGAATAGAGTTAGATTGGCAGGTCCGAGCTGCGGAAGTTGCGATTCGTTTTGCACCGCTGTCAATCAATTCGTGTAGTCTGATGCACTATAGGCGTAGAGAAAGAACCTCGTGGGGTGGGGATAATTATGGCGTCGTCCATGGTGGCCAGTTCTTTGAGTCGTACACGCTCCGCTCTTGAAAGTCTCTTCGCACCGGCGACCGTTGCCGTAGTCGGCGCCACGGAACGCGAAGGGAGTGTGGGCCGGACGATTCTCGAGAATCTTGTTCACAGCTCCTATCGCGGGCAGGTATTTGCCGTGAATCCCAAGCATTCCGAATTGCTGGGAGTTAAGTGCTATCCGACCGTGGCGACGCTGCCGGAGCCGGTCGACCTCGCTGTTATTGCAACGCCGGCGGTCACGGTGCCCGGCGTGGTTCGCGAATGTGTGGCTGCGGGCGCACGCTCGGCCATCGTGATTTCCGCTGGTTTCAAGGAGCGTGGCGCGGAAGGCGTGGAGCTTGAGCGCCTGATTCAGGCGGAGTTGCGCCGTGGTTCGATGCGGTTGGTTGGCCCCAATTGCCTTGGAATGATGAATCCTTCCATCGGGCTCAACGCAACATTTGCTCACGATCTTGCACGGACTGGCAACGTCGCTTTTCTGAGCCAGAGTGGTGCGCTATTGACCGCCGTTCTGGACTGGAGCTTGCGCGAACAGGTAGGTTTCAGCGCGATCGTGTCCACGGGTTCCATGCTCGATGTCGATTGGGGCGATCTGATTTCCTTCTATGGTGAAGACCCGCAAACGAAAAGTATTCTTCTATACGTCGAATCGGTAGCCGACGCACGCTCCTTTCTCTCCGCTGCGCGAGAAGTCACATTGAGCAAACCCATCATCGTCATCAAGGCTGGTCGGACTGAAGCCGCTTCGAAGGCTGCCTCATCGCACACCGGCGCCATGACCGGCAGTGATGATGTCTTTGATGCCGCACTTCGCCGGTGCGGTGTGCTTCGCGTGCAAAGCATCGCTGACTTGTTCTATATGGCGGAAGTTTTAAGCAAGCAACCCCGGCCGCGAGGACCTCGGCTTACAATTGTGACCAATGCTGGCGGTCCGGGCGTGCTGGCTACGGACGCCTTGATCCCCAATGGCGGGGAACTGGCATCCCTGTCCGAAGACTCTCTACGGGCCTTGAATGCCTTCCTCCCTTCTCACTGGAGCCACGCGAATCCCATCGACATCCTTGGAGATGCAGGCGCGGAGCACTATGGAAAAGCCGTCGAGATCGCCATTGCCGATCCTGGCAGCGATGGGCTCTTGGTGATCCTCGCTCCCCAAGGAATGACGGATCCCGCGGAGGTCGCCCGGCGCCTGGCCCCTTATGCACAAGGGCGCGGCAAGCCAGTGCTGGCAAGCTGGATGGGTGGGCCAGCGGTCGCCGAGGGCGAGGCGATCCTGAACGCCGCGGGGATTCCGACATTCGCATATCCCGATACGGCGGCGCGCGCCTTCGATTACATGTGGAGCTACTCGAGTCATCTTCGCGCCTTATATGAGACTCCCGCGCTGACAGCCTCGGGGACCGATTCGCGATCACGGGTCCGGAAAGCGAAGAAGCTTGTTGACCGGACGTTAGCCACCGGACGTACGCTCCTGACGGAAGTCGAGTCCAAAGAGCTGCTGTCGCTGTACGGAATTCCCTGCGTGCCAACACGCGTGGCGCGAACGGCAGACCAGGCCGTGGCCTACGCGGCCGAGTTTGGCTACCCGGCCGTACTCAAAGTCTATTCCGAGACCATCACGCATAAAACGGACGTTGGCGGCGTGGAGCTCGATCTTTCGAATGCGGTTGCCGTTCGAAAAGCATTTCGATCCATTCAGTCGTCAGTGGTCTCGAAGGCCGGCGAGGGAGCATTTCAGGGAGTGACGGTTCAGCCGATGGTGCGGCTGGAGAGTTATGAACTGATTCTCGGCAGCAACGTGGACCCTGTATTTGGTCCGGTAATTTTGTTCGGTTCGGGCGGCCAACTTGTCGAGGTATATCGCGATCGCGCCTTGGCTTTGCCGCCGCTGAACATGACGTTGGCCCTGCGCCTCATGGAACTCACCAGAATCTACGCTGCGCTTCAGGGAGTTCGCGGCCGCAAAGCCGTAAACCTGGAAGCCCTCAAAGCAGGACTAGTTGCCTTCAGCGAGCTTGTGGTCGAACTGCCGCGGATTGCAGAAATTGATATCAACCCCCTGGTCATATCTTCCGATAAGTTGCTGGCCCTGGATGCGCGCGTGGTTCTCGCTGACCCGAAAATCAAGGATGAAGACCTGCCGCGTTCCGCGATTCGGCCGTATCCGTCCCAGTATGTTTCCCATTGGAAGATGAGGGACGGAACAGCAGTCGTCATTCGCCCGATCCGGCCCGAGGATGAGCCTTTGATGGTGAGGTTTCACGAGTCGCTCTCGGAAGAGTCGGTGTACTTGCGCTATTTTCATATGGCACAGCTGAGCACGCGGGTTGCTCATGAACGGCTCATCCGCAAGTGTTTCATTGACTATGACCGGGAAGTGGCGCTCGTTGCCGAGCTGACGGACGCGCACACGCGGAATAGCTGCATCACCGCTGTGGCCCGGCTATCGCGCGCGCCATCAGCGGAAGAAGCGGAAATAGGCGTCATCGTTGCTGACAGGTTTCAACACCAAGGCTTGGGCACCGAGCTGATCAAAAAGCTCGTCGACATCGCTCGAACCGAAAAGATAAAGCGGATTATGGCGGACTTTCACTCGGAACACAGCGCCATCCGGCATCTCGCTCAGCACGGCGGAGCCTTGGTGAAGCGCACTTCTGACCCGACTTGTTTCCGGATCCAATTAGACTTGTAACCTGGTTTTGCCTCCCGATGGTTCGATAGCGGCCGCACTGGATTGGAGCATTTAGAGCTTGCTTATCTTAAAATGATAGGCAGCCGATTATATCCCGGCAATACCGTACAGTACGTACATAGCCAGCTGCAGATGTAATATAACCAGTGCATTCTAAGAGTTCGAGGATAGGAATCAAAATGTAAGAGACTAGTATCTGCAACCATTTTGCAAATTACGTGCGTAAATCCGGTATCTTGCTTTCTTAACTGTCGTTGAGATGTCTGACCCAACTGCATAATCAACGGTTAAGCATCTGTCCAGCCTGCACTGCCTAGCGTTCCGAACGTTGGCACTCAGGCGCTTCCACAGAGTTACTTCCCTCTGCTCAGACAGCGACGGGGTCCTTGCTAGGGATGCCAAGGACCCCGCGGTGCCTCTCTGATGGCCAGGCCGGCTGGTGACCGATCACCCTGACCCCTCCCTCTCAAGAGGGGGAAACCGGTTGACGGAGCTGCGCCCCTTCCTGGCAGTTCCGACTTGGGCCCTCACAAGAGAGGTTTGCCTTATTCCTTTTTATTACTTTTTGTTATCGTGTCAATCCCAGAATATACGTAGTGGTTTTGGTTAGTACTCCCCTGCAATTCTCCGATGCCGATGAGATTGAATCAGCCGACCAACGGTCGGTTTTTCTTGGAAGCTAGAATTTTCCTTTCCCCGAGAAGGGAATCGCCGCCATCGAATTCACAGGCTAGGAGTATCCAATTAGAATATACACTGTCTATGGAACCCGTGTCGGCTTATACTACCGCATGTGGAGATTGGGACTTCTGAAATCTTCGCGTCCCAAGCACATTCAGATCCCGCTGAACTTCAACGAGGGTTGCGGGAATTGTTCTTGATGAGTGCATGACCTCGTCTCTGGCTCTTGGGGATACTAGGAGCGAGAATGGTTTCTCAAAGTGGGAAGGCCGATCCGCCAGTCCGGATTGTAGCAATTGACGACGACTTGGAATTTCTTGACTTCCTCACCCAGGCGCTAAGCGAAAGCAGGCTGGAAATCGTCACTTCTGCCAATCCTGAGGAGGGATTGGACTTGGCCTTGGGAGTGCGCACGGATATTGTTCTGCTGGAACTAATGATGCCCACTTGCAGGGGCTTGGAAGTCCTGGACAAAATCGTCAGGGTGAACCCCACTATTAATGTAATTCTCCTGACCGGGGAATACTCGACGGAGTCCGCAGTTGAGGCCATCCAAAAGGGTGCAGCCGACTATTTGAATAAACCAATTTCAGTCGAAGTGCTGCGACGCCGGGTGGGGAAGTTCGTGGACATTGCTCGTCAGCGGCGTGAAGCTACGCAAATTAGTCGTGACCTCGTGGAGGCTTTTCAGTTTGAGGGAATCGTAGGCTGGAGCCCTCTAATGTTGGAAGTATTTGATCGGATTCGACGCGTTGCTCCACATTTTCGGAATATTTTGATTAGCGGAGATACGGGAACGGGGAAGGAGTTGGTGGCGCGCTCGCTCCATCGCCTTGGTCCTGTGCCTTCCGGACCCTTTGTGGTTTGCAATTGTGGAGCAATGGTCGAAACCTTGTTCGAGAGCGAGGTGTTTGGTCACGTGCAAGGAGCATTCACGGGGGCGGTCCAAGACAAGAAGGGATATTTTGAGCTTGCACATAGGGGCACTCTTTTCTTGGATGAAATAGGGGATGCCAGTCTCTCGACTCAGGCCAAGCTCCTTCGAGTGTTGCAGGACCATGTCGTACAACGCGTTGGATCCCCAGCGCTTCATGAGGTTGATGTGCACGTGGTAACCGCGACCAATCGCGATCTGCGCGCGATGGTGACAGAAAAGAAGTTTAGAGAGGATCTCTACTATCGAATTTCCCCCGTCGAAATCAAGTTGCCGCGATTGTCCCGGCGCCGAGAGGATTTGCCCTTGCTCGAACGTCATTTTCTGGAGCGTTTCGCAGCACAATACAATAAGCCAATTCGCGGAATTACGCGAAAGACTCAGATACTTTTGGCTCGACATTCCTGGCCGGGGAATGTACGTGAACTGGAAAACGTCCTCGCTCATGCCAGCATGATGGCGCAAGGAGATGTAATCGATGTTCGAGACCTTCCGGAAATGATGCGGGTCGAGCAATCAAACATCGGCGACTTGGATCCCGATCTCCGTTCACTCGAGGAAGTTCAGCGTCAGCATGTCCAACACGTTCTCAAAGTCGTCAAGGACAACAAGGCTCAAGCTGCGGAAATCCTGGGGATAGGCCGCACTACTCTATACCGCATACTCGCCGAAGATGAAGCCCTTGCAGGAAATGAAAGCAAGCACAAAGGTGCGTAGTAAGAGCTTGGTGGTCTCGGTAGTGGTGCGCGAACAAAAGCACTTGACCTGCGGCGACCGGATTGCTGTTTAAAGACATTTGGTCTCCGGATTCGCTGATGTCAGGGCTCCCCATGCCTTTCTGGCGGATTGACTCCGGGTCGCCCTCCAGTTTGTGGGTTTGCTTTTCCAACCACCCACCTAGTCCCTAGTGGTTGTACCAAATTGGAATACGTCGAGGGTGTAGGTAACAGACGCAGGAACTTCCAATCCCTGATAACTCAGCACCGCGGTCCAATAGCTGATGCCGGTGTGGCCCGGTAGGAGTGCCCCTTATGAACGCGCCGTTATCCGGGCACGGTCCTCGCACGTGGTAAGGGAACAAATGTTCGGTTATCTGCTAGCCCGATGTCATGCCATGCTCCTGGCGACTAGAGGGAGGGGCGTAGACTTGAAGAAAATACAGAGGGGTTATTAACCCTAAACTAGCGGTGCGTCGCTAGCAAGGATAGTTTAGGTGTTCGAGTAAGATAATTATTAGGGAAAACTAATCTGGCGTCCACTCGCCTCCATCTCCGCGACAACCAGCCGCGTTCGAATGGTCGATTGTTGGGGTCCGCTCTTATCACTCAGCACCAATCTAGCGGATCGACTCGGCGTCAAGCTCTGGTTTGGGTCGTTCTGCCGTCAGACTTTTTTTCCAACTGCCCGCGTCATATGTGTAACCAAACATATTGCATGCCACTATCTATAGTACTCGATAGTACTAGGTGTTCAATATCGAACAGACGCAGATTACTGATATGTTGAAAATTTGCCTAGAAGTTAATTCTGACTAGGCCCGGGGGCAGTCAAGGGCGGAAGGGGGACTGCCCCACGGGTTTTTGCCAAGCCCAGCTAGTCTGGCAAGGTCCGCACCAACCACTTCTGTGAAAGCCACGCTCATCCCAAAACCTTGACGCGACGCACGTACTTTGCCTTTACCTGAATTTGCCGGTCCCACAGGGAGAGCGTCAACTCGATTTCTGTTTCTGATGACAGCAGCTGCCAAGACTTAAGTGCTCAACTGCCCCGGCAATGAAACCTCAGGCCCCAGGGTCCATACCCAAGCCTCACCGGCGCAAGGGTACCGCCAATGCTTCCGATGTTCTTCGCAGGGCCATGTCCTTGTCATTGTGATGGCCCTTGATTGCTTTCCACTGGGTTGATTTCGGTAGCCGCAAGTTCGACTCGATTGCGCCCAAGCTGTTTTGCGGAATACAACGCCGCATCGGCTTGCGTCAGTAGCCGATTGAAGTTCTGAGATTGGTGGCGGCTATGGCCTGCAATGCCGAAGCTTGCAGTAACTACGACATCCTGGCCGCGAAAACGGAATCGTTGTGCCAAGAACTTTTCGCGAATACGCTCGATTGCAAGCGTGGCGCCGTCTCTATTGGTGTGGGTAAGAACGATCAGAAATTCTTCTCCCCCGATGCGGCCGCAAATGTCGGCGGATCTGGTATTGGTTTTGAGAATCTCCGCAAACCCCTTGAGAACGGCGTCGCCTGCATCGTGTCCATACGTGTCGTTTACGGATTTGAAATTAACCATATCAGCCATCACGGCCCACAAGGGGAAGTCATGTCTGGCTGCCGCACTGAGTTCTCGGCCGGCCCAAAGTTCAATGCCGCGGCGGTTGAGCAAACCAGTCATAGCATCGGTAAGGGCTAACTCTTCCAATACCCGGCTCTTGGCCTCAATCTGTCGGTGGAGATCTGCGATTCTTCGACCTACTCCCACACGGGCCAGCAGCTCGTTGGCATGGAATGGCTTTGTAAGGTAGTCATCGGCCCCCGCCCCCAGCCCTTTTACGAGTTTGTCTTTCTCGGTCATGGCCGTCAGGATGATGATGTAGGTGTAGGACTCTTGAAATTCAAGCCGTATACGCCGGCACAACTCAATTCCCGTAAGGTCGGGCATCAGCCAGTCAGTAATGACTAAAGGCGGCCGGTGCTCCGCGAACAGTTGGATGGCTTCTTGTCCGCTCTTAGCGGACAAGACGGTGTATTGTTCCTGGCTAAGAGCCTGCTCGAGAAGTTTGCGGTCGATCGGTGAATCGTCGACTACCAGGATCTTGAATGGCCGTGCAGAGACGTCCAGCCCATCCTCGACGGCGGGACCGATTTTCACTTTCGATTTCATTGTGATCGGGATATTGCCACCATCCATCTAAACCCGAGCGGCCATAGTTGTGGGCTAAGAAGAACCACAAGGCGACGCCAAGAGAATTGGCAATTCGAGAGCCACCGCGGATCGCTTCTATAACATTGAAAAAACAAGAGATGCGAGAGGATGCCTCTGAAAGAGGTGCTCCGAATTGAAACACTATTCCCTATCCAAAGCAAGCTTTCCTCTCCCCGCACAGGCACCGTACACCTGTTCCCAGGTGGAACCAGCCGGGATCTGAATCGAATCAAACCGCCAACGGTAACCTGACATAGTTCTGAAAAGCGGCCAGAATTGGGGTTATCAAAAGTGGTGCGGACCTTAAACTGTCCGCTTTTCGAATCGGCAGCGATAGAGCAGGCTAAGAAACCGTGAGCCCGGCGCCGCCTCCAAAGGGAGCTTTTGGCCCGCCCTGCTCCTACCCCCGGGTAAATGGTGCGAGTCAAGAACGAAGCTTCCCGGCAAAAGGGCATCATGCTGGATGGATGAGCTGGAAGGACTGCAAGCAGCGTCGCGCGGTATCGAGCTCGGTAAACCGGCTGCCTTCCTGTTCGATTAGGTAGTACTCGACTCCACCGCCACTTTCGGCTGCTTCGAAAATGTTTTTCCATTCTGCCGCACCTTCTCCGAAGAGAACCGTGAAACCCTTCGCCGGTTCCGGTGACCAGTCTTTGAGATGGAGAGAGCGGATTCTGCCCGGATTCGTGCGAATCCAGGCCACCGGATCAGAACCGGCCTCCAGACAAGTGCCCACGTCCAGCTGCAGCATGATCGATGGTTTGGTATTCTTTGCGAGGATTTCGATGGGCCGCTGGTTTTCGACGGGAATGAACTCCCGCTGGTGATTGTGATATCCCACCTTCAAACCGGATGATTCAAGTTGGTCGGCAGCAAGATTCAGGGTATCAGCGACCGTCTTCCAGCCGTCCAGACCAGCTTTCGGATCCGCCGAAGCCATGACTACGTATTTACTGCCCAGAATCAGGTTCATGTCGCGCGCCCGGCTGATGTTCTCCGCGCTCAGGTAAGAGCTGCCGTTGTGCGTCGAGAAGCACCGGATGCCGAGGTCGTCCAGAAGCTTTCTCATCTGCTTTGTTTGATTCTCGGACCACTCGAAATAGGGCGCATAGAATTCGACACCCTGATATCCCATATGCGCGACGGCGCGAACCGTGCCCTCGGGATCTTTCTTCAGTTCATCTCGGACAGAATAGAGTTCCAGGCCGACGGGAATCGATTTCGCCGCGCGAACTGAGAGTGCACACGGCAACATTGCCGAAAAAGCGAGGAACGAACGTCGCGAAAGAGTGTGTGGCAGCATAGCTGAATTGTACCGAAAAATGACCGAGATTTGATTCCCTTTTGTTCTGCGGGCATGTTCTTTCTCGATCCAAGACTCAGCGGGATTCAGAAGCGTCAGAAATTCTTGCGCGCAGCTCTGGCGGGCCAAGGGCCAAGTGAGTTGGTCCGACACCCGTTGGGCGCGGGATCCAGCGATTGGTTCGCTGGAGTCAAATGCGCACGGTTAGTAGAAATCGCGGGAATCGATTCGTTTTCCGGAGAGCCCGAGTTGCAGAATGTCCATTTGTTCCGGCCGGTCAAAAACCCTGCCCGGGAAAAAGATTTTTGCCACCACGCGGACGCCTCCGAACGCTACGCCCAGGACCACTGCCACCACCATGAACAGACCTGTCACTAGGAATATCCTGGCGAGAATCGTCACCCACGGTGGATCGGTAATCGTTTGTCTCGGCTCGTGCCAGGTCACCTCAGTTTCGTAATTCAACGCGCTCCGCAGCCCATGGCCAAAAGCCGCTGAGGAGGGTTTCAGTACGAGTGAGAGCAGGGAAGCCTTGCGTTCAATGGTTGTTCCCGCCTGCTTGATAGCCGGAGAAAGCGCCTGCTCCAGATGTCGCAGGTGCTGCTCCGCCAGTTGCGGCGTGGGATATTCGATCAGTAGCAATCCTGCCGAGTCCTTGCCGTTGCGATACTCCGCGATCATGGCCTCCGCGCCAGAGGCAAACCCCGCCTCACTCACAAGGTTCGTGAATTCCTCATGTTTTAGCGCGTTCAGCGCACTCTGCAACGCCGCAGGCCCCAGCGCGTACCTCTGCGTCCCATCCGAGAAGCCGCTCGGCAAATACGTCCGAATCGGCGGCAGTGGCGTCTGTTCGGAGTGCTTCCGGACCATCGCCGCAAGTTGTTGCAGCTCCTCGGTGGTTGGATTCTGTGGCGGCCGGACTTCAAGGATTAGGTTACCGAGGAGCAGCAGCAGGCGCTCCTGGTCGATCGCCGAAGGCCCTCCGATCGTGGACGGATGCATGTGGGGCCCAAACTCTGCGGTGTAGGCTTCGTACGCGCCGCTGGGATCCCGGAATTGCCGGAGTGTGACTCCAACCTTCTCCGTCCCGTCGGAATACTCTTCAGCGAGCCAGTTCTTCAGACCCGACTCGGCGAATAGCTGTGCCCGCCCTTCGTCAGTCTTGATCTTGATGGGGGAACTGACGGCGTTCCATCGCCCAAATCGTTCGGGGAATACTCGCTCGAGTGCACCTTGCGCAGACAAACGGGGTGCGGCAGCCAGGGCGGCCGTAAAGAGCGACAGGAAGATGAGGCGAGGCATTCGCATCCCAACCTCTATTAGACACTAACCGCCTAGTTTTGGTTGCGAGATTGTTCAACCGCTGCCGCGCTGGCGTGCCCCGCACCGGTTTTGGCCGGTCGATTCATCGTCACGCTGTTCATGCTCTCCAGGTAACCAACCACGCCTTGATACAACCCTTCAGCCACCTTCTGCCTTTGCTCGGGCTTCTTGAGCATTTGCTCGTCCGCCGGATTACTCAGGAACGAAATCTCCGTCAGGATCGATGGCATGTCCGCGCCAATCAAGACCACAAAGGGTGCTTTCCGCACGCCGCGGTTTTTCACCGGCTTGTTGGTCTTTTGAATTCGCTTTGAGAGAGAATCCTGGATGTCTTCGGCAAGTTCTTTGGATTCATCAATTTTCTCCGTCCTTGCGATCTTCAACACCAGATCTTGCAGTTCGTGAACGCCTCCCTGCGCCGTGGCGTTCTCTCTCGCCGCCACTTCCATGGCCTCCGCCGAGCCCTTCAGATTCAGGTAATATGTCTCAATGCCGCGCGCCGCGTGGTCCCTGCTCGAATTGGCATGAATCGAAATGAACAGATCGGCCTTGGCCTGGTTGGCGATGTTCGTCCGCTCTTCCAGAGGAATAAAGCTGTCGTCCGAACGCGTATACACTACGTCTGCGCCCGGCAGCCGTTGCTCAATGATTTTCCCGAGCCGCAGCGCCACATCCAGGCACAGGTCTTTCTCCATTAAGCCGGTAGGGCCGATCGTTCCTGTATCGTGGCCGCCGTGTCCAGCGTCGATCACGATCCTTCCAACCTTCAAGCCCAGCGCACGCGTCAGCGTGGACTGCCCGTCGCGCGTCGGCTGGGGCGCGCTGGCAGGCTGAATTAAATCGGGCTTTGCGCTCGTGGCCCTAGCTTTGACGGACTTCGATTTTGCGTTCTTCGCGCTCGGCAAAGAATTGCGCGGCACCGCGGAAGAATTGCTCCCGGCCGTCGAACCGTTAGCCGCGCCGCCGCTAATCGCACTCCCGTTAATCGTGCCACTGATGGTGCTCTTCGTATTCTCTGCCGGTTGCTCCAACGAAACCATGTCCCCCGCCGATCCTTTTGCCGGCGCATTCTGAACCGCCCGCGC
This sequence comes from Acidobacteriota bacterium, assembly GCA_003225295.1. Lineage (GTDB taxonomy): Bacteria > Acidobacteriota > Terriglobia > Acidiferrales > UBA7541 > Acidiferrum. The sequence goes on along the minus strand of QHYZ01000050.1, from coordinate 111,982 downwards.
TTCGCCGTCCGCTGCCACGCCCTCATGGGAATCTTCCAACGCTGTTTCCTGCCCGGGTTTCCCCTTGGCCGCGTGAATCCGCGCCCCCGGAGGATTTCCGTAGAGATCGATCAAAAGCTGCGGAGGATTGCTTGTCAGTGAAGCGCTGTAATCCTTCACTCCATTCACGTCCAGCACCACGCGCACTACGTCCCCATGACTCTGCGCCACGCGCACGGCGGTCAGCAGGCGACCGTCAACGCGGATGTTGCCGCGAGCGACTTCCGGCGTCAGTCGCGCCACGTGCAAATCGAAAAAGATGCGGTCGGGGTTCGCGATGCGCCCGGAAGCGTATTGCACGCTGTCGTCTAGATCGATGGTCAGCCGCGTTGCGTCGCCGTTGGCGTCCGCGCGAATTCGCCGCACCCGCGGAATCTCCCGCGACCCCGGCCGGCTGACCGACTTGCCCCCGGCGTGCACCGGTGCACTCGCGCGCGCTGCTTCCGCGGTTGGCAAGGCCGCCGTTGAATCTGGCGCCACACTGTTCTTCGCGGACTGTCCCTCGTCATTCTGTAGCAGCGCCAATTCCGCCAGCGCTTCTTGCGCTTCGCGCTTTCTCGGCGAACGTGGATAGCGCTTCAGGAAATCCTCATAAGTTTTTTTCGCCAGCGTCGCATCTCCCAGCTGATCGCGCTGCAGCTTGGCCACTCGCAGGATCGCATCCTGGCAATGCTTGCTGGTCGGATACTCGTGCACCAGAAATTGGTAAGAATCGGCGGCTGACTGGTAGTAGTTTCGCCCAAACCGGTCGCCCATTTCGGTGTAAAGTTCTGCAATGGCCCGAAGGGAATCGGGGGCTTCAGCGGCTCGTGGCGTAACCGAAGCAACGCGGCGGTAGGCGGTGACCACCAGTTTGTAGTCCGCCAGCGTGCGCTTCTCGGTGGGCTTGCTGTTCAGCGCTGCGCGCTGCTCTTCGGCCCGCGCAAATTGCGCGGAAGCGGATGGGCGCTTCACTGCAGTGGCCGCGGCCCCGGCAGTCGTTTTCACAGGTGCAGCAGCAATGGTGAGCACAAAGCCCAGCATCACAAAAACCGGCGAAAGACGGGCGAAGCCCGGGTGCAAATTTTTTTTGGCCGGAAATAGCAAGCTACATCCCCAAACGCCGCTCATTCGACAACCATTTAGAACATACAACTAAGAAGCACGAACAACCAACCACCAAGAACTAATCGCCGGATACTCTTTCTATTCGTTCGTGAATATGATGCGGCCGCTCGGAGTGACGTCTCTGTGGATCGCGCGTGGGTTGATGAAGGCATCCGCAAGACGTCCCGAACCCGGCCGGAAATAGGCATCCTGTACTCGCTGTACGTAATTCCGCGTCTCTCGATACGCAGGTATTCCGTGAGCCCGGTCAACGGCCCCCTCTCCCGCATTGTACGCCGCCAGGGCCAAATCGAGGTTGCCATTATAGCGTTCCAGCAACCACTTCAAATGCTTAACCCCGGCATCAATGTTTTGTTGCGGGTTGAACAGGTCATAAGCCCCATATCGTTGTGCCGTCGTGGGAATCAACTGCATCAATCCGCCGGCTCCCTTGCGGGAATACGCCTTGGGATTCCAGTTCGATTCCGTTTCAATCACCGCGCGGACCAGTGCCGGGTCCACGCGATGCCGGTCCGCCGCTTCTCGAACGAGTTTTTCCTGGCCGTCGCGGCCGATGTCCATGGCTGGACGGCTGCGTCCTGAAAAAGAAGATTCAGCGGGCAGGTAGATGTTGGCGCGCGGCTTGGTGGCAGTGAGTCTGGCTGTCACCGGCGCTTCGGCGTTGACAAAAAACTGCCGGCCCGAATCGTCAACGACCTTGGCGATCTGGCCGTTGGCGCGCGGGGCGAAAACGGTCGGGCAGACTATCAGCGTCGCTAGAACAAGCCACGCCGCGTTTGCAGTGCGTTTCACCATCGTGCCCTGGGGAAAGCCAACAACAATTCTCGAACCTCTTACAGAGCGGACAGTCTTTAATATCGCCCCGACCCGGTCAGGGTCAATATCCCTTCGGTACTAGGAACCCCGCCGAGCAGTCTGCCGAGATCGCCCGACCATGGCTCATCCTGCGAATCCCGGGGAGGCTGTCTACCGCGAGACACGGTTTCTGGCAGTATCCAGATTATAACAAGGGCTCGAGGAGGGAGGGGACGCTTAACAAGGCACTTTTTAGGGCAGCTGTGTCTTTTCCGCCAGCCTCAGCCAAATCGGGCCGGCCACCCCCGGATCCCCCCACTTGCTTGGCCAACGCTTGTATCAGCTTGCCAGCATGGACTTTAGCCGTCAGGTCTTTGGTTACCCCGGCGATCAGAGCCACCTTGCCATCCTCCAGCATACCCAGCGCCACCACTCCAGAACCCAGCTTCTGTCTCAAACTGTCCACCAGTTGCCTAAGTCCCTCGCGGTCAACATTTTGCACTTCGGCGGCGATCACTTTGACTCCCTTAACGGTCTGCACCCGGGCGGCCAGCACGTCGATCTGGCTGAGCGCCTCTTTGCGCTTCTGCGCCTCCAGCTCCTTCTCCAGATGCTCGGCGGTCTCGGAAAGCTTCTCCACCTGCGCCAGGATACCGTCCTCCCCCACGTTGAGCTGGCTGGCCAGCTGCCGCAGGATTTGCGCTTGCTCCTGGTAGTGCTCGAGCGCCCCAATGCCGGTAACGGCTTCGATGCGGCGCACGCCCGCGGCAACGGACTCCTGATTCACGATTTTCAGCACGCCGATGTCGCCAACTCGCTGCACGTGCGTCCCACCGCAAAGTTCCTTTGAGTAGAACCCTCGCGCCGCTCGGGGATCGGGAATCGTCACTACGCGAACGTTGTGCTCGGGATACTTATCGCCGAAAAAAGCCAGCGCGCCAGAAGCCAGCGCCTCCTCGAGCGACGTGACGTCTGTCTCGATCTTCGTATTTAGCCGAATCTCGTCGTTCACCTGCTGCTCGATGTCGCGCAGCTCTTCCGCATCGACGTGGGCAAAGTGCGAGAAGTCAAAGCGCAGCCGCTCCGGCGCATTAAGCGACCCCGACTGCTTTACATGTGTGCCAAGAATATTCCGCAGCGCCGCATTCACCAGATGCGTCCCTGTGTGGTTGCGGATAATCCTCGCCCGCCGCTCCGCGTCCGCTACAACCGCCACGCGATCCCCGACGCGCAGGGTCTCCTTGGCCGCAACCTTGTGCGCCACCAGCCCCGCAACCGGGTAATAGGCACCCGTCACGTCCGCGAGCAGTTGTGATTCCGGGTTGTCATAGAACGCGCCGGTGTCCGCCATCTGCCCGCCCGACTCCGCATAAATCACTGTGCGATCCAGAACGATCTCACCGCTCTCCCCCGCCTTCAGTTCATTCACCGGACCGTTCTTTGTGATGATCGCTTCAATGCCGCAATCTTTCGCGCTCGTGCTAAGGTAAAAATCCGGCTCGGTCGGGAATTGGTCGGCAATCTTCGCGTAGGCCGGATTCGCCGCCTCTTTCGCTGCACCTTTCCACGACGCCCTGCCGCGCTCGCGCTGCTCCCGCATGGCCAAGTCAAATCCGTGCCAATCGACGTCCACCCCCTGGAGCCTCGACGCCTCTTCGATCACGTCTCTTCTAAGGCCGAAAGTGTCGTAGAGCTTAAAGGCGGCATCGCCTGGAAGAGTCACCTTGTGAATGGGCATGCCCCGCGCCTCCGTGGATTGCGGGGGCAGCGCTTTCACTAGCTGAGCAACTTCTTCGCGGAGCTTTGCCAGGCTGGTCGTCATGGTCCGGCGATAGCGCGAAGTCTCCGACGCCAAAACCTTCCGTACGTGCTTCATGTTTTCGTCAAGTTCCGGGTATGCCGCCCGCATTTGTTGAGCCACCGTCTCGGCCATGGCAGGAAGTACCTGCTCGGACACTGTCTCCGGCGGTCCCGCATTGAGCAGCGCGCGATTGATGATTTTTCGCAGTACGTAACCGCGACCTTCGTTGGAAGGCATTACGCCGTCAGAAATCAGAAAGGCGGAGGCTCGCGAATGGTCAGCGATAATCCTTCTGGAGACTTCCTCAGCAGTATCCCTCATGTCATGTTCTAAGAGTCTGGCCGCCTTACCCATCAACGGCTGAAACAAGTCGGTGTCGTAGTTGGAAATGACGCCTTGGAGGACGCAGGCGACGCGTTCAAGACCCATTCCGGTGTCTACGCAAGGTTTTGGCAGAGAGGTGAGCGTGGCGGAAGCATCGCGGTTGAATTGCATGAAGACGAGATTCCAGATTTCAACGTAGCGACCGCAGTCGCAAGGGAACCTACAATCCGGGTGGCCTTCATCGGATGCGGCCGGCCCCATATCGTAATGAATTTCGCTGCACGGTCCGCAGGGGCCGGTGTCGCCCATAGCCCAGAAATTATCTTGGAGCCCAGGAATCGGGATGATGCGGTCCGCCGCAACGTTTTGGTCGCGCCAGAAACCCCGCGCTTCTTCATCCACGCCAAGCGTATTTCCGGGCGCGACTTCCGCCCCGCCAAAAACCGTTAAGTACAGCTTGTCCTTCGCGATTCCAAACCATTGTGGCGATGTGACCAATTCCCAGGCGTAGGCGATGGCATCCTTTTTGAAATAATCACCAAACGAAAAATTCCCCAGCATCTCGAAAAAGGTGTGGTGCCGCTTCGTAAACCCCACGTTTTCAAGGTCGTTGTGCTTGCCACCCGCCCGCACGCATTTCTGTGCCGTCGTCGCCCGCGTGTAATCTCGCTTTTCCAGTCCCAGAAACACGTCCTTGAACTGGTTCATCCCCGCATTCGTAAACAGCAGCGTAGCATCCCCATGTGGTACCAGCGACGAACTCCGCACCCGCCGGTGGCCTTGACCCTCAAAAAACTGCAAAAATTTCTCGCGTATCTCGTTGCCCGTCACGTGAGCCTCAATTCCGGCACGCTGGAGTGTCCTCATTATCGCAGAGGGGGTGAGATAGCACCATTGGAGGCACAGTGGACGAGTCTACTCCGAACCCGCCTCAGTTTCGGGCACGTCCTCGCGAGTGAGCGCGCGGAGTTCGCGGCGAACGATGTCGGCGGAGAAGCCGCCACGCAGGAGACTGCTGTAGATGGAGGCCATTTTCCTTTCGTCGATTTCGCCCCGATATGACCGCAGTTTGCGCTCGATGCGCTGGCGGACCATAGCAGCTTCGTCGGTGTTCTCGGCGACTTCTTCGAGGGCGGATTCGATGTGCCGGTCGGGAATTCCGCGGGCGCGGAGGTCGCGGGCGACCCGGAATTTTCCTTGCTTGCGCGATTCGGTGCGCTGGCGGGCGAATTGCTTGGCGTAACGCGCGTCATCGATCATACCGTTTTCCTTGAGACGGGCCATCACCACTTGCACCAGCAGCTTGTTATCGCTTCGCCGCTCCAGCTTCTGCGTCATCTCATGCACGGAAAGCGCCCGCCGCATCAACGCGCGCACTGCGACATCGTACAACTCCGCTTCGGTTGCAACTTGTTGCGGCTTGGCAAACACAAGACAAGAATAGAAGTAACCAAGCAGGGAAGTAAAGAAAACAGATGCAGCACACGCGCTAGTAAGGAAAAGGCTTAATGCCGAGGCGGCCGAGACGCAGACAGACGCTCCGCGGCTTCCGCATTCCAGGTTACTTGCGGGCGAAGCGCTCGAAGTCGGCCATTTGGCGCTCCATCTCCTCGCGAGCGGAGTCGGCGGCGGAGCGAATACCTTGAATGCGCAGCTTGAACTCGTCGGCGTTCGACGCGCGCGCCAGAGCTTCATCTAGCGTGATGAGCTGCTTCGAGTAAAGATCGAAGAGCGACTGGTCGAACGTTTGCATGCCGTACTGGCTGGTGCCGGCGGCGATGGCGTCATGGATCAAGCGCGTCTTGTCTGCGTTGATAATGCAATCGCGGATGTAACCTGTGGCAATCATGATTTCGCAAGCGGGGACACGGCCTTTGTCATCCGCGCGTCGCACCAGGCGCTGCGAGACGACCGCTTTCAAGGTGGCGGCAAGCTGCAAGCGAATCTGTTTCTGCTCCGGCGGCGGGAAGACCGCGATAATACGCTGAATGGTTTCCGTGGCATCCAAGGTGTGCAAGGTGGAAAGCACAAGGTGGCCGGTTTCCGCGGCGAGCAGCGCCGTGGAAATGGTTTCGAGGTCGCGCATTTCGCCGACCAGAATCACGTCCGGGTCCTGACGCAGAGCAGCGCGCAACGCGGTGGAAAAGTTCGCGGTGTCCACTTCGACCTCGCGCTGATTAATGAAGCTCTTCTTGTCGCGGTGCAGGAACTCGATGGGGTCTTCGATGGTGATCAGATGGTCGGCGCGGTTGGCATTGATGCGGTCGATCATCGCGGCCAGGGTGGTGGACTTACCGGAACCGGTGGTTCCTGTAACCAGCACCAATCCGCGCTGCTCCTCGCAAATTCTGGAAATTACCGAAGGGAGGTTGAGTTCTTCGGTGGTGCGAATCTTTGTCGGAATGACGCGCAGCACCATGCCGACGTTGCCACGCTGCTGGAAAACGTTGACGCGGAAACGGCCCAAACCAGCCACGCCATAGGCCATATCCAATTCCGCAGTTTCCTTGAATTTTTGCTTTTGGCGGTTGGTCATCATGCTAAACGCCATGGAGAGCATCTCTTCCGGCGTGACACGAGGCACGTCGGTCAGGGGGGTGAGCAGGCCGTCCACGCGCAAGTAAGGGTGATTGCCGACTTTCAAGTGTAAGTCGGACGCTTTGCTTTCGACCGCGCGGCGGAGAAGATCGTCAATGTTGATGGACATGTCGTGTGAACCCCGCAAGCATGCATCTATACGCGACACTAGCATCCGCGGGTAGGGTGGGCAAGGAAGCCGCGCAGGCCAGTTGCGCGCTAGTTAACGGTACCTGAGGCGGGCAGTCTTAAGTTGTTAGCCCGCAGCTGCGCTACAGGGGAAAGGGGATAGGGATAAAAACGAGGGCCGGGGGGGAAGTACGCCGGTGGCCGCCTGGTGCGGCAGTCGCGGCCCGCGGGCAAGGAACCTTGAGGAGGGAAGACTAAGCACTTCGAGCTGAAAAATGACGGGGAGAGAGCTGCGACTACAGGTGCAAAGTGCAAAGTTGCAGCGTCGTGTTGCGTAGCAAGAACCTATAACTCAAAACCGATTCAGGCTTTTTTTAGATAGAGCGAATCGTAGAGCAGGCCGGCGACAAATCCTCCGGCCAGCGGACCGACCCAGTAGACACCGTGGTTGGCCCAACGCCACGCCGCGAGCGCGGGGCCAAATGCCCGAGCTGGATTCAAAGCGGCACCCGTAAGCGGACCGGCGACGAGGATGCCGAGGGAAATTGTCAGACCGATGCCAAAACCCGCGATCGAACGGAACGCGCCTTTTTCATCGACAGCGGTGGCAAAAACAACGAGAACCAAGAAGAAAGTCGTCACCGCCTCTAGCGCCATTCCAGCCCAGCGCGGAAAATCCCGCGCGAGTTCCGGCGTGCCCAGAGCGACGGCGCGCCAGGTCTCTTCTGGAATGACGGCCCGCAGCAGAAATGCGGCGGCCGTCGCGCCGGCCAACTGCGCGGCCCAATAGAGAATGGTGTCCACAGTATTCACGCGCTTGGTGACCCAGAAGCCGATGGTCACCGCGGGATTGAAATGTCCGCCGGAGATGTGGCCGAGCGCCGAAACCATGATGCCGATCGCGAGGCCGTGAGCGAGCGCGATGCCGAGAAGACCGAGGCCGCCCGCGCCATGCAAATATTGATCCGCACAGACCGAGCCCGCGCCGAAGAAAATCAGCGCAAACGTTCCCAGGAATTCCGCGATCAGCTTTTGCGATGTGCTGTACATTCGACTCTCCCTGCACGGAAAGGAATATGCGCCCGATTCGACCGGCTGCATTCTATCTGGAATGCGGCGCGGAGCGCCAGCCTTCCCGCCGAGATCGATCAATTGTGCTCAGGCAGACCCGCGCGGCGCACCAGAGCGGAGAACCGAGGATCGCTGCGCAACGGCATGAGAGCTTCATGATTGAGCAGCATGGTCATGCGGCTATCACGTCTTTGGAATGCCATTTCCAACGCGACAAGAGCATGATCCTTTTCACCAAGAGCTGCGTAGATTCCAGCAACGTCCTGCCAGGAAGCGCGGTCCCCCTGGGCTTCCCCGATGACATCACCAAGAATTTTTCTGGCCTCTTCGATTCTGCCGTTTTGCGCGTATACAAAAGCGAGCATGCTTTGGTAGATGGACGATTCCGGCGAGGACTGCACGGCCTGCTCAAACTCCTTCACGGCCTCCTCATTTTTTCCATCGTGCACGAGCGCCAGACCAAAAAGGTAGTGGCCGAGGGGGAAGTTACGCTCCAGGTCGAGCGTTTTCTGGAACTGCGCGGTAGCCTCCTTCGTCCGGCCGCTCCGGGAAAGAATCTGGCCATGCACCGCATTGATGATGAGAGAGAAGGGATCCGCTTCCTGCGCACGCTGGATCATGGCCAGCGCTTCGTCGTATCGCGCCAGATTCTCCAAGAGTTCCGCATACCACTGCAATCCGATGGCGTATCCCGGGTTGATGGCTAGCGCCCGGCGAAACTCACGTTCGGCGCCGGCGAAATCCCAATCAAAGATTTCGAGGACCTGGGCCATGGAGACATGGGTTTCGGCAAGCAAAGGATCCAGTTCCAGGGCCTTGCTTGCTGCCACACGTGACTTGGCCGCACTTTCGGCTTGCGGGATTGTGAAGTTATTGAAAAACGTTACGTAGTAGCAGTCCGCCAGGCCCGCGTAGGCCAGGGCGTAATTGGGGTCGCGGTCAATGGCCTGCTGAAAATAGCCCATGGCTTTGTTCACGGCATCGGCAGTTCGTTTGTTCCAGTAAAAACGTCCGCGCAGGTAGAGTTGATACGCTTCTCCGTTTTCGGTTGGGCGCTGCGCCAGGCGCGATTTTTGTACGCCTGATAAATTCAGTTTCAGGTTTTCGGTGATGTCCTGGGTGATCTCCGTCTGAATGTTGGGCACCTCGACAAGCTTCCAGTGGTATTGCTTGCTCCACCGGACGCGGTCATGCTCGGCATCAACAAATTCGGCGCTAATGGAGAGACTGTCGCCTCGTTGCAGCATGCGTCCGGTGAGAATGGTGTGGACGCCAAGTTCACGGGCAACCGCAGGTGGATCAATGGTTTTGCCTTTGTAACGATAGGCCGACGCCAGCGAAACGACCTTCAGGTTGGAGAGTTCGGAAAGCGTGCTGACAAGATCCTCGGTGATACCTTCGCTCAGATATTCGGCGTTCGGATCACCCGTGGCATTTACAAACGGAAGCACGGCGACCGAATCCATGGTGGCTTCCTTGATTTTTTGCCCGCTGAAGAGCAATGCCAGCCCGAGGACCACGGCGATCGAAAGGCCAGCGGCGAGAAGACCCATGCGCAGTTTCATGTTGCGCGAACGGGACGGGGCAGGGGTGTTGGCTTGCACCATGGAAGTTCCGCGAGTGGAATCCGTATCGCGCTTCAGGCGCTTCAGGTCTGCGCCAATTTCGGCTGCGCTCTGGTAGCGCAGGGCGCGGTCTTTCTCCAGTGCTTTGGCGACGATTTCGTCGAAGCGCTGGGGAAGATTCGAATTCACGGCGCTGGGGTTCGGCGGCGTGCGCTCGAGTATCGCGTGGAAGACGACGGCGGATGTCGGTCCCCCGAAAGCCACGCGCCCCGTGGCCATTTCATAGAGCACCGCTCCAAAGCTGAAAAGATCGGTCCGAGCGTCCAGTTCTTCGCCGCGAGCCTGCTCGGGAGACATGTACGCAACGGTCCCCATTGCCACTCCCGGGCTGGTGAGCGCTTCCTCGGTAGTCACTCCCTCAAGCGAGTTTCCCGTGGCTGCGGCAGCGTTGCCGTCAGGGGCCAGCTTCGCCAAACCGAAATCCATCAGCTTCGCTTGGTCGCGCGCGGTGATGAAAATGTTGGCGGGCTTAATGTCGCGGTGAATGATGCCTTTTCTGTGCGCAGTGTCGAGCGCCTCCGCGATTTGAACACTGATATCCAGGAGTGCATCCGTTGGGAGAGCGCGCCCTTTGACGCGTTGCTTGAGGGTTTCACCCTCGAGCAATTCCATTACCAGAAAAAATCTTCCTTGGTGTTCCTCAATCTCGTGAATGGTGCAGATGTTGGGGTGATTCAGCGCGGAAGCGGCACGTGCTTCGCGGCGGAAGCGCTCCAGCGCCTGCGGGTTCTGGTGGAGTTCTTCCGGGAGAAATTTGAGCGCCACACGGCGGCCAAGCTTGAGATCTTCGGCGGTGTAGAGCACACCCATGCCGCCGCCCCCGAGCTTTTCCAGAATGCGGTAATGCGAGAAAGTTTGGCCGATCATTACAAGGAATGCCGCTGCGCGAAATGATAGGGGTTCGAACGAAGTGAGTCAACGCGGCGAAATCGCGGGCCATTCAAACAGGAAAGAGCGACAGGATCGAGAAAAGTCCCTGGCCCCTACAAAACGGAAGGGGAATCGATTAGCGAGAAGCGGCGCCGACAGGAGCGTTTACCGGTGTCAGCCAGTTGTGGCGATCGGGCTTGCTGCCGTTGGTTATGGCGAAGAACTCTTCCTGGAGCTTCCGGGTAATCGGTCCGGCCACACCCTTGCCGACCTGGAGGTGATCGACGGAGCGGATGGGCGTGATTTCGACGGCGGTGCCCACAAAGAAAACCTCGTCGGCGATGTAAAGCATTTCACGCGGAATTACATGTTCCTTGACGGGAATGCGCAGGTCTTCCGCCAGCTTCGCGACCGCGTCCCGTGTGATGCCTGGCAAAATGCTGGTGGCGAGAGGCGGTGTATAGAGCACGCCATCGTGCACGAGAAAAATGTTCATGCCCGAGCCTTCACTGACGTGGCCTTGAGAATCCAGAGCGATGCCTTCGGTGTAGCCGTTGAAGCTCGCTTCCATGCGAATGAGCTGCGAGTTCATGTAATTCGCCGCGGCCTTGGACATGGCGGGCAGGGTGTTTGGAGCGATGCGCGTCCAGGAGCTGACTCCCACCTCAACGCCTTTCGACAAAGCTTCCGGGCCAAGATAAGCGCCCCAGCTCCAGCAGGCCATGTAAATTTCGATCGGCGAGTTCAGCGGATTCACTCCCACTTCGCCGTAGCCGCGCAGCACAATGGGCCTCACGTAGCAGGAATTCAATTTGTTTAGGCGCACCAGTTCGCAAGCCGTGCTGGCGAACTGATCGACGGAGAAGGGAAGCTCCATGCGGTAAATTTTCGCGGAGTTGATCAGCCGCTGCATGTGCTCGCGCAACCGGAAGATCGCGGATCCTTGCTTCGTTTCATAGCAGCGGATGCCTTCGAAGACTGCGGAGCCGTAACTCACCACGTGCGAAAGGACGTGCAACTTGGCGTCGTCCCAATTGATCCACTTTCCGTTGTGCCAGATTTTCTCGGTCGCCTGAATCGGCATAGATGCTCCCTATTTGGTAGTGCCACTCGCAGTGCTACCGCTCGAAATCGCAGAATACGGTACACGGCGATGAGCGTCAATGCGCCCTGTACAGCGATTGTTGTTGGAGGGGAACCAATTTGGCGTGTGCCGTCTTGTTGCGAAGCACGGAAGGCCGCGGCCGCAGCGAAGAAAAATAAAGTGGACGGTCAGTGCGCGTTTCCGGAAGGGGCGTCAGGTTTCGAAGGCGCATTGAACGAATCAAACATAGCTTGCGCCTGCGAGAGAGTCCGGTTGGTCTTGTTCCCCCAAATCCCCAGAAGGAGAAAGGGAATGGCCGTGGCGGCGGCGAGGAGCTTGGCTCGGCGCGGAATTTTGGACTCCGGCTCCCAGCGGAAGAGCTGGGCCGACAAAAAGAAGGTCAGCAGGGCCCAGACCGCAAGAGAGCAGAGTGCCAGCAGAATATCCGGGCCCCAAGGAGCAGCCGCCGTGAAGATAGCACTCTGGAGACCGGTGACAAGGTAGGTGGCAGGAAGGAAGAGGCCTACGTGCTTGACGACCTGCGGAAGGCTGACGAGCGGCACAGTGGCCCCGGAAAGGAAGATCAAAGGAAGCCAGATCAACTGATTGATGACCTGAGTTTCCTGCATGGTGTTGGTGACGCTGGCGACGACCAGACCCATGGACGCGAAGGACACCGTACCGATGGTAATCAGGAGGAATGCCGAGAAGAGGTCGCCGAAATGGGTGACGTGAAAGACGGTGCGCGCGAGCAGGAATTCCATGAGGACCGTAGGTAACGTGAGTACGTAGTTGGCGACAATGCTGGAAGCGAGCATATCGCTCGGGGTCACTGGAGTTACGTGGAAGCGGCGCAGGATGCCCTGTTCCCGGAACATGACCAGAGCGGCGCTAAGACCCCAGAAGCTGCCCATCACAGTCAAGGCCATGACCGGCCCCAGAAAATATCGAACCCCCCTAGGGATGCCCTTTGCGATCACTCCAGCATAGAGAAAAAAGAAACCGAAGGGCATGATCACGCTGAAAAATAAAAACATTTTATTGCGCAGCGTGAGCTGGATGCGCATGCGCGTCAAGGTGGCGAAGTTTGTCAATCGCGCAACCTCCTTCCGGTCATTTCGATAAAAACGTCTTCCAGGGAGGGCGAAGAAATTTCCAGGCTGACGAGTTCATTGTCCTGAGCTTCGAGGTGCTTGACCAGGGAGACGATGGTTTGTGGCGGACGTTTGGAGTGAATTACGTAAGTGCCGCCGACCTCGCGCGCGTCAGTCGCTCCTTCGAGGTTCTTCAACGTGCCATTGGATTCCGGCTTCGAAAGACGAACTTCGATGCGCGTGGTGCCGCCGGAATGAGCTTTCAGATCACGGGGTGTTCCGAGAGCAATCACTTTTCCGTGATCGACAATGGCGACGCGATCGCAGAGCCGCTCGGCTTCCTCGATATAATGCGTGGTCATTACAATCGTTTTTTTCTCGCGCTTCAATTCCTCGATGATGTCGTAAATCTCGCGCCGCACCTGCGGATCGAGCCCTGCGGTCGGCTCATCGAAAAACAGGACTTTGGGATCGTTGACCAGAGCCATGGCCAGGGCCAGGCGTTGCTTCTGTCCGCCCGAGAGCTGATTGTAAAAGGTGTTGCGTTTTTCTTCTAGACCGAAGCGCTTGAGCAGCTCCTCGGGATTACGCCGCCGCTTGTAAAAGCTGGCGAAGAGACGCAGTGCCTCCATCACCCGGAGTTTGTCCGGAAGCGACGTGGATTGCAGCGCGGCGCCGATCTCGTGTTTCAAGGCCGCGGAGTCGCGTTGCGGGTCCAGGCCGCAGACGGAGACGCGCCCGCCGTCGGGAATGCGCAGGCCTTCGAGTACCTCCACGGTACTGGTCTTACCGGCCCCGTTCGGCCCGAGCAGCCCGAAAACCTCGCCTTCTTCTACCGCAAAACTGACGCCACGAACCGCTTCCAAGTCGCCGTACCGCTTGACGAGGTTTTGCACTTCGAGAATGGCATTGGCCATATTCGTTGCCCCCCACCACTCAGGGGCCACTTGAAAAAGAGTGTATAGCATACCGCAGATCAGGGGTGGGCTCGCAAAACCGGAACAGACCTGTTCCGGCTTCAGTTCTGATTGCGTCTCTTACGGGTTCCGTCTTTCCGTGTGGATTTCTTTAACGGTTTCCAAAGATGGCGGTTCAGATTCACGCGAGACTCGACGATCCTGATGCCTTCGCTTTCGAGGAGCTTTCTTTGCAGGGAACCGTAAGGCTCGCGGATGAGGATTTTGCCGTGTTCACCGACAACGCGATGCCAGGGAACGCCTTTACCGGGCGGAGTCGCCGCCATGGCGCGTCCAGCACTGCGCGCGCCTCCCGGGAGGCCCAGTACTTCCGCCAGTACCCCATAAGTTAGAACCCTTCCGCGAGGAATTCGTTTCACTAAGCGAAAGACGGGATCCCAGGACATTCTGAATCAAGCTCCAAGCGGAGATTAGGAAGAAACTCGCGGGTGTATGGTAGGCTCCTTTTCTCCACCAGAACAAGAAAAAAATGCCGCGACCGGGTTTAATGCAGTAGCTGGATGCCGACGACAATTCAGGAAGCGGGGAACAGTAAGCATCCCATCAGACAGAGGCCGAAAAGACGGAAACGGCGCAGTGAAACAAGGATGCGAAACATCGATGAAACCCAGCAAAAAAAGTGATCAAGCTTTGCGCGGAGTTCCCACTACGCTGGACGCGTCACTGCTCGGAGGTAACTTTTTCCGAAAAAGTGCATCTTAATAGTGTAGGGTGTAGTGGAAGGGAGTTACACTACACAGGATAACGGAAGTTTGAGGTGATGTCGTGGCTTTTGTCCGCCGCAAAGGAAATTCCTTCTACCTGGTGCACAACGTGCGCCGCGGGGGAAAAGTGCGCCAGCTCCATCTGGCCCGTCTCGGAGCCCGGGCGCGAATTACCGACGACCTCGTGCGCGAAGTTTCCAAAAAGCATCCCTTCGTGGAGCTGGATTGGAAAACACTGCGCGAACAATTAAACGGTCAAGTGGACCTGGCGAACCCTGACTCGCCGGCGGTCCAAAAGCTGGTTTCCTCTCTTCGAGCCCTCAATCTCGACCTGGCGGACGTTTTTCCGCCGCTCCTCCGAATTTCCGAATCACCCGTCGTGGCACGAGAGCTACTGGTGCAATTGCGGCTCTTGCAGTCAACCATTCAGGTCAAGCTCGACCAGTTTGGCCGTGGACGCGGGCGATTCAGCAATGCGCACCCGTCATCACGGGCTCGCTAGGAGGTGGTCATGAGCGACTATATCCTTCCACTCGATCCGAGCAAGCGCAGCACGGACACCATCGATTTCCAGGCGGCGCTGCGATCAAAAATTGTCGGACAGGAAGAGGGTGTGCACGCACTCGTGGACCTCTACCAGGTCTTTCGCGCCGGATTGAACTCGCCCGGCCGCCCGGTAGGGAATCTTCTGTTTCTCGGGCCAACCGGCTCGGGAAAGACGCGCATTGTGGAAGCGGCTGCCGAGATTCTCTTTAGCGAAGCCCGTGCGGTGATCAAGATTGATTGCGCGGAATTTCAGCATTCTCATGAGATTGCCAAGCTGATCGGCTCGCCCCCGGGATATCTGGGGCATCGAGAGACACATCCGCTGATTACGCAGGAAACCCTGACGGCCAGCCATACCGACAAGCTGAAGCTCAGTTTCTTGCTCTTCGACGAGATCGAAAAGGCCAGCGATGCGCTGTGGCAGTTGCTGCTGGGAATGCTGGACAAGGCCACGCTGACCTTGGGTGATAACCGTAAGGTGGATCTCTCCCAAACGGTCATCTTTTTGACCTCCAACCTGGGTGGCGGTGAGATTGCCGAGC
The DNA here is from genome assembly GCA_003225295.1 of Acidobacteriota bacterium. Taxonomy (GTDB): domain Bacteria; phylum Acidobacteriota; class Terriglobia; order Acidiferrales; family UBA7541; genus Acidiferrum. The sequence goes on along the minus strand of QHYZ01000050.1, from coordinate 96,697 downwards.
TCATGCAAGGTGGCATGGGTTTCGTCCAGCCGGCCGACATACCTACCAGCGGCCTGGACGAGAAGGTGGAACGTACGGCGGTGGAAGCGGCACGGCGGAAGTTTTCACCGGAATTCATGAACCGCCTCGACAAGGTTGTGGTATTCCACCCGTTGCAGCGCGAGCAGCTTCAGGAAGTGCTCGATATCGAGCTGGGTCAGGTGCAGCAGCGGGTACTGGATACCGCCAAAGGGCAGTTTCTCTTCCGTGTAACAGAGGCCGGACGCAACTTTCTTCTGCGGGAAGGCACGGACCAGCGCTACGGTGCCCGGCATCTGAAGCGCGCCATAGAGCGACACGTCGTCTATCCGCTGGCCAACCTGCTGGCTACCGATCAAGTCAACCTGGGCGACTTGGTGCGTATCGATTGGGACGAGAGTCACGACTTGCTCACGTTCGTTCGCGAAGGGGAGGGAGCGCTCGTGCAATCCTCCTCGCAGCGGGCCATGGGCGTCGGTGCCGCCGCAGCCCAGGCGATGGACGGGAAGCCTGCCGAGATGCCGAAGGAAGCCACGGTTGAAGACAGGAAGTCCCGGGCGGCACAGCCCGCCGCAGGCCCATCACCGTCTCTGCAAGGGCGCAAGAAGCAGGAGCGCTCGAATACTTAAAGCAGAACTTTAACTTTCTCCTGAGGCGTGGAACCATGCGCCTCTTTTTGTCGCCCAGCGAATGACACAAACTGTTTCATGTCTTTCCCTTTTTGCGCAGATGAAACACCGTCTCACGGCTTGAGAAAGTTTCCAAAACTGCAAAGCCTGTATGTTGTTGACTTTGCATTATCTTCCGAATGTCCAAACTGAGGATAAGATTGGCATTCCCCATGCAGGGTTTCCTGATAGCGCGAAAGTGAGACGCGCTGCGCGTTTGGGGAGCTAGACGCGAAGAAGGGTTGATGAAATGAAACCCGCAGTCCGCCATCAACTGGATCCCACCATCCGCAGCAATGACACGTGTGATTTTCACTCTTCCTTGCGAGCAAAGATCGTAGGGCAGGAAGAGGGTGTGCAGTCCCTGGTGGACATGTTTCAGGTGTTTTGTGCCGGATTGAATTCGCCCGGCCGCCCGGTAGGCAACCTGCTGTTCCTCGGTCCAACCGGCTCGGGAAAGACGCGCATTGTGGAAGCTGCCGCGGAGATCCTTTTTGGGGATGCTCGCGCGGTCATAAAGGTCGATTGCGCGGAGTTCCAGCACTCGCACGAGATTGCCAAGCTGATTGGTTCGCCTCCCGGCTATTTGGGCCATCGCGAGACCCATCCGCTAATCACGCAAGAAGCCTTGGCGGCGAGCCACACGGAAAAATTGAAGTTGAGCTTCCTGCTCTTCGATGAGATCGAAAAGGCCAGCGATGCGCTGTGGCAACTGCTGCTCGGCATGCTCGACAAAGCCACGCTCACCCTGGGCGATAACCGCCGCGTGGACCTCTCGCAGACAGTCATTTTCTTGACGTCGAACCTCGGCGGGGGAGAAATTACTGAACTCATGGAAGGCGGCATGGGCTTCATTCAGCCGAAGGACAAGCCGGCCGCCGGCTTGGACGAAAAAGTGGAGCGTACGGCCGTAGAAGCGGCCCGTCGGAAGTTTTCACCGGAATTCATGAACCGGCTCGATAAAGTGGTGGTGTTTCATCCGCTGAGACGTGAGCAGCTTGAGCGGGTGCTCGAAATCGAGCTGGGCCAGGTGCAGCAGCGCGTTCTGGAAACCGCCAAGGGTCAATTCCTGTTCCGCGTGACCGACGCCGGCCGCGAGTTCCTCCTGCAGGAAGGCACGGACCAGCGCTACGGCGCACGGCACCTCAAGCGCGCCATCGAACGCCACGTGGTGTATCCACTGGCGAACTTGCTGGCAACCGAGCAGATTCACCTTGGCGACCTAGTTTGCATCGACTGGAACAAGGAGCAGGACCGCCTCACCTTCGTCCGCGAGGGTGAAAACCTGACGATCCCCACGCGCAAGACAGAGCCCTTTGTTCCCACGCGCACTTCTCCAGCCAGGAGCGGCAAGTCCGCGGATGCGCCGGGAGTGACACTTTCGCCGGAGCCCCCGCCGCGCACGGCTCGTTAAATCAGTCTTCTCCTCTCTCTGACTTTGCCCGGGTGGATGACCGCCCGGGCTTTTTCTTTTCTTCCCGGAACGGGTGCTAAAGTAACCTTCGACAGAGGACTGCCATCCTACCGCACAGGAGGTCGTGGTGCGTATCCGCAGGGCAAAATCGGAGCCTGTCTCCCGTCGATGGCTCTGCGTGCCCCGAACACATCACGCATGGACGGCCGGCTTTTTCCTGGGCCTTTGCTTTTTCTTTGTTGCTGGCGCATCAGCGCAGCGGACACAACTCAGGCCGGGCTGGAACAAGTTCTCCCCGCAAGAGGACATAAACCTCGGCAAACGAGCCGCCACCGATGCTGAAAAGCAGTTGGCGCTTTGCAACGCACCTAAGGTCGATGCTTACCTGACACAAATTGGCATGCGTTTGGCGCAAAAGTTGCCCACGAGTGGGGTACAGTACCCGTTCGAATTTCATTGCGTGAATGACAAAGCCATCAACGCCTTTGCCTTGCCCGGCGGATTTGTGTTTGTGAACCGCGGCGCGATCGAAGCCGCGGACAATGAGGCACAACTCGCGGGAGTGATGGCACATGAGTTGTCGCACGTGGCTCTCCGCCATGGCACCAACCAAGCAACCAAGGCGATGCTGGCCGAGACGGGTTTGGGAATCTTCGGCGCCGTTTTCGGAGACACCACTGGCGGTGCGCTCCTGACGCAACTGGGCAGTTTCACGGCCGGAGGCGTTCTCCTGCGCTATTCGCGAACAGCCGAATCGCAGGCCGACGTCATGGGCACACAGGTCCTCTACGATACGGGATACGATCCCCGTGCCATGGCGCAGTTTTTCGAAAAGCTCGAAGCGGAGACCAAGGGGAAAAATCCCCCGGAGTTTTTCTCCGACCACCCGAATCCGGAGCACCGCGTCGGGCGCGTCGATGAAGAAGTCGAGAAGCTCGGTGGCGCTCCGCCGGCCGCTCGGCGCGACTCCGCCGAGTTCGAAGCCGTCAAGCGCGAAGTCCTGGCTCTGCCGGTGGTGAAAAAGCCGGTCCCCGCAGCGCCTGGTGCCGCCGCTGCCCCAGCGCTGCCTTCCCGCAATTTCTCGGAGTATCAGGCGAGTTCGTACACGCTCAAGTACCCGGACAATTGGAAGAGGTATCCGGACAGCAATGGAGGCGGCGTTTCCTTTGCCCCCGAAGGCGGCGTCGTGGATGACGGCAGCGGCCATAGCGCCCTCGCGTATGGCCTGATCATCGGCGTAATGCTGGCCAAGGGCGATCCCCATGATGGAGACGCCGTGAATAGCGCCACCCAGCAGGTGATTCATGATCTTCAAAAGTCGAACCCGAGCATGAAGATCACGCGGCAAGGAGAGCGCTTGCGCCTGAACGGACTACCTGGCCTTTCGACCTATCTAAGCAATGCCTCTCCCGCGGGCGGTCAGGAAACGGACTGGGTTGTCACCGTTCTGCGTCCGGAGGGCTTGGTCTATTTCGTTTGCGTCGCTCCGCAATCCGCCTACGACAGTTACGACAAGACGTTTTCCTCGATCCTCGACTCCGTACGGTTCACAAAATAGACAGCCCGTCTCTGAATCGCCGGTCAGTTCCCGCCGTCACCATCCCCCATCACTGAACAGGAATGGCAGAACTTCGGTACCTTCGCGCCGCACGGCTTGCAGTTCACGGGGGTCGATGCCCAGCGCCTTTAGGATGGACGCCGCGACCTGGGAGGTGGCCACGGGAGTCTTGACCTCGCGCGCGTTCAGGGAAGGGTTCGAGACCATGAGGCCGACGTTTGTGTCACCGAAGCTGAATCCTCCATGCTCGGCGTTTTTCTTGGAAGATCCAGTGTAGATTGTGCCGTAGGTCGGCTGCACCAGAAGATCGGGCGTGCGGCTATCTGTCAGCGGGTCGCGGAATTTGAGCCGAATTTCGGCCCCCGCCAGGACTTCATCAATAAAGAGCGCTCCGGCGTTGGCATTCAGGTAAGCGGCAACGTCCCCGGTCTGGCTCTGATCCTGCAGCCAGATTAACGCTATGTCGTCGTCTTGAACGAATCCGCAAGCGCCCGTGCCGCAGGCGGCGGCATTGGCAATGGCCATCGCCGCGGGATTGGTCTTGGCGTCCGGCAGGGCGGCCACCAAGTCCGCGAAGTGACCGGGCTTGTTGGTCTTTACCGGGTTGATCGGCGACTGGCCGTGCTTGGCGGTGACGATGAATAGGGTGGATTCATAGATGCCGTGTGCATTGAACGCCTGGATCAGGCTTCCCAAAGCCTGATCGGTCTTCTCGAGTGCGTAGGCGAGAACGGCAGTCGGAGTACCTGCGCCATCTTTGTACCCACCCGGCTGCCCGGTAAATGTTGTGTCGGCGGCACAACTGCCGTCGGCGTTGTCCCGTGCCAGCTTCTGCCCCACGCTGACGGCCTGGAAATTCAACCCAAACACCGCCGGTACACCGGGCCCGGGGGTGCCGTCGTGTTTCAGTCCGTGGATCTCATTGATGACCCCCTGAACCTTCAGGGAGTCATTGTTTACGGTGCAAACCACACTCACCGTGTTGTCGAGGCCGTTGACGTTGGTGATTTCTGGAGTGTAGAGATCTTCGACGCCGTTGCCGGAAGGGCCGTTCACGAGGTCGTAAGCGGGATGTTTGTCGGCCCATGCGGTGTGGCCACCCGCGCTCTTGACCACCTCGAAAATCGTGTTGCTTCTCATCGCACTACGCGGAAACAATGGTACACACTCGCCCTGCTCGTTGACATGACGCGGCAATTTCGTGGGATCAATCACGTTCTGCGAGACACTCAAGGAATCGTAGAGATCGACACTCTCGTCGAAAACCATCAGGTTGCCAGCCCGGCCGGTGCAGGTAGTGTTGGTGGGATCGAAAATGGTGCGATCGTAGCTCACGTCGTAAAACAACCCATGGCTGATGGGAGATCCACCGGTTACCAGCGCCAGCAGGCCAGGGAAAGAATCCGAGTTCGCGGGTGTCCGCGCATTCGAATAGGTGATCCCGTGGGTGCTGAGGGCCGCGAGTGCTGAATCGGGGTGGGCGGCGACGTAGTTGGCAACATCCAGAGCATGCAGACCGTCCACGCTGACCAGAAGGACATGCTTCATCTTGTTTCCCTGGCCAAGCACATCGTTGGCGCGGGCCGATAGAGAAAGGGTAGTGGCGATCAATCCCATCGACACGGCAACTGCGAGCAATGTTTGTCTCAAGAGGATCTCCTTGTTGGGCAGCGCGTCAGCGCACTTGCCCGCGCTAGAGACTAGAGGCGAGTTGTTACAGAACGGAGAATGCGCGGTGTCGGCTCGATGAATCGCGGAAAATCGGCGCGATTCTGAAGGGAATTTCATGAGGCGTGACGGTACTGGAATTCCTAGCAAGCTGCTGAAGGTCCGTGTGCGTTTCTCATCTGCCCGTGGTCAGTTCGCTCGCCGCCTGGTCGGCATGGTGCCGGCGATAGACTTCGGCGGCGCGTTGCAGCGCTTCCGTAATGCTGCCACAGATATTCTCCGCACCCACGTGGCGTTCGAAATCTGACTGTTTCATTAGTTGCGAAGGTTGTTCGCGCGCTCCGCAAAGCAACAGGGAGCGGCCCGACGCGTGAAGTGTGTCTGCCAAATCGCGGATGGCGCCGAGCCCGGTGGCGTCAATCGCGGTCATATTCCGCAGACGAAGGATGACGATGGGCGGCAATTTGTCGAGGGAGTGGAGAATATCCGCGAACTTGTCGGTCGCACCAAAGAGGAACGGGCCGTGAATGCGGTAAACAATCGCGTATTCCGGGATATCCTTGCCTTGCAAAACGTGCACGCGGCTGTCTTCCACATAATCTTTGGTCACTGGGCTCACGGTCGTCGTTCTCGAAACCTTGCGAATGAACATGAGCGCGGCGAGAAGCATCCCGATTTCCACGGCAAAAGTTAGATCCGTCACCACGGTCAGTGTCAAGGTCAGCAGCCAGACGGCGATGTCCGCCTTGCTAAGTTTCAATATCTCGGGGATCTCCTCCCAGTCGCCCATGTTGTAGGCCACGATCATCAAAATGGCAGCCAAAGCAGACAGGGGAACGTTCTTCACCAGGGGCGCGGCAAACAGAACGATGGCCAACAGCGTCAGCGCATGAATGATTCCGGCAACGGGCGTCTTCGCCCCCGAGCGCACGTTGGTGGCGGTGCGGGCGATGGCTCCCGTGGCGGGGAGCCCACCAAACAGCGGTGAAACGATATTTGCAATGCCCTGGCCGATCAATTCCACGTTCGGATTGTGCTTGTCATTGCTCATACGGTCGGAAACGACTGCCGACATGAGCGACTCGATGGCCCCCAGCATCGCCACGGTGAACGCTGATGACAGGAGCTGCCGAACGACATCGTAGTGGAAATGCGGGACAGCCAATTTCGGCAGGCCGCTGGGGATTCCCCCAAAGCGCGTGCCGATGGTTTCAACGGAAAGATGCAGAAAGAAAACTGCTGCGGTTGCGCCGAAGGTGACCAGGATGGCGCCCGGTATTTTCCGGGCGTATTTCAGGCAAAAAACCATCACAGCGATCGAGAAGATGGACACGGCGGTCGCCGGCACTGAAAAAGTATTCCATGCCTGGCCAAAGGCCATCATGCGGTGAAAGAAATCACCGGGGACGTGATCCATCTTCAGACCGAAGAAATCCCGGATTTGCGTGCTGGCAATGAGGATCGCTATGCCGTTGGTGAATCCGACCACGACCGGCCGGGGAAAGTATTTCACCATGGTGCCCATGCCGGTCACGCCGAGAAGCACTAGCAGAACGCCGGCCATCATGGTGCACATGAACAGGCCGTCGATCCCGTGCTTGGCGATGATTCCCGCAACCACGACGACGAACGCGCCCGTTGGGCCACCGACCTGTGTTTTCGAGCCGCCCAGAGCAGAGATCAAGAATCCGGTGACGATCGCACAATATAGTCCTGCTTGCGGCGAGACTCCGGAAGCAATCGCAAACGCCATCGCCAGCGCTACCAGGCCAACGGTCACACCAGCGATCAGATCGGAGAGAAATTTGTGGCGATCGTAGTCACGCAGCAGGAGTATCGATTTCGGAAGCTAGGCTTCGAGAGCGGGGGTCATGAGGCCTTCGGTCCCAGGAAGAATAATGTCTAGGCAGATTCTAGCAAGGAGCAACCCAAGATGGATGAGCGGCGAAGTACAGGTGTGCCTTCGAAGGAAATCTTCGGCTGACCCGCGCCTGTGGGGACGGTGGCCCGCTTCGTTTAGTCAGCGGCTTCGCTGCGTGGGGCGGACGGCTTCCAACGCAAGATCGGTTTGCGAGCAGCGCCGACTTCGTCCAGACGGCGGACGCGCGTGGTGTGCGGCGCGGTCTTCACAATCTCCGGCTTCGTCGCGGCTTCCTCCGCGATGGCTTTCATGGCATCGATGAACAGGTCGCATTCTTCCATGGACTCAGATTCCGTCGGCTCGATCATCAGGGCTCCCGGCACAATCAGCGGAAACGCCGTGGTATACGGATGAAAGCCATAGTCGATCAAGCGTTTTGCGATGTCCATGGTGCTCACGCCGTTTTTCTTTTGAATGGCGTCGCTAAACACCACTTCGTGCATCGAGGGCAGAGAATAAGGCAGTTCGTAGGCGCCCTCAAGCTGCTTTCGAATGTAATTCGCGTTCAGCACGGCGTCTTCCGTGGCCTGCCGCACTCCCGGGCCGTATGCCAGAATGTACGCCAGCGCGCGAACCAAAACGCCGAAATTGCCGGCGAACGCTTTCACTCTGCCGATGGAATCCGGACGCACCGGTTCCAGCGCCAGACGCCCGCCCTCCTTTTCCACCAGGATGGGCACCGGACGGAACGGCTCGAGAATTTTCTTCATCGCCACCGGACCTGCGCCCGGACCTCCGCCGCCGTGCGGGGTCGAAAAGGTTTTGTGCAGGTTCAAGTGCATCACGTCAACGCCCAGATCGCCCGGCCGCGTCACGCCGGTCAGCGCGTTCATGTTCGCGCCGTCCATATACAGCAGGGCGCCCTTGCCGTGCAGGATCTCCGCGATTTCCGGAATGCGCTGCTCAAAAATTCCCAGTGTCGAGGGATTGGTGATCATCAAAGCCGCGACGTCTCCAGTCACTTGGTCGCGGAGCTTTTCGACGTCGATTTGTCCGTGCGACTCCGACTTGATGTTTTCGACTTCGTATCCGGCGATGACCGCCGTCGCCGGATTGGTCCCGTGCGCGGAATCCGGAATCAGTACTTTCTTGCGTGGATTCCCCTGCTTCTGCAGATAAGCGCGTATCAGCAGCAGGCCGGTCATTTCGCCATGCGCCCCGGCTGCCGGCTGCAGCGTGATGGCGTCCATACCGGTGATTTCTAACAGGCACTTTTCGAGCAGCCGCAGAATCTTGAGGCAGCCCTGCGAAAGCTCTTGCGGCTGGTAGGGATGTTCGGTGGCAATCCCATCGAGCCGGGCAATGAACTCATTGACGCGTGGGTTGTACTTCATCGTGCAGGAGCCCAGCGGATACATGCCCAGGTCGATGGCGTAGTTCCACGTGGAAAGGCGCGTGAAGTGGCGAAGAACTTCGATCTCGCTCACCTCGGGGAAACCTTCGATGCCCGCCCGGCGGTGATTGGCGCCGAGCGCTTTGGCGGGATCGGCGGCGGGCACATCGAGCGGTGGCAATTCGAACGCCCGCTTTCCCGGTGAAGATTTCTCAAAGATCAGCCCTTCGCTCTGGTTGGTATGGCGCGATGCTTTTTTGATGTTCTTGTTCATTTCCCTGTTCTACATTGTGGAAGAATACGTTCTCTCAAATCGGCCGCTCGAGCGCGAGTTTCAGGGCGTTCGCGAATCGCTCAATTTCCGCGCGCGTGGTGGTTTCCGTGACGCACACCAGCGCATGCTTGGTCAGTTGCGGATACGGCGTGCCCAGGGCGAGCGGCCCGATGATTTTGTCGCGCAAAAGGTGGCCATTGACTATCTTTACCGAGCGCGGCAGCTCGACCGTGAACTCGTTGAAAAACGGCGCATCGAATGTGCGCCGGACGCCGGGAATCTTCAGCAGCTCGGAAAGCGCGAACTGCGCCTTGGACAGGTTCTGCTCCGCCATCTCGCGCAAGCCTTCCTTGCCGAGGAGCGCCAGGTGCACCGTAGCCGCGAGCGCGCAGAGCGCCTGGTTGGTGCAAATGTTGGAGGTGGCTTTCTCGCGTCGGATATGCTGCTCGCGCGTCGCGAGCGTCAGCACAAAGCCGCGCTGACCCTCGGAATCGGTGGTTTGTCCCGCGAGCCGTCCGGGCATTTGCCGCACGAACCTATCCCGCGAAGCAATCACGCCGGCGAAGGGTCCGCCGTAACTCGGTGGCAGTCCGAAACTCTGGCCTTCCATCGCTACGATGTCGGCTTCTGCGGGTGGTCGAACGAGTCCGAGGGAAACACCTTCCGCAATCGCAACTACAAACATCGCACCAGCCGTGTGCGTGACATCCACAAGCGGCGCGTACGATTCGATCACTCCAAAAAAGTTCGGTGATTGCACGACGACAGCGGCAACGTCATCTTTCACCGCTGCCTGCAACGCGTTCGCATCGACCGTCCCGCTGGCGGTAAACGGAATCTCCTCCACGCGCAAACCTGAATTTTTCGCGTAGGTCTTCAGCACCTCGCGGTACTCCGGGTGCACCGATCGAGCCACCAGGACGCGTTGTCGGCCCGTCAGGCGCTCCGCCATCAGCACGGCTTCCGTCGTTGCCGTCGAACCATCGTACATCGACGCGTTTGCCACTTCCTGCCCGGTGAGCTGGCACATCAACGTTTGAAACTCGAAGATCGCCTGCAGCGTGCCCTGCGTGATTTCCGCCTGATAGGGTGTGTAGGAGGTGAGGAATTCTCCGCGCTGAATGATCGCGTCCGTCACCACCGAGCGGAGATGGTTGTACACGCCCGCGCCGAGAAAGCTCGTGTACCCCTTCGAATTTTCCGCGGCGCGGTCCTTGAAATACTGGATGACTTCGGCTTCCGAATACGGTCCGGGAATGTCCAGTGTTGCGCGCAAGCGAAAACGATCGGGAATACTGGAAAACAGTTCTTCGATGGATTTTGCGCCGATGGCGGCGAGCATCTCTTGCCGCTCGGCTGGGCTCTTCGGGAGGTAGCGCATCAGGCCGAGGCTTCCTTACCGCTGGCCGCGATGTAGGCTTCGTAGGCAGACGCGTCCATCAGCCCACTGAGCTCGGCGGCGTTCGTGAGGCGCACCTTGATCAACCACGCGGCGCCGTGCGGATCGGTATTGATTTTCTCGGGGGTATTCTGAAGTTCGCCATTGGCTTCGATCACCTCGCCTGCCGCCGGCGCGTAAATCTCGCTGACGGCCTTGACGGACTCGACCGTACCAAAGGACTTTCCGAGTTCGATTTTCGCTCCGGGCTTGGGCAGTTCGACGAAGACTACGTCCCCCAGTTCGTGTTGCGCGTAGTCGGTGATCCCGATGGTCGCCAGTCCGCCCTCCACGTTGATCCATTCATGTTCTTTCGTGTAGCGGTAGTTCTTCGGATATGCCATCAGCCCACTCCTTGGAATCGCTCGAGAGACCCTCAGGACACTTGTTGAAGCGCGGTTTTCTTCGGCCGCTTGTAAAACGGCGTCGGGACCACCAGCGCCTTACACTTTCGCCCGCGAATTTCCACGTACAAAACGGTGCCAACGGTCGAATACGCCGGCGGCACATAAGCAAGCGCAATGTTTTTTCCTAGCGTAGGCGAAGGCGAGCCGCTGGTCACCACGCCGATGGCATCGCCCGCTTCATTGCAGCAGCAATATTCGTCGCGCGCAATTCCGCGGTCGATCATTTCGATCCCCACCAGGGTGCGCCGTAATCCCGCCGCTCTCGCCTGCTCCAGCGCCGCGCGTCCCAAGAAATCGCCCTTTTCCATCTTGCAGTAGCGATCCAGCGCGGCTTCCCACACATTGATCTTTTCGCTGATCTCGTGCCCGTACAACGCCATCTTCGATTCCAGCCGCAGCGTATTCCGACATCCCAGGCCGCAGGGAACGACTGCGAATTCGCGCCCTGCTTCCATCACCTGGTTCCAGACCTTCTCGCTGGTGGCCACATCGGAAGGCACGTAAATCTCAAAGCCATCCTCGCCGGTGTATCCGGTGCGCGCGATCAGGGTGTTCTTCAGCCCGCAGACCGTTGCAGGCATGAACCAGTAATTCTTGATAGTGCTCAATTCCGCGTCGGTCAGCTGCTGCAAGAGATTGACAGCCTGCGGTCCTTGGATCGCCAATTGCGTGTAGGCGTCGCTCAACTCCTCGACCACGCAGTCGAAACTCTTGGTGTTCTCGCGCACCCAGTTGATGTCTTTCTCACGCGTGCCGGCATTGATCACCAGCAGAAAACCATCTTCGCTCAGGCGGTGCACGATCACGTCATCCACAAACGTTCCTTGGGGATAGAGCATCGCCGAATAGTGCGCCTGGCCGATGGCCAGCTTCGACGCATCGTTCATGCTGATGTGCTGCACCGCGGCGAGCGCCCCGCCGGGCTTCCCGCCGCTGCGGATGCGAATGTCTCCCATGTGGCTGACGTCGAAAACGCCCACGCTCCCGCGTACCGCCCGGTGTTCCGCAATCAGTCCGCCGCTTGATGGATATTCGACCGGCATATCCCAGCCGCCGAAATTGACCATCTTTGCGCCAAGGCGGCGGTGCAATCCGTTCAGCGGCGTCTTACGAAGCTCGCTCTTGTGAGGAGTTGCGGCGGATTCCATTCCCATGGCTCAAGCAGAAATCGATACTAGCACGCGCTCTCCAACGGGTCAAAGAAGCCCGCCCCAAGGTAGTGTCTCAGTGTGAAAATGAATCCATTCAGACATCCGTAAATACTCTGCGGCGGTTCAACGGTGGGATGGTAAAAATGCCTTACGGCAGCCAGAAGGAGTCGAGAACGAACCACAGAAAACTTCTTGTGAGCCACAGAACACCAAATACTAACGGGTCTTTCCAGACGATTGGCCTTGGTGTAACCCTCGGCGTCCTGCGTATCCGGCCGAAATGATAATGCATAAAGTGGAGCGCAACCATGAAAGCATGATTCGCAACTTTCTTGCGAAAGCGTTGGTTAGCCGCGTGAAACCTTTCTGAGACACTAGCTGCCCGGAGCGAACCGTTTTCCTGCCGAGGTGCGTGACTCGCGCACCGTTCGCAGCTTCACCTTGCCGCGGCCTCCCATCGTCAGGTAGAGTTTTGCGGAGAGGCCCTTATGCAAGGTCCGACCCATTGTGCGCAATGCGATATGCCGGAAGATCGGTGCACCTGCGAACGGTACTGCACCATTTGCAAGGGCCAGTTAAACGTGCGTCTTTGCACAGACGGTCTCTACTATTGCCCGGATTGCCGGGAAGCCTGCGACGTCTCTCTGGCCACCAGCCGTGGTCACTGAAGCGAGAAGCCTGCACCTGCAAATCGATGCGGACGCCCGCCTGGCGGCCGCGGCCGGAGGCGTGGTCCGCTATCTCGCCGACGAGGCGGGACTTGAGAACGAGGCCATCGCTCGATTGCAATCCGCCGTCATCGCTGTCTGCTCGGAAGCTTTCGAACATCTGACGGCAGATCATCCTCAGCTGGAAATCGCATTCACGCGCTTTTCCGATCGCATTGAGGTCGCTCTACCTCATCTAGGCGATGACCCTCCCGCGGTGGGCCTCGATGCCACCGCGGGGTTTGCCGCGCACGGCACGGGATCCATCCAGGTCGTTTTCGCCGGTTTCGACCGCGTGCAGTACGAAACGCACCGTGGGGCAGGGGTCACTCGTTTGACAAAGTATATCGGCCAGGCCGCGCGCAAAATATAAGCGTTGTTCAGAAAGAAAAAAGCCAACCGCCACCGCCGTCTGGCTTTTCCTTTACGCCGTTTTGTTTTCAGGGCCCTACATCTTCAGCGCGAACGTGTTTTTTCGGATGAGCGAGGCCATCTGGTCGTCGCTGAGTGACATCCGCAGCGTCACACGATCACCGGCGGGCGTCACACGCGCCTGATCGAGCAGTTGCGCCAGATCCGGATTATCCTTCTGCGCCTGATATCGTTTGTAGAGAAACCCCGCCTGCAGCAACTGGCCAAGCGCGTTCGCATCTTCGGTCGATCCGCACACGGCCTGGAACTTTCCTTCGATGCCGCTGCTCGCGTCCACGTTGATAATCATGTTCTGCATCCGTGCCACGAGCTTCGCCGCTTCAGGGAACTGTCCCACTTCCGGTGCCAGCTGCTGCATCGCCAACCGCGTGTAAGCGGGATTCAGCACCGCCCAGACCACGCCGCTGCCGTTCGCTTCATTGATCAGCGGGAAGAGTTTGTCGTTGCGCAGCAGGCCTTCCTCACTGCCAAAACGCACCTCGATCATCTTTTCGAGGATGGCGCGATGGCCAAACGCCGCGGTGTTCGAATCGATAAAAAAGAAGAACAAATCGTTCGATCCCGAACCGGTACCGAACGCATAGAGCGTATAACCGCGCGCTTTGAAGGTCGGAAGCTTTTGCTGTTTGAAGAACGCCTCCGTCGAATTCGGATTGTAAGTCCCGAGTGCTATGCCGACGATCTCTTCTCCGGTGGGAACGTCGGGCGAGCCCGCACCTTCGGTTTTCGCGCTCAACCCCTCCGCGACCAGCCCCCATGCAAGTTCATCGACTTGCGAATTCGGATCAACTCCTGCCGAGGCCAGGAATTTCTCGAATTGCCGGAAGCGGTCAGGGAGCATCTGCTCTTGCAATTGCGAAAACCATTTGAGCGAGCGCGCCTTTTTCAGGTCGGCGTAGGCAAATTCACCGATCTCCTTGGGGAAGAGCGCGATGATGTCCGCGCCAAGGCGCCCTGCCCGCGCAGGCTTCGGCATTGCCAGGGACAGCGCCACCAAAATGCCGGCGGCCACCTGTCTGCGGATCGTTGACCTTGGCCGCGTCTGCATCGGACCTGTATTCGATCTCAGTTTCACGTCGTGCTCCTTTCGAATGGGGCAGCTGGAACTCTTAGTCTACAGTTTTGTTTCCCGCGTCGCATTGCCCAGACGCTCCCGCAGTGCTGCGATCCTCACGCGCATGGACGCGACATACGCCGCGTCCGTCAGTCCCTCGAGGTTGATCTCCACGTTGGCCAGTGCTCCACGAGCGCCTGCTTCGGCCATGAAACGCGCTACTTGCAAGTCTGATCGCATGGATGCGGCAACGATAGCATCCAGTTGTCCGAAACGTTCGAAAAGTGCAACGGTACGCTCGGCCACCTGTAACGGCACCTCTGACGCGCCTTTTGTCGCCCTCTGTATGGCTTCCTCGCGCTGGCGCACTTCCTCAGCTTCCCCTTGCGGTAATTTGAATGCGGCTATCACGGCGTCGTAGGAAGCCGCGTCACGGTCGATGGCCTCGGCAAGTTCATCTGCATCGCTTCGCATTTCGTCCAGTGCTGGCGAGAGCTGATCCACAAATGCGGCCTGCGATTTCTTTTTCCGCGAAAGCCCCGCCACCATCTGCCCCAGGGCTGCCGCCAGCGCTCCCACTAGCGCCGATACGCTTCCTCCTCCCGGCGTCGCTGAAGGAGTTGCCACCGCGTCCAGAAACGGCCGCGCTAAGCCTGCCAGCTTTCCGTCCTTGGCCACTCCCAGCGGCGCGCCGCTCAGCGCGGCCGCCAACTTGTTCTCAAATACCTGCGCGGGAGAGAAGTTCTCCAGTTGCAGGAAATAGTCCGCCGCCATCTCTATCGCCTTTTTAGGGACCAGTCCGACGATTTCGCTGCCCACCGGCCTCACGCCGTAGCGCTCCGCTTCGCGCTTCACCATTTCATACACGCAGTGCATCGCGGTCTGTTCGAAGTCGGTCAGGTTGATGGACACCTGCGCCAGGTTGCGCGCTTTCAGCTCCACGCCCATGGCCTTCACATACCGCAGTCCGCCAGATGAAAACCGAATTGTTTTCGCGATTTTGTTTGCGATGCTGATATCGGAGGTATTGAGATTCACGTTGTAAGCGATGAGAAACTTTCGCGCGCCAACCACGGTCACCCCAGCCGTGGGGTGCAGCTTCGGTTCGCCAACGTCGGGCTGGCGGTCATGGTTCTTCTTCAACTCTTCGCGCAGCCCTTCGAACTGCCCGCGCCGCACATTTTCAAGATTTACGCGCTCCGGCCTCATCGCCGCCGCTTCATAAAAAAAAACCGGTATCCGGTAGCGCTTCCAGAGTTCGTTGCCCACCCTCCGCGCCAGCGCCACGCAATCTTCGATGGTCACGCCATCGATGGGTATGAACGGCAGCACATCCGTCGCCCCCACGCGTGGATGCGCCCCGCTGTGTTTTGTCAGGTCGATTAGTTCCATGGCCTTGCCGGCCCCCAGAATCGCCGCTTCCGCCACCGCATCCGGCTCGCCCGCCAAGGTGATCACCGAGCGGTTATGGTCGGCGTCCATCTCGCGATCCAGCACGTACACGCCCGGGACGCTGCTCATCACCGCCACAATGGCATCGACCTTCGCGGGATCGCGTCCTTCGGAAAAATTGGGCACACACTCGATCAGTCTTTTCATCGTTTTGGCTTTTTGTCCGGTCGCCCCGGCCAATTATTCGGCAGCTTCGGTTTTCTGTCCGGCAGCGTGGGCCGTTCGTACACAAACGCTGGCTTATGCGGATTGCTTGGTGTCCCCGGGGCCTGGCCGGCCGGAGCCGGCGTTTCGGCGGGCTTCATTGACTCCGGTGCTGGCCTGAGGGGCCTTTGTACGGACGTCGCTGGTCTTGGCAGGGTTCTCAGTGGCCATTGCGGCCCGATCATGGGCTTCATGTTCGGAGGCGGCGGCTTCTTGGTCATGTGCGGGGCTGCTTGGACCGCTTGCCCGGACTTCGCGGTCGAGCCCGTACCTGTTTGCTCTTTGCGGTAGCGACTCACCTGCCAGGCGAACCACGTGAAGCCCCCCACCCACAGGCCCGTAACGATCGCATCGTAACCGCTCAAGCCCCCCGCTTTTCCTAGAATGGTAACAACCACACTGATGGTTACCAAAAAGGCGTAGAAATACTCTTCGAACAGGCTCTTGGTCTTCTGCAGCCCGATCTTGGGAAGGCGCACCCTCCGTACCGGCCTCTTTGAGTAATTAGACTTGTTTGGCGGCATGGATTACGCGACCACGTTTCACGGTCATCCAGCAATGGTTCACTCCAAAATAATAGGGAATTTCCCGGTAGTCGGCCACTTCGAATACGGCGAGGTCCGCCAGTTTGCCAACCTCCAGCGATCCGATGCTTTTTTCCCGCCGCAGCGCATAAGCCGCGTTGATCGTCGCCGCCGTAATGGCCTCCGCGGGAGTCATGCGTAGTTGTGTGCAAGCCAGTGAGAGAATCATCGGCATGCTCAGGGTCGGAGACGTACCCGGGTTGTAGTCCGTCGCCAACGACACAATCGCGGCCGCCTCAATCAGCGGCCGCGCGGGCGCAAATTGCTTCAGCCCCAGGTGAAAGTCGCATCCCGGCAACAGCGTTGCCACGGTTTCCGATTTTCCCAGCGCCTGGATATCGTTCTTATTCACGTGCTCCAAGTGATCGCAGCTCGCCGCCCGCAGCAGGATCGCCAGCCGCGTCGCGCCCGTCCGCGAGAGCTGCTCCGCATGCAGCCGGGGAGCCAGTCCCCATTGCCGGCCCGCTTGGAGTACTTGTTTTGATTGTTCGACGGTAAAAGCGCCGCGATCGCAAAACACATCGCAAAACTCGGCCAGTCGGCTCTCGCCGATTTCCGGCAGCAGATTTTGTTCGATCAACTGAATATACCGCTCTGTTCCGCCCGTTTTTCCCCGATACTCGGTGGGAACCACGTGGGCGCCAAGAAATGTGGACACGATTTCCAGCGGCTGCTCCGCCGCCAGCTCTTGATGCAACCGCAAAATCTTCAATTCGCTCGTAACGTCCAGCCCATACCCGCTCTTTGCTTCAAGCGTGGTTGTGCCGTACGCTGCGAACTGTTTCAGCGCCGCATGCGCGCGTTTCTTCAAAGCCTCGCTCGTAGTCGCCCGCAGCCTTTTCACCGAATTGAGAATTCCGCCGCCCTTGCGAGCAATCTCGTCGTAGCTCGCTCCGGCGATCTTCAATTCATATTCTTCCGCCCGGCTCGCCGCATGGATCAGGTGGGTATGAGCATCTACAAATCCCGGCAGCGCCACGCGTCCGCCCAGATCGATCTTCTCCGCCGTCCGCGCCTCCGGCAGCTTTTCCACCTCCGCCCGCGTTCCCACGGCCGCGATCAGTCCATCGCGCACCAGCAGCCCGCCACCTTCGATCAATCCCAGGTTGGAAAGGGAATCGCGCCGCCGCGGACCGTGCCCGCGCAGAGTCAGCAGTTGCGAGGCGCCGCAGATGAGAAGGGAATCCGCCAAGGCTTCCGTATTATGCCCAAAACAAAACCCGCAGGACAGGCTTTAGCCCTTCCTGTCGGTGCATGTCAGGCACTCGTGGAGTTTGGGCTGCGACGCTACGCGCTCGTCGCCTGCCCCCGATAAGCCGGCAAAAACAGTTCCCGCACAAACGTCTCGAACGTAGTCGCCGTCGTGTTCTTTTCCGACCGCGGCTCCCGTGGCTTCATGTACCCGCTGTTGATCGCCGCGGACATTTCGCAGAGGAGTTGCGCCATATTTCTGGAGATCCCCATTCCCTTCATCGCCTCGATCACCTGCTCATCCGGCAATTGCATATATGCGAGGTCTGGTTTTCCAGTCGCGGTGCCGATCATTTTCGCCGCTTCGGCGTACGTCACCTCCCGCGGCCCCAGCAGTTCCTGCGTCTGCTGGCCCTTGAAGTCTAGCCGCAGCAGCGCCTCCGCGGCCGCCGCGCCAATGTCCCGTGTCGCAATCATCGGCAGGGGAACGTCCGCGCGAACCGGCCCCGCCATCATGCCGAAATTCCGAATGACGCCGATCTGCGCCAGCGTGTTTTCCATGAAGTATCCCGCGCGCAGATGCAGTGCATTCAGCCCGCGGACTTGCGCCAGTCGCAATTCCATCTTGTGCAATCCCGCAACCGGCCCAGTCTTGTCCGGCTGGTCCGCACCGACGCTGCTGAGCGCCACCGCATGTGCGACGCCGCCCTTTTCCAGCGCCTTCGCGATGGATTCCGTCACGCGGGCCTGATGCGCGCGGAAATCGGGACTGCTCATGTCCGGCGGAATCAGCGCGTACACGCCTTGCGCCCCCGCAAACGCCCGGCTCAAGGCATCCGTATCGTGAACGTCTGCTGCAAACGCGTCCGCACCGCGGTTCACAAACGGCGCCAGTTTTTGGTTGTCCCGGCCGACCACGCGGACTCTCTTGCCCTTGTCGAGTAACTTCCTGGCAACCACCGATCCTGTGTTTCCCGTCGCTCCCAGAATGACATACATGGTTTCCTCCTTAATACTGCACGAATAGGATGCAACTCGGAGCAGGAAAGGCGCCGCTTGGGATGGTGGTCACATCAGCAAGCCGTCCAGCTCTACTGCATCGGCACTTTAACGCCCGTTTTCTTGGCGAACGCAATCGCTTCGGGGTATCCCGCGTCCGCGTGCCGAACCACGCCCATCCCCGGATCATTCGTCAGCACCCGCTCGATGCGTTTCGCCATTTCTTTCGTTCCATCCGCCACGGTCACTTGTCCCGAGTGTTGCGAATAGCCGATCCCCACGCCGCCGCCGTTGTGGATGGACACCCAGGAAGCCCCGCTCGCCGTATTGATCAGCGCGTTCAGCAGCGGCCAGTCCGCGATGGCGTCCGATCCATCCAGCATCGATTCCGTCTCGCGGAACGGCGACGCCACCGACCCGCAATCCAAGTGATCACGCCCCATCACGACGGGCGCTTTCACTTCGCCCTTAGCCACTAGCGCATTCAACGCTAGCCCAAACTTGTCCCGCTCGCCGTAACCCAGCCAGCAGATCCGCGACGGCAGCCCCTGAAACTTCACGCGCTTCTGCGCCAGCTTGATCCAGCGATTCAGATGCTCGTCCTGAGGAAACATTTCCAGCACCAGTTGATCCGTCCGCGCAATATCGGAAGCTTCTCCCGAAAGCGCCACCCACCGGAACGGTCCTTGGCCTTCGCAAAACAAAGGCCGGATGTAGGCAGGAACGAAGCCCGGAAAGTCGTAAGCGTTCTTTACGCCTTGCTCGTACGCGAACGTTCGAATGTTGTTCCCGTAGTCAAACGTCACCGCTCCCAGCTTCTGCAAATCCAGCATTCCCAGGACGTGCGCAGCCATTGCCGCCATCGAATTCTTCTTGTATTCCTCAGGACTCTTCTTCCGCAGCTCCAGCGCCGCTTCCAGCGTCATTCCGTTCGGCACGTACCCGCCGATCGGGTCGTGCGCGCTGGTCTGGTCCGTCAGCAAATCCGGCACCACGCCGCGCTTGGCCAGCTCCGGAATCAGGTCCGCGCAATTCCCCACCAATCCAACCGAAGCCGCTTCGCCTTTACGCACTGCATTCTTCAAAATCCGCAGCGCCTCATCCAGCGAAGTCACCATCACGTCGCAATAGCCCGTCTTCACGCGCCGCTTGATGCGTTCCGGGTCCACGTCAATGCCCAGAAACGCTGCGCCATTCATGGTCGCCGCCAGCGGCTGGGCTCCACCCATTCCGCCCATTCCGCCCGTCACCACGAGCTTGCCCTTCAGATTTCCAGCAAAATGTTTCTTCGCCGCCGCCGCAAACGTTTCGAACGTCCCCTGCAAAATCCCCTGCGTGCCAATGTAGATCCAGCTTCCCGCCGTCATCTGCCCGTACATCATCAATCCCGCACGGTCCAGCTCATGAAAGCGGTCCCAGTTATTCCAGTGCCCCACCAGATTCGAATTGCACAGCAGCACTCGCGGCGCGTATTCATGCGTCCGGAAAACCCCCACTGGCTTCCCCGATTGCACCAGCAGCGTTTCATCCGCTTCCAGCGCCTTCAGCGACCGCACCATGGCATGGAAACATTGCCAATTTCGAGCCGCCTTCCCCGTCCCGCCGTACACCACCAAATCTTCCGGCTTTTCCGCCACCTCCGGATCGACGTTGTTCAAGAGCATCCGCAGCGCCGCCTCCTGCTGCCATCCCTGGCATGAAATCGCCGTCCCCCGCGGCGCGCGAAACGGCCCCCTTGTCAATCCCGCGTTCGCGGCTGTCCCCGGTACCGTCACAGTCATCAATTTCAATCTCCGCCGCTCATACTAACGCAGGCTACTCCCTTTTGCACCGCCCTCCCACCGAAACTCTCTTCTGCCGTCGGGTGTCTATTGATTGGAGCGCTTTTGCGGCTTCCGCCAAACCCTGTCTCCGGCCTGGGCTACATCTATTCCAACCTTCGCTGCTTCCATGCCGGTCAGCGTACACATTGCCGCTAAGCGCCCTTCTGCGGCATGTTTCAACGCTGGGTGTCTTGACTCATAGGCATGAGTCAAATAGACTCATATCTATGTCCAAGCGGCTGCAAGTGATTCTAAAGGATCCCGAATACCGCGAAATTCAGCGGGTAGCGCGCTCCCGCCGCATGTCCATCGCCGAGTGGGTCCGGCAAGCTCTCGACCTGGCTCGCCGCCGTGAACCTGGCGCTGGAGTGGGGAAGAAGCTCGAAGTGATTCGTGCCGCGGTCCGACACGACTTTCCCTCGGCCGATATCGACCGTATGCTTGCGGAGATCGAGAGCGGATACGGCTCTGGTACTCATCCTTGATTCTGGTCGACTCGAATATCCCCATGTACCTCGTTGGGGCTGCCCATCCGCACAAGGCCGACGCACAGCGATTGCTCGAAAACCTGATCAGCGACCGGCAACGCCTGGTCACAGATGCCGAGGTACTGCAGGAGATTCTGCATCGCTATGTGGCAATAAACCGGCGCGATGCCATCCAACCGGCATTCGACGCTTTGCTTGGCATCGCCGATGAGGTGCTGGCCGTGGACCGGGCCACCGCCGAGCGCGCGAAAGAGATTGTGATGGGGCGCCGGCAGATGTCCGCGCGTGATGCAGTGCATCTGGCTGCGATGGAGCAGCATGGAATCAAGCGAATCCTGAGCTTTGATTCTGGTTTCGACGGGTTCCCTGGAATTACCCGCCTCTCGTGAGGCACAGCGCTGGCTAGTTCTCCGACCTTGCCGTCCGCCCCTCCCCCCTCTCGAGGGGCTAAAGTAGAGCGCCATCGACAAGCCTTTTGGCGCCTTTCTCTAGCCCCCATCCCTGCCGCGCTTCGCCAGCAACAAGCAGCCAACAGCACGGCGGCGCACGGTAATGGTGATCCCCGGCGTCCAGCGTAGAACAGCTGCCAAGCGCTCGATTGCGCGATCAAAACGGGTAGAGTAGAGTGACCCTCAGGCCATGAACTACGGAACGCTTCCCGCACGCTTCCTGAACGCCGTCGATGCTCTTCCAAACGCGCGCGCCCAGATGGTTCGCCGGGACGGCCGCTGGGAAACCATCTCGTCTCAGGAATTTCTCCGGCGTGTCGCTGGCCTCTCCACCGCTTTCGTGGAACTTGGCGTGAAGCCCGGCGACCGCGTGGGCCTCTTTTCCGCCAATCGCCCCGAGTGGCATACCGCCGATTTCGCCATCCACGGTGCCGGCGCCGTCACCGTGCCAGTGTACTTCAACGAATCGTCCGACCGCATGACCTACATCTTAAAGCATTGCGCTGCTAAGGTCGTCTTCGTTGTCGGCGCGGCGCAATTGCGGAAGCTGCTCAACGTTCGCCAGGAGCTTCCCGAACTGGAACAAATCATCCTTGCCGACGGCGACGCTGAAGTTCCCGGCGAGTGTCTCCGTTACGAGACACTCATTGCTGGCGCGAGCGCGCCGGACATCTCTTCTTATCGCTTGCGCTCGTCGCAGGTTTTGCCCGGCCAGCTCGCCTCCATCATCTACACCTCCGGGACCACTGGCGAGCCCAAGGGGGTGATGCTCACGCACGCCAATTTCTGCTCCAATGTCACAGATGTGGGCCACGACTTCCAGCTCCATCCCGCAGAAGACGTCGCGCTGTCTTTCCTTCCTCTCGCTCATGTCTACGGTCGTACCATGGATTACATCTATATCTTTCAAGGTGCCGCGCTAGCCTACGTTGAGTCCGTCGATGCCGTGGCCCAGGCTCTCGTCGAAGTCCGCCCTACGATTACAGCAGCGGTGCCCCGATTTTTCGAGAAAATCTATGCGCGCCTCGTCGAGCAAGGCTCGAAAACTACCGGCATGAAGAAAATACTTTTTGATTGGGCCATGAGCGTGGCCCAACGAGCGACTCCCTGGCGCGCAACCGGATTACCTGCGGGTCTGGCCTTGCAAGCGCAGTGGAAGCTCGCCGATAAACTGGTTTACAAGAAGATCCGTCTCGGAACTGGAGGCCAGCTGCGCATCGTCTCCTCGGGCGGCGCGCCGCTGTCCAAATCCCTGGCGGAATTCTTCTGGACTGTGGGTATCCCGATCTATCAGGGTTACGGTCTGACGGAAACCTCCCCCATCGTCTCCAGCAACTACCCCGTGAATCGCATGGGCAGCTCCGGCAAACCGATTGCCAACGTCCTAGTCCGCGCCGCCGAGGATGGAGAAATCCTCGTGAAAGGTCCCTGCGTCATGCAGGGCTACTATAAAAATCCCGAAGCCACGCGCGAAGTGCTCAGCGAAGATGGCTGGTTCCGCACCGGCGACATCGGCTATCTCGACAAGGACAACTATCTCTTCATCACCGATCGCAAGAAGGACTTGATCAAGACCGCGGCGGGAAAATTTGTAGCCCCGCAACCCATCGAAAACGCTCTCAAGACCAGCCCCTACATCCTCAACGCCATGGTCGTGGGCGATAAACGCAAATTCATCGTCGCGCTCATCGTCCCCAATCCCGCAACGGTTGCCGCCAAAGCTGCCGACCATGAAATCAAGTTCGCGTCCAACTCCGAACTGGCAGCCCATCCCTGGGTGCAGGCGTTAATCTCCGCCGAGGTCAAGCGTCTCACCATCCATCTCGCGCAGTACGAAACCATCAAGCGCTTTGCTGTTCTCC
Source organism: Acidobacteriota bacterium (assembly GCA_003225295.1). GTDB lineage: Bacteria > Acidobacteriota > Terriglobia > Acidiferrales > UBA7541 > Acidiferrum. Next base: position 73,602 of record QHYZ01000050.1, on the reverse strand, counting down.
CCGAGGATTTCACCTTCGACAACGGCAGCCTCACCTTCACCCTTAAGATCAAGCGCCGCGTTGTCGAACAACAATACGCCGACGTCATCGAATCCCTTTACGCCGACGTCGCCGAGCCCCGCCCGCTTCTTCAGGAATAGGGTGGATTCCGCCGGAACCATTCTTCGAGTTGCTTCGACGAACCAATTCTCGCGTCATCTTGAGGAGCATAGCGACCTTTTATGACTTCCATTGCGGGCGCCCATCCGGCATCCTCTCTACTTTGAGCGAGCCTACACGCTACTCCCGCGGCTCTCGGCTGATTTGTGCCGCGACCTTCGACGTTTTACAATTGATGCGGGTTCACCCATGTCTGATCAACTGGTCATCGCCGGCCGCGCCTTTAATTCGCGCCTTATCGTCGGAACGGGCAAATACCGCAGCTTTCAGGAAATGTCGCTCGCCCACGCCGCTTCCGGCGCGGACATGGTCACCGTCGCCGTCCGCCGTGTGAACCTCACCGACAAATCGAAGGAATCATTGCTGGATTACGTTGACCGCGAAAAAATCTTCATCTTGCCAAATACTGCCGCCTGCTACACCGCCGACGAAGCCATTCGCACAGCGCGCCTAGGCCGCGAAGTCGGTCTCTCGAACTGGGTCAAGCTTGAAGTCATCGGCGACCAGCAAACGCTTTTCCCGGATACCGAACAGCTCATCGAGGCCACCCGCGTCCTTGTCAAAGAAGGCTTTGTGGTCCTGCCATACACCAACGATGACCTCATCGCTGCCCGCAAACTCATCGATGCCGGCGCCGCTGCCGTCATGCCTCTCGCCGCCCCCATCGGCTCCGGCCTCGGTGTACAGAATCCCGCCAACCTCCGTATTCTTCGTGAGCGCATCACCGAGGTGCCTATGATCGTCGACGCTGGCGTTGGCACGGCCTCCGACGCCGCCGTCGCCATGGAACTCGGCGCCGATGGTGTGCTCATGAACACGGCCATCGCCGAAGCCCAGGACGCCGTCCTGATGGCCGAAGCCATGCGCGACGCTGTCATCGCCGGCCGCAAGTCCTACCTCGCCGGCCGCATGCCCAAGCGCCTCTACGCCTCCGCCTCTTCACCACTTTCCGGTGTCGTCCGTTGATCGTTCCTAGCCAATGGATCTATGCCTGCGCCGATTTCCTTGCTTGTGCGTCGTCGTAGCTCTCACCATAAATCGATGGCACCTTCGCGCCCATCGATCGCAGGTAGGAGGAAAGTTGACCTCGGTGATGAATGGTGTGGTGCAGCCCCATCATCACGAACGTAACCGCGGGCCGCTGGAACATCCCGCGAAAATCCACGATCTTCACCAAATGCTCGCCCCGCAATTTTGACAGCTCTTCAAAGTTCTTGGCGAACCGTTCTTCGTACCACGCCGCGATTTCCCTGGGCGTTTTCACGCTTTCGGAAATCATCGCCGGGTTGGTGTCGAACACGCCGTTGATCACACTTTCGACAAATCGATTGTCCGCTGCCGCAATGTGGCGCACCAGCTCAATCGCACTTTTCGAAATCGGATCAGGACGGTATTCCGCCTTATCCGCGGGAACCGCTTCGAGAATCTTCTTCGTCGTCCGGCTCTCGATCTTCAACGGTCCCAGGTACACATTCTGCAGCAGGAACACTGCTTGATCCGCCGTCATCGTTTCCGCCATCGCTCTCCTCCTGAATGCGTTTTTTCTTGCGTTCGCTGTGGGTGCGGGGCGGACACTGAGTCCACCCCAGGCTCCATTGCCAGGTTGGATGCCTGAATCCGTTCTTTGTTGCACCGGGAATGTCGGCCCACCTAGACCGTGCGGAACAAGAAATGCCAGGTGATATCCACGGCTGCGTGGACTAGGGCCGAGGCGAAAATCGAGCCGGTCTTGCGCCACGTCCAGCCGTAGAAAAAACCGGCGATGGAGGCCAGGACCACATAGCGCCAGTTGGGAAAGCCCATGTTGGTGATGTGGGCGAAGCCAAAGAGAACCGAAGCGGTCCACCAGCCTGCGAGTTCACTATGCGAAGCGCGCGAGAGCATGTTTTGAAGCAGGCCGCGGAATAGGAACTCTTCGGGCCACGCGGTGAAAAACAGAATGCCGAGCGAAAGGAACGGGAGCGACTTCCACTGTGACCATTGCGGAGCAAATTCGATGAAGTGCATGGCCTGGCCCAGCGGAATGGCGATGCAGCCGAAAACCAGGAAACTCGCCACGATCGAGAAGCTCCAATGCCCGCTCCAGCCGATGGAATAGCCGACTCCGTTCACGCAGCGGAGAAGCACGAAAGACGCCAGCGCTACATTAACGCATAGGAGCACCGTGAAAACGTAGGCGAGCCGGCCGCCGGGGTAGGGCCAAAACCAATGGGAAGGCGAGAATTTGACTGTCAGCCATATGCTGACAATGATGAGAAAATCTTCCCACGCTCCCGGTGGTTTTTGCTTCGCCAATGCTGCCAGTGCCAACGGAACGAACACGAGACCGGCGACTGCGGCGGCACGTGTCCACGCGAAAGTATTCGTTCCGAACAGGTAAATCAGGCAGACCAGGAAGACTGCCACGCCGAGCAAGTAGCCGCTCCCGGCGCCGAAGCGTGCGGCGAGGCGACTGTCCACGCCGCGCGCCGCAAAGAGCAGCATCACCAGAAACAACAACGCGAAAGCGGTGAGCGTGGCAGCCAAGGCGCGGCCTCCGTAACCCAGCCAGGCGGAGTACAACGCTGCTGTCAGAGTCAGCACGGCCCAGAGAGCGAGCATCGGGAACGGGCCGAGTTGGCGCGTGGCGGGCAAGCGAGAATTGTAACGCAGGGAGATGGCAGGCCAAATTCGACCACCGGCGCCGGCGTTCTTGCGAAATTTTCTGCCGTTCGAATGAGCAACAATTCCTTAGAAATAGCCGTAACCCCTTTATGTTCAATGAGTATGTTGCGCCAATTTTCATGATTTGCTTGGTGGTCGACAAAGCCATTACCATCATTCGTAGCGCAGGGTCTGTATCGGATCCACACAGGTCGCCCGCCGTGCCGGTACGTAGCAGGCCGCCAGCGCCACTGCAAACAACACCGCCGTGACAGCTGCAAACGTCGGGAGGTCTGTGGGCGTCACGCCAAAAAGCAGGCTGGCCATCAGTCGCGTCAGAGCGAACGCCGTCGCCAGCCCCGCAACAATTCCAATCGCCACCATGCCAGCCCCTTGTTTCATCACCAGTCCAAGGACATCCCCGCCTTGCGCGCCAAGCACCATCCGCAGACCAAATTCCTTCGTTCGCCTGGCCACCGAATACGACACCACGCCATAAATTCCTACGGTTGCTATCGCCAGCGCGACACCGGAGAAGAGAGACAACAGCAGGGTCAGGAAGCGAGGCCGCGCCTGCGCGCGAGTAAGCACATCCTCCATCATCCGTATATCCGCCAGTGGCGGTGAGGGATCGATCTCGTTCAACTGCTCGCGCACAACGCCCGCCAGCGAGCGCGGGTCGCCCGCCGACGTCCGCATGACTATATACATGTCCGTATTGCCTGCGCCCGCCGGCTGCCGGTAGGGCAGATACAATTCGGTTCCCGCCGGCCGATCGAGCCCGGCATTCTTCACGTCGTCCACTATCCCAATGATGGTGCACCAGTCTTTACTCCCGCCTGGGCGAATACGCCTGCCGATAGGACTTTGGTGCGGCCAGAATGTCATCGCCATGGTCTTGTTGATAATGACGGCATCGGGCGCGCCTTGTACGTCCCGTCCGTCAAACAACCGACCATCCATCAGCCGAATACCCATGGTCGCGAAATAGTCTTTGCTCACCGCTTGATAGAAATCCACGTTGGGAATGGGACCGCCCTCGGTCTGCACGAATCCCTCGATATCCGTGTCGTTCATGTTGGGCGGGCGCATGGGAGCCAACCCGGAAACCAGCGCCGCAGATGGTACGCCGGGGAGATTCGTCAGGCGTGCATCGAGCCGTGTCCAGAAGTCCGTAATCTTTGCGTTGTCCGTGTACGCTCCGCTAGGCAGCGAGACGCGCATGGTGACGACGTTCTCAGCATGGAGGCCGGTATGGACCTCCTGTAGTTTCCAGAAAACCCGCAGCATCAATCCGCAGCCAATCAGCAGCACGAGAGCCATCGCCAGTTCGCCGGCCACCAGGATGCGCCGGAAAATCTGCGCTCCAGCGGCCGCCGTCGTACTGCCTGCGGTGTCTTTTAATGATTCGGAAATTCCGCTCACCAGCAAGGGTGCGAGGGGCGCGAGCCCAAAAAGCACTCCGGTGATCAAGCTCGTCCCCAGCGTGAAGAGCAGCACTCGCCAGTCCATCGAGATTTCATCGGCGCGGGGAATGCCGCCCGCGTTGGTGAGCTGAACCAGGCGTACTCCGACAAAGGAAAGCGCCACACCCAGAACGGCCCCGCACAACGCGAGCAGAATCCCTTCGGTCACAAATTGCCGCGCCAGCCGCACCAGGCCGGCACCCAGCGCGCCGCGGATCGCAATTTCCCGCCGACGGGCCTCGGCTCGCGCCAGCAGAAGGTTGGCTACATTTACGCTCGCGATCAAGAGCACAAAGATCACGGCGCCAAGCAGCATCAAGAGTGCGGGCCGAACACTCGAAACCACTTCTGCCTGCAGAGGAAAGCTGACGATAGTGTGAGTTTTTGGGTGGAAGCTATGCGTCTTGGGCGCTCGTTTCTCGCCATAACTCTGAACCAGCGAGGCCAGCTCTCCCTGAGCTTCGACCGCCGTGACTCTCGGCTTCATCCGGCCAAGCAAATAATAGTTGTGGCCACCGCGGTTACCCGGATTCGCTGGATCCAATCGTAAAGCGGTCCAGATCTGCGCCGGCTCTTGCTCGCCTGGCGGAAACTGGAAGCCCTTGGGCATGACGCCGATGATGGTGCATTTCAGGCCATCGAGGTACGTCTCACGGCCGACCACGCTCGGATCACCTGCAAAAACGCTTTGCCAGGTGCCATAGGAAATATCAGCCACCACCTGCGCTCCGGGGACATCGTCGGTTTGCGATATCAGCCGCCCGGCAACCGGGGCCACGGCAAGTGTTTCCAGTAATCCGCCGCTCAGGTATGCCGCAGTAACGCGCACCGGCTGAGTCTTCCCGGCGAGATTCGCACCCCCAGTGATCCACGCGTCCAATGACGCCCAGGAATGCGTATCCCGGCGCAGATCCTGGAATTCCGGTCCGGAAGTCCAGAATCGGTGCAGACCGCCGTTCGGAAACGTCGGAAACTCGGTGTAAACACGGATAAGCTGCTCGGGATGCGAGTACGGCAACGGCTGAAGGAGTACAGCGTTTACCACCGTGAATATCCCGGTCGTGGCTCCGATCCCGAGCATCAGGCACAGCACTGCCGCAGTGGTGAAACCTAAATTCTTGCGCATCATCCGGACTGCAAACTGGAAGTCTTGCAACAGCGTTTCCATTGGATACCTCCACTCGGCAATGGTAGGTTCGAAACCTGTTTCATGTTCCGGGCCACTGAAGATAGTAGACGTCCCAAACGTTCTTTAGTATCCCCTTGAGGCCCCACTCTGCCGGCAAAAAACCGCGGTGGCATAATCGCTGGACGCTGCCACGGGCTCGCGCGTCAACGGCGAGGGCATGGTGTTTGAAATTGTCCATCACCATGCGTGAGATTCCGATCTCACCTTTCTACTTTGCGGAAATCTTCACACCGTCTATCATTCGCAATCGCGAGACGTCACTGCAAAAATGAAGCGACTTGCTTACATCGACTGGATGCGCGGCCTTGCGTGCGTACTGATGTTTCAGACCCATTGCTACGACTCCTGGATGAGCCCGGAGGCCAAGAAATCGTCGTCATTGAGTGGGTGGTCCAAACTGGGTGGAACGTTGCCGGCGCCGCTCTTCATTTTCTTGGCGGGCGTGTCTTTCGCGTTGGTGACGGAAAAGTTGCGCGAAAAGGGAATCGAGCGCAACACCATCGCGAAGCAAACGATTTTGCGCGGGGCGGAAGTCTTTGGCATGGGCCTGTTGTTTCGCATGCAGGAATTTGCGCTGGGTTACCCGTGGTCGCCGTGGACGGATTTGCTGCGCGTCGACGTTCTAAACATCCTGGGCCTTTCGATGATGCTCATGGGTCTGTTGTGTTGGAGCGCCGGGGCTGGCGATGCCGCCGCGGCAAGGACGCGCACGCTGGTCGGAGCGATGGTTGCGGCGGCAATCGTGGCCATGGCCACGCCACCGCTTTGGACGACGCATCGGCCGAAGTTCCTGCCGTGGCCCATCGAGTCCTACATCAACGGCGTGCACATTTTCGATCAGCCGCAGCCGTGGCTCTTTCCGCTGTTTCCCTGGTTGGCGTTCGCTTTCGCCGGACTCGCGGTGGGTTTTTTCCTTTTTTCGGACTTTGCCAGACGCCAGGAGGCCCTTGCTTTCGCGACGCTCGGCGGCGCGGGAATCCTGGCAATCTTGCTTTCGGTGCTGTTTGATTCCTCACGCATGCGTCTGTATGCCGTCTACGACTACTGGCACAGCAGTCCGAATTTTCTCCTGATGCGCTGCGGCATCTTGCTGACCATTCTTTTTCTGGTTTACGCGTGGTGCCGGTGGGGACTTGCGCAAAAGGGTTTTGGCCCCATTATCCAGCTCGGGAATACTTCGCTGCTGGTGTATTGGGTGCACATCGAATTTGTTTATGGAAGGTTCTCTATCCTGCCAAAGGGGCAGTGCGGCGCGCTGAGGGCCACGGCGGGTCTGATTACGATTTTCCTGGCGATGCTGGGACTTTCGCTTACGCGCACGACGTGGAAAAAGTGGAGGGTTACGGCTTCGCAGTAGAGTCCTGCGGCAACTGCTGGGACCGCGGGATTTTGATGATGACCTCGCCAGGCCGGGCCAGGCCAAGCTCATCACGCGCGATCTTTTCGATTTTGTGCGGGTCGGTTTTCAGCTCTCTCACTTCCTGTTCGAGCTGCAAATTCTCCTTGTTCAACTGATCCAGATCGGCATTTACCTTCTTGATTTCCTGCTGCGTGCGGCGCATGGCCAGGTAGCCGTGCGTGCCGAAAATGTCGTGCACTACGAGGACAAGCACCAGCAGACCGAGGAGCGCGGGCCCATACTGGCGCAGGAGCGACGGGATTCTCTCACTGGCAGCCTTCTTGTTCAGTTTTCGAGTACCCATTGTGATGCTTCCTGCGTCAACTTCGAGGATGCGGCGGCGCTTTCCGCTTCAACGTACAGGCGCATCAGCGGCTCGGTGCCGGAAAGCCGCAAAAGCATCCACGAACCGTCGTCAAAAACAAATTTTGCACCATCGGTGCGGTCGATGGATATGACTTTTCGGCCCGCGAGTGTCGAAGCGTCCACGGCCACCCGCTTGACCGCCTTTGCTTTTTGTTCGTCGGAAAGATGAAGATTCTCGCGCACCGGCCAGAATTCTCTGCCGAGCTTCTTGTACATGCTGCGAACTTGCTCGCCGATGGAGGCTCCGCGCGCGGCGATCATTTCCGCCACCAACAGGCATGCCAGAATGCCGTCTTTTTCCGGGATGTGGCCTCGAATGGTGAGCCCGGCGCTTTCTTCACCGCCCAGCGCAATTTTGTCTTCGCGGATGAGCTGGCCGATGTACTTGAAGCCCACGGGCGTCTGATGAACGGTTTGGCCGTGCAACTTGGCCACCGCGTCGATCATTTGCGTAGTGGCGACGCTGCGCGCCGCGGGCATTTTCCATTTGCGCGTTTCGACCAGATAGTCGTACACAAGCGCGAGGATCAGGTTGGGCTGGATCCATGTGCCGTCAAGATCGACGAGGCCGAAACGGTCGGCGTCGCCGTCAGTAGCCAGGCCGGCCGTCGCTTTCGAATCAACAACGGCCTTCGACAGCGGCGCGAGATTCTCTTCGGAGACGTCCGGGCCGGTCCCATCGAACAGGCAATCGCGTTCCGCGCGCATGCTTCGCACCGTGACACCGTGATCGGTAAGTGTGCGGTCGAGATAACCGGCCCCGCAGCCGTGGAGCGCGTCGACGACCAGAGAAGGCTTGGCCCTGCGCAGCGTCTCGAAATGGACGAGTTCTTCGAGCCGCTTCAAGTAGCTTTCGCGCAGATTGACTTTTTCACTGGCTGACTTTTTGCCGTGACTTGTTGCTGCGGGAGATATCGGAAACCGGCCCTCCTTCGCGATCATTTTCTCGACGCGCGCTTCGATGTCTTTGGTGACCTCAGGCAGCGCGGGGCCCGCGTCGGCCGAGGAAAATTTCAGGCCGTGATATTGCGCGGGATTGTGGCTGGCCGTGAAGTTGATGGCGCCGTCTAGTTTGCGGCGCATGATTTCGAAAGCGACCGCGGGTGTGGGAGTAAATGTCTCGCATAACAGCGTTCGAATACCGTGATGCTGAAGGGTGTCCACCGCGAGCTGGGAGAATTCTTCGGAGTAGAAGCGCGTGTCGTAGGCCACCAGGATGGTGGGCTCCTTGGCCTTGGATTTCACGTGTTCGGCGATGGCGGTGACCGCCAGACGCACATTGGCGAAGGTGAAATCGTCGGCGATCAGGCCACGCCATCCCGAAGTCCCAAACTTAATCGGAGAGTTGCTCATGGGGCGCTATTCTAGCCCGGAGTGCCGGCCGCGAAAAGGGCTGCGAAGCGCTTTACAGCAACAGATCGATTCTGGGACCGATCCCGATCAGAGGATGAAAATGTAACCGTAGTTGGACGGCACGGTTATGCGTTGGGTGTCTCCCGGGGAGGCCACGCTAACCGTCAACGGCGCACCGCGAAAGGACTCATCCAATTTTTCGGTCCACACTCCAGCCTTTGGAAAGGGCACCTCGATCGTATCGGCGGAGCCGCTGAAATTCAGGATCACCATGGCGTACTCTTCGGGGCCGGCTGGACCAGCAGGCGCATGGCGGTGAAAGGCGATCAACTGGCTGCCCTGCAACGACTGCTGCCAGTAGTAGAACGACTCGCGGCCGCGCAGAGCCCGGCTCACGCGACGCAGTTGACCGAGGCGCCGGTAGACACTAACGAGCGCCGAGCCAAATTCATCATAGAAATATTCCCAGTGCGTGTCGCGCCGCAGGTCCACGCGGGCAAAACCGTCATCCGGCAGATTGTAATCGTCGGCAAACTCCTCGCCTTCCCAAAGCATGGGAACGCCTTGCGAGGTGTAAAGCGCTATCGTCAGGGCCTGGAGACGCCAGAAATGACTGCGGTCCCCCGGTGGAAAAGGGCCGCTGCCGCTTGTGCCCGCGAAAACGATCAGGTGGCTGTGGTCGTGTGAATTCAAGAATTGGAAGGGAGCGACAGGCATCTCCATAGGATTACCAGCGGCGTTGACTACCGTCCTCGTCGCCGGATAGCGGCCGGCGAAAAATGGATCGAGCGCGTGCCCAAAGGCTGCCGTGGGTGGAGCCCCTGCGGCAATTGCTTCGGCTTGATCGAGGAGGTCATTCTGCCACGCGCAGTTGGTGTATGTGTTGCTCAAAACGTCCGGTGCTCTCCATAGCGCTTCGGCGCACTGGATTATCCTGCTGTATCCGTTGGCGTCTGGGAAGAAGCGGGGAATGCCGAGCGAAAAGCGATAAGTGTCATAGGCTAGTTTCGCGTAGGCCGTGTCCGTGGGGCTGGCGTAGAGATCGGTCACTTGGTCATAGCGAAAGCCATCGACGTGATATTGCTCGAGCCAGTGGCGGTTCGCTGCGGCAAAATATTCCTGCGTGAACACCTGACTGAAATCGGCTTGCGGCCCGAATAATCCGCCGGCGCCGATCATCGGACTGCTCACTCTGGGCGCCCCCGGAGTGCCGTTCACGTCATCGTAGACCAGTTTGTAGGCAAATCCCGGATCGACATGCTGATAGACGACGTCCAAAATGACCGCCATGTTCACGCCATGGCAAGCATCGACGAGGCCCCGCAGGCCGTCCGGCCCACCAAGATGAGCGCTGGGCGAAAAGTAGTGGAGCGGCCCATACCCCCAATCGAAGTCCAACTTCGCACTGGCGACGGGCATCAATTCCAGGCAGTTGACGCCGAGACTTTGGAGATAGGAGAGCCGATCAATGACGCCGTCAAAGTTGTCGTTGAATTCCTCGACCTGCACTTCATAAACGATCAGGTCATCAAGCTCCGGCGTTTTATACGCGTCATCGGTCCAGGCAATGGGCGTGGGGTTTCGCGAAAGCATGACCGCCGAGAGAAGTCCAATATCGGTTTGCCGCGCAAATGGGTCCGTGAACCAGCGCGTAACGAGCTGCCGCTGGCCCCCCGACGGCGTCCACCAGAGCTGAAAGCGGTACAGATAAAGTCCTTCGGTACCGAAATGTGTCGCTGAAACCGGCTGCACCGGCACCGTGGCGCCCCAAAGGTCCAGCGGGTGGTCGTTTTTCCAAACAAGGTGCGAATCTTGCGGTTGAATGGCGGGATCGAAGCGGTCCTCACGGTGAATGACGCGCACCACGACATCGAAACCGTCCGTGGCGCGAATTCCGGGAAGGTAGACCCCGAAAGTGATCTGGAATCCACCGGGGATCGCGGTGGGAAACGCTCCAACTTCGGAAACGTTGATCACAGCAATTATGATAACTTTTCCCCGCTCCTCGGCGCATTAAAGTTTTGTTAACGATAAATTCTATTGCTGATGCAAGTAGGAGGACACCCATGAGGGCCAGTGGACGAAATCGAGTCGTGCTGGTGATGTGCCGAACGCTGACGGAAGGCCGGTGGATCGCGCGTCGAGTGGTTTCGAACAGGCTCGCGGCGTGCGTCAATGTTGTTTTGAGCCCGGCCGAGTCATTTTACACGTGGAAGGGCAAGCTTGAGAAAGCCAGGGAGTATCTGCTGGTGATGAAGACGGCGGCGAAGCATCTCGCCGAATTGGAGAACGAAGTGCAGCGTCTCCACAGTTATGAGGTGCCAGAGTTTATCGCCCTTCCGATCACCGAGGGTTCGAAAAAATATCTTTCATGGCTGGAGGAAAGCGTCACCAAAGCGCGCCAAAGGCGCAAATAGGTTCGGCTATTCGTAGCGCAGAGAAACCATCGGATCGACGCTCATCGCTCGCCGCGCGGGGAAATAGCCCGCACCGAGCGCCACGAGCACCAGAAGGGCTGTGAAGCCACCCAGAATCGTGAAATCCACGCTGACCACGCCGAAAATCAAGTGTGCCATGGCCCGGCTGATGGCCACGGCACAAGGCAGTGCAATCACCAGGCCGATACCGGTGAGCTTCAACGCTTGCCCAAGGATCAGTTTCATCAAGTCGCGCGGGTCGGCGCCCAACGCCAGGCGGATGCCGATTTCATGCCTTCGTTGCGCGACGCTTTCCGACAGCACGCCGTAAACTCCGATCGAAGAAAGCGCCAGCGCGAGCAGTCCGAAAATCCCCATCAAAATGCCCATAATGCGGATGATGGCGATGGAATCCGCGATCTCTTCTTCCAAGGTGTTGATTCCTCGCAGAGCGATTCCCGGATCCATTTGGCGGACCACATCCCGCACGGCGGAGACGGAGTTAGTCGGATTTGCAGTCGTGCGCACGAGAACGGTTATGGAGCGTTGCGGCGACTGTCCGAACGGCTGGTAAATAACTGGGCGCGTCAAAGAATTCCACCAGTTCTGGCGAACATCGCCGACCACTCCCACAATGGTGAGCCATGGTTCCGCCGAGTCCTGCGGGCCGAGTTTGATGCGGTGTCCAACCGCGTCTCCCTTCGGCCAGAAACGCGAGGCCATCCCGCGGCTGATCACCGCTGCCGGCGCTGAATTCGCGCCGTCCGTGTCGGAGAATATGCGCCCCGCAATCAAGGAGATTTTCAATGTATCAAAAAAGTCAGAACTGGCGATTTGCAGATCGGCGGAGGGTATTTCACTGATTTTGAGCGCCGCTTGGCCTTCCATGGTGAAAAAGGTCGTTTCGCTGTCGACGTTGCTGGCCGGAGGATTGGTGACCAGAGATGCGTGCTGAACCCCGGAGAGCGACGCCGTGGCGCGAAGAAGCCGGTGATAGAAATTGGTGATCTTTACGTTGTCCGAATAGAGCTTTTCAGGCAGGGAAATCTCCATCCTCAAAACGCTGGCCGGTTCGAATCCACGATAGACGGTAGCGAGCCGCACAAATCCCTGAATCGTCAGGCCCGCGCACACAAGCAAGATCAATGCAAGCATGACTTGCGCAACCACTAAGGCGCTGCGAACTCTGCGCTTGGCAGGCGTAGCAGTGCCCGAGCCGGTTTCTTTGAGAGTCTTGTTCGGCTCCACCCGGCTGGTGTGCAGCACGGTAGCCAGGCCCAGAAAAAATCCGACACTTAGTGCGACCAGTATGGTGAAGGCCAGAACGTTGCCGTCGACGCGAATGCCATCCCAACCGGGAACCCATTTGGTCCATCCCGCCGGAATACTGGTGCGCAGTGCGCGCACGATGGCGAAGGATGTCGCCACGGCTAGAATTCCCGCGGCGGACGAATACAAAAGCGTTTCAGAGAGAAAGAGTTGCCCCAGGCGCCCGCGCCCCGCACCGAGGGCCGCGCGCAAAGCAATTTCTCTGTGCCGGCCGATCATCCGCGCGAAAACCAGATTCGCCAGGTTGGCGCAGGCGAGGAGCAGAACGCACCCGGCCGCCGCCTGAAGCAGGAGAAAGAGGGGAAGCGTAAACATGTAGAGTTCTTTCCGCATTTGGAGAAGAGTCGTTGCTCTGCCGGCATTCGTCCTTGGATATTGCTGTTCGAGCCGGTGAGAAAAACCGGCCAGTACAGTGCCGGCCCGAGAAACGGTGACTCCGGGTTTGAGCCGGGCAAGGGCACTAAGTGAGAGTTGTGTGCGATCCCCTTTCTCCGCGGGGGTGAGGGCGAGCGGGACCCACAATTCCACAGGCACCGGGTAATCAAAATTCTTCGGCATGATTCCAATGATGGTGTAAGCGCGGCTGTTCAATGAAATTGTCTTGCCCAACAGCTGCGAATCACGGCCAAAGCGCCCCTGCCATGATCTGTAGCTCAGGATGGCAACCTGATCAGCTCCCGGCTGTTCTTCCGCAGCGCCGAAAAGTCTGCCGGCCGCCGGAGTGATGGCGAGAACATCAAAGAAATTTGCGGACACTCTGCACCCGAGGATGGGCCGGAGGTCTCCTTCCTTTCCCAAACCAAAGGATTGGAAGGCGTAAGTGGCCAGGCCTTCAAAGACATCATTCGTCGAGCGGAGATCCTGGGCATCCGCTGGTGCCATATATCTCGCGTCGTAGCCCTCGTCGATGCCGCGATCTTCCCACACGCGGACAAGAGCGTCGAGATTGCGAAAGTTGTAGGGATGGAGAAGCAGGGCATTCACCATGCTGAAGATGGCGGAGTTCGCGCCGATGCCCAGGGCCAGCGTCAGTACGCTCACAATTGTGAAGCCGGGACTCCTTCGAAGCGTGCAGAAACCATAGCGCAGATCGGCGAGGAGTGACTCGATACGCTTCGCGCCGCGAGCTTCGCGGCACTCTTCCTTGAATTGTTCCACACCGCCGAATTCGAGCAAGGCCTCGCGGCGCGCTTCTTCCGGAGACATCCCGGCCGCGGCGTGCTCCGCAATCTGGCGCTCCAGATGAAAGTGCAATTCCTGGTCGGTTTCCCGTTCAACCGCGTCTTTGTGAAACAAGTTGCGGAGCCGATGAGAGATGCTTTGCAGCCTGCGCATGGTCAACCTCCTTACTTCACGCGGTGTTCAGGACCAATCCGATCGCCGCCGAGAGTCGCTCCCAGTTTGCTTGCTCGCTCTGCAGGTACTTTTTTCCGGACTTCGTAAGGGAATAATATTTGGCACGGCGGTTATTCTCGGACTCGCCCCACTCGGCGGTGATCCAGCTCTGTTGTTCCAAGCGGTGGAGCGCGGGGTAAAGCGCCCCTTGATTGACCTGCAGCACCTCTTTCGAGACCTGGCGGATGCGCTGAGCGATGGCCCAGCCGTGCATGGGCTCGACAGCGACAGTCTTGAGGATCAACAGATCGAGTGTGCCCTGGACGAGATCGGTGGGTTTGCTCATGACCTTCCTATCAGTTACTGAGGGGAGAGAGTAACGCCGCTCCTGTCAATAAGCAAGGGGAAGGATTCGCGAGGCGGCGCATCAGGTTCCACTACGCGCGTTCTACGGACAAGTGCATCACCTCCGCGTCATGATGCGGCGCAATCCCGACAGAATTATAGAAAGCCCCGGTACGCTCGGGCAGAATTCTTAGCGTGTCAAATTTGTCGGCAGCCGGACTTCCCACGCACAAAGAAACGAGGGTGAAAGGCGGCCGATCTTGTGGAATGTTCAGACGTAGAGCAGCGCCTGGTCGAGGTCGGCGATGATGTCTTCGACGTCTTCGATGCCCACGGACAAACGTACCAGGCCCTCGGTGATGCCCACGCGATCCTGAACCTCCTTAGGCATGGATGCGTGGGTCATCATCGCGGGAAGCGAAATCAAAGTCTCGACGCCCCCGAGGCTTTCGGCGAGCGAGCAGAGCTTGACGTGATTTAGGAAGCGCCGCGCGGCCTCCAGGGAACCTACATCAAAGGAGAGCATGGCGCCTGGGCCCTTCTGCTGGCGGCGGGCCACTTCGTGTTGCGGGTGAGACGGCAGGCCGGGGTAGAAGACCTTGCGGACTTTGGGATGCGCGTCGAGATGGCGTGCCACGGTGATGCCGTTGGCGTTGTGCTGGAGCATGCGAACGGCCAGTGTCTTGATGCCGCGCGACACCAGGAAGCAATCCATGGGAGAGAGGCCCGTGCCGGCGGAGCGCTGTATGAAATAGATCTTTTCGGCGTCCTCGGGACGCGTGAGCACAACTGCCCCTCCCGTGGAATCGCTGTGGCCGTTCAAATATTTCGTCATGGAATGAACTACGATGTGCGCGCCCAGTTCGATGGGGCGCTGCAAATAAGGACTCAGAAATGTGTTATCGACCGTCACGGAGAGGTGGCGCTCGCTGGCCAACTTAGAAATCGCTGCGATATCGGTGACGCTGAGCGTGGGGTTGGCCGGCGTTTCGATGTAGATCATTTTCGTATTTGGACGTAACGCCGCGCGCACGAAATCCGGCGTGGAAGTGTCCACGAAGCTGAATTCCAGGCCGAAGTGCACGAGGAGCTGTGTTGAAAGGCGGAATACGCCACCGTAAACCGCTTCTGAGAGGACTATGTGATCGCCCGGACGGAGAAGCCGGAACACAGCGTCGATTCCTGCCATGCCGGATGAAAAAACATACGCGCTATGTCCGCCCTCAAGCTTGGCAACGGTCCGTTCGAGCGCTTTGCGGTTGGGGTGATTCGTGCGCGCGTAATCGTAGCCTTTGTTTTTGCCCAGTTCTTCGTTTATGTACGTGGAGGTTTGATAGATGGGCGCGACGATGGCCCCGGTGGCGGGATCGGGTTCCTGACCCACATGAATGGCGTTGGTGGCAAAACCCATGATGCTCTCCTTGCGATTCCTGTTCTGATTGTATGGCAGTCAGTTTGACGTCCTGCGCTGACCGTTCGGGGTGAACTGCATTCTTGAGGCAACCCCAACTTGCCAGTCGGGCAGTTTCTTCTGAACTTACCGGAGCTAAATTGATGAGTCAAATGGCGGTCGGCCGCGATTTCCACGGCAGAGCATCGGCCGGGGCAGCATCCCGAACGTAAGCAGCATCCAATCTTAGCACGGCGAGACCTTGACCCAGGCTGCCGTTCCGTGGACCATGGAGTTTAGCCATTTATGCGATTCTCGACAAATTCTTTTGCATGCCTGTGCCTCGCCGCTTCGGCGCTGGTCGCACAACAGATGGCCGCCCAGAATTCACCGGCATCGGCATCTAAACCGCAGACGCCGCCTCCCACGAGCAACGTACAGACTCGGATCACCATTGAAGTGACCGGCGGCGACAAGAGTGTTCCCGTCGAGAACGCCAGCGTGTACGTGAAATTTATCGAAGAGCACTCGCTGAAGAAGGACAAGAAACTGGAAATGAATGTAAAGACCAGCCGCGAGGGCATCGCCCACGTTCCGAACGCGCCAATGGGTAGAGTTTTGGTACAAGTTGTTGCCGAAGGATGGAAGACGTACGGACGCTGGCTCGACATCACCGATCCCAAGCAGACCATCAAGGTGCATCTCGAGAAGCCCCCCAAGTGGTACTGAAGGAAAATCCGCCGCCGCTCGTTGAGAATCAACAGTTTAAGAAAACAAGAGAGGATAATTACCCTTGCTTCTTCGCTCCGAAATCTTTCGCGGAATTTTTTCTACTGTGGAACAACTTTCAGCCGGACAGATATGCCCGTGAAAAAAGCTCTGTTGCACACAAATGGTGCAAAGAGGATAAGAGTGTTGACGGGTGAGAAGTTAGCGCGCGCGGGCGGGGGATTTCCACATACTTATCAACATTTGTGTTGAAAACTTAACCTAGCATAAACATTTTTCCCGGACTTCGGCACGTGTATTGCCTTTGGACCTGCAAGGTAGTTTTGACCGGCGCGAAATTGAGATGATAGAGTACAAAATTGGTTGCGTTCGATGACGGAAACCTACGACGGACCATTTTCCCTCTTGCAAATGTTTTGGGGCAGCATCACCGCCCGGCCGCTGCGCAGTTTTTTGAGTGTGATTGCCATTGCCATCCAGGTGATTCTCGTTCTGATGATTGTAGGTCTCACATCTGGTGTCATTTCCGAATGGGGAAAGCGCGTTGAGGGTGTTGGCGCGGATATCCTGGTTCAACCGCCAAACTCCTCGATTTTTTTCGCGTTCTTAAGTGTGGGGATGCAAGAGTCGCTCGGTGGACAAATCGCGGCGTTGAGCGGCGTGGATGAGGTGGCGCCCACGGTCATCCTTACAGAACCAAAGAACTTAGTGATGATCTATGGAATCGATTACCAGCGCTTCAACGCGCTGAGCAAGGGTTTCCTGTTCCGCGATGGGCGTCCCTTCGAAGGGCCGGACGAGGTGATCGCTGACGACATCATTGCGCAAACGCGCCACCTGAAGGTGGGCAGCCAGATCACGCTGTTAAATCATGCGTTTACAGTCTGTGGGATCGTAGGGCACGGGAAAGGCGCGCGATACTTCATTCCCATTCGCACGGCCCAGGAGATCGCCGGGGCGGAGAAGCGCGTTTCAATGTTTTATGTGAGAAGCAAAGGGGATACCGAAGGCACGCGCGCCCAGATTCTCAAGTTGATGCCGGAGAATAGTATCCGCTCCTTGTCGGAATACGTGACCCTGATGACTTCGTCGAACTTGCCGCAGTTGCGTCCCTTCACGCGCACCATGGTGGCCCTGGGAATTGTGGTGAGCTTCCTGGTGGTGCTTTTGAATATGCACACCATGGTGATGGAGCGTACGCGCGAGATCGGGATTCTCAAAGCACTGGGTTTCTCCCGGCTCGACGTCGTGCGCATGTTGTTGGGTGAGACCCTTATCCTTACACTGATGGGAACCGGTCTAGGAATAGCGCTTAGTTTTCTGACGCAGGCGATTTTGAAGCAAACCAACCCAGGCTTGACGATTCTGATTTCCCCGGCCTGGATTTTTTCCGCGATCGCGCTCGCACTCGTGGGAGCCGCAACCGGGGCCGTCTACCCCGCGCTCCGTGCCGCCAGCTACGACCCAGTCGTCGCTCTCGCCTACGAATAGACCGGCAGTCCAAAACGCTTGCGGGCTTATCTTTTTAGTTGCTTCCTCCAAAACTCATCTGACAAAGGATTGCTCTGCGGGCAGGAAATTGATAATTTCTAATTCACCTGGCCGCGCCCAGGCGAGCGACTCCGCCGTCTCGGTCGTGGTTCGAGATGTTCACTTCTCAGGAATTGGGGATGGGCTGTACGGGAAAATGAAGTTCCGGGCGGAGCTGGAATGGGCCCCGCCCGTTATCGTTTTGGTGAGATGAATTTGAATCCCCAGGGAGAAAAATAGATGGTCGCCTCCCCAGACAAGCACTATCAAGCCCGGATTCTTGAGCGACGGGACCTTTCGAACGATCTGTGGATCGTTCGAATCGACCCCGGCGGACCGTTCGAATTCCGCGCTGGACAGTACGCCACCCTGGGTGTCGAGCATGACGGAAAGCGCATCGAAAGAGCGTACTCCATCGTTTCCTCGCCTTATGAAGAGGCGCTCGAATTCTTCGTGGAGTTGGTCCCGCAAGGGGGTCTGACTCCGGACCTGTTCAAGCTAAAAAAAAGCGACACGCTGTTGTGCAGAAAAATCGCCAAGGGGCGGTTCACGCTGGATCTGCGGAGCGGGAGGACGCACCACCTGCTGCTCTCCACGGTGACGGGGATCGCCCCGTTTGTCAGTTACGTTAGAACACTTTATCGAGACTGGAAGAAGGGCGATTCCCCTCTACCCGGGGACCATAAGCTGTACTGCCTGCAGGGCGCGAGTCGGTCGTGGGAGTTTGGGTACAGGGAAGAGTTGGAGCGGTACGCGGGGGAGGTGCCTTGGTTCAAGTATGTGACTACGGTGAGCCGGCCGTGGGAGGACCTGGCCTGGAAGGGGGAGACGGGGCGCGTGGATGATCTCTTACGGAAGTATGCCGATGAGTGGGGGTTGCGGGCGGAAGATACGACGGGATACTTATGCGGTCATCCGGTAATGGTGGAGAACGGGCGCGGCATTCTTGAGAGAGCCGGTTGGAAGAAGGATGCCTTGCTTGAAGAGATTTATTTTCAGCAGGCCAAGACAGACGGAGCCCACAGAACCACAGAATCGGCCTGAGCCGCGGCAAGAATCAAAAGATAATGTCTCACGGGCTCCTTCAGTCATCCGCCATGGGCCTTCGCGAAATGAATTCTAGGCTGCCGGGCTGCGCTCTTCGAGCTGGCTGGTGACGTCTTCGAGGGCCGACAACGGGCAGAGAAGGTGAACTTTCTCGTCCGGCGCGTCGACGTCAATCTGCAATTTCCCTCCGTGCGTGCGCACGTGCACATGCTGATCATCATCTACAACTTCAACGAGGTCGGCATCCGGATATTTTTTTAGCTCCTTGATGATGGCATGAAAAACGGGCAGAGCTGCGCGCGCCTGCTCGGAGGCATGGCGCATGTGCTTGCTAGGAACGAAATGCATGGCCATGGAGACGGCCGCGGCGGGAACCCACATATGAACGTGGGAGCCGCCAGAGCGGTATTCGTCGACGTCGACCCGGATCACGCCTTCCCGCATGGTATAGGCGCCCGCGAGTACCAGTGTTCCGCCAAGTCCGAGAGCTGCTTTCGCCAGTAGCATCATGTCGGCCTCCTGACGGTCCTAGTCGGTGACGTTTTTGGAATCGAGCCAGACGCGGACGGTATTCTCATGATCCTTCACCGAGACAAGCTCCGTATCGCCCTGCCCGGAGAGGGCGTGAAGCGCGGCCACGAGGTCCAATTCATCCTTGCCGGCGGAAAAGAGGGCATCGATAACCTTCATGGGAACCTTGACTTCTACCTCAGACTTCTTGGAGTTCTGCTTGTCGAGCACATGAACGATCAGGTGATTGTTCTGTTTGGCGACACGAACGTCCGAATCATTGCTCTGCACGGTGACGAACTCGCCGTCCTTGGCGGTGCGGATAGCTTCGACCAGGGCGCGGAGGTCGACATCATTAACATGGGCATTGTCGATCTTGACCTTGCCGTCGTGGAGGCGGTCTTTGTTGATCGTGGGGAGAACCCTTTCCGCTAGTTCCAGGGGAACGTTGACGCGAACGGTCTCACCCTTGGCGTCCGAGCTGATGACGCGAACATGCAGCCAGCGGTCCGAAGACGACGAAGTAGATGAGGACTTAGATGAGCCAGAGGATGACTGCGCAACCACCCCAAAGGGTGTGAGCAACAAAAGGGCGGTGGCGGCGAGAGCAGACTTGGCCAAGAGACTCCGGGAACAGTTGGACATCATGTCTTTGCGGCTAGACATCTTTCGGCTGAGGTTGGACATGAAACGTTGCCTCCCGGCCGGCGGCGGGCCGGCGCTTGGAGATAGGTACGAGAGTGTGGGAAAGAAAGTTTCCTGAAATATGAGGTCGAGGCCAAGCAACGCAATAATGAGAAAAGTGTGTAACCAGATGCGGTAACCCTGATGGGTGAGGGGTGGGCAGTGGGTAGAGAAGAAAGAATCGGCCGCACATTCCCATGAAAATTGATGGTATCCGGAGGAAAGGAGTTGTGCTCCGGGCCATTTGTAAATGATTGAAAGGAAAGAACGTAAATGGAACGAACAAACATCTATCTTTCGAAATGTAGGTGTCCGCTCGAGGCCAGTCTGGCGGTGTGCGCCAACAACTTGAAAGCGCCAGTAAACCGTTAGCTTGCCGCACAATGTCGGAAGAAGCTAAGCCGCCACGCCTGGTGGTCCCGATTACGCTTGCGCTTTGTACCGGAACCTTGGCCTGTATCGGGAGCTCTCGTGACGCGCAGATTCTTGGTGCTGTTGGGTTCTGTCTCGGCCTTGTTTTTACTTTGTCTCTACCGCCGGTGGTGGCCAGGTGTGCCGTTCGTCCCGGCACGAAGAAAAATCGTACTTGTTCTCGTGGGCTTTCTGATTCTCGTGGGCGCCTGCTACATTATTGCACGACTCGACGCGTCGCTTAGAACCCATGGGTTGTTGTGGGGCGAAGCTAATCGTTACGCGCCGCGGAATGGAACCGGCAAACATTTGGCCTGGCTTGCATCGAATTCGCGCGCTTCCTACAGATCCTACAGACTGCTCCAAGCAAGGGACTGTCTGCCTGCCACGCGCCGGCATTTTTGCACACTCTTCCACAGATTTGCACAAAGGTTCGATCAGAATTTGATTGACGGCGCGAACGGGACCCTCTATCTTGCGCGTCAGATTGAACCGGGAAGCTTTGGAACTTTACGGATCAATTTAGAGGGCGCAGCAAGCTTAACCGCGGCTGCGCCGCGAGATTGAATCGTTGAGCTCGAAGCCTTCAGGGTTCTGTTTGGAAGGCGCGGCAAGCCTAACGGCGGTTGCGCCGCCAGGTTGGTTCAGGAAGGTTAGAAACTTTACGGTTCCATTTAGAGGACGCAACCACTTAACGGCGGTTGCGCCGCGAGATTGAACCGCGAAGCGTGAAGCCTTTAGGGATCGGTTTGGAGAGCGTAACAGCCTCACGGCTTTTACGACGCCAGATGGAATCGGGAAGGTTAGAAACTTTACGGCTCAGTTAGAGGGCGCAACCCGCTTAACAGCTGGTTGCGCCCTCAATATTTTGGGCCGCCATTGGAGGGCGGAGCGGGTTAAACGTCGCAAAGGTCGGCGGCTTGGCGGAGGGAAGTGAGGGGGTCGCGGGTGGGGACGAACTCGTGGGCCACGTAGCCCCGGAAGTTCGTGGCCGCGATGCCGCGCATCACGCCGTCCCATTGGACTTCCTGGGTGCCGTCAAGTTCGTGTCGGCCGGGAACGCCGCCAGTGTGGAAGTGGCCGATCCAATCGATGTTTTTCTGAATGGTGCGGACCAAGTCTCCTTCCATGATCTGCATGTGATAGATGTCGAAGAGCAGCTTGACGCGAGGTGAGTTGACGGCCTGGACGACCTGTAAACCCCAGGCGGTGTGGTCGCACATATAGTCGTGGTGGTCGACCTTGCTGTTGAGTAGCTCGATGCAGATGGTCACGCCGTGCTCCTCGGCGATTTTCTTGACGCGGTTGAGACCGGCGATAGTATTTTTGGCGCCCTCTTCGTCGGACATTCCATTGCGGTTACCGGAGAACGTGATCACATTGGGCAGGCGGGCTTTGGCGGCGAGCGGAATGTATTTGCGGAATCCTTCCTCAAGCTTGGCGTGATTTTCGAGGCGGTTCATGGCGCTGCCAATTTCGCCACCGCCACCGTAACCCATGCTGCAGACCAGACCATAACGCGCGGGCACTTCGAACTCGTCGGGATTGAGCAGGTCGACGCCCTTCAAACCAATCTCGGCGGCGTAGGCGCAAAGCTTGTCGAGCGGAATCCTCTGGTAACACCAGCGGGAAACGGACTGGCGGATATTGCCTTTGCGTTTTATCGGAGCAGTTTCCTGTGACCAGGAGACGGATGGTAGAGAAGCCAAGGTGGCTCCTGATACCACCTTCTTGAGCACGTTGCGGCGCGATAGTTTGGACATGGTGGACACCCGAGTGTACCGGAGAAAAGCAAGATGAGCGATGAGAAATTATTTTTTCGGGGGTGGGACCGCGCCGGTCTTGGGAAGTTCGATGCGCCAGATGTCTTTTTCGGCCTGGAGGCGGAAGACGCCGATCTGATTGGTCTCGGTGGTGCCAACTTGGCCGATCCAGACGACCCGGAAGCGGGCTTGGCGCCAGCGGCGGCGGACTTCGATGGTCTGTCCCGGGGAAGTCAAGAAGCCGACGCCGTCCAAACGCGCGCCATCCTGGCTGAGATCGACGGTGTAGGCGCTCTGGGTAAAAGGATGACCGTTGTGGTCCGTACCTTTGACGAGGACGCGAAGAGTTTTGGGAACGCGAGGCTTTTTGCGGTTTTTTTTCCAAAAGTCGGAGATGGTTTTTTTGAAGGCTAGACCGACGCGAGTTTCGAGGTAAGAGCAGTCCATAAAGACCACACGGACTTCCTGCTCCTGGCGGCTGCCCTTGTGCATCAGAAAAACGATGTCGTCCAACGCCAGTTTGGTCTTCAGGGTGACCAGGGCGCCACTGTAATTGACGATGACCGTCTCCGTATCTTCGTGGAAGGCGCCGTCTTTGCCCGCATAACCGTAAATCACGACGGGTACGCGTAGCGAGACGCGCTCGCTGGAGCGGGGTACTTTTTTTTTGGAGACCGCGGTGAAAGGGACGGCCGGGGTTGGCTGGGCTTTTTGCGGGGGATCCGGATCCTCGAGGGGAGCTACCTCCATGACTTCTTGGGGAATTCCTTTTTGTTGGCCGTGCTCGCGGCACTTGAAGTCCCAAGTCTGCTGAAGAATTTGTTCAAGGGATTCCTCGCGGTTCGAAAGGGTGACCCAGGAGTCACTGTCCCCGCGCGGACACCTGAGCCGGATAGCGAAGTTGCTAGGCATAAGAGTTCCCTACGCATTTTGATGATACCCGTTTGCCGGGAGTCCGGCTGCGGGCCACCGGGGGCGTTCCTCGAAAGGTAAACGGGGCTGATCGCCTTGGTCCTGCGGGCGGTAACCTTTGCCGGGTTGCGGACTCCTATGGGGCGAAGGGGATGACAGGGCGGAAGGATTGGCCCTCTAAACTCAACCTACAGGAGAGCTTCGCATGGTTCCTACGATCAAGGCAGGTTTGGCATTTGCGGCGCTGGCCGGGGCGTTTCTGCTCCAGCCATCAGTGCACGCGCAAGACAATATGGGGCAAGACCGCATGAAACAAGACGCCATGAAACACGACAAGATGCAAGACGACAAAATGATCCATGAGGGCGGGGCCCAGACGCTGGAAACGGGGAAGTTCCACGGCAAGGTCCACGCGACTTCGGGCCGCGCGACGGTGTATCAAGAGGTGGATGGGAAGCTGGTGCTGCGGCTGACCAATTTCAAGACTTCGAACGGGCCGGATGTGCACGTGATCCTGGTGGCGGCGAAGGATGCGATGGATGACGCGAACTTCCTGAAAGACAACATGGAAAAAGTGGAGCTAGGGAAGCTGAAGGGGAATGCAGGTAACCAGAATTACGAAATTCCAGCGGGAACGGACCTGACCAGGTTTCGGACAGTTTCAATCTACTGCGAGCGGTTCAACGCGAACTTTGGCGCGGCGCCGCTGGAGAAGTTCTAGGATTCCCTAGAGAGGGAGGAGAAAGCGGGCAGGTCACCCTGCCCGCTTTTTTCTTGAGACAAAAAACGATGAATACGCATACAGGTTCATGGTTGTCACGCAACAAGTGGATTCCGATCCTGATGGGGATTGCGGTTAGTGTGGCTGCCTGGTGGGCGTTCCGGCCGGAGAAGCTGTTCATCAATCAGAAGGTGAATGAGGCAGCGCCAGCCGCGTTGAGCTTGGAGCCCGAGGCGTTGTACACAGGAAAACTGGAAGGGAAGGTTCACCACACGAGCGGACGGGCGACGGTTTACAAGACCGCGGAGGGGCAGGAGTATTTACGGCTTTCCGATTTCACGACATCGATTGGGCCGGATGTGCATGTGCTTCTGGTGCGGGCGGAGGACCAGGCGCTTGACGGGGAAATTGTGAAGGGCGAGATTGATAGCGTGGAACTGGGATCGTTGAAAGGAAATCAAGGTGACCAGAATTATGCTTTGCCGGAGCGCGCGGATTTGAACAAGTATCACGCAGTGGCCGTCTACTGCGAAAGGTTCCACGCGATTTTTGGAGTGGCGAGGCTGGAGAAGTTCTAGGGGAAGAAACGAGACGTAGCCCCGGAGCCTTTCGCAGGATGCCGAGGAAAGATTCTTATGCGGACGACGGAGACACATGAGGCGGGGCTGATCGCGCGTGTGCTGGCGGGCGAGAAAGAATTGTTTCATGAGTTGATCCGGCCGTACGAGCGGATGGTGTACCTGACGTTGTTTTCGATCGTGAAGAACGAGGCGGAAGCCGGGGATGGGGCGCAGCAGACGGTGATTAGTGCGTACCGGCATTTGGCATCCTTTCGAGGGGACGCCAAGTTCAGCACCTGGCTGGCGACCATTGCGATCAATGAAGGGCGGAAACGACTGAGAAAGGCGAAAGGGGCCGCGGAGGAATCGCTTAAGGAGCAGGCAGCGAGTCACGAAGGGGACTTCACGCCAGCACCGCTCACAGATTGGCGGGAGATTCCGCTGGAAGCCCTGGAGCGGAAGGAACTGCGAGAAGCGCTGCGAGTTGCCGTCGCGGAGCTGCCCGGCATTTACCGGCAAGTTTTCGCATTGCGAGACCTGGAAGAACTGAGCGTGGAGGAAACGGCCCAGGCATTGGGAATAAATCCTGGTGCCGTAAAAGTGCGGCTGCACCGCGCGCGGATAATGCTGCAAAAGCGCCTGGTTCCATTTCTGAAAACGACAGCCCCGGCGCGTAGGGGGTTCTTCAGGAGAGCGCCATGAAACTGAATTGCAAACATGTGTGGGAGCACATTTCGGAGTACATCGACGATACCGTCGATGCCAAACTGCGCGAGGACATCGAGCGGCATCTGGAACACTGCGAAATCTGCTCGGCGATACTGGATTCGACTCGAAATATTCTGGTTTTGACCGCGGACGACCGGACATTTGAACTGCCGGTGGGGTACAGCGAGCGGCTGCACGAGCGGCTGGCGAAAGAAATGGAGAATTCGGAGAAGGATTCGACGAAGGAATAAAGGAGCGCCGTGGATATCGTTGTCAGGGGACGCGGTGGATCAGGGGATGAATGATCCATTCGGCGGCCAGAAGAAACAGCGTCAAGACGGAGAGGGCGATCTGAAAGCGCTCGGAGCTGAGTTTTTTCTTCGTCACGGGCTGTTGGCGCCATTGTGCGGCGGGTTTGCCGCGCAAACTGCGTACTTTCCAAATTATAAATAAGTTGAGGAAGGCGCCCAGAAAGGCCAAGACCATCATGGGGATGCGAATGGCATCCTGATGGAAGCCGTGAGCAGGTGTGTGAATGCCTGCCGCGGCGGCGAGAGCGCTGAAGCCGATGGCGACGCGCACGCCGCTGACGGCAATGACGGCGGTACAGGCGCTCTGCATGATGGCGAAGATGATGCTGGACAAATTGATGAGCCTACTGTTGACAAGCAGCTTCTTCGGCCATGAGCCCTCCGAGCTGGTCTGAGACATATCTGCGGGGATTTGAGCCTGTCCGGCCATCGGCGAACCCAATCCATCCTAGCCAGATTCCGGCACGAGACGCAAGCCACGGCCATTATTGAGGGCAGGCCGCGCCGCCTTCGATCCAAATCTTCGTCTGCATGACAGTGTCCAAGCGTGAAAGCGGCGGCAACGTACGCCCCGGGCCCGGGTCCCAGGCCCAGCCCACAAGGTCATCGGAGGAAAGATGCTTGAGCAGCTGCTGGAGCGAGCGGCCTCCGGTTTGTTTTGAATCCTTGAGCTGACGGCAAAGCTCAGCGGGGGAACGGCCGACGAAAACCATTTTGTGCTCGGGGGATGGGAGAGACCACTTGGTGTTACCGGGAGGCATGTGCTCCCCGGGAAGATTGGTGGTTTGGTGGCAGGTGTCGCAGCGCATACCGTAAACGCCGTGACCATCTCTGCCACGCTTCACGTTTTGCGTGTGCACGTGGCTGTCATCGCCCTGCAGAGGCGCGTCACCCGCGGGATGACAGTTCTGGCAGCGGGGCGAGGTGAACACCTTGTAGATCTCGAAGAATGCTTCGCGCGAGGCGTTGGCATCTGGTTTGGGACTTCGAGGTGCACCGCGAAGTGAGGCCACAAACACACCCAGGACCAACGCGCACGGCGCCGCGGCCAGCGCAGTCAGCGACCGAGAGCCCATTTTTCTGATCGCCGTGCTCATGATTTCGCCTCGTTTCCACCAAGCAGATCGCTCGCTCGTATCGGGAGACGTCGTACACGCTTGCCGGTGGCCGCAAAAATCGCGTTCGCTAGGCCAGGAGCGACGGGCGGAACACTGGGTTCGCCGACGCCGGTGGGATTCTGTTCGCTGGAGACGATGTGAACTTCAATCTCCGGGGATTCGAACATTCGCAGCATGGGATATTCGTGGAAATTGCGCTGCTGCACGCGTCCATCTTCCAGAGTAATTTCCGTTTTGAGCGCGGCGGTTAATCCAAAAATGATTCCGCCTTCCATTTGAGCTTTCACGATATCGGGGTTGACGGTGCGGCCGCAATCGACGGCGCAAACCACGCGATGAACGCGCACGGTGCCGTCTTTGTCCACTGCTGCTTCGATGACTTGAGCTACGTAACTGTCGAAAGAAAAGTGGGTGGCAATGCCACGGCCACGTCCCGGCGGGAGGGGTTTTCCCCAGCCAGCCTTTTGGCCGACCAACTGCAGAACGGCGCTCATGCGGGGCTGGTTGGCGAGGAGCTTGCGCCGGAGTTCGTAGGGATCTTTTCCTCCGGCGTGCGCCACTTCGTCGAAAAATCCTTCGACGGAAAATCCCGTGTGCGAATGACCAACAGAGCGCCACCACTGTACGGGCACGCCGATTTTCGGGCTGTGCAAGTCGACCTGCAGGTTGGGAATGCCGTAGAGAAGGTCAGCGGCGCCTTCTACGGAAGTGCTGTCGACGCCGTCCCTGTTGATGGTGTAGGCGGCGAAGGGGGTACCCTCGGTGATGGACTGGCCGACAATCGTGTGGGTCCAAGCGATGGGATAGCCCTGGGCGTCGAGTCCTGCCGCGAAGCGGTCGTGCCACATCGGACGATACCAGCCGCCTGCGAGATCGTCTTCACGCGTCCACGCGACCTTCACAGGAGCTCCCGCGACCTTGGCGACGTGCATGGCTTCGACGACAAAATCCGAGGCGGGATTGGCGCGTCTGCCGAAACCGCCGCCCAGGAGGGTGGTGTGAATCTGGACTTTTTCCGGGGGAAGCCCGGCAACCTGAGCCGCGTTGGCGCGGTCGACGGTTTCGAATTGCGTGCCGGTCCAAATTTCGCAACTGTCCGCGCGGAGATCAACGACGCAGTTCAGCGGTTCCATCATGGCGTGGGCGAGGTAAGGCACGTGGTATTCCGCGGTGATGGTTTTCGCAGCGTTTGCCAGCGCAGCCGCCGGGTCCCCGGTTCTCTTCGCAACGGTCCCTGGAGAGGCAGACAACCTGGAAAAATCATCGAGCATTTGCGACGTTGAAAGCTTTGCGTTGGGACCATGGTCCCAGGAGATTTTCACCTTCTCGCGGCCGAGCTTCGCAGCCCAGAAGCGCTCGGCGACAATCGCGACGCCCGAGGGGATCTGCTGCACGGCGCGCACTCCGGGAATCTTAAGAGCTTCGCTGGCGTCGAAACTCAGCACTTTGCCGCCAAACACTGGTGGCCTTGCGACAAGAGCGAAAAGCATTCCGGGCAGACGGACATCCAGGCCGAACTGTGCGGTGCCGTTCACCTTGGAAGGCGTGTCCAAGCGGCGCGTTGGTTTTCCGATCAGCGTGAACTGCTTTGGATCTTTCAGTACTACGTTTGCGGGTGGTTTCAGCTGCGAGGCAGCGTCCGCCAATGAACCGTAGCTAGCTTTCTTGCTGGAGGCAGCGTGGATGACCACGCCCTTCTCGGCGTGGCATTCGGAGGCCGAGACGCCCCACTTATGTGCAGCGGCGTCAATGAGCATTACCCGCGCCATCGCTCCCATTTTGCGAAAGCGTTCCCATTCCGAGGGCGTGGTCGTGCTGCCGCCGGTCATCTGCATGCCGAAAACGGTGTGGTTGTAAGCCGCATCCACGGGCGCGGCCTCGACTTTTATTCTTGACCAGTCTGCTTGCAGTTCCTCGTTAAGTAACATCGGCAGACTGGTGTAGATGCCTTGCCCCATTTCGGAGTGGTTGGCGATGACGGTTACGGATTCGTCTGCGGCAATTCGCACGAAGGCATTCGGCGCGAAGACCGTTGCGTTGGCAGCCGGGTTCGAAACCGGACGCGCGGCGAGCTCAGGGACAAAGGCGGCGATGCACAGTCCGCCGCCCGCAGCAGCGCTGGTCTTCAAAAAATCACGGCGAGCAATCCGCGTGGTTTTTGGGGAAACTACATGGGAGGTGTCAGCCGTCGGGAGTTTCCGTTTGGCTTCCAATCGCTCATGGAGACGGCTCATGACGACCTCTTTTCAGCGGCGATTTCGGCTGCGCGGTGGATCGCGCGGCGGATGCGCGAATAGGTTCCGCAGCGGCAGATGTTGCCGGACATGGCCTCATCAATGTCTTTGTTGGTTGGCTTGGAATTTTCCTTCAGAAGTACGGCCGCGCTCATTATTTGTCCGGACTGGCAATAACCGCATTGCGGCACGTCAATTTCAATCCACGCGCGCTGCAGCGGATGGGACAGATCGCTCGAAAGACCTTCAATGGTGGTGACCTGCTTGCCTGCGACGCGAGAGAGTGGCGCCACACAAGAACGCATGGCGTTGCCGTCCAGATGGACGGTGCACGCTCCGCACAGGGCCATACCGCAGCCGAATTTTGTCCCCGTCAATCCCAATGAGTCACGGATAACCCAGAGCAAAGGCGTCGAAGGATCATCATCGACAGTCACGGATTTTCCATTCAAGAAAAAGGAAGTCACCGTCCCCTCCAAAAAATTGCCGTTCCATCCAACGCGAAAGATAAGCCGAAGGCAGGGTCACCGGCCAGCAAACGGCTCTGTGCGCTTTGGATGCAACTACCGGATGTCTCGTGACATGAGAAATTGCTGTTAAGCGGGAAGCCACTTCAGAAAAATGGCGGCAAGCGGTGGGAGGGTGAGGACCAGAGAATACGGGCGGCCCTGGGCGGGGTGGTCGGCGGCTTGCTGGCCGCCCATGTTGCCGACGTTTGAGCCGCCGTAGTGGGGCACGTCAGTGTTGAGGATTTCGCGATAAAAGCCCGAGTTGGGGACACCCAGACGATAGCCTTCGCGGACTACCGGAGTGGCGTTGATGATGGCGACGATGAGGTCTTCGGGGTTTTTGCCGCGGCGGATAAACGTAAGGACGCTGTTGTCGGCGTCGTTGGCGTCAATCCATTCGAAACCGTGCCAGTCGAAATCGACTTGATGAAGGGCTGGCTCGGCGGCATAAAGACCATTGAGGTCGCGGATGAGATGCTGGATGCCACGATGGGAATCATATTGTAGCAAGTGCCAATCCAGGCTGTGGGCTTCGCTCCATTCGCTGCGCTGGGCCAGCTCCTGACCCATGAAGAGGAGTTTCTTTCCCGGGTGCGCGTATTGATAGGCGTACAGGAGGCGGAGATTGGCAAATTGCTGCCACATGTCTCCGGGCATTTTGTGCAGGAGCGAGTTCTTGCCGTGGACCACTTCGTCGTGCGAGAAGGGCAGCAGGAAATTTTCGGTGAAGGCGTACAGGAGCGAGAAGGTAAGTTTGTTGTGTTCGTATTTGCGGTGGACGGGGTCGTGGGAAAAATACTTTAGCGTGTCATTCATCCAGCCCATGTTCCATTTGAAGCTGAAGCCCAGGCCGCCGAGATAGGTGGGGCGGGACACGGCGGGCCAGGAAGTAGATTCCTCGGCGATGGTGAGAACGCCGGGAAATTTGCCATGCGCGACTTCGTTCATGCGCTTGAGGAAATCGATGGCGTGAAGGTTTTCGCGGCCGCCGAATTGATTGGGAACCCATTCGCCGGGCTTGCGGGAGTAGTCGAGATAGAGCATGGAGGCGACGGCGTCCACGCGAAGGCCGTCGATGTGGTATTTGTCGAGCCAGAAGAGTGCGTTGGAAATTAGATAGTTTTGAACTTCGTTGCGTCCGTAATTGTAGACCAGCGTGCCCCAGTCGGGATGCGCGCCCTGGCGCGGGTCGGAGTGCTCGTAGAGATGCGTGCCGTCGAATTGGGCGAGGCCGTGAGTGTCGCGCGGGAAATGCGCGGGCGTCCAATCGAGAAAGACGCCGATGCCGGCCTGGTGACAGCGATCCACGAACTCCATGAATTCTGCGGGAGTACCGTAGCGGCTGGTGGCAGCAAAATAGCCGAGAGTCTGGTAGCCCCAGGAACCGTCGAAGGGATGTTCCATGATGGGGAGCAGTTCGATGTGCGAATAGCCGAGGTCTTTGACGTAAGGTATGAGTTGCTCGCCCAGCTCGCCGTAGCTCAACCAGCGATCGTGGTCTTCCGGCGCGCGGCGCCAGGAGCCCAGATGGACTTCGTAGATGGAGATTGGTGATTCAAACCAGTTTTTCTGCGCGCGGTAGGAGATCCAGCCAGCGTCGGTCCATTTGTAGTGATCGAGGCGGGCAACGACGGAGCCGGTATTGGGGCGCAGTTCGGAGCGAAAAGAGTAGGGATCGGCTTTGAGCGGGAGAATGTTGCCGCTCGGGCCGACGATTTCATATTTGTAGATGGCGCCTTCGTCGAGCTCGGGGACGAAGATTTCCCATAGCCCGGAAGAACCGCGGGCGCGCATGGGATGGACGCGGCCGTCCCAGCGATTGAAGTCGCCCACAACACTGACGCGCCGCGCGCTGGGGGCCCAGACGGCGAAGTGCACGCCGCGGACGCCTTCGAGTGTGATCAAGTGGGCGCCGAGTTTCTCGTAAGTATCGTAATGGCGGCCCTCGCCCATCAGATACAGATCGAACTCGCTGAGCACCACGGGAAAGGCATAGGGATCGAAGATTTCGAAGGACTCGCCGAAGGGCGTGCGTCCTTGAATCTTGTAATTCGCCGGGGCGGGGGGAACGGATTGGCTCGCAGGCCAGGTGGCTTCGAAGAAGCCTTCGGGACGAAGTTTGACGGCGTCGCTGACTTTTGCGTGGGGAAGCGTGGTTCCTTCAACGGCGGGAGGCTTCAAGGAGATCGAAGCTTCCGCGACCCACGGGAGGAAGAAGCGCACCGTCCAGCGGCCGTGGACGGGATGCGGACCGAGGAGGGCAAATGGATCGGAGTGGCGGGCCGCAAGGAGGGCATCGATCTGCGCGTTGAGGCGCGCATCGCCGGGAGCAATCGATGCCCCATCGTGCATAGCTGGGCGCTGCTCAGACAAGCGTTGGTCTCCGCGACGTGGGAAACGAGGGATCCCGAGATAAGCTTAGCCCGGGTGCTGACCCGCGTCCTCTGAATTCTAGGGCGTTCGCCGGAAAATGCCAAACGATCTGTGATGGGGGCGTCCATGCGAGAATGGCAAGACCGAACGGTGCTCTATTCTCCCGAAGGCCAAGCAATGGCAGATGCTTGCAGATGCTCATCGCACGGGTTAGAGTGCCGGAGATCGCGCAACTTCTCCTGCGGACGCGGAGTTCAAAGGAATTGACGACGGAGCGGAGGAAGACGATGGGGATTTCCCGCAGACTATGCGTTTTCCTGTTTGTACTTAACGGAGCGGCAATGCTGATGAGTGGCCAAGTGAGCGAGGCACAGGACCGTTCGCAGGGGCGGTCGATGGTGATCTCGCGCAATGGGATTGTTGCGGCGGAATCGCCACTGGCGGCGCAGGCAGGAGCGAGAATACTGGAGCGCGGCGGGAATGCGGTGGATGCCGCGATTGCGACGAACGCGATGATGGGTGTCGTGGAGCCGATGATGAATGGCATCGGCGGCGATCTGTTTGCGATCGTGTACGACGCGAAAGCGAACAAGCTGTATGGTTTGAATGCCAGCGGATGGGCGCCGAAGGGATTGACGATCGAGTATTTGCAGAGGCAGGGCATTCGGAGCATGCCGCAACAAGGAGTAAATGCGATTACCGTGCCGGGCGCGGTAGATGGGTGGCAAAAGCTTGCGGATAAATTCGGGAGAAAGAAACTGGCCGAGGATCTGGCGGCAGCGATTCGAACGGCACAAGACGGGTTCCCGGTTCCCGAATGGACGGCGGCATACTGGGCGGCGGAACTAGATTACCTGCGGACCGATGAGACGACAGCAAAGACCTATCTGCCGGGAGATCGCGCGCCGAAAATGGGTGAGGTGTTTCGCAATCCGGAGTTGGCATGGTCGCTCGAGCAGATCGCGCAGCACGGCCGGGAGGCGTTTTACAAAGGCGAAATTTCCGCGAAGATTCTGGACTCCACGAAGCGGCACAACGGACCGATGATGGCGCAGGATCTAGCCGAATACTCGAGCGAATTTGTCGAGCCGATTTCCACTAGCTATCGCGATTGGACTGTCTACGAGCTGCCGCCCAACGTGCAGGGCATGGCGGCACTGGAAATGCTGAACATTTTGGAGACGTTTCCGCTGGGGCAGAAGGATTGGGGCTTCGGCTCGACGAAAACCCTGCACGCCATGATCGAGGCAAAGAAGCTGGCGTATGCGGATCTTGCGAAATACATCGGTGACCCGCGGAAACAGAAACTGCCGGTTGCGACGCTGGTTTCGAAAGAGTGGGCGGCCGAGAGGGCCAAATTGATCGATGCTGACAAGGCGAACTGCGACGCGACGGCGGGTGAAATCCCGGTTGGGAACGACACCACGTATCTGAGTGTCGTCGATAGTGAGGGAAACATGGTGTCGCTCATCCAGAGCAATTATGAGGCTTTTGGATCGGGCATCGTTGCAGCGGGCACCGGGTTTGCTTTGCACGATCGCGGCGGGCTTTTCAGCATGGATCCAAATTCGCCAAATGCGTTGGCGGGTAGAAAGAGGCCGCTGCATACCATCATTCCAGCGTTTGCCCAAAAGGGAGATGTGCGCGTGGCTTTTGGGATCATGGGCGGCTGGAATCAGTCGCAGGCGCACGCGCAGTTCGTTGCGAACCTGGTGGACTTCAAAATGAATATTCAGGCGGCGCTGGAAGCCCCGCGGTTCAGCAAGCACACCTTCAGCGGCTGTGACGTGATGATGGAAAACCGCTTCGGACAGAACGTGCGGAATGAACTGACCAGCAAAGGTCACAGGATTGAGCTAAAAGGCACCTATTCGAGCGGTATGGGCGGTGGACAGGCGGTCATGCGGGACTTCTCGGCGGGAGTGAATTATGGGGCGTCCGACCCCAGAAAGGATGGCCAAGCGGTGGCGGAATTGCCTCTGGAGTGAGGCTCTCGAGCGGATCAGAAAGGCAAAAGCGCTGGTGCGGACGGTGCAAAAGAGTTCCCTCGGAAGCGCTAGGAGGGGAAGTATTCTGTCCACGCGATCATCATGGCCGCTCGGCCTGTTTGTAAATTGTTGTAAATAAACACGTTACTGCAGGTCCCGTTGGCTCGGGAATTGCACCTGTACCAATGGCCAGGGACCGCCGCCCGCAGCCAAGCGACCTGGATGTGGAGATCCCATGGGGTATGCCCGGGTAGGTTTGACTTTGGCGCGTTGCATCGCGACTGCTGCCCTTGTCGTTTTCCTCACGCCTCAAAGCCAAGCGCAAACCGTGGATCTTTCGGGACGCTACCAGTGCCTACAGGCGAAAGTTCGCGGGAAAGTAATCCCCTGCAAGGCGGCGCCGCTAATCTTAAAGAACGACGGGCGTTTCGAACTGCGCGGATGGGAAGGAAGTTATCTGGTGAACGGGGAGTGGGTGGAGCTTTCGGATTCCCTGATCAAGACACGCGCGAAGATTGCACCAGGACACAAAATCGTGTTGCGCTACTACGGAAAGCACGGCCTAGTGGAAATGACTTATGAGCGACGAGTGGCGGAGATGGGGAAAACCTCACTGAGCTGAGAGGTTTACACTTGTCGGTCAGCACTAAGAATTGATCACCTGCAGAACTTTTCGGACATGCACAGCGCCTCCCTGGGGTTTCCTCGTTTTTGAACTAGACCTAGCCTTCACCTTTTTGAGCAAGATGTAGGGCACCCTGCTTGAGTGCCTTCCGAGCTTTGGCCGGGTATTCCTGCTTTTGGGCCTGCGCATAGAGGAAAATCAGCAGTGCACATGCCTCCCATCACTGATTCAACCGCGCCACTAAACTAATGAACCGGCGTTAGCCCGTGGCCAGAGTCGAGCATTTCGAAGGGTGCATTCAAGATCGGATATTCTCTCCAATCCTGGTAGTCAAAATGCCACCACTCGGAGTCGTATACCGCAAAGCCATCGGATTCCATGGCGCCCCGGAGCAGATCACGGTGCCATCGCTGTAGCGACGTGCCGCCGGTATAGTCGGGGAAGGAGCGCGGCGACATCTCGTCATAGGTGCCGGGCATATCGATGGGTTTCCCGGTGGCCAGATCGTACAGCGTGAGATCAACAGCGCAGCCGCGGTTGTGGCGAGAACCTTGCGCGGGATCGGCGACGAAGATCTTGCCCTCAGGAGGTGTGGCGTCCCAGAATATTTTCGTGACGTACCAGGGGCGATAAGCGTCGAAGATAAGCAAGCCGTAGCCAAGCGGCTTGAGTTTTTGTTGAACGCGAAGCAGCGCTTGGGCAGCTGGGCGTTGCAGAAAGGCCCGGGCCTCGGTGTAAACCGCTGTTCCGAGAAAATCGTGCGCCGTAGCATAGCGAATGTCGAGATGGATGGAGGGGGCAAGAGGAGCGAGTTCGACAAGATCAGGGGTGCGAAAACTGCCTTTTTCGTTTGGGGGCCGAAGAGCGAGGGCTGCTCTACGTAACTCATCTATACGGCTTTGCGTGGCGATCTTGGGTGAGAGCGGATCGTCGGTGTCGAAAGTTCTGAAGCGAAAGCGGACATCTGAAATTCCAAGATAGAGAATCCCAGTGCTGCCGCGGCCGATACTGAGGTCATCTAAGCCTGAAGATGCAGGATGAACGACCGAAAATTGGCCGGGACTTTTTTGTTCGATCTGCCAAAGACCCTTGTCCTTGATGGAGAGCCAGAGCTTGCCTTCGCGCTCGAAGACTGAATGAAGATCTCCATCCGCGCCGTATTCGCCAATCCACTGTTTCCATTGCGCGGGTACATCCGCGGGCTGGGGGCCCGGCAGGAGCGAAGACTGAGCCCCTGGGTGGGGACTGCTTAAGCCCGGATAGAGAAACCCGAGAACCAGGAGAGCTGCGGCCCAATTGCGGACATGAAAATGTGAAGCTGGAGATGAACAAGACCAGTGTTGATGGGGATCATCGGGCACGCCAGGTTTCCTTTTCGGTGGTCCAGCGTTCAATCAGGTCGCGGCGAACATGATAGCCGAGTCCGGGTGAGGTGGGGACCTGAATTGTGCCGCGGGGTGAGACTTCGACGGGCGGGTCGATGACGTCCTCTTCCCAGTACCGTTTGCTGGCGGAAACATCGCCAGGCAGAGTGTAGCCGGGCAGGGAAGAGGCCGCGACGTTGTGAGCCCGGCCGATACCGCACTCCAGCATGCCGCCGCACCAGACCGGGATATTGCGGGCGAGGCAGAGAGCCTGGATTTCTCGGGCGCTGGAGTGGCCGCCGACGCGGCCCACCTTGATGTTGATGATGCGCGCGGCGCCGAGGTCCAGAGCAGTTTCAGCATCGCGGACGTGGCGGATCGACTCGTCGAGGCACAGGGAGGTCTTCAGATGCCGTTGAAGTTTTGCATGATTGGCGATGTCATCCCACCAGAGAGGCTGCTCCATCATCAAGAGGTTAAATTCGTCGAAACGCTTCAGATGTTCCAGTTCTGCGAGGGTGTAAGCCGAATTGGCATCTACGGACAGAAGAATGCCGGGGTGAACATTGCGGACGGCGCGCACAACTTCCAGATCTTTGCCCGGTTTGATCTTCAGCTTGACGCGCTGATAGCCGGCGCGAAGCTCAACGGCGACTTTTTCGAGAAGCACTTCAGGAGTGACTTGCAGGCCTAAAGAGACACCGCATTTGATGTCTGATTGCGTGCCGCCGAGCAGGTGAGCGAGTGAGAGATTCTTTTGCTGCGCCTCGACATCCCAGAGAGCGTTTTCGATCCCCGCGCGGGCCATCTCGTGACCCCGAATGGCCGACAAAATACGCGGAATTTCCGCGGCGCAGCCGATCTCCTTCCCAAGAAGCAAGGGAACGAGAAATCTTCGAATGATAAGCCATGCCGTGTCTACGGTCTCGGAATTGAAGAAAGGATCTTCCAAGGCAGTCACTTCGGACCAGCCGGTGAGGCCGTCAGCGAGGACTTCAACGAGAACGACGGTGCGGTCATGGGAGGTGCCAAAGCTAGTTTCAAAGGGAGACTTCAGGCGCATCTTGAGTTTGCGCAGGGTGATCGATTCGATCCGCATGGGGCTCCAAGAAATGAATCAAGAGTTCTTCTGTAACAAACGTTGCAGACCGAAGTGAATTCGCCAATGCTCAACAGTAAGTAGCCCCAAAAGACTTGTCAAGGTCTGTAAATTAAAGTGTCAAAGCTCTTTTAGAAATGTCCCCTTTTTTCTGTTCTGGTTCTTCGATCTTTTGTCTCCAAATTAAAGATGTCTCTAAATAAAAGTCGATTGCCGGACGCGCGCAGTGAAATATTCGTTACCGGAACGAATGATAGGGAGTCAGGACATGTACCAGCGGAATCCTTTGCGCTGTTCTTCGGCGAGTTCCTTGGCCAAGGCGAGTGTTTGCGCCCGACGATACTGACCGACGGCCGCAAGGATGGCATTCAACAGAGCAATGGGGGCGGCATAGGAGGCGCCGAAGGAAGTTGACTGGATCGAAGCCAGGAATACTTCGTCACATTCACGTGCCAAGGGGGAAACATAGGTGTCAGAGATACCGACGCAATAAGCGCCGCGAACGCGTGCTTGCTGGGCCCCCTCGATGGTTTGCCGAAGCCCGCGGCGGAAGCTGATGGCAATGACCAAGTCCTGCTTATTGACGGATCGGACGAGATGCACGATCCTCCCCGCCGAGGTGGCGGCAAAAACCGGGAGGCCTAGAAGACTGGTTTGATATTCGAGGTAGTGCGCGAGATGCACTGCCAGGTCGCCGGCGAGCAGAACGATCCGACGGGCCGCGTAGAAGCGCTTTGCCAACGCGACGAGGCGCTGTGCGTCGAGACTGTTTTTGAGGCCCTGCAGGTTTTTTAAGTCCTGCTCGAGAGAGTCGCGTACGTGCGACGGCCTGCTCCCCTCGCGGCCGCCGGATTGCATGGTGTCCAGGGAGGTAGCGTAGGCGAGCGAGAGCTCGTGCAAATGACGCTGGAACTCGCGGTAGCTGCCGAAGCCGAGCCCGCGGACGATGCGGACGATCGTTGCGGGATCCGTTTGAAGGCGCGTGGCCATGGCGCGCACGCTGAGGAGCACGAATTCGCGCGGGTGCTCAAGGATCGGCCGGATGATTTCCTGCCTCTTGATGCTGAGCTGGTCGATGCGTTCGGCGAGATGAGGGTTGGAAGGGGCCTCTTTGCGTTTCATCACGCGAGAGGATTGCTCAATTCCAGCCACGTGTCAACCGCGTCCGGTGCGACCTAGGAACGATGGGCAAGTAGAGCGTTCGAACTTTATTTTTTCGACGCGGCCGCTTTGTTTTCGAGTCCGGGCGCGATCACCGGTTGCAGGAATGGCATCATGGCGCGCAGTTTGGGGCCCAGTTGCTCGATGGAGTGTTGTTGTTCGCGCTGCCGAGTGGCCAGGAAATTGGGGCAGCCTTTTTCATTTTCTTCGATCCAAGCCTTTGCGAAACGGCCGTTGCGGATCTCCGTGAGGATGTTGCGCATCTCTTCTCGCGTCTGCTTGGTGATGATGCGCGGTCCGGCGCAATAATCGCCTTGCTCGGCGGTATCGCTGACGGAATAGCGCATGTAGCTGAGGCCGCCGCGGTAAATCAGGTCGACGATGAGCTTAAGCTCGTGGAGGCACTCGAAGTAGGCGACCTCGGGCTGATAGCCTGCTTCCGTGAGCGTCTCGAATCCTGCCTTGATCAATTCACTGACACCGCCGCAGAGTACGGCCTGCTCTCCAAAGAGGTCGGTTTCGGTCTCTTCGGTAAAAGTGGTCTCCAGAACGCCGGCGCGCGTGCAGCCGAGTCCTTTGGCGTAAGCCAGGGCAAGCGCTTTCGCGGTGCCACTGGGATCCTGTTCGACGGCCAGGAGCGCGGGTGTTCCGCCGCCCTCGATGAAGACTTCACGGACGCGGTGACCAGGAGCTTTTGGAGCGATCATGGAGACGTCGACGGCGGCTGGAGGCTTGATCGTACCGAAGCGGATGTTGAAGCCGTGTGCGAACATCAGAGTCTTGCCGGGCTTGAGATTTGGCTCAATGGCCTCGCGATATAACTTGGGCTGCTTGGTGTCCGGAACAAGGATCATGATGACCTCAGCCCAGGCAGCGGCTTCTGCCGGCCGGTGGACAGTCAAGCCTGCCTTTTCCGCTTTGGCGCGTGAGGCGCTCCCTTCCGGGAGGCCGACGCGGACGGAGACGCCGCTATCACGCAGATTGAGGGCGTGCGCGTGACCCTGCGAGCCGTAACCAATGATGGCGACTTTCTTTGCTTGGATCAGTGAAAGGTCCGCGGAATTGTCGTAATAGAGATTGGCCATTCTTTTCCTCTCGCCGGCCGCCATGCGGTCGAACATTCGCTTCCATGGCGCGGGATTATTTTGAGGACGCCCGCGCTGGGCGTCCGGATCATGGGTAACTTTCGTTTCTCTACCAGCGCAATCAAGTTACGTTTGAGCCAGTGGACTCGAATTCGGAGCCGGAGGTTCAGAAACCGGCGGTTGCAGTAAATCGCCGCCGCGGGTCATGGAAATCCGTCCGCTGCGAGCCATTTCAAGCACACCGAAGGGCCGAAGTACTTCGAGCAATCCATCGATCTTATCGACAGTGCCCGAGACTTCTATGATGAGCGATTCCGGAGCAACGTCAACGACACGCGCGCGAAAAACCTTGATCAATTCCATGAGGTGAGGGCGATTCTGCTGATCCGCGGAGACTTTGATCAAGGCCAGGTCTCGCTCGAGAAGCGCACGAGTGGAGACATTTTCTGCAAGGAGTACATCGACGAGCTTTTCGAGGCTGGCTTCGAGGCGATGTGCACCTCTTTCATCGGTATGCGCCACGATGGTCATACGGGCGATTTCTTCATTCTCGGTTGGACCGACGGTGAGTGAATCGATGTTGATAGCCAGCCGCCGCGCCAGAGAAGAGACGCGGTTGAGGACACCGGGTTTGTTTTCGACATAAGCGACAAGTGTTTGCATGGTTTGCTGGGTTTCTCCTACGGTTCGGTCGCCGTTTCGACCAGCGGATTGTTGGGGCGGCGGATCATGTCGCTCAAGGAAGCGCCAGCAGCAACCATGGGATAGACGGAATCCTCCTGCTCGACGCGGAAGTCAAGCAACACGGTTTCGGCTGATTCACGCGCGGAGCGGATGGTGGGAACCACTTCAGCGCGCTTGGTGATGCGCTCACCGCGAATGCCGAAGGCATTGGCGAGCGCGGCAAAATCCGGCGCCACGAGCGGCGTCGCGACATAGCGCTTGTCGTAAAAGAACTCCTGCCATTGTCGGACCATGCCCAGAAAGCCGTTATTGATGATGGCGATCTTGATGTTGATTTTTTCCTGGACGATGGTAGCCAGCTCGCTCATGGTCATCTGGAATCCGCCATCGCCCACAACAACCCAGACTTCGGAATCGAGCTTCGCGAATTTGGCGCCGATAGCGGCGGGAAGAGCGAAACCCATCGTACCGAGTCCACCGGAGGTGATCAGCGTGCGGGCGCGATTGTGGTGGTAATACTGCGCTTCCCACATCTGGTGCTGGCCGACGTCGGTGACGATGATAGCCTCACCTCGGGTTTCTTTCCAAAGGTCGTTGATGACATGAGCAGCATAGAGGTGCCCACTATCCGGCAGGCTTTGAATGTCGCGGACGGCTGAGTCGCCCTTTAATTCCGTGATATGGCGAACCCATGAAGTATGCTCGCGGGTTTCGATGTGTGGTGTGAGCCGTTCGAGCACCTCACGCGCATCGCCGACCAGCGCGGCATCAACCTTTACGTTTTTGTTGATTTCGGCACGGTCAATCTCAATGTGGATTTTGCGGGCGCTCTTGGCGTAGGTGCGCAGGTCGCCAGTGACGCGATCATCAAAACGCATGCCCACGGCAATGAGCAGGTCGGCTTCCTGAATGGCGTTGTTGACCCAAGCTTCGCCGTGCATACCCATCATGCCGAGGTTGAGGGGATTATTGGCAGGAAAGCAGCCGATGCCGAGGAGTGTCATGGCCACAGGATAATTGCCGGCGTGGACGAACTGCTCAAAGGCGCGCATCGCGCCGGAAACCATGATGCCATGGCCGGCGAGAATGACGGGGCGTTTGGCGGTGTTCAGCATCTCCACGGCGCGGTCGAATTCTGCCTGGTCATGATTGTTGCGCCGGCGCTTGGGGGGGAGTTTTGGCACCGACGCTTCCCAGTTGAATTCAGCGGAAGCTTGTTGCGCGTCCTTGGTAATGTCGACAAGGACAGGGCCGGGACGTCCACTCTTGGCGATCAGGAAGGCTTCACGGAGAGTGCGCGCAACATCCTCCACTTTGGTGACCACCACGTTGTGCTTGGTGATGGGCATGGTGATTCCGGTGATGTCGATTTCCTGAAATGCGTCGGTGCCCAGGACTTTGCTGCTGACCTGCCCGGTTATGCAAACGACCGGAGAAGAGTCCAGCATGGCCGTGGCGATACCGGTAACCATGTTGGTGGCGCCCGGACCGGATGTGGCCATGGCGACGCCGATCCCACCGCTGGCGCGGGCGTAACCATCGGCCATATGTGTGGCGCCTTGTTCGTGCCGCACCAGGACGTGGTGCAGCTTCGATTTACCGAGCGCGTCATAGACCGGAAGAATGGCGCCGCCGGGATAGCCGAAGATCTCGCGAACCCCGAGACGCGTGAGCGATTCGCAAAGAATTTCCGCACCGGTGAGCTTCATAGAGTCCTCGCGTTCAAGCCAGGTTGACCCGTTTCCGAAAAGGAGGCAGGCACGACGGTGACGGCTCCGAGAGAAGCAGAAGAAACTAGCAAGGCGTACTTGGCCATGACCCCGCTTCGGAAGCGCGGCGCGGGCGGCTTCCACGTAGCGAGTCGCTTTTGGATGTCCGCAGCGCTGAGTTCGACACGCAATTGTCTGTTGGGAATGTCGAACACGATGATGTCCCCGTCCACGACTGCCGCTATCGGGCCACCGCTGGCGGCTTCCGGCGCGACGTGTCCAACCATGAGCCCGTGGGTGGCGCCGGAAAAGCGGCCGTCGGTCAGGAGAGCAACGGAATCGCCGAGACCGGCGCCCACCAGTGCGGCGGTAACGGCGAGCATTTCACGCATGCCCGGCCCACCTTTCGGACCCTCGTAACGAATGACGATGGCATCCCCAGTCTTGATGATGTTTTTATCGACGGCGGCAAAGGCTGCTTCTTCGTTGTCAAACACGCGAGCAGGGCCGCGAAAATTCTGCACACCGTGACCGGCAACTTTTACGACGCAGCCTTCCGGAGCGAGATTTCCTTTCAGGATGACGAGTCCGCCGGTCGGCTTGAGTGGCTCCTCGAGCCTGCGGACAACTTGCTGCCCAGGCGCTTCCTTGGCAGCGGCCGCCTCTTCGGCGAGAGTGCGTCCGGTAACGGTGATGGAATCGCCGCGAAGCAATTTAGCTTCAAGGAGGCGCTTGGCGACAAGCGCGGTGCCTCCTGCTGCGTAAAGATCGGTGGCGACAAAACGTCCTCCGGGTTTGAGATCTGCGAGAATGGGAACCAGTGAGCTGATGCGATCAAAATCCTCGATGGAGAGCGAGATCTTCGCTTCGTTGGCGATGGCCAGCAAGTGCAGTACGGCATTCGTCGAACCGCCAGTTGTGGCGACACCGGCGATGGCATTCTCGATCGCCGCCTTGGTGATGATTTTCAAGGGGGTGACATCGCGGCGTAGAAGATCAAGAACTAATTCGCCCGCGCGATGAGCGGCGTTTGCTTTGCCCGCATTGGTGGCGGGAACGCTGGAAAGTCCCATCGGGGCAATCCCAAGAAATTCGCACACCAGTGCCATGGTGTTGGCAGTGAATTGCCCGCCGCAGGCACCGGCCCCGGGACAGGCAGCGCCTTCAAGCGACCTGAGCTGAGCGTCCGTCATTCCACCGCGCGCGTGCTTGCCGATCGCTTCGTAAACATCCTGAATCGTCACGGAGTGACCCTCGAACTGGCCTGGCGCGATCGAGCCGCCATACAAAACAAGTCCGGGAATATTGAGACGCGCCAAGGCCATCACGGCGCCGGGAATCGTTTTATCGCAGCCCACGAGGACAATCAGTGCGTCGAAGAGATTTCCTCGTGTGACCAGCTCGATCGAATCGGCGATGACCTCGCGGCTTACCAAGGACGTTCGCATGCCTTCCGTGCCCATGGTGATGCCATCGGAAATGGAGACCGTGTTGAACTCCAGAGGAGTTCCACCGGCGGCACGAATGCCTTCCTTCACATGCTGCGCGAGTTCACGGAGGTGATAGTTGCAGGGACCGATTTCGATCCAGGTATTGGCCACTCCGATGAGCGGTCTCGTGAAGTCATCATCTTGGAGGCCGGCGGCGCGAAGCATGGCGCGTGCACCCGCGCGGTGCGCGCCGTCGGTTAGAGTCCGACTGCGCGGCTTGAGTAACGAGTCGCTCACGGCAGAGTCCCTTCGATGGTGGTCAACTTCTTCCACCCTGAAAATAACAAGTTCTGAAAAAACAAGGCCACCATCCAGATTCGGATGATGGCCCCGAAAGTTTCCGGTGATGCTGAACTAGGCCGCCATCATCCGCCTGTTGCTACACTTTCGGGAACAGGAATATTTCGTACCACAAGTCGGTATACGATCCGGACAGTTTTATCCTGCGCGAAAAGCCGATCGTTCACGATGGCGAGGCTAAACATAAGTCTTAGCCATCAAATTACCAGCATGGGGCGCGAAAGTCAATGAGTCAAATTAATAGTTATGCTAAATCCGATAAATTCAGCTTATACAGTTGTTCTGGAAGGCGGAAAGCGAGCCGACACGTGGCTAAAGAGCGGAAGTGGCGGGCATCTTCCCCAGCGTCTCAACATCTAACAGCTATACGTTTCGCTGGCCCAGAGCAGGGGCGATCCAAGGAGACGACGTGGGAGAAGCGACTGGTGTGCTGGTCATTGGTGGGGGCCCGGCAGGGTTGGCGGCGGCCCTCGCCGCGCGAAAAAAGGGGTTTGACGTAACCGTCGCGGACGGCGCGAAGCCTCCCATAGACAAGGCTTGTGGCGAAGGCCTAATGCCCGGCACGGTGACCGCACTCCGCGAACTGGGCGTAGCGATTGGTCCAGGCGATGGCCAGGCTTTTCGAGGAATCCGCTTCCTAGATGCGGGGAC
This sequence comes from Acidobacteriota bacterium, assembly GCA_003225295.1. Lineage (GTDB taxonomy): Bacteria > Acidobacteriota > Terriglobia > Acidiferrales > UBA7541 > Acidiferrum. Next base: position 29,935 of record QHYZ01000050.1, on the reverse strand, counting down.
CTCGGCGGAAGCGAGCTTTTCCGGTGTCAGCGGTGTTGGCGTACGTCGCACCGTGCTCCACCAGAAAATGGTGGAACGAGCCGAAGGTTGCGGAATCACTCTGCTGTGGAACACTCCGGTTGCCGGCTTGTGCGGTGATGGCGCCATCCTCGGTGGTACGGTAGTGAAGTCGAGGTGGATCATCGGAGCCGATGGAATCCACTCGCGCGTGCGGCGTTGGATGGGCTTGGACGGGAATGTGCGGCAAGAAATGCGGTTCGCGCAGAGACGACACTATGGAGTGAAGGCTTGGACCGATTGCATGGAAATTCATTGGGGCCAAAAGGCACAGGCGTACGTTACGCCACTCAGCAACGAGGAGACCTGCGTCGCGCTGATTTCGCGCGATCCGCGAATGCGTCTTGAGGACGCCTGGCGGGAGTTTCCCAAGTTAGCCGGCCGTTTATGCCATGCGGAACCACACAGTGCGGAACGAGGGGCCGTGACGGTGACCCGTAGATTGGGGCAGGTCTACCGGGGGAATATTGCATTGACAGGAGACGCGTCCGGGAGTGTTGACGCTATCACCGGAGAAGGACTTTGCTTGAGCTTCCGCCAGGCGATGGCGCTTGCCGACGCATTAGGAAATGGAGAGCTTGAGAGTTACCAGCGAGCGCACCGCCGACTCGCGAGGCGGCCGCATACCACAGGCCGGCTTTTGCTTTTGCTCGATCGCTACCCGCCGTTAAGGAAGCGCGCGCTGCGAGGCTTGGCCGAGGATCCAGAGCTATTCGCGCGACTCTTGGCAGCGCACCTCGGAGAGGCTTCCCCGAGATTTCTGGCGGCTACGAGTTTGCGCCTCGGCTGGCAATTTCTCACCGCGCGAATTGAAAGGGTGAAAGATGAATGTGTTTCGAAGCCGCCTGGCAGCGGTCTTCTATTTCCTGGTAGCGGCGCCCGTGATGCTGTTGGTGCTGAGCGCTCTGCCTCAGCATGCTGCGCCGCAACCACCGGCAGGTGAAATTGTTCTCGGGCTTGATCCTGCTCAGAGCAAGGTTCACTGGGCACTGGGGAGTACCGTGCACACGGTTCACGGATCATTCGCATTCAAGAAGGGAAATCTGCATCTGGATACTTCGACGGGCAAGGCCCGCGGCGAAATCGTCGTGGACGCGACCAGCGGGAATAGCGGCAACGATTCACGCGACAAGAAAATGCACAAAGAGGTTCTCGAGAGTGGGCAATACGCGGACATTGTTTTTCGACCGGACCGCGTAGAAGGGGAAATTACGCCGAGGGGAGCATTTACCGTTCAGGTGCACGGACTTTTTGCTTTGCATGGCGGCGAACACGAACTGACCATACCCGTCCAAGCGCAGTTCGCCGGAGATCATTGGACAGCCAGCGCGAAGTTCAACGTGCCTTTCATCGATTGGGGCCTCAAGAATCCGGGCAACTTCTTCCTGAAGGTGAACCACGCGGTAGAGATCGAACTTGAAATGCAAGGCAGTGTGCAAAACCCTGCCTCGCCGTAATCCAGGTCACTCTTCAGATTCTTGCGTGACGATATGAACGTCCACCGCGGGCGATTCGCGCAGGAAGCGGTGAACTGCCGATAGGTATAGATACTTGCGCCAATCGTGAATCGCAGCGCGACCGAAGATCACCTGGGTGATATGTTTTGAGCGGACAAATTCGGCCACGCTGTCGGCCACGCTTCGGCCTTTCAGACGGACCACCTGAGCGCCGAGACTTTCCGCGAAACGCAAATTGGCATTGAGGGCGTCCTGTTTTGCTTCTTTGACGCCAAACTCGCGGTCCACGTGCACCACGTAGAGTTCGGCATCCATGCGGCGCGCCATGCGGGCCCCTCGAGCTATGAGGTACTGTCCCGAGGGATTCGATGAGATGCACACGGCCATGCGCTCCCGCACCGCCCAGTTTTTGCGGATCTCCTCGGCTTCCATGTAGGATTCGAGGCTGCGGTCAACCTGTTCGGCGACCTGCCGCAAAGCGAGCTCGCGGAGGGCAATAAGATTGCCGCGGCGGAAGAAATTCTTGAGAGAGCGTGCCACTTTCTCGGAGCTATAAACGTCGCCCCGCTTCATGCGGTTCTGCAGGGCTTCCGGGGTGAGGTCCACCATTACCGTTTCGGCGGCAGTAAGCGGAACCCAGTCCGGAACCGTCTCGCGCACGGTGATGCCGGTGATGGAGCGGACGACCGGCGCAATGCTTTCGATGTGCTGAATGTTGAGCGTGGACACCACGTCGATTTTTGCGGCCAGAAGCTCTTGCACATCCTCGTAACGCTTGCGGTGTTTGCTCCCGGGGATATTCGTATGGGCCAGTTCGTCGACCAGAACCACTTGCGGGCGGCGCGCTAGGATGGCGTCGACGTCCATTTCTTCGAAGATCGTGCCTTTGTATTCGATTTTTTGCCTTGGAACAGACTCAATCTGGGCGAGGAGTTCTTCGATGCCTTTGCGGCCGTGGGTCTCCACGACTCCGATCACCACATCCTCACCACGGCTTCTGCGACGGAGCGCCTCGCTCAGCATGCTAAAGGTCTTGCCGACACCCGGGGCATAGCCAAGGAAAAGCTTGAAAATGCCGCGCGACTTTTGAGGAGAGGCAATCTCCAACCAGTCTTCGGGCTTTTTTGGCAAAGGACTATCTTCTCCGCGACAGATCGAAGGCCGGCGTTAGAATAGACCAATGCAGGGATTTCTCGCCGGTCGGACGTTTGGCTTTGCACTATCCATCGCCATCGTCGCCGGTATCGCGTTTCTGTACCGCCATGTACTTCTTGTGAATCAGACCACCGTTGCGCTGACGCTGCTCCTCGCAATTCTAGCAGTTTCGGCGGTCTGGGGAATGGTGGTGTCCGTTTTTATGTCCCTGGCGGCGATGCTGGTCTTCAACTATGAGTTCTTGCCCCCGGTCGGGAATTTGACCATCTCCGACCCCCAGAATTGGGTGGCTCTTGCCGCGTTCCTAGTTACCTCCATCATGGGCAGCCAACTCTCGGCGCGGATCCGGAGAGAAGCAGACGAAGCGCACAGCCGCCGCCGTGAGATCGAACGACTCTACAAATTCAGCCAAAAACTGCTTGGGGAAGGCAATGTCATCCAGCTGATGAATGCCATACCAAATTACATCGTGGAGAGCTTCGAGGCGGGCGCTGCTGAGCTATTCCTTCCGCAGAAAGAAAAGTTCTATCGATCGGGGTATGGCGCTGCTCATCTCGATGCAGAGAAAATGAAGACGGCGTTCCTCCGCGATGAAATGACCATTGAATCGCAGCAGAGTCTTTACTTTGTTCCAGTGCGTCTTGGTGTGAGGGCCATCGGGAGCCTCGGTATTTCCGGAGCAAGACTCTCGCGGCAGACGCTCGACGCGGTGGGCAGCCTGGTGGCCATCGCCATCGAACGGGCGCGAGCTGTAGAACAGCTCAGCCTGACGGAAGCTGAGAGGCAAGGAGAGCGGTTGAAGTCCGCATTGCTGGATTCCGTCACGCATGATTTCCGCACACCGTTGACCTCCATGAAAGCGGCGGTGACCAGCCTCCTTGCCAGCAGGGAGGTGGCCGTTCCGCAACGTCACGAATTGCTGAGCATCATCAATGAAGAGTGCGACCGGCTGAACCATCTTGTCGAAGAGGCCGCGGAGATGGCGCGGCTGGAAGCCGGTGAAATCGAGCTGCATTTTGCCCCGACATCGATTGAAGAGATCATTCAGGGAGCGCTGGGACTTTCCAAATCTACCCTCGGAGCGCGGGAGATTCAGGTGAAAGTAGCCCCGGATCTTCCGCCCGTGGAGGCAGATCTTGACCGCGCCCAGGACATTTTGGTGAAACTCATCGACAATGCCAATCTGTATTCGTCAAAGGAGCAGCCCATCATTATCACTGCAGAACGCGCAGGCGATTTTGTGGCGACGAGTGTGGCTGACCGCGGCCCGGGCATCGACGATCTCGAACAGGGCATGATTTTCGACAAGTTCTATCGTGGGAAAGATCAGCGTTATCTCGTGCGCGGTACCGGAATGGGGTTGCCGATCGCCAAGGCGATTGTGACGGCTCACAAGGGAACCATTGGAGTTACCAGCCAGCTCGGTCATGGCTCGGTCTTCTCGTTTTCCCTTCCTGTTGCGCGCAGAGCAGAGCGAGCCATATGACGGACGCATCAATCCTGGTTGCAGACGATGAGCCGCAAATTCGGCGAGTGCTGCGCTCCACACTCTCCAGCCAGGGGTATGTGATCATCGAGGCCAAGACGGGTGAAGAAGCGGTGGAAGCCGTTCGTAAGCAGAAGCCCGAGCTGGTACTTCTCGATGTGAACATGCCGGGTATCGGCGGGATCGCCGCGTGCCGCGAGATTCGGAAATCTTCGGATGCTCCCATCATCATGCTCACCGTTCGAAACGCCGAACGAGACAAAGTGCTCGCACTCGACGCCGGAGCGGACGACTATGTGGTCAAGCCCTTTGGTATCGAAGAATTGCTGGCGCGTATTCGTGCCGCGTTGAGGCGGTACGCTCCCGGTGACACGCTGCCTCCTTTTGTTTCGAAGGACTTTACGCTGGATTTCGAAAGCCGGCAGTTGACCGTGCGCGGCCAGGAAGTGCACCTGACCCCGAAGGAATTCGAGGTCCTCAAGCACCTAGTCGCCAATCAGGGCAAGCCGCTGACCCATCGAAGGCTGCTGCAGTCCGTTTGGGGGCCGGAATATGGAGAAGAAACGGAAAATCTGCGCGTGGTCATCAATCAGTTGCGCAAAAAGATCGAAAGCCACCCGGCGCAGCCGCAGTACATCCGGACGGAACCGTGGGTGGGATATCGTTTCCAGCCGCCGCGCATGAGCCTCTCTAAGTGCCCTCCGCGAAAACAATAACGTCCAGTGGCTTGCGGTGGTTAACGAGATCGCGGGAGAGACGACCCGTCATTCGAAGAGCGGATACTCGGCACGGAGAAGAAGCGAGAGCGTGGCCTAGACTGGGAGACGAAGTAGGGCCCTGCAGCCGCGCGCATCGGAGCGGTTCTTCAAGGTTAGCTCACCGCCGTGCGCTTCGGCGATCTGCCGGCTAAGAACCAGACCAATCCCGGAGCCGCCCGGTTTGGTAGTAAAGAAGGGAACGAATAGGTTCGAGGTATTGGGAAGGCCAGGGCCTTCGTCAAGAACCCAGACGTCGAGTTGTGCGCTTTGCCGGGACCAGCCCACCTGAACGGACCCGCCAGTTTCCAGCGTCGCGTCCGCCGCATTGCGAACCAAGTTGATCAGCAACTGTTCCAATTGGTCGGCGTCGGCCGCAATGACAACGTCAGGACCCTTCAATAGGCTGACTCTTACCCGGGTCTCCAGTTTTATGCTCCGGCTTACCCATTCCGAGACGTTTACTGGTAGTAGCTTCGGCTGTGGCAGCCGCGCAAGTTGGGCATACGCGGCCATAAAACGCCCAAGCGCCTCGGTGCGAGAGCGAATGATGCCCAGGCCCTGCCGGAGATCATCCAGAATCGCAGCAGACCCCTCGCTCTGCAATTCAGAAGACCTGGAGGCGCTCAGGAGCCCGCTCTCCAGGCCTTGAGCCACAGACTGAATGGGAGCGAGCGAGTTGTTCAACTCATGCCCAAGAACGCGAATGAGCCGCTGCCAGGCTTTGCGTTCTTCGTCACGGAGCGTGCGGCTCAGATCGCTCAGAACTACGAGGTGATGAGGCAAGCCGCCCTGGCGGAACTTCCCGCGACGCAGCCCCCAGCGCCCGGAGCCCCCGGGAAAGGCCAGCTCCATGGTGTGCGCGGCTTCGCCTTCCAGGCAAGCTCCGAGTCCCAGTTCTTCCGCCGTAAATCCCAGCAGGCGACCTTCAGGACGGCCCAATAAGCGTTCGCCTGCGCGATTGACCAGCCGCAGCTTCGTGCTGTTGTCGAAGGTGAAGATGGCGAGATCAATCTCCTCCATCACGGTCCGCAAGAGGGCGGTGGCTTCCAGCGCTCCGAGGCGTTGTTGCCGAAGGACTTCACTGAGCGCATTGACTTCAATCATCACTTCGCCCATGGCATCGTCGCTTCGTGCCCCGCGGGCGCGCATCGAAAAGTCTTCTTCGCGCAAGGCGGCCAAGAGATTCGAAAGTGTTTGCAGCGAGAATACAACTCGATGCCGCAGCGAGAAAGCAAATCCCAGCCAGAGAGAAAAGATGAGAAAGGCAAGTGTCCAGACGGCGCCGGAAGAATAACTTCCATGCCACAAGAGAATCATGGCGATCAGCGAACCTGGGAAACCCGCCGCTAGCGCGAGGAGCTGGATGCGGCGCTCATAGGTCAGTCGCGTCATTCGAGTCCATGTTTTTGCAGCCGGCGATACATGGCGCTGCGGCTCAATCCCAGAGCCTTCGCCGCCTGGCTCACATTTCCTTCGTGGCGAGAGAGTGTGCGCTGGATGAGATACCGCTCAACTTCATCGAGGCTCATTTCCTCCAGCTTGGCCGCGCCGCCAGAGGCCTGCGCGCGCAAACCGAGGTCTGCCGCGCGGACCGAAGGGCCAGGCGAGAGGAGCACGCCGCGTTCCACCGCATGATCGAGTTCGCGAACATTGCCCGGCCAGGCATGCTCATGAAGAGCCTTGATGGCGGCGGTGTCGAAGCCGGAAATGTTCTTGCGATAGCGCTGCGCGTAACCGTGGAGAAAATGGTGTGCCAGGAGATCGACGTCCTCACGGCGGTCTCGCAGCGGAGGGATGTGGATCTCAATGGTATTCAAGCGAAAGAGGAGGTCTTGACGGAACCGACCGGCGGCGGCCTCGGCATTCACGTCGGCGTTGGTAGCCGCGAGTACCCTAACGTTGACACGCCGCGTCGTGGACGAGCCGACGCGCTCGAGATCTCCCGTTTCCAGAACGCGCAAGAGTTTGGCCTGCAGGTTGAGTGGAACGTTGGCAATTTCGTCCAGGAACAAGGTACTGCTATCGGCGAGTTCGAATCGCCCGACGCGATCGGCGCGCGCATCGGTAAAGGCACCCTTTACGTGACCGAAGAGCTCGCTTTCAAAGACACCTTCCGATAGCCCACCCGCATTCACGGTTACCATTGGCTTCGTCGCCCGCGCCGACAAGGCATGAAGGGTTCGAGCGACAACTTCTTTGCCAGTGCCATGTTCTCCGGTGATCAACACGTTGGCCTCCGAAGGGCCGATCTGCCCAACTAGTTCCAGGACGGGCGCCATGGCAGGGGATTTCGCCAGAAATGTCGGCCGCGATTCGGCGCGCAGGATGCGGTTTTCGGCTTCGAGACGCGATGCCTGCCTCAGTGCCTGCCGCAAATCGATTTGCGTGCGCAAAATGGCGAGCAGGCGGGTATTTTCCCAAGGCTTCTGGACGAAGTCGCGCGCGCCGCGGCGCATCGCCTCCACCGCCACTTCGATGCTGCTCCACGCGGTCATGACGATGACCGGCAACGTACTGTCGAGCATTTGGATGCGAGTAAGCAGGTCGAGCCCCTCCTGGCCCGAAGTGGTGTCTCGTGCGTAATTGAGGTCCATCAGGACAGCGTCAAATTCACGGGATTCTATGGCGCTCAGAGCCTCGGCCGGAGAAGCCACGCCCTGCGTTTCATAACCCTCACGCTTTAAGAGCAGGCGCAGAGCGTCGCGAATGTCCGCCTGATCGTCAGCCAAAAGAACTCGATAAGAGTGCGGGTTAGTCGTCTTCATTCGAATGTGTTTGTGAAGTTCATCCTACTGCCGTTTTCCAGCACGGTGGAAAACCATGGAAGCGACGCCTTCGGCCAGCAGGCCTCTGCTCAAGCGGGTTGTGCCGCGCCGACGTGTGCGCCGGCCGTAGCGCTGTCACCCACAACCCACCCGTCCTTCAGCTGGATAATGCGACTCCCATAGGCTGCGTTTCTCTCTGAGTGTGTGACCTGGATGATTGTTGTGCCGGCGTCGTTGAGTCTCTTGAAAAGCTGCATGATCTCGTCGCCTTGTGCGGAATGGAGATTCCCAGTCGGCTCATCGGCGAGGATCAACTTCGGACTAAGGATCACCGCGCGGGCGACTCCCACAAGCTGTTGTTGGCCGCCGGAGAGCTGGTTCGGGAAAAGATCTTTCTTGCCCACGATGTGAAATCGGTCGAGCGCGTCGCAAACCAGGCTAATGCGTTCCTTGTGCGGCACGTTCTTGTAGGACAGCGGGACCTCCAGATTTTCGAAAACGGTCAGATTGTCGATGAGGTGATAACTCTGAAACACAAAGCCAATGTTGGCTTTATGCAGTTCGTTCCGCTTCTTGACGTTGAGCTTGTGGACAGCTTCACCGAGGAAGTAGTAGTCCCCGGTCCAAGCGCCATCGAGCATCCCAATGATGCTCAGCAGAGTAGATTTTCCAGCGCCAGAAGGGCCCATGATGGTGACAAATTCGCTGGGCTGAATATCAAGATTGATTCGGCGCAACAAATAGAATTTATTCGGACCGGCCTCGACAACTTTTTCCAGGTTTCGTAGCTGAATCAATGGTTCCACATCGGCTCCTTGCGGTTCGCACAGCGCATCGCGCCTCTATCTTAGCGCATGTCGTTACGACAAGACTTCTACCCTACTCCAGAGCCATGACTTACTCATACCGCAACGCAACTAGCGGATCCACGCGTACGGCACGCCGCGATGGAAGATAAGAGGCCAAGGTGGCAACAGCCGCCAACACCAGCGGAAGCACGATGAATGCGACGGGATCAGCGACCTTCACTCCGAAAAGCAAACTGGATAGCGCGCTCGCCAGAGCGAACGCAACTGGAAGTCCGATGCCCATACCGATCAGCGTGAGCAATGCACCTTTTTTGAGGACCATTCGCTGAATGTCGTTGGCCGTGGCGCCCATGGCCATGCGAATGCCGATTTCGTTGGTGCGCTCGCTAACTGCATAAGACATTACGCCGTATACGCCGACCGACGCGAGCACCAGCGCGATGATCCCCAGGATGCCCATCATGACCGCCACATAGGCGATACCGACAATGGAGTCGCTGATGACCTCGTCCAAGGGTTTGATGCTGTACAGAGACAGCTCAGGATCTACCGCGACTACTTCGCTGCGAACATTATGGACGAGTGAGCGCGGATCTCCGGCGGTGCGCAAGACCAGCGAGGCATACAAAGACGGCGCTTGCCGATAGGTCCGATAGATTGTTGGGATGTCATCTTTGTTGATCCAACTGTAGTGCACGTCATCCACGATCCCGACGATTGTCAGCCACGGTGACTGCTCTGCGGCTTGCCCGACTTTCAGCCTTTTTCCCAGGGGCTTTTCTTCTGGAAAATACCGCCTGGCCAGGCTCTTACTGATAACTGCGACAGGTAGGGTGCCATCGCCGTCCGTGTTAGCCAGTTGGCGTCCCTCGTAGAGAGCAATGTGCATCAACAGAAAATAGTTCGGGCTGACAGTCTGGACGATCGCGCTGTTTGCTTCGCCGCGATCCCTTGTCGTGTGCCCTTCAGCGGAGAAGGCTCTGATGTCGGCTCCTCCCCCGTTTGCGTAGGGTACTTGGGTGACCATCGCCGCAGATTGAACAGTTGGAAGCGCCGAGAGCCTCTGTAGCACTTGCTCGTCGAAAGACACCCGGCTCGGCTGCGCCTGATAGCGCAGTTCCGGCAGGATGAAGTTCATCGCGAGAATGGATTCCGGGTGATACTTTTCATTCACGTTGAGCAGCGCCGTAAAGTTTTTCACCAGCAAACCGGCACCCACCAGAAGGACGAGGGAAAGGGAAATCTCGGCCACCACGAATGCGTTGCGCAAACGATGACGCGCGCGGCCGGCCGAAGATCCACGGCCGCTTTCTTTCAGTGTTTCGCTTAGGTTTGTGCGCGACGTCAGCAGCGCCGGCGCAATTCCAGAAAGGATACCGCTGAATAACGCGATGGCCAGCGTAAAAACGAACGCGTTTGCATCGAGGCTGATCGTCTTCCATCCGGCAACGAACTTGGCCACGTCTGTCGGCATGTGCGCGAGTATGAGAGTGATGTCCCATTTCGCGAACAGCAATCCTACCGCGCAGCCAAGCAGGGATAAAAGGATACTTTCTGTCAGCAGTTGGCTGACGAGACGGGCGCGGCTCGCTCCCATGGCCGCTCGTACGGCCAGCTCCTTTTGACGACCGGAAACACGCGCAAATTGCACGTTGGACACGTCCGCACAGGCGATGAGCAGCACGAACCCCACGGCACCCATGAGCAGCAAGGTGAACTGCCGCGTGATATCAGTGGTCGCAAATTCGCGCACCGGCATCACGCGCAGCCGCCACCCTTTGTAAGAATCCGGATACGCCTCGCTTTCTCGTTGCGCAATTGCGGTCATTTCTGCGGTCGCCTGATTGACCGAGGTATCCGGTCTCAGCCGGCCCAGAACCCACAGCCAGCGCGAAGTCCGCTCGGCTCGCTGCTTCACGGTAAGAGCCATGGGCATCCACAATTCCGCTGGCATCGGGAAATCAAACCCTTTGTTCATTACTCCTACGACCGTGAAGCTCTTGCCATCCACCTTCACGTTCTTGTTGAGGATATTCGGATCGGCCGCATACCGCCGCTCCCAGAGTCCATAGCTCAGAATGATCTCCTGATCTTTTCCTGGCTGTTCTTCTTCCGGCAGAAACGTACGGCCCATTTTCGGTTGAACGCCCAAAAGGCCGAAGAAATTTGCCGTTACGCAAAATCCTTGGGTTCTTTCCGGCTCGCGATTGCCGGTCAAGTTCACCTCATCCCAGTTGTAGGCGCCCAATTGTTCGAACGACTTTGCCTGGGTCTGCCAATCCCGATACGTTGCCGGAGACACGGGATTCGTCTCGATGTTCTGCTGCGGGCGCACATTCACGATGGCCACGATGCGGTCAGGGTTTTCGAATGGCACCGAATGCAATAGGAACGCCTCCGCTACGCTGAACATCGCCGTATTCGCGCCTATGCCCAGCGCCAGCGCCGTCGCGCAGACAAGCGTTGCCAGGCGATGCTTCCACAGCATCCGTGTGCCGTACCGGATGTCCTCGAAGATGGTGTGCACTTAGTAGCTCCTACTCCTCGGAAAGAAGCCCCCTATCTCACTGAAAATAACGGCTCTGCTGCGCACCGCTACTTTCATCCTGCGGGGACCATGACTTATTCGTATCGCAACGCGATCAGCGGATCTACGCGCATCGCCCGCCGCGCCGGGACGTAGCATGCTGCCAGCGAGACCGTCACCAGGAGCAAATTCACTGCTACGAAAATAAGGGGGTCCCTCATACTCACCCCGTAGATCATGCCTTCGAGTAGTCTCGTCAGCATCAGCGCCGCTGCGACGCCGAACACTACGCCGCTGGCGACCAGCTTCAACCCTTCCGTCAGAATCATCTTTAGCACATCCGTGGGCCTTGCCCCGAGCGCCATGCGCACCCCGATTTCACGCGTTCGCTCGGATACCACGTAGGAGATGACTCCGTAAATGCCCACACTCGCAAGCACCAGCGCGAGGCCGCCGAAGATGCTCAACAGCAGCATCATGAAGCTTCGCAGGGCCAGCGAACCTGCGAGCACTTGGTCCATGGACCGAACCGCGCCAGTCGGCACAAGCGGATCTGCCGCGGCCAGCGCTTCCCGCAGGGCTTGGTTAAGCATGAGAGGGTTCCCCGTCGTTCGTGCCACGATGCTTCGCGGAAACCAGGCCTCGAAGAGGCTGGAGGTTCCCAATTTAGCTTGCGCTGCTGGAATAAATGTGGTCGGTTCGGCGGGCTGATCCACGTAGCTCTTCACGTCGCCCACCACGCCTACCACTTCACAAAGGACGCCACTGACGTAGAGGTACTTTCCGAGGGAGCCTTGCCCCTGAAAATATTTGCGGGCGACCGCTTCGTTGATAATGACCACGGGACTCGAGAATTCGGAATCGGATTCCGTGAATCCACGCCCTTGCTTCCAGGGTGTTCCGATGGCCTGGAAGTACCCCGGTGTAATCTCCCTGTAATCCATGGAGATCCATTCCGATTCCTTGGGCCCGGCAATCCTCACGCCATTATTTCCCCCTCTTTCGAGGGGCAATCCCGCCGCAACGACGCCCGCAGCGGTCACGCCAGGCAAAGCTGCAATGCGCTGCTCGATGTCCCTGTAGAATCGAGTAATTTCCCGAGTGGAGTTGTATTTCGACCCGGTCATCCAGAATTGCATGGTAAGAACGTGGTGGGAATCAAACCCGGGATTTGCATTCATCAATTTTGCGAAGGTGGCGATCATCAGACCCGCTCCGGCCAGCAGCACGAGCGATAGAGCTAATTCTCCGATCACCAATCCCTGCCGCAGCCTCGCGCGGCCGACTCCCGCACTGGCCCTTCCCTCGCCTTCCTTAAGCGTCTCGCTGAGATTAGTCTTGGTGGCATAGAGCGCAGGGGCAATCCCAAACACCGCGCCCGTCAGAATGGAAATTAGAAGCGTGAATGCGAATGTCCAGGCATCGAGGCGGATATCGCTCAAGCGGGGCAAATTGCTGGGCGCCATCGCCAGGAGTGAACCCAATCCCGAGCCGGCCACAGCCAAACCGAGTGCTCCCCCCGCCAAAGCAATCAACATGCTTTCTGTGAGCAGTTGGCGGATGAGTCGAACCCTCGAGGCTCCCATGGCGACGCGCACCGCAATTTCTCGCCCCCGTGAGCTTCCGCGCGCGAGGAACAAATTGGCCACGTTGGCGCAAGCAATCAGAAGTACAAAGCCGATCGCACCCAGCAGAACCAGCAGGAACGGGCGCATCCCCGCGCCGATCATGGCTTGATACGGCCTGAAACTCATGATGAGCTGTTGCCCCACAACGTTGGGATAGCGGACTCGGAAATCCCGGGTGACGATGTCCATCTGCGACTGCAGTTGATCGCGCGTCACCCCCGGCCTCAGCCTGCCGATAACACTGATGTTTTCGCCGCTCCCTGCGGTCTTCGCCACCAGCGCCAGCGGAATCCACACCTCCGCCCGGACACCCGGACTCAGATCAGAATTGGCGCGCGGATCAAAGCCAGCGGGCATCACTCCGATCACCGTGTAAGCATCCCCATTGAGCAAAACCTTTTGGCCCATCGCTCCCTCAGCCCCGCCCAGGCGGCGCTTCCATAGGGAATGACTCAGTATGGCAACGCGCTGCCCGTCGGCTCGATCTTCTTCGGGAAGAAAGTCACGGCCGAGCGCGGGGCGAATACCAAGTACTTGGAAATACTCGGCTGAGACAGGCACACCACGAACATGTTCCGCTTCATTCCCGGTAGCAAAATTGAAGCCAACGTCGGTGTAACCCGCGATATGTTCGAAGAGTTTGCCGTACTCCCGCAGAAGCTCCAACTGCTCCGCCGTTAAACTCATCTCATCGGATAGTGTTTGATAGCTCTCGGCAAGCTGGACGATATGGTCGGGCTCAGGGAAGGGCAGCGGGCGGAGCAGCACTCCGTATACAACCGTAAAAATTGCAGTGTTGGCGCCGATACCCAGCGCAAGGGTCAAAACGGCCACGGCGGTAAACCCGGGACTCTTCGCCAGCATCCGCGCTGCGAATCGTAAGTCCTGCCAGAACGTATCCATGAGCCGCCTCGGCGTCAGGCGCCTACCGGCGCTTCCTGGGTCTCCTCGACGATGCGCCCGTCGAACAGATGAATGGTGCGTTCGGCGAAATTGGCGTAACGCTGGTCGTGCGTGACCATGCAAACGGTCGCGCCGTTGCGGTGCAGGTCGCGAAGGAGCTCCATCACGGCCTCGCCGTTCTTTGAATCGAGGTTTCCGGTCGGCTCGTCAGCCATCAGAATGAGCGGATCACCGACAAGCGCGCGGGCCACCGCCACACGCTGCTGCTGACCGCCGGAGAGTTGCGAGGGATAGTGGCGTAGCCGGTGCGCCATGCCCACACGTTCCAGCGCGTGCTGCACCTTCTGCTTCCGCTCCGCACCGCTCGTGCCCCGATACGTCAATGGCAGTTCAACGTTTTCATACACTGTCAGGTCGCCAATCAGGTTGAAGGCCTGGAAAATAAATCCAATCTCGCGGTTGCGGATCCGCGTGCGCTCGCTGATCGAGAGATTCGCGACCGGCGACCCGTTGAGCGTATACTCCCCGCCCGTCGGTGAATCGAGAAGCCCGAGAATGGAGAGCAAGGTCGATTTGCCGCAGCCCGAAGGCCCGGCGATCGAGATGTATTGCCCCTTCTTGATCTCCAGGTGGATCTCGGACAAAGCGTGCGTCTCGACCTCATCCGTATAGAACACTTTCTTCACGCCTTCCATCTTGATGAGTGTTGCGTTTGGGTCCGTCATTTGCTCTCCTTCTCGTATCCGATCTTGAAAGCTCTTTTCACCTGCACTTGGTCCTGGTGCTCACCAGACAAAATCTAGCTTGCGGCTATTCCTTAGAAAGAAACCGTAACCCCTTTATTTCCAGCGCACGCTCCTCGCTTCTTTCCTGGTTCGTCGTGTTTCGAAGAACCAGGATTTATTCGTAGCGCAGCGCCACGATGGGATCGATCCGCGTTGCTCGCCGCGATGGGAGGTAGCACGCTGCGAAAGCCACCAGGCAGATAATCCCCAACGATGCCGCATACACCAGAACGTCGCCCGCGTGCACCCCGTACAGCAGAGACTCGCTTAGCCGAGCTAGCCCGTATGCCAGTGGCAATCCCACCGCTGCGCCCACCAAAAGCATCCATCCAACTTCCTTGAACACTAGCCCTCTTACGTGTCCAGCCGGGGCCCCCAGCGCCACTCGAATTCCAATTTCCCGCGTCCGCTGCACGACCAGGTAGGCTAGCACCCCGTAAATTCCCAGTGCCGCCAGCAACGCCGCCAAACCGCCAAACGCCGCGGACAGCCCCGCGATCACGCGCTCAGCAAATAGATCTTCGTCCACTACGCGCTCGACTGTCTTTAGTTCGTACACCGGCAAATTAGCATCCGCTCCCCGGACCGTCTCCCGCAGCGTGTTGGCGATTAACAGGGGATCTTGTTGGGTGCGAACGTAAAAACTCATGCCGAAGAGTTTTCCGAATTGCGAATAGGGCTGATAGAAAAACGGCCGCTCGGCATCCCGGACGTGACCCTCTCTTACCGCTTTCACAACACCAACGATCTCTATATTTGGCTTGACGTTATTTCCCCCGCCCAGCGCAAAGTGCATGCCAATCGGATTTCTGTTCGGAAAGAACTCTTTTGCCATGGCTTCATTCACGATCGCCACCTTCGTGTTTGCCGCGGTGTCTCCGGCGTTGAATTCGCGACCGGAAAGCAGCGGAATTCTCATGGTCGAGAAATAGTTCGGGCTCACCGCGTCATAATTCACGTGCTGGTCATCGGTATCTAGGTTTTGACGGCCTTCCACGGTAATGTTCCCGCTCATATCGGTCCCCGTCAGCACCGGAATCTGCGACGATCCCACACCGAGCACTCCGGGAAGCGCACCCAGCCTCTCCCTCAGCCGGTCGACCAGGGCCACCGTTCTCGACGCGTCATAGCCGCTCAATTGCGGCGAAATCGAAAACGTCATCAGCTTCTCCGTGCTCAATCCCAGGTTTTGTGTCCGCAGGTTCCACAGCGTCCGGGAAAACAGCGCCCCGCCTGTCAGCAACAGCAGCGTGAATGCCACCTGACCTGCAACCAGGTACTTGCGGAATCGCACGTGGGCCGGCCCCGCCGATGTTGTTGATCCCTGGTCTTTCAGCGTCTGCGAAACCCCGGTTCGCGTCGCCCGCCAAGCAGGGATCAGCCCGAACAGCAGCGCCGAGACCGCCGTCGCTGCCGTCGCAAACGCCAATACGCTTCCATCGACCCGCGCGGTGATCCCCTGTACCATTGCTTCAGAAACGACGGCTTCCGTCAAAATGTTCATTATCCAGCCGCCCAAAATGAGTCCTAGAACGCCTCCACCCAGTGCGCAGAGAAAGCTTTCCACCAGCAATTGCCGCATCATCCGCCCTGGCGAGGCTCCCAGGGCGGAACGGATGGCAAACTCGCGCTGTCGTGCAGCTGCCTTTGCCAGCAGCAGATTCGCCACGTTGGTGCACGCGATCAGCAGCACCAGTGCCACCATGGCAAACAGCGCCATCAGACCCGGCCCGGAATCGCGCTGTACGACGGTTCTTCCCTGTGCTCCAGGAAACAGCTCAATCCTCTTGGCGAGAAACTTCTGACGGTCTTTGGCTCCCATATTGGGGTTGGGGATGGCCGCCAGCTGCTGTTCGAGCAGGCCCGGGTAGTCCACGTTGATTCCCGCCTGCGCCTGCTCCATGGACACGCCCGACTTCCGCCGCGCCAACACTGCCAAAAACGAATCATTCCAGTCGTCCAGCCCATTCCGGATCGGCGTCATCTGCCCCTTCATGGTCATGGGCACAAAAATGTCCGGCGTGTGTCCCACCTGGATGCCCCTGAATCCTGCCTGCGCAACGCCGACGATGGTCATTTCCGTGTTGTTCACCAGGATGGTGTGATTCAAAACTCCCGCATCTCCGCCGAAATGCTGCGTCCAATAAGCATGGCTCAACACGAGTACCGGATGGGCCCCCTGGACATCGTCATCGGCAGCCGACAGCACTCGGCCGAGGGCCGGCCGCACACCAAGCACCTCGAAATAGTTCCCCGTTACGAGTTCGCCCGAACCACGGTCCGTCTGTCCTTGACTCGCGATGCTTGCCGAAAATTCATATCGCGCGAGCACCCCGTCAAAAACCGTGGTGTTTTTTGCCAGCCCCTTGTACAGCGGGTAGGAAAAAATCTCCGAATCATCGCCGTCACTCCACACATGTCCATGTTTGGGTCCGGGCGACGTCAGCACCACCAACTCTTGGGGATTCTCGACCGGCAAGCGCCGCAACAGGATTTGATTGAGCAGCGAGAAAATTGCCGTGTTCGCGCCGATGCCGAGCGCCAGCGTGAGGATCGCAATGGCCGTAAATCCCGGATTCTTAGCCAGCATCCGTAGGCCGTACCGCACGTCTTGATAAAGCTCGGGCATCCTCTAGATCCTTAAAATCCTTGATCCCCAAACGGCCATCATTCGTAGCGCAGCGCCTCGATCGGATCGACGAGCGTCGCGCGCCGCGCCGGGACATACGCCGCCGTGCCCGCGACACAAATCAGGAGCAAGCACGCTCCCGCGTACGACAATAAGTCCGTGGGCTTGACTTCAAAGAGCATGGTGCCCAGCAGGCGGCTACCAGCATAGGCGGCCGCGACACCCGCAACAATTCCCGCGCTAACGACGATGAACATGTGTTGCAAGACGGTGCCAAGAATGTCTCCCCGTTGCGCCCCCATGGCCATGCGAATTCCGATTTCCCGCGTGCGTCGGGCGACGGCAAAAGCCACTACTCCATAGAGTCCTACGGAAGCAAGCAGAGTCGCGAGCAAGCCAAACGCGCTCGAGAGCCAAGTAACTACCCTTTCCTCGGTCAGCGATTCTTCCGTTTGGATTTCCAAGGTGGTTGTTCCGTAGAGGGGTAGGTTGGCGTCCAGGTCTTTGACTTCGGTGCGCACCAGTTCTGTAAGCTTTCCAGGATCGCCCGCCGTGCGCGCGTGCAGCGTCATGTCAAAGAGGCGTGGTTGTTGCGCCATCGGAGTGTAAAAGTGGCGGCGGGCCGCTTCCTGAAGATGAACATACTTCGCATCCTTGACCACTCCGATGATTTCAATATCCGGCTGAGCTTTTGGATCGTCGTTCGTACCGATTTTTCTTCCCATGGGATTCCTGGCCCCAAAGAAATAACTGGCCATCGTCTCGTTGATGATGGCTACCATGGGATGCGCGGCGTCATCTTGATCCCGGAAATCCCTTCCGGCGGTCAGGGGAATGCCCAGGCTCGCGAAATATCTCGGCGAGACTATGGTTGCGTTAATGCTCATCTCCTCGTCCGGCCGCGGCTGATAGCCCTCCACGCGGATGCCCTCCTGGTCCCAGCCACCGGAAAGCGGAGAATCAGAGGCCAAGCTTACGGCCTGCACTCCCGGCAAGCTGCCAACACGCATAAGCAAATCATGGTACAGGCCTTTGATTCTTTCCTGTGGATAGCCGTTCAGAGACGGATTGAGCTGCGCGAGGAACACATTTTCTTTTACAAAACCGGGGTTGATTCCGTGCAGGTTTTCGAGGCTATGCCAGAACAGTCCGGCGGCGATCAGCAGCGGCAGAGAAAGGGCCACCTGGAGGAATACCAGGCCGCTTCGCAGACTAAAAAGTCGCCCGCCGGAAGCTACCGAGGGAGCTTCATCCCTCAGAGCGCCAGAGACCGAGGAGTTCAAAAGCTGCCAGACTGGGGCGAGACCGAACAGGAGACCCGTCAGGAACGAAGCCAGCAGCGTAAATCCAAGGACGCGCAAGTCCAACGGCACATCCAGGTTTGCTGAATAGCTGGCGGGCAAAAACCCGACGAGCGCACTTTTCGTCCAAGCTGCAAGCAGGATTCCAGCAAAACCGCCCATGGCGGAGAGCATAAAACTTTCAGTGAGCCACTGCCGTATCAGCCTTCCTTTTCCGGCTCCGATCGCCAAGCGCACGGCGATCTCTTGTTTGCGCCTTTCCGTGCGCGCAAGCAGCAGGTTGGCAAGATTCGCGCACGCCACGAGCAGCACGATGCCGGTAACAATAAGAAGCAAAAGCAGCGGACGTTCCATCTCTGCGCGGAGATGGGCAAACCCTTGTTCACCGGCGACCAGTTCAATTCTTCCGCCCAGCGCGCGCTTCCTATCATGCTCGGTCAGGTTAGGTGAATTCTCTGCGAGCTCCTCAGCGAGCGTCTGACGATAGAGCACATCGACCGCCGCTTGCGCTTCCAGAGCAGAGACCCTTGGCCTCCGGCGCGCCAGGATGGTCATCCATCGATGGCGGGGGTTCTCGAGCCGGTTGGCGGGAACTGGCCTGAAAACGGTGGCCATCATCATGGGAACGCGAACACCCGGATTACGCGCCAATTCCGTGCCGTAAAAACCCGGTGGCGTGACCCCCAAGACGGTCATCGGTCTGGCGTTGAGAATGATCTGCTTTCCAACAATCAACGGATCGCCGGCGAACCGCCGCTGCCAGTAGCCGTAGCTCAGCACGGCCACGGGATGCCCGCCGGGCAGGCGATCGTCGTCATCTGTAAAGAGCTTCCCCAGCCAGGGCTGCACGCCAAGAGTGGTGAAGTAATTTCCCGATACCAGTTCACCGTAGAGCTGCTCGCTCTGCCCACCATAGCCGACGTTCAGTTCGACCCCGCTTCGCGCCAGCACTCCGGAAAAAGAAGCGTTCTTGTCGCGAATAGCCTGATACATCGGGTAGGAGAAATCTTCATTCAGTTGTCCTGATTGCGGGTCGGAGTATTTCAGGACCACCAGCTCTCCCGGTTTCTCGACCGGCAGACTCTTCAGCAGCACGGCATTCACCATCGAGAAGATCGCCGTGTTGGCGCCAATTCCAAGCGCGAGCGTCAAAATCACTACAGCCGTGAAGCCCGGACTTCTCGCTAGCATCCGCAGGCCGTAACGCACATCTTCGAAGAGCGTGTGCACCTTCACTCCCCCTGCGAGCGCCCGTTGCGGTTGCTTGGTGGGCGCAGAGATCGGGAATCACTGATTCGCAAGCCCCGGCTAAGTTCAACACACCTTATTACTTCAAGCGGATCCGGTCGAAGGCGTCCCAGGCGGACATATCGGAGAGAATCACTTTGTCTCCGACCTTTAGTCCCTGCACGATTTCGATGGTGTTCACCGAACTCCGCCCCAACTTAACATTGACGCGCACGGCTTCCGATCCGTCATCAATAATCTTGAAAATTCCGATCGTGCTGTCCGGCTGCCCATGTACCGGCCGGCCCACAAAAAGCACGTCCTTCAGATTCTCGAGAGTGACCGTGCCGTCCACGCTCAAATCCGGCCGCGCACCCAAGGGAAGGGGGTCGTCGATAGTCACGTCCACCGTAACCGTGCCGTTAACCACCGATGGATCGATCCGCGAAACGTGCCCGTTTACCACCCCATTCCGCGTATCGATCGAAGCTTTTTGTCCCGGCGTCACATCCTTGGCTTGCGTCTCCGGAATCTTGATTTCCGCTTTGAGTTTCTTTGGATCAGCTACCCGTGCCAGGTTTGTGCCGGGAGTCACGTGCTGGCCGACGTCCACTGGCACAAGCTGCAATACGCCATTGATGCCCGCGCGAACATGTAGCGCATCCACTTGGCTCCTCTTCAGTTGATAGAGGGCCTTCTGTTCATCGATTTTCGCCTGCTGCGCGGCGAGTCGGGCTTTCGCAGAATCGGCAGCCACCGCAGTCCTTTCAGTCTCCAGTTTTAGGCGAATGGCCAGCTGTTCTTCCTTCACTCTGGAGAGATTCCTGACGTGATCAGACCCGATGCCCTCCTTGAATAGCTTTTCGTCTACTTCATGTTGCAGGTGGGCCTGCTCGAAATCACTGCGTACGGCGGCTTCGTTCGCCTTCTGGTTCATCAGATCGCTGTCAACCTGCACCTTGAGATTTGCGTACTCTGCTTCCGCGCCCTTGAGCTGGAATTCCGCGTCAAGCGCGTCTCGCTGCAACGTTGGGTCACTCAGTTCCATAATGATGGAATCTGGCTTAACGACAGCCCCGGGACGCAATACCCAGCGCTCCACTCGCGAGTCCGTCTGCGCAGGGATCCAGCGAATGTCTTCGGGAACAAGGGTCCCCAACCCACGCACTTCCCGCAGCATGGGGCCGCGCTTCACTTCATCCGGCCAGATCGTGGCCCGGTCCACACTGGGCGCGGCCGGCCGGAGCTTCGACAGCCCATAGGTTACCCCTCCGATGATGATGAGTGCGACGGTGCCGTAAGCGATCCTTCTGATCTTCTTGGCCCGAGCGTTCGATGGTCGTTGGATGTCCATATATGTCGTCACCTTCTAGAACGCAACTCTCCGGCCCCAGGTTCCCTTCGCTAAGTCTATCTAGTTTCAATGAATTAGCCGGAATTCTTTCTCCAGAATCTCCTCAAATCGACCGGAAATGGGATTAACCGTCCCACCTTCGGACAAGCGGGCCGATGTCCGGTGTCTGGTTGTTACTCGCCGACTGTGCCGTGCCGGAATCAGTCCGGCCTGGCATTCTCTTCTTAGCGGGACGGCGGCAGATTCACCCAAGCCGAGTTTTGACGAGATGATTCCAGGACTCCGGAGATGAAACGAACACCCGCTACTCCGTCCCGCACATTCGGTACCAGCAGCGATGCGGGCAATGGAGCGCGCCCGGCGTTCCGTGCGGCGATCTGCTCAGCCAAGTCAGCATACAGTTGCGCGAAGGCCTCTAGGTATCCCTCCGGATGCCCGGACGGGATGCGGCTCGCATGCTTCGCCGACGCCGTGGCCGCGGCCCCGGCGCGACTGATCGTAACCGGCGGCTTGCCATACGGTGCAAAACGCAGATAGTTCGGATTCTCCTGCCCCCACTCGAGTCCCGCCTTTTCTCCATAAACCCGCAGCCGAAGGTTGTTCTCGTTTCCTGTAGCCACCTGGCTCGCCCACAACATTCCTCGCGCACCGCCCTCAAATCGCAAGAGCACTTGCACGTTGTCATCAAGGCGCCGCCCCGGCACGAATATGGAAACTTCCGCCGCCACCTGATCGCAGCGAAGTCCAGTCACAAAGCACGCGATGTTGTATGCGTGCGTTCCAATATCCCCAAGGGAACCGGCAGGTCCGCTCTGCGCCGGATCGGTGCGCCAAACCGCTTGTTTGTGCCCAGTAGCCTCAACCGGCGTGGTCAGCCAGTCCTGCGCGTACTCCACTTGCACGACGCGAATGCGCCCCAGCTCTCCGGCCAGGACCATCTCTCGCGCTTGCCTCACCAACGGGTAGCCAGTGTAATTATGAGTCAAGCCAAAAATCAGCCCGCTGCGCCGAACGATCTCCGCCAGCGCCAGGGCATCCTCCACCGCGGTGGTCAATGGCTTGTCGCAGATCACATGAATGCCGGCCTCCAAAAACGCTTTCGCCGGCTGGAAATGAACATGATTGGGTGTGACGATCGAGACGGCATCAATGCGGTCAGGCCGCTTGGCTTCGGCCGAGGCCATTTCGGCGAAACTCCCGTAAGCACGTTCCGGCGCGACATGCAGATCAAATGCAGCGGCTCGGCTGCGCGCAGGATCGGAAGACAAAGCCGCCGCAACCAGCTCAAAGCGATCATCGAGCCGAGCCGCCATGCGGTGCACCGCTCCAATGAAAGCGCCCGGTCCGCCTCCGACCATGCCTAGGCGGAGCCGCCGCTCTGTTGCATCACTCGCTTGTGGATTTTCTGTCATCGTTCTCGTCCCGTTTCCATCCCGTATCGCGCCCCAGGATGATTTCTAAGATTCGCGACTCGCAGTCAATTGTAGGAGCCGAGCCCGCCCGCCCGTCCGCGTCAACAGGTATGCAGCCTGTTTGCTGGAGACTACCCTAGTCCCAACATGCGCCGATTGGCGCGTTGATCCGCGCCCGAACCGGCGAAGTCATCAAAAGTGGTGCTCGCAGACTGGATGATATGCCGCTGAATAAACGGCGCCCCTTCCCGAGCGCCCTGCTCGCTGCTCTTGATGCAGCACTCCCATTCCAGCACCGCCCATCCCGGAAAGTCATACTGTGTCAGCTTGGAAAATATCGCGCTGAAATTAACTTGGCCATCTCCCGGCGAACGAAACCTCCCCGCTCGATTTGCCCATGGTTGATAGCCCCCGTAAACCCCCTGCCGGCCGGTCGGACGAAACTCCGCATCCTTCACGTGAAACATCTTGATGCGCGCGTGATACAGATCGATGAATTCCAGATAATCGAGCTGCTGCAGCACGAAATGACTCGGATCAAAAAGTACATTGCATCGCGGATGATGGGCGGTGCGCTCCAAAAACATTTCAAACGTGACTCCATCGTGCAAATCTTCGCCGGGATGGATTTCGTAACACAGATCTACCCCCGCGCTGTCGAAGGCATCCAAGATGGGACGCCAGCGCGCTGCCAGTTCATCAAAGGCCGTTTCAATCAGCCCGGCAGGTCTCTGCGGCCACGGATACAAGTACGGCCAAGCAAGTGCCCCGGAAAATGTAACATGGGCGCTGAGTCCCAGATTCGCGGACGCTTTCGCCGCGAGCAATAACTGTTCAACCGCCCAGGCTTGCCTCGCTTTTGGGTTGCTTCTCATCTTCTCCGGCGCGAATCCATCGAAGGCCAGGTCATACGCGGGGTGCACCGCCACCAACTGGCCTTGCAGATGCGTCGAGAGTTCGGTGACCTCCAGGCCGTGACCCGCCACCGTGCCACGGACCTCGTCGCAGTAGGTCTTGCTCTCCGCCCCTAGCTTCAAATCAAATAGCCGGGCATCCCAGGATGGAATTTGCACGCCCCGGTAGCCGAGCTTGGCGGCCCACAGAGCAATGCTCTCTAAGCTATTGAACGGTGCTCGATCACCCGCGAACTGCGCCAAAAAAATCGCTGGTCCTTTGATGGTTCTCATCGTTCCCTCAACTCCACCCTCCGTCTACGATGAAGTCCTGCGCCGTGCATTTTTCCGCCGCGTCGGAAGACAGGAACAGCGCCATGTTCGCGACGTCGCTTGGAAGCACACGCGTCTTCAAGCATTGACCGGCCATAACTTCCTTCTCGAACTCCGGCGTATACCACAATTTGATTTGCCGCTCAGTCCAGATAGCTCCGGGCGAAATCGTGTTGACCCGTATGCCGAAGGGCCCCAATTCGCGGGCCAATACTCGTGTCAACCCCGTGATCGCAGCCTTGGTGATGTTATAAACCGGAGCCCCCGTTAGCTTCAGCCTCCAAATAATGGACCCCAGATTGATGATGGCGCCTCCGCCAAGCCGCTTCATTTGTGGCGCGGCGGCTTGCGCCGCAAAGAACATGTGCCGCAGGTTTACCGCGATCCGCTCATCCCAGTAGTCCGGTGCGACTTGGTCTAGCGTGTGGCGGTCGTCGTTGCCGGCATTGTTGATGAGCACTCCAATGTCACCCAACTCGGCACGGATTTTCTCGATGGCCGCCCGCAGGGCGGCGATGTCGTGGACCACGAAACTCACGCGCGCCCCCTGCCCGGCGAAGGCGCGCGTGACGGCCGCACCAATACCGCTTCCTCCACCGGTGATGAAGACCGTTTTGTCAGCGAGCCCCGCATACCTCGACGGTCTGCCTGTATCCATATGCCTCAGCCGCCATGATCTCGGCGCGAGACGCTACTCTACTCATTTTCTGTCTCAAAGGAAATCTCTAGCGGCCCCGTCCGGCCCCGTCCCCGATGCGCTCTACGTCCTCGCCAGTCACTCGTCACGATTGAACGTTGGCAATCCGTTGTATCATCTCACTCCGTGAACATCCTCCTGAACGAAGTCGAATGCCGGGTCCTGGGTTCCCTGATTGAAAAAGAAATCACCACCCCCGAATACTATCCCCTTTCTTTGAACGCCCTGGTCAACGCCTGCAATCAGAAATCGAATCGCGATCCCCTCATGAATCTCGACGAAGCGGCCGTTCGCCAGGCCCTGTATTCTCTGGACGGACAATCCCTGGTTCGCTATGTCAGCGCCGCCGACAGCCGGGTGACCAAGTACGAGCACCGACTCCAGGAAGCCTTCAACTTCTATCGTCATGAGATCGCCATCCTTTGTGTCTTGTTGCTGCGCGGCCCGCAAACGCCCGGCGAGCTCCGTGGCCGTACTGAACGCATGCACCAGTTCGACGACTTGGGTGCCGTGCAATCCAGCCTGCAGCATCTGATGAAGCGCGAGCCCGCGCTCGTCAAAGTTCTTCCCCGCCAGCCCGGCACCAAGGAGTCCCGCTATGCACATCTCTTGTCCGGCGACGTGGAAGAGTGGGATGCCAAGCCAGTACCGGAACCGCCCCTCACTCCCGCGTCCGCCGACGGGGAACACCTGCATCTGGAAAAGGAGGTCGCCGCACTTCGCAGCGACGTCCGAGACCTTCAAAAGGAGATCGCCGACCTAAGGCAACAATTCGCAGAGTTCAAAAGGCAATTCGAATAAGAAGCAACCTTGTGGTGAGAGTGCGTTTGGCCAGACCGCGGCGCGTACATTAGTTTTGGGATGTTAAGGTTGAGGAGATGCGAACGAATGGGATTAACCACCATCGACTGGGTCATCATGGCCGTGTACTTCGCGTTCGTCCTTGGCATCGGCGCGGCCCTGCAGCGCTACATGAAGACCAGCGCGGATTTTTTCCTCGCCGGACGGTCGATTCCCGCGTGGGTCTGCGGCCTGGCGTTTATCTCCGCTAACCTGGGCGCGCAGGAAGTCATCGGCATGGGCGCATCCGGCGCAAAGTACGGCATCCTCACGAGTCATTTTTACTGGATCGGCGCCATCCCGGCCATGGTGTTCGTGGGCGTCTTTATGATGCCCTTCTATTACGGCTCGCGCGCGCGATCCGTGCCGGAGTATTTGCGGCTGCGCTTCGATGAAAAAACCCGTGGGCTGAACGCCATCTCTTTCGCCACCATGACGATTTTTTCTTCGGGCATTTCGATGTATGCCATGGCCAAACTGATCCAGACACTGCACTTTCTGGACGCGCCATTTCGGCGTTTCGGCATTCCGCAGGCGTGGATTTTTCACACCGGCATCATCGTGTCGGCGCTGGTAGTGCTCACCTATATCTATCTCGGCGGGTTGACCAGCGCGATCTACAACGAGGTGCTGCAGTTTTTTCTCATCGTCGCCGGGCTCATACCTCTCGTGTGGCTGGGCTTAAAGAACGTGGGTGGCTGGTCTGGTTTGAAGCTCGCGCTCGGCCCTTCTTACATGCATTCGTGGATTGGTCTGGGCAGCCCGCACACGAACCGCCTGGGCGTGGAGTGGTTCGGCCTGACCATGGGTCTTGGGTTCGTGCTCTCGTTTGGATATTGGTGCACGGACTTCCTCGTCGTGCAGCGCGCTATGGCTGCTGACTCCATGGCTTCCGCGCGGCGCACTCCCCTCATTGCGGCTGTTCCTAAGATGCTCTTTCCCTTCCTCGTCATTCTTCCCGGATTGATCGCCATTGCGCTTCCCACCGAACCGCCTGCTATCCTCAATGGTCCGCAAGGTTCGGCGGTTCGAACTCCCACCGGCCAAGGTCTCATCCCAGCCAAGCTTGACGCCACGACGGGGCAGCCCGTGCTGGATAACAGCGGCCGTCCGCAACTGGACTATGATCTCGCCGTCCCCAATCTTCTTCTCCATTATTTCCCAACCGGGATCCTTGGTCTCGGTCTCACGGCACTCCTCGCCAGCTTCATGTCCGGCATGGCCGGCAACGTGACCGCCTTCAACACCGTGTGGACACACGACATCTATGAGCCGTATATCAAGCCGAACGCTGGCGATGCACACTACTTAATGATGGGCCGCCTGGCCACCATTTTCGGGATAGCCCTGTCCATTGCCGGCGCGTATTTGGCTACCCGCTTCAACAACATCATGGATATGCTGCAGCTGGTCTTTGCGTTCGTGAACGCTCCGTTATTCGCGACATTTCTCCTGGGCATGTTTTGGAAACGAGCAACCGGGCACGGAGCCTTCATTGGGCTGCTCTCGGGAACACTCGCGGCCGCCGCTCATCATGCGCTGACAATTCCTGCGGAGGCGATTCCCGGGGTGAAAGGCGGCTGGCTGAGCGTGCTGCACACTTATCCTAGCGAGATGGCGCAAAACTTCTGGACCGCGATCTTGGCGTGGACCACCTGCTTTGTGGTTACGATTCTCGTAAGTCTCGTCACCAAGGCTCCGGACGAATCACGCCTCGTCGGCCTTGTTTATTCCCTGACGGAACGCCCGCAGGAGGGAAATCTGCGTTGGTACAAGCGGCCGGCCTACCTGGGCGTAGCGATTCTGGGAGTCACCGTGCTGTTGAATTTCATCTTCCGCTAGAGAAAGGCGCTCATGGGCCTGGATATTCGTTTACCCATCGGAATGATCTTTGCCATCTTCGGAATCATGCTGATCGTTTTCGGCGTGTTCAGCAACCCTGCGCTGTACGCACAATCGCTGGGGATCAATATCAACCTGGTCTGGGGTTCCGTTCTGCTGGTGTTCGGCGCGGTCATGCTCTTTCTGGGAGCGCGGTCGATGTTTGGTCCGCGCCCGGCCAATCCGCAGGGCGGGGAACCCCGACATTAAGGGCCGCTTCCTGTCTTTTCTCGCGTTCTGCGGCTGATGGGTGACTCGTGAATTAAGGATGGATGCGCGCTGCCCATCCGCCGCCCGGCGCCAATTTGATTTTTAGTTTCGCGGATTTGTTGAGCGGCATTGCTACTCTCTTATAGTCGCTGGCCATGCGGTCGGCGTTTATACCGTCCTGATAGGCTTCCATCGAAAAATTTCCTTCCGGCAAGAAGGAGAAATCGACTTCCAGTTCGCGCCCTGTCCAGTTGGTCATCGCGCCCACATACCAGTCGTTGCCGCTTCTTCTTGCCACCGCAACGTATTCGGCGATGCGGCCGTCGAGGACGCGAGTGTCATCCCAGACCGATGGAACGGGAGCAAGAAACTCCATGACCTCCGGTTCGCGCAAGTAATTCGACGGGCTGTCAGAGAGCATCTGCAAAGGACTTTCGAAGACCACATACATAGCGAGTTGGTGGCAGCGCGTGCCCAGTGCCATGGGCTGCTGAAAGATGGGTGCAAAGGTCGTTTTGGTAGCGTTCCGCATGGCGCCGGGCGTGTAGTCCATTGGGCCGAGGAACATTCTTGTAAAAGGAAGCGTGACGTTGTGGGTTGGTTCGGATTCCGCGCTCCATTTGCTCCACTCCATCCCGCGAACACCTTCGCCACTGATCATGTTGGGCCACGTGCGGGTCATGGTGACTTGTTTCTGCCCGCCGTGAAAATCAACCAGCATCTTGCGTTTCGCAGTTTCGCGGCTGACTTTATGGTAGAAGTTGATCAGCAGCTGATCGTCGCGCTGCATGAAATCGACTTTGATACCCTTGACGCCCCACTTGGCGTATTGCTCGAGAGCGGGGATCAATTGATCGTCGAGCGACTTCCAGACTACCCAAAGAATGATGCCCACGTTTTTTTCTTTGGCGTAAGCAGTCAGCTCCTCCATATTGATTTCGGGAACGACGTCGAGCACATTCCCAAGCTTGTACCAGCCTTCGTCCAAAATGATGTACTGGATGCCATATTTGGCGGCGAAGTCGATGTAATACTTGTAGGTCTGGGTGTTGATTCCGGCCTTAAAATTCACATCGTAAACGTTGTTGAAGTTCCACCAGTCCCACGCGACCTTGCCTGGCTTGATCCAGGAAGTGTCTTCGAATTGCGATGGCTTGGCCAACAGCCAGACAAGCTGGTTCGTCAGCAGGTCTCGGTCCTTCTCGACGATACCCATGAGCCGCCAGGGAAAAGTGCGCGTGCCGGAAGTAACCGCGATGTAGTCTGCGGCTTCAACGACTCTGAAATCGCGGTCTCTTTCTAGTTTTTCTTTTAGCGGATAAGGAGGAAACGTGCCGGCCAGTCCGCGTCCGCCGGTGCCGCGCAGCCACATTCCAGGATAATCTTCGACGTCGGATTCCGCGATCGCGAGCTTGGCGCCTTCTCCGGCATCCGCAATTGCCGGCATGGTGGCAATGAACGCCGGATCGATTTCCCGCAAATGCTGCGGAACATATTTTCGCTCGTTGTGCGAAAACATGCTGTCTTCCTGCGGATAGTAGACGATGGAATCTCCAGGGAAATTGAACTTTGTTTCTTCGCCGTAGACCTTTACCTGCTGCTGAGGAAGCGACGTTTCGAATCGGTAGGCGGCACCTTCGTTGTAAGCCCGAAAGACAACGGCGTAGCCGCCTTCCATTTCGAGGCGCAATTCATTGTAGTTCTCGCGAATCCTGGCAAACTTCTGACGAACCGCAGGTTCAACGGTCTGGTCGTAGCTGCGTTTTCTTGCGGCGTGCACTTTGGCGTCCAACCCCAGCGTCTGGTGGTCAATGTCGAGAGCCAGAGTGCAATCCTGAAGCAAGGCCCGGCCTCTTAGGAGCACGTCGTAGCGCACCGCGGGAACGGTGCGGATTCTGATTTCGATCCGGTTGTCAGGAGAGCGCAGGTCGTAGCTCGATTGGGCAGTAGCGCTAGCGGCCGCCGCCAGCAATGCAGCAAGTACAGCTAGCAGGGGCGGAGACATTTGTTTTAGAGCGTTCATCAGGTCAGTTTCCTCTCGATAAAGTACTGCGATTCGCTTGCCCAGCGGGCACGCCGCGCCAATGTACGTTTTGAGCGGGGCGTTGTAAAGCGCTTAACCTGGCGACCCTGAATTAGCGCCAGGGAAGCGGTGGCACGCGGATGGCGAGAACTGAATTTCGCGCCGGACGGAGTTCGGCCACGATTGTTTCTAGAGGAGCGCGTGGAGTGCCGCTTGTGCATCCGAGCGCTCGAGCCATCCCTGATTTGGCGCTGCGTGGCTGCCAGGCCGCCGATGGTCTAGCCGGCTTCTCGGAGGCGCAACCCGCCTTGGTGGCGAAGAACTCCGGGAGAGCCAGGACATCGAGATGGCCTTTTTTTTACCCGTCGGTACGGTCCTTCGAACGACTCTCCAGCGCGGTACTCCGCTCGGAAGATAACTCGGGACTCGGGTGTTTACCGGAGAGGAGAAGCAGGGGTTGACTTGCTTGAGGGGGCAGGTAAGTCATGGTATTTGTTGGGAATGCGCGGGGTACCCAGGCCATTTGCCTGGTACAACTGGAGGCCGTCCAGCGCAAGGAGAATCGATTCATGTCCAGACAAGTGAGCAATCCGGGAGGGGAATTGGTGCGGAGTGAAGCGCCCTCAGAGCTTCTGCGTGAGTTGGTGGCGCACCTCCGGCAGAACCGTACGCTGTTGCGCGAGGAATGGGTGGTGCGCATCACGGAGACGCGGCTGCTTACGGCGATGACCAAGGAAGAGATTTTCGCGGAAGCGACTTCGGTATACGACAGTTACGTGGAGGCTTTGGAGACCGAAGCCTTCGA
>QHYZ01000234.1 GCA_003225295.1 Acidobacteriota bacterium | reverse complement strand
GCCGGCTCTTTTCGCCTAGCGGTAGTGGGTTTCAGTTTAAGAGTTTGCTCGTATTCGGGCCGGCGCCGGAGGATTGGTAAGCGCTGGGCGGACTATTGATGACGAATCGCTCCTAGATCGGCCACCGAGCGCATGAGAGATATCCTATTCCGACCGCAGGGCTTCCATGGGCTCGACCGAAGCGGCGCGTCGGGCAGGCAGAAACGCCGCAGCCACGGCCGAAAGCAGGAACAGACCCGTCACCATCAGAATGACTGCCGGATCGACTGCCCGAGTCCCATACAGCATTGTTTGTACGGCACGGCCGGCCAGCACGCTGCCTGCCAGCCCGACGCTTACGCCCGCAAATACCGGCACGCCCGCCTCGGCGAAGGTGAGCGCATAGACCTTCGCGCGAGTGGCCCCGAGCGCCATGCGGACACCGATTTCCTGTTTGCGTGTGACCACCGAATAACTCAGGACGCCGTAGATGCCGAGCATAGCCAGCAGTAGGGCAGCGGCTCCGAAGGAGAGCAGCACCAGGGTTTCGAAGCGCTCGGTGGCCAACGAATCCGTCAATTGGGCGCCCAGCGTTTTGACGCGGGCGATGGTGACTTCCGGATCGTACTTCCAAATCGCCTGGCGCATGGCCGAGACTAGCCCGCTGGCATACGGGGCGCGAGCCAGAAAGTACGTGGGGAAAGGCGGGCGGTCTTTGTAGTGGACATAGGCCATGCGGGCCGGAGGCGTCTTGAGCGATGTGTTACGGGAATCGGCCACCACTCCGATCACGGTAAAGATGCGGCCTTCGATTTTGACCTGCCCGTTTATCGCGTCGTCATTTCCCCATAGCGCTTTGGCCTCGCCCTCGGAGAGGACCACGTTGCTGAGATTGCGGTCGCGTTCTTCGAAGAAGCGTCCGGCGACAAGGCGTTGCCGGGTGGTCTCGAAATACCCAGGGCTCACCCAACGAAAGTTGATCAACGGGGATTCCTGCTCGGGCTTGTCCACACGTTGAACAAACTCGATCCACGACTCGCCGCCGAGCGGCATGGCGCTCACCATGGCAGCGGCTTCAACCCCGGGTATAGCGCGCAGATTAGCGAGGACCGCGTCGTCGAAATTAACCCGGCTCTGGTCTTCGCCGTAACTTTGCGGAGTGAGCCGAACCTCGGCCACTGCCACTTCGGCGGTATCGAAGCCTTTATCCTCGCCGAGCAGATGGAGCAGGCTCTTAGAGAACAGGCCGGTCACCAGTAGCAGCGCGGTGCAACCCGCAACCTGCATTCCGATCAGCCATCGCCGCAGACGGTTACCCTGGCGGCTTCCAAACGAGCGGCTGCTCGATTGCTGGAGCGATGCCTGTGGATCGGTTGCAAGGAGCCGGAGTGCGGGCAACAAAGCGGAAACAAGGCTTGCGCCAAAGGTGAGCAGAGTCGAGAACAGCAGCACGTTAAGATTCAGATGGATTTCCGACAGGCGCGGCAGGCCGACGGGTGTATCGCGCATGAACAGATCCAAGGCGGTCTTGGCCAGCAAAATGCCTGCCGCGCCACCGAGGGCTGCCAGCAGTAAGTTTTCTGCTAGCACACTCCAGATCAAGCGCCACTTGGCGGCCCCCAATGCAGCGCGCACAGCAGATTCGCGGCTGCGCGTCAGCGCGCGTCCGAGTTGCGCGTTGGCCAAGTTCAGGCAGGCGATAAGCATCAGACTCAGGACGGAGGCCATTAGGAGCCACAAGGCGGTCCGGGAACCACCTACGATAGCTTCTTGCATTGGCTGGACCCAGGCCCCCAGCGCGCCGGCGCGGCGGTCGGCGGGCCAAGACGGGTCGCCGAGGATTTGCGCCTGGATCGTGTTGAGCTGGGCCGAAGCCTGTGCCAGTGTGACGCCCGGATTCAGCCGCCCGAGTGTGATCCAGTTGCCGTAATTTCCGTTCCATGGGAATTTCGTGATATCCAGCGCGGCGGGGATAAAGATGGCCGGATCAGGCGCGACGTTCACGCTCTGGTCGGCGCGCCGGAACGAGCGCAAGGCGCTTCCACTGGGGAAGTGGAAGTTGGCGGGCAGCACGCCCACCACTTGGCGCGAAACGTCGCCGAGGCGGATCGTTGCGCCGACAGCGCCGGGATCGCCATGAAACAGGTCCTGCCACAGCGGGTAAGTCAGAACCGCAACGTTGTCATGGCCCTGGACACCATCCTCCGGTATAAACGTCCGGCCCTGCAGCGCGTGCACTTGGAGAATCTCAAAGAGATTCGGAATGGTGACAACCGCGCTGGTGAGGCGAGGATGTTCCGCGCCCAGTGTGAGCCCCATGGCAGCGTTCTGCAAGTAAGTCAAGCCGCTGAAAGCGGTGGCGCGCTGGCGCCAGACCTCGACGTGACGGGGATTGGGGCCGGTGGCATCATCCCCTAGAAATCGGACACTTTCCCAGCAAGCGACTAGACGGCCACTCTCGTGAAAGGCGAGCGGTTTCAGAAGCACCGAATCCACGACGGTGAAGACCGCCGTGCTCGCACCGATACCCATCGCCAAAGTTAGAAATGCGGTCGCGGCGAACCCGGGACTTTTCCGCAGAGTTCGCGCGGCGTAGCGCAGTTCCCGGAAGATGATCTCCCAAAGCGTCCAGCCCCACATAACACGCACCTCCTCCTTAACCCAAGTCACGTTGCCAAAGGCCCTCCGGGCTGCGTAGTGCGCCTCCTGTGGCGAAAGGCCCTTCGCCTCCTGTTCCTGAGCTTCCAACTCGAGGTCGGAGCGGATCTCGCGCTCCAGGTCCTGCTCGCGTTCTCTATGGCGCCACCAGCGCATCAGCCCTCCTCGGCAGGCCACATAATCCGCGCAACCGCGCGCGTCAGCCTCTTCCATTTCGACTCTTCCGCCAGGAGCTGTTTCTTACCCGCCGTTGTAAGGCGGTAGTATTTGAATTCCCGCTTCAAGTCCTTTCCTGCAGCTTCCCATTTGGCCGCAATCCATCCTTTACGCTCCAACCTGTGGAGCGCGGGATATAGCGATCCGTGCTCAATTTGCAGGAGGTCATCGGTGGTGCGCTGGATGTGCTTCGCGATCTGGTGCCCGTGGGCAGGGCCAAACAACAAAGTCCGCAGGATCAACATGTCCAGCGTGCCTTGCAGCAATTGGATTCGTTGGGAGGATTCGTTCGTCATAGCGGTAGCAGACATTCTACCCAGAGTCAGATTACACTGGGTAGACGTCCTACCATTCACTTTGGTTACAGGGAGTGGGCCTCCGAGCGCCAAAAGCGCCAAATGGATTGCTTGACATTTCGCTTTTTATTCTCCTACTATGCCATCGAGGGCTGATACGGCGCTGTCATGAGTTTACCCATTGCATTCACGAAAACGGAACGGCCCGCAACTCCGAACCCCTGGGTCTTACCCGACCGGACTTTGACGGTCTTTTATGGCTGTCCCGAAATCCCCTGGCTCTCGCATTACTTCCTGCGACTACTCTTCGCTAAGAAACAGATTCTTTACCTGGACGGCGCAAACCAGATCAGTCCGCTCCTTCTAGCGCGTTTCGCGAGAGAACGCGGCCTTGACCCATCCAGCGTGAACAGCCTCATTCGTGTTGCGCGCGCCTTTACCTGTTTTCAACTGACCGAACTCGTTCGACGTGTTCCCAAGACTCTGGAGAAATTTCCTGCCGACGTGCTCATCGTCACGGCGTTGCCGGACTTGTATTTCGACGAGGATGTTCGGGATAGGGAAGCGCGCGCTTCCTTCGAACATGCGCTCGAAGGTCTGCGCAACGTCGCGCCGCGCTCCCTTTCCATCGCCGTTTTTTCCGACGCCACATCGTTCAAGACCAAACGGCGCGATTTCTTTCAGCGACTTCGCAACCAGGCCGAACATGTCGTAAAGGTCGAATCGACTCCCGACAACAAGCTCTCCTTTACCCGCGAGAAAAATACTCCGCTGCTTCCGGCTTGACCGGAAAGATCGAGGTGCACTATGGGGAGAACCGTCCCTACTTTCGTCCAATTGATTCAAGAGACCGCAGAGCACTGGAAGAAGTTCCGGCGCGCGTTGCGGCGCGAAGACCAGCCGCATTTCGACCGCCTTTTCACGCGAGTGCGTTGCTACACCCAGGCGGCCAGCTATCAGGCTCACGACAACCCAATGGAAGCAATCCTTCTTTCCATCGCTCTCGACCAGGAAAAGCGTCTCGACGCCGTCGAGAAGGTTCTTCAGAACGCTGGGGTGCTCTGTGAAATCGCTGCAAGGATGGATTCTCGACCTCTACCCCAATCAACGCGGGATGACG
>QHYZ01000233.1 GCA_003225295.1 Acidobacteriota bacterium | reverse complement strand
AACAAGATAGCAATCATTGTCAAGCATAAAATACGACAAACATCAAGAGTGTAAGCCTGAAAATAGGGGGTAATACATAATCCAAGAGGAGAAAACCCGCTTAAGTTCTACGGAGGGAATGATTTAGTGAAAATGCGCAAGGCTTCGGAGAGCACTCGCAGTAAACTCCCGCTAGTGGGTGCTCCCATCACCTTACCCGTCAATATTCTGGCTATCATCAGCGCGGGGCTTCTGGAGTTAATTCAGGGTCTCCGGAGGCGCCAGGTGTCTAACAACAGCGATGTTGCACCGAGTGGTGTCGTCTCGTCCGATTTTCCTTCTCGGCACAGGGATGATAAATTGACCGTGCTATGCGAACCTTAGAACAAACGACCCAGGAAGTGTTGGACTTGGCGGCGAAGCACTTTCAGCTGCCCACCGGATCGCTCGCTCCGGGAGACGATTTTTTCAAGAGACTCGGCATCGACAGCCTGCAGACGCTGGAGATGCTCTCCCGCCTCGAAAGTCATTTCGGCATCGAGCTGCCGGACTACGAAGTTCAGGGAGTCAGCGACTTCAGGACCCTGGCTGAACGGATTCAGTCCCGCCTGTAAGGCCAAGAAGATTGGCCGCAGCGGCGCTGAGTGAGGAGGGAACGGAGCAGAGCAGATCATGGAAACTGACGATCTGAGTGGCCCGATCATTGGATGCCCGATTGAAGTTCATCGTCAGCTCGGGCGTGGACTTTGGAGTCCATCGAGGAGTCCGCGCTTGCCGTGGAACTTGAATTCGCCCGGTTTCATTTGGAGCGTCAAGTGTCAGTCCGGAGTAAATATTTGCAGAATGGCGCATCGATCACCGGCTGGAGAAGTTCGTTGTTGTAGAATTGAAGAGTGGCGAAGGAATCGATCCAGTTTTTGAGGCACAGGTGCTCACGTATCAGCGACTTACAAAGCTAATAGTGGGACTCCCAATTTATTTCAATTCTCGCCTACGGCATCATGGGATCAAGAGGTTCGTTCCTTGACCCTCGTCTGTTCCGTGCCTTTCGGACGCAATAGCTAATCTCCTATGCTGAATCTGGCGCAGTATCAATCTATCGGCGAAGCGCTGCGGGATGCGCTGGATCAGTTTGCGAACGAAGTGTGCCTGATCGAAGCGGACCGCGAGCGCGAAAAAGAGCGCCTGACTTACCGAAATTTCAAAGAACGTGCGCATCCGCTGGCCAAAGCTTTGCAGGACGTAGGCCTCTCCGCTGGCGCTAGAGCCAGCATCATCATGACGAATCAGTCGAAGTGGCTGATCTCGGCCTACGCCATCTTCTTCAGTGGCGGCGTCCTTGTGCCGCTCGATTACAAACTCACGCCGGACGACCATTGGCAACTGCTCAAGCATTCGGACGCTGCTGTGCTGATCACGGAATATCCGATCTGGCGGCAACTCAGCGCCTCGGCGGGCCGCACGGCCGCGACGCATGTACAGACCGTGCTGGTCACCGAAGGACCCGCAAACGCCGATCTCGCCGGTGCGCGGCGGTGGGAAGAATTCCGCGGAGCAGGCGAACCCATCTTCATCGCGCGGAAGCGCCAGGAAGTGGCCTGTATTGTCTACTCCTCCGGGACAGGCGGCCGCCCGAAGGGTTGCATGATGACGCAGGAAAACTATCTGGAACAGTGCATCGCACTCACTTCGATCTATCCGTTCTGGCCCGGCGTGCGCTACCTCAGTATCTTGCCAACAAACCATGCCATTGATTTCATGGTCGGTTTTTTCGGACCCTTCACCTGCGGCGCAACGGTCGTGCATTTGCGCACACTGCGTCCCGAACATGTGCGCGAGGCATTTCCGAAATACAAAATCACTTATGTGAGTCTCGTTCCGCTCGTTTTGAAAAACCTGCAGAAAGGCCTGCAGGCGCGCTTCGAATCGCTGCCACCGGGCCAACGGAAAATCTTCAATGTGCTCGTGGGCATCAACAAAATGCTCACCAAGAGCCGGCCTCGTCTTGGCGTCAGTCGCCGGCTGCTCAGGCAAGTGCATGAGGCGTTTGGCGGAGAGCTTCGCGCCATCATTGTCGGTGGCGCCTTCGCAGAACCGCAGACGCTACAATTTTTCTACGATTTGGGGATTCCCGTCGCCAACGGATACGGCCTCACGGAAGCGGGCACGGCGATCACCGTCAACGATATGAAACCATTTCGCGCAGACACCGTTGGCAAGCCGCTGCCCGGGATGGAAGTGCGCATCGTGGATCCGTCTGCCGACGGCGTTGGCGAAGTCTCTGTTCGCAGCAAGACGGTCATGGCGGGCTACTTGAATGACCCTGAACTCACGGCGGAAACTATCGTCGATGGTTGGCTCCTGACCGGCGACCTTGGCCGCTTCGACGAGACAGGCCACCTGCAGCTCACGGGCCGCAAGAAAAACATGATCGTCACTGAGGAAGGGAAGAATATCTATCCTGAGGACATCGAAACTGCTTTCGAGAGTCTTTCTGTAAAAGAATTTTGCGTTTTCGCCGCCAATTACATTTGGCCCAAACGTTCGATGGTCGGCGAAAAACTTGTGCTGGTGCTCCACCTCGAGCCGGGACAGCAGTACGGCGACAAACTCCTGCGGGACATCAACGCGCGCAACAATCGCCTGCTAAACTACAAGCGTATCCACGGGGTTGTTCTGCTGGACGAGGACTTTCCCCGGACGGCTTCTGTAAAGATCAAACGCAATGTACTGGCGGAACGTCTCGCGAAGTTGGACAGCGCGGCTGCGATTCTGCCCTTATGAAACCGGTTTGGAAATGATTGTGAGGATCGGAAGTTAGAATTTCGGACTCATTCTTCAAATGGATCGTTTTTTCGCCATCGTCAACCCCGCCGCCGGTGGCGGCCGCTCAGCGAAGCTCGCCGGGCCTGCCCTCGCGCGTTTACGCGAGAAAGGGCTGAAAGTCGACGTCATCGCTTCGACGTGTCCAGGCCACGCTTTGCAACTTGCCCGCGAGGCCTACGATCAGGGTTACCGGCGTTTTCTTGCAGTCGGTGGAGATGGCACGGCTCACGAAATCCTCAATGGTGTTTTTGCGGGACGCTCCGCGGTTCAACGCATCACCCTGGGATTCCTGCCGCTTGGCACCGGCAATTCTTTCTTGCGCGACTTTACAAAGGACGGAGCCGCGGCTTCGATGCAGGCGCTTCTCCAGGGTCGCAGTCGCACCGTTGACCTTTTGCGCCTGACACACGCCACCGGCGAAATCTATTCCTTCAATCTCCTGAGCGTTGGCTTTACCGCTGATGTCGCTGCTTTGACCAATCGAATGTTCAAGCCGTTTGGCGATCTCGGCTATTTGCTCGGTGTTTTCGTGCGCGTGGTGCAGTTGCGCTCGCGCTCTTTGGCTTTGCGCTGCGATGACGATCGGGAGTGGGATGAGCGGCGCGCTCTTTTCCTGACCTTCAACAATAGCAAGTACACGGGTGGCACGATGCTGATTGCGCCGCACGCGGATCCTACCGACGGGCTCATTGAATTTGTCCGCTGGGGCCCGATCGGCCGGCTGGGATTGCTCCGCACATTGCCGCGTCTTTACGACGGCACTCATGTCAATCATCCGCTCGCTTCGCGCCGCGCAGTGCGTCACGTCGAATTCAAGGGGACCGCACCGGTGGATATCATGATCGATGGTGAAGTGCTGACACTGGAGTGCCGGGCACTCGACATTCTTCCCGCCGCCGTGGACATCTGTATATGAAACGGGCCTGGTTGGTGGTACGCAGCGCGATCCTGTGGATCTTCAGCGGTTTGCATTTCTTTCTTGTTGTGCCGCTGCTGATCTTTCTCGGCATCTTTCTGGATCCTCGCGAGCATGATTGGTTGCAGCGCAGTTTCTGCCGGCGCATCGCATTTCTTTCCGGCGCGCAAGTCCAGGCCCGCCGCTCCGGCGGTTTCGATGCCCAGCGGACGTCCTTTTTCATGGCCAACCACGTCAATCTGTTCGATCCTTTCATGCTGTACTGCGCCATCCCGCAGTTTGTACGCGGATGGGAGCTGGAATCCCACTTCAAGATTCCGGCGTACGGCTGGCTGATGAAGCGCTTCGGCAACGTCCCCGTTCCGGATGTCCGTCGTCCGTCAGACTTGAAGCGCATGTGGCGCATGACACAGGACGCCATCAACGGCGGCACGAGCCTGATCATTTTTCCGGAGGCCAAGCGGACTCGCGACGGGCGAGTGGATCAATTTCAAGACGGCGGGTTCCGCATGGCGCAGCAGCTCGGCATTCCCATCGTGCCTGTCAGTCTCGTGGGATCCTTCCGCCATCACCGGACGGGCCACTGGATGCTCTGGCCGGTGAAGATTACGGTTCATCTTCATGACACCATAGAGACCAAGGGGCTCACAAAAGAAGATGTGCCGGCACTGCGCGAACGCGTTCGCGCGATCGTGGCAGCACCGTTGGAAGAGGCCTCGAGGGGGAGCACAGGCATAGTGGGGCAAGGCAGGCCACTCGGAGATGGTGACGCGTGACGGGACAAAGAGGGCCTGCTTGACTGGAGGGTCCCTGACGTATTGGCATCTTATGTGTATGACTACTTATGGCCCCATCCGGTCTGCTGTCGGATACCCGAATCGGCGTTTCAAATTGGCGTACGCAAGAGTCGTCTACGGGGTGATGGTGCCCCGCCCATACCAAAGGCGAATGGCCAGCGCATGACTCCACGCTGCGCCCCGCTTAGGCACTGTAAATAAATAAAGGTATCAATCTTGGAGTCATTGCATTATGCTTCGCAGACGTGAACACCCTGTCCGAATTGAAGCGGAAGTTTCGTTCTGTTTGGCCACATTTGGATGAGCGCACGCGCCGCATCATGGCCGCCAATGAAGCCGTGAGCTTGGGCTATGGAGGAGTTTCGCTGGTGCGGCGCGCCTGTGGCTTGTCGCGCAAGGCCATCGAAGGGTATTGGCGAAATCCAAGGAAGGAGCCGGCCGTTGGTGGGCCGCGTTCGTCGGCCCGGGGCGGGACGCAAGCCCATCA
>QHYZ01000037.1 GCA_003225295.1 Acidobacteriota bacterium | reverse complement strand
CCAAGGTTCATGGCCCATTGTCGCTCCGCGACGAAATGCCTCAAAAATGGTCATTTTCCATCCAATCAAATTCAAATCGTTCCCGAATCCAATTGCTATAAGCTCTTCATGGACAATAGATTGCCGGTGGGGACCCAACTTTTCCCCGGACACTAGTGATCGTGGGATTGTTCTTAACGAACCCATCGGCGCGCTGGCGCATCTCCAACTTGGTCGTGCCTATGCAATTCAAAGCGATGGCGTCAAAGCCCGCGCCGCGTACCAGGATTTCCTCACACTCTGGAAGGACGCCGATCCCGACGTTCCTATATTGCGTGAAGCGAAGTCGGAATACGCGAAACTGCAGTAGCTCTGTGACCGCCTTGGAAAATGTCGGCTCTAGGCTTGGTCCACCGAACAACCAGCCTCTCTAACCAATCCACTGCAGAATGAAAACGTCGCAGTGTGGCCTGAGCCGATCAACTCGTGGATTGTCGGCAACCCTTACCTGATTGCGTTACGTCAGAGTTGCCCGTGATCCGACCACAATCGCAGATTGCACCGTGCCGAAATCTCCTGCGAATACTTCGCGACTTATGAGGAGTGATTTAGAAAATCGCTACATCTGCATTTGATTGATTCTGTTTACTTCAGCTTGCCAAATTCAGACTCTGCGACGATGAAGATGGGGATGTCAGAGTCCGCGTCCTTCCAGAGCGTGAGGAAATCGTGACACTTGGCGCGGGCCTTCATGGTGGGCGAGCAGTTGCCCTTTCCCGGTAGCACTCTGCATGATTTTCCATGGAAATCCGGTTCGTACCGCTGAGGAGCGCGAGGTCGTCCAGAATATTTCACGCGACGAGCTTTTTCGCTGTTCTGCAGAAGAATCTTCTGATTCGTAGCCTGGACGTCCCAACACGGTATAGCGTGGAGAAAAATGATTTTATTTCTCTGACCCATCAAAAACATTCGCTTGACTCATAGTGACGCGCAAGCTAGAAGCAAACAAGAGGTTGCAGAAGAAGAAAGTTCGAGCCGGAGGGTGCGGACCACGCATCCGGCACGTGCTTGGTGTGGTACGCGCGCAGGATTGTGGGTGTGCGCCGACGCAGCAACAACCTTGTAAGGTGAACCTATAATGCAACGCGAAACGCTTGCTCAGCCAAACGGATACCGGGTTTCCAGGAGAAGGTTTGTAAGGATTGCCTCGGTAGCTTCAGCTGTGGCATTGGCCCGGATCACGACGGAAGCGGACTTGGCCTTTGCGCAGAGACGGATTGCCAGGGACATTCCTGCCGATGCGATTCTGATCAATGCAAACGAAAATCCCCTGGGACCTTGTATCCAGGCCTGCTCAGCGATGTCGGCCCTCGGAGTCAAAGGCGGTCGATACGAATTCGGGCTGACGCAGGAACTTGTGAAGACGTTCGCTGAAATCGAAGGGCTCAAGCCGGAGTATGTGCGCGCATACGCGGGCTCAAGCGAGCCTCTCCACTATGCGGTGCTGGCGTATACATCTCCCGAGAAAAGTCTGGTTATGGGAGATCCGGCGTACGAGGCTCCGATGCGGGCGGCGTCGTATAGCAAAGCAAGGGTTTTTAAGGTTCCTCTGGCCAAGAATTATGCGCATGATGTCAAGGCCATGGTGGGCGCCGACCCGAATGCCGGTTTGCTCTACATCTGCAATCCAAACAATCCCACGGGCACAACAACGACCCGCGAAGAAATTGAATACGCCCTCGTGAACAAGCCGAAAGGCTCGATTCTGCTGATCGATGAGGCTTACATCCATTTTTCGGATGCCAAGCCAGTGCTGGATTTGGCCGATGCCGATAAGGAAGTCGTGGTTCTGCGGACATTTTCGAAAATTTACGGCATGGCTGGATTGCGCTGCGGGTTTGCGATTGCGCGGCCGGACCTGCTTGCCAGGCTCGAACCTTATGGCTGGAACTCCATGCCCGTGACGGCAGTGGTGGCAGCCACGGCCAGCTTAAAGCACAAGGGCCTGGTTCTCGAAAGGCAGAAGATCAATGCGGACATACGAAACGACGTCTTTTCGTGGCTCGCAACAAACAAATATTCCTTTGTTCCTTCGGAAAGCAACTGTTTCATGGTGGATGTGAAACGGCCAGGTAAGCAGTTCATTGAAGCTATGGAAGCCAAGAAAGTGTACATCGGAAGGGTGTGGCCAGCCTGGCCGACACACGTGAGAGTAACAGTAGGCACAGGGCCCGAGATGGAAGTATTCAAGAAGGCGTTTAAGGAAGCGATGGAGACTCCAGCACTGGCGGTACAGGGACCGCCAAAGAGCGCGGAGTCATGGCGAACGGATCGCCCATACGCGAGTCTTTCTTGAGCGGCTTTCAGAACTAGCGCACCGCTACTTCCCGTCAGGCAGGCCGGAGCCGGAGTTAGTCATTCGGCCAACACGGGATGGGTGTGCTCGGACGGAGGAAAAGCGATGAGAGTCAGAATCATGGCAGTTGCGTTGTTGGCGCTTGTTTCGGGAGTGCCGTGCGTTGCGCAGACGTACTACGGCGGTTTGCGCGGCACGGTGACGGATCCGACGGGCCAGGCCATCGCAGGTGGCACAGTGAAGTTGAAGAATGAGGCCACGAACGTGGAACGCTCCGTGGTTACGAATGTCGCCGGCGAATATGTAATCAGTTCGATAGATCCTGGTTCGTATACCGTTACCGTGATAGCCAGCGGTTTCAAGGCATCGGTTCGCACTGGAGTAGTTGTTTCGACGCAGGAGTTTCTGACGCTGGACTTCGGCGTCCAATTGGGATCGACCACTGATGCAATTCAGGTCACTGAGGTACTGCCCATTGTGGAAAGTTCGAATGCCTCGAACGGTCAGGTGATTGATACGCAGAAACTCTCTGACCTGCCGATTCTCGGCCGCAACCCATTTCTTTTCTCGAAGCTGAATAATAACGTCGCTGCTGTCGGCGATCCGCGATTTAACCGCTTCCAGGATCAAAGCGGGTCATCGCAAATCAGCATCGCCGGCGGACCAATCAGAGGGAATAACTACTTCATTGACAATGTTCCGATCACCGACAGCATGAACCGTGCGGTGATCATTCCTTCCATCGAAGCCACGCAGGAAGTGAAGGTCCAGGCTAACACGTACGACGCGGAGATGGGCCGCACCGGCGGAGGCGTCTTCAATACAACTTTGAAGTCCGGAAGCAACGAATTGCACGGTTCGCTCGTAGGCTATACACGGCAGACCGACTGGCTGGCCAACGGGTTCTTCCAGAACGCCGGTGGAACGCCTCGAGCCGAAACTCCTTTTTACAACTATGGTGGATCGATTGGCGGGCCTGTAATCCTCCCGAAACTCTACAGCGGGCGGAACAAGATGTTTTTCTGGGTGACGGAAGAAGGTTATCGCCAGAGCTCCCCGTTCGGGGACATTTATGCAGTTCCCACGGACCTCGAACGAAAAGGAGACTTTTCAAAAAGCATTGGGCCCGACGGCAAGCCCCTTCAGGTTTTCGATCCCGTGACGCATCAACAGTATCCAGGCAACACCATTCCGCAAACGAGCCTGAACCCCATTGGCTTGGCCATCGCTGCGGTTTATCCACATCCAAACACCGCCACGGCGAGTTTCGGCGCGAACAACTACAACGGAACCGATGTGCTCAAGGATCGCGCGGACGAATCCATTTACAAGCTCGACCACCAGTTTTTCCAGTGGTGGTCGGCCAACGTGTCCTATCTTCACTACGCCAGCAGGGAACCCGGGGGCAATCCCCTGCATACCATCGCCGGCACGGGCAACGTCGACTATTTGCTGTTCCGCAAAGTAGACGCGGTCAATTGGAACAATACATTCCTGCCGAGTCCTACGATGGTGGTGACTGTGGGCTACGGTTTCAACCGCTTCCCGAACAACTCTCTGGATAGTTCAGCCGGCTTTGACCAGACCACGCTTGGGTTTCCATCGTCATACGTCAGCCAGCTGCAGAAGAAGTCTTTTCCCGTGGTGAATATGACCAACTTCGCATCGCTGGGAGGTTCGAACTCCGGCCCTTCGGTCTTTTATTCTCGAAGTGTCGTGCTTGGCGTTTCAAAGTATCTCGGCAAACACAATCTGAAGTCCGGCTTTGTTTTTCGGTCGATCAGCGTGGACTTCACGGACTTATCTAACGGCAATGGCTCGTTTAA
The DNA here is from genome assembly GCA_003225295.1 of Acidobacteriota bacterium. GTDB lineage: Bacteria > Acidobacteriota > Terriglobia > Acidiferrales > UBA7541 > Acidiferrum. The sequence continues at coordinate 12,415 of QHYZ01000037.1, read as the reverse complement.
CTTTGCGAACGATTTCGTGTCATCAAATGATCCACTGCTGAATACAAAGAAAGGACCGATGACGGATCTTGTCAATCTGCTGACCGGATATGCTTCGAATGGTTCTTCAGTTACTCAGACAATCCACTTGGCAACCAACGCTCCCTACTACGCTGGCTATTTCCAGGATGACTACCGTCTCACCACCAAACTGACGTTGAACCTGGGGTTGCGCTACGAATGGGAAGCTGGACTGAGCGAGCGAAGCAACCACTACACCGTAGGGTTCGATCAAAACGTCACCAACCCGTTGCAGGCGACCTCGGGCGTTACAACTAAGGGCGGCATCGAATTCGCCGGCCAAAACGCGTATCCGACAACATGTTGTGATTACAGCAGAAAGAAATTTGGCCCGAGGATCGGAGCCGCCTACGCCCTGAATCCTAAGACAACGACACGGCTAGGCTACGGTACGTTCTACGCGCCGAGCGCTTTTACCAGCAGCTCTGCCTTCGCTCCCGGCTATTCCCAGGCCACCACGTATGTCTACTCGAACGATGGCGGGAAAACCCCTGCCGGTAGTCTGAACAATCCTTATCCCGGCGGCGTCCTTGCGCCATCTGGAAATGCCAACGGTTATCTGACGGGAGTTGGAAGCAGCGTTACGACCTGGTATCAAGGCTCGAAGTCTCCCATCGTGCACCAATATTCTTTCGACATTCAGCGCGAACTGCCCGATCAGATCGGAGTTCAGATCGGCTACGTGGGCTCTCGCTCAAGGCATCTTATGCCTGGAAATTCGATGAATACAGCCAACATAAATCAATTGCCCGATCAATATCTCGCTTTGGGACTGGGAACGATCGACCAATTGGCAGCTAAAGTAAGCAACCCTTATTATGGAAACGGCGGAACTGGGGTGATAGGCAGCCAACAGGTAGCCTATAACCAGTTGCTCCGGCCCTTCCCCGAGTTTGCTTCCGTCAACCTTAACAATTACACAGCGCATGCGAAATATGATGCGCTCATCATAAAAGCTCAGAAGCGCTTCAGCCACGGTCTGACCTTCCTCTCCACCTATACGTGGTCCAAGAGTGAAGACACCACCTGGGCCGCTTCTAACTTCCTCAACGCTTCGAAAAGCGCTCCGCAAGATGTTTACAATCTCGATGCCGAATGGAGCCGCTCAGTGGTTGACCTTCCGCACCGATTAATCGCAGCGGTTACGTACGACTCGCCGCTTGGGAAAAACAAATTGCTGCCCATCAACAACTCTGTGTTGAACTTTTTTGTGGGCAACTGGAGCGTCAACGCCATCACGGTTATTCAGACCGGATTCCCGCTGGCGATCTCTCAGAACAGCAACAATAATCGGGCGATCGGCGGGGGCTTACAGCGCCCGAATACAGTCGCCGGCGTTAATCCGTGTTCCGGCGGATCACCGGAAGATCACGCCGGTGCTCTTGCGCTTACAAGCCCTTACCTCAATCCCGCCGCGTTCGCAGCGGCGTCCACATACACTTTCGGCAACGCTCCGCGCACCATCGGCTGCCTCTCGCCCGGCTATGAGAATTGGGACATTTCGGTCTTCAAATCGTTCCCGGTTCGCGAACGCGTCACGTTTCAGTTTCGCGCCGAGGGGCTTAACGCGTTCAATACGCCGCAGTTCCGGGCGCCAAATACCGCAGTCGGCAATTCAAACTTTGGCGCGATCACGCAGCAGGCGAACTTTCCGAGATATCTCCAGCTCGGGGGAAGAATTACGTTCTGATCTCTGCGCAAATTTGAAGATGAGGGAAGTCAAGCTGCAGCGACTTTAGCTTTGAGTTAGGAAAATGACGACGCGACGCGCCTTTTTGATGCAAGTAGGCCAGGTGGGCGGCTTCGGCGCCGCTTACGTGATGATGCAATCCTTGGGTCTGTTGCCCCTTCCCGAGGCGGCGGCCAGTAAGGTCCGTCTTGCGGAAGGTTCCGGCCAGGGAAAGCATGTCGTGATTCTCGGCGCCGGAATTGCCGGCATGGTGGCGGCCTGGGAACTGCAGAAGGTCGGCTACCGCTGCACGATCTTGGAGGCTCGTGATCGCGCCGGCGGACGCAATTGGACGATTCGAAACGGTACCCGCGTCGAAATGACCGACGGCACAACACAAACCTGCAGCTTTGAGGATGGCAACTACTTCAATGCCGGCCCGGCACGGTTGCCGTCACAGCACGTGACGATGCTTGGTTACTGCCGTGAACTCGGTGTGCAGCTGGAAGTGGAGGTCAACAGCTCACGCAGTTCGCTGCTGCAGAACGATACATTCAACGGGGGCAAAGCCGTGCAGCAACGGCAGCTTGTCAATGACACGCGTGGCCATGTCGCCGAGCTTTTGGCCAAGTGCATCAAGCGCAGTGCGCTCGATGAAGAGCTGACCAGCGATGATAAGGAGCGCATGCTGGTGTTCCTTCGCAAGTATGGTGATCTGTCTCCGGATTACTTCTACCAAGGGTCGCCACGGTCGGGCTACAAAGTTATGCCTGGAGCCGGCAACGAGCTCGGCGTGCCGCGTGATCCTCTGGACATGCGTGCGCTGCTGGATGCCAATCTTTGGGACGGCCTGCTTTTCGAAGAGATGTTTGACATGCAGGCCACGATGTTCCAGCCCGTCGGCGGAATGGACCGAATCGCAGCCGCATTCGAAAAGAAGATTTCGAGCTGCATTCGTTTTAACTCGACCGTCGAGCAGATTCGGAAAACATCCAAGGGTGTGCGTATCGGCTATCGGGACCGAAAAACAGCTGCGACGGCCGCCGTTGACGCAGACAGCTGTATCTGCGCAATGCCGCTCTCGATTCTAAAGACTATCGATGCGGATTTTTCTTTGGATTTCAAGCAAGCCATCGACGCCGCGACCTACGATTCCGCGTACAAGATAGCCTGGGAATCTCGCCGATTTTGGGAGCAAGATTACAGGATCTATGGAGGTATCTCTTTCCCGAAACAGATGGTTGGCGTGGTGTGGTATCCGAGCGCAAACCTGTTCGCCGAAAAAGGAATCATCGTGGCAGGGTATTCCATAGAGAACGGAACGGAATTTGCGATGCTTGATCTCCCGGGCAAGCTTGCCGCGTCGCGGCAAGCAGTCGAGCGCCTTCATCCCGGGTGCTCAAGCGAATTAGCCAAACCTGTTTATGTCTCCTGGGGACATATTCCGTACAACTTGGGATCATGGATCAGCCATCGGGGACCAAAGGCCTCCGCGGCCGGTTATGATCGGTTGCTCGAACCGGATGGTCCGATCTGTATGGCCGGAGACCATGTTAGTCATATTGTCGGATGGCAAGAAGGCGCGGCTCTGTCGGCACATCGCGCCGTGTCACAAATCAGCCAGATGTAGATGATCTGAGTATCCATTCCAATGGAAAATAACCGTCAGGGCGAAATCATCGGGTACCTGGGATGAAGGCAGGCTGATCACCAAGCGTTCGACAGCGCGACCAAGACCAAGGACTCCGGGATCGGCAGGCTCTACCGAATCTTGACTCATCGCGGCAGCTTCGGCCTCGGCCCGAACCTCGCGCCTCCGTAGCAAATCGACTGTGCCTACCGAAAATTCGGAGCGCCCAAGGGTCGAAGGTATTCTTCCAGACGAACCGCAACGGTCGATGGGCGTGCGGAGCGTGCTTGAATCTGGTGAACCAAATTCGCTGTGATGTGCACCTGTGCGCGAGCACTCTTCGGACTAGAAAGTCGGAAAGCCAATACCGGCAGGGTTGATTCTGGCTCGTTCAGGCAGCCCGTCGTTCGTAGCGGTGGTGCAGTCCGCCGACGAGGGGTAGCGCTACGACGGATCCCATTTCGGGCGGGTGAATCGCTCGTGGCTCCGGTGCGTCCTTCTCCAACGAAAGATGCGTTCTCCATCGGTGATAGTAATCGAAATAGGAAGTGAGAGTTCGTCGTAGCGAGGTTTCATGGAACACGATCATATGATCGAGGCATTCGCGACGAAGGGAGCCAATCACCCGCTCGATATAGGCGCGCTGCCAAGGCGAGCGCGGTGCAGACAGGACTTCGCAAATGCCCATGTCTCGCACGTGTTCTCGGAAGTCATCGCCAAAGATCGCATCGTGGTCGCGCAGGAGGTAGCGCGGGAGTTGCCCCAACAGTGCCTGCATCGTTCCTTTTGGAGTGTCTACGCTATCAAGCATCGGCGCGTGGCTGTGCCTCAAACGCCGCATTCGCCGTGATGGGTCACGCCTATTCTGGCCGAACACCTTTGAGGCGGCGCGGTATTGGCAGGTACTCCACTGTCGGCTGGTGCCGGACCGGTTGCGGATACAGGCTCATCAAATCCAGAAACTCGGCCGGAATATTGCTCCGGACCGGAAGGCCGAAACTCGTGGCCCCCTCGAAGGTAATGGGATGGTCGTGTGTCCAGGTTCCCTGGGACAGAAGTCGCGTAAGTTCCTCTAATTTCTCCAGCGGAATCTTGTCGGCTAAAAGTTCGCGGACGCTCTCCCGCACCTGGGCGATCGCCTTTTCAGCCTGATCCGCCATGACGTGAAGCTTCTGCGTCCCACAGGATATTTTCCTGTTGGCGCGGGCAATTGAAGCTCGACAGTCCTATGCTGGCCACTGAGGGCAACAGTTGCCGAAATTACGATGGCGAGTGAAGCAACAAACTTGCTACAAGCCACGCTTTTTCCCTACTTTTGCAGCGATAGATGGATTGCCACAAGCTTCCAGGCGCCGTCCCGTTTGTTGTAGACAAAAGTGCCATTCATAACTTGACCGTCAGCCGCGGTCGACTTGAGGCGGGCCATGAGGACGGCGGTATCTCCGTACAGACGCACCATCGGGCTATCAAGATCGAAGACAGGCAGCCGTTGAACTGCTTGCGCAGGATCGTCCGGCACGAGACGCTCTTTCGTGAGCACGTCCCCAGCCGGCGTAGTGATGATGCAGCGCGGGTCCATGATGGCGTTCAATCCGGCACGGTCACCCTTGCTGACGTTCTGCAACCAGCTACGGGTGGCTTGGAGCACCTCGTCTTGGGCAGTCGACTGGATCTGAGCGAAAGCGCTCCCGAGCATTAGGAAACATGCCACAACGGTTCTGCGGATAGTCATACCTGAACCTCCTCGCCTACGCGACGACTACGAAACGAACTGTAGCCCGCCCGAAGTTCGGCTCAATTTCCACCATTGCGTTGTGATCCTATTCTCCGCGTGATGAACTGGACGCATTTCGACAGTGCCGGGCCCAGTCAGCTTTAACTCAAACGCCGCGGGATTCCGGGGATCTCCCTCGTCACCGATACTCAAGACAACATTCGTGCCAGAGACCTGCGCATCTACGATTTTGTCCAACACTTGCTCTTCCTCTACGCGAGTAATCCGGCCCTGGTCGTCTTCCGCCAGGCTGACACTATGCAGACATGTGCCTGTCAACTTTCCTCTATCTTCCTTCATGGTGAGCGTCACAAAGGTCTTTCCCTGAAACTGTGCCGTCCAGGTACCGACAAACGGCTTCAGGTCGGCAGCCTTGTCGTTAGGCTGTGTGACCTGCAGGGCATAGGTAGAAACTGCAATGGCGGTGACAGCCAGAAGAGCTGACGCAACAGCGGCTAAGACAGTTCTCAATCGCTTGCCGGCTGGCTTGGTTTTGTCGAGCAGGGTCATGACGCGCACCTCCAGGGTGTTCGTATCGAACAGGTTCAGGGCATAACTTGATCCAGAAGGAGACGGATTCTCGCAGAGGGACTGGGCAATATTAAGCAGCGAACGGGCATACACTGCGCGGTTAGCGACGCGCGCGGCGGCCATCTCATCGCATACAAGTTCGCGCGTCTGTCCAATCCGGCGCTTAATCATTGTCGCAGCGGGATGAAATGAAATCGGCAGTGAAAGCAGTTCGTAGACCAGGTTCAACCCAAAGTCGTGACGCCGGATATGGGCAAGCTCGTGGCAAATCGCTGACGAAAATTCCGCATCCGTGACGCCGCCGAAGAACTTCTCTGGAAGGATGATGACTGAGTGACGCAAGCCGATCGTTAACGGGCCTGCAGTCTCAGTAGAGCAGAAGATTGGAATGCCGGAGCGGCCGAAAGCCGCAGCGGATCTCTCCACAACCTCAGCCAACCGATCGGGCAGTGGACGGACGTGCGAAGCCGCACGGAATCGCATCGTTCTCCGCCACGCCCAACCCAGGCGGGCCAGACTGTAGATGCAAGATACGGCGAAACCGCTCGTCAGAAGCCAGGCGACGAACGGGACGAAGGAGAGGGGTTGTCGATGGGTCCCTCTGCCGAACCAAGAGAAGATGTGGGTCGAGCCGTTGGAAATCGAACTTGGGATCTCGCCATGAAACTGCTTCGCTGCGGTCGCCGCCGCGCCAAGCCCGCCGACAGCGCTTCCTAAGCTAAGCAACGGCAACAGTGTGCTAAGAAGGAGCGCCGCCACCCATAAGCGATGTGTGTATTCAGACGGGGTCCGGCGCATGAGTCTCGCGCACAAGGCAGCGGCAATCGCCACCGCAGGAACTTGCCACACGGCGTTCACGAGGTAGGTCATAAGCAAGCCGCTAATCTCGTTCACGATCACCCTCCCGTACCGCAGTTAACTGCGTGTCAACAAGTTCACTCAATTCCTGAATCCTTTTTGCATCCAGTTTCCGAGTTTTCACCAGGCTCATAACCAAACCCTCCACAGACCCGCCGAACAGACGATCGATGAGGTCGCTGACCGCCTGGCTTGCCGCCTTTTCGCGGCTTATCACCGGTGCGTAGATGTATGCCTTCCCCCGCAACACGCGTTTCACCCTTCCTTTTCGGTGGAGCACGTTCAACATGGTTTGCACGGTCGTGTACGCCAGCTTTTCACCTGACAACCGCTCTTGAACTGCTTGCACCGGGGCAGGGCCGATGTCCCACAAAACTTTCATGATTTGCAATTCAAGCCGCGTGAGCTGCTGTGGAGGTTTTCGGAGGGGAGCCATCCTTGATCTCCTAAATGATTAGGAGACTAAAATGCGTGAGCACCGTTTGTCAACTAAGAAGTTAGGAGATTCGTCGGATTGGTCCCGAGAAACGCTCTCGCCCGCACTTGACTAGCGGTTCGTCGACAAACCTTACCTTGGGATTACTTCATGTTAGCCCGTCACTCGGGCGCAATATCGAAAGGGGTCAGAGATTGCCTGTGAAGGACATCCTTGCACGTATTGCTGACTGTGCGGCCAAGTTCCTTCTGGCGATCTACTAGGAAAGTCGTTCCTCGGTCGGACGAGAAGCGTTGGTTACATTGGATTAGAAGTGCTAAGGCGGGAAATTCATGCGGCGAAGCAGGTCGTCAAATCGCGGGTCGGGGCGCAAGCCATCGAACTGAGGTTCGGTTTTCAGCGATACCATCCACGCGTCGCGCCCACGGTAGCCAGTTTCCAGCCAACGAAAGGCATCCTCTTTCTTGCCCAGGGCAGCGAAGACCCGGCCGACAAGATACGGCGTCACATATCTGTGCTTTGAAGGTTCCTTCAACTGCTCCAAGATCTTCCGCGCCTCGTTCTCGCACCCAGCGGCCGCATAAGCCTGACCGAGAAAGGCGACGCCAACCGTCGCCTCCTGTGAAAGTTCAAGGCCCTTTCGCATTTCGGCGATCGCTGGCTCGTACATGCGGTTATAGAGATAGGTAAGCCCAAGCCCCCAGTGGCCCTGCGGAGAGTTGGGATCGAGCTCGATTGCCTTCTCGAACTGCTCGCTAGCTTGATCGTGGCGGCGTGCGCGGTTATAGACAACCCCCAAGCCAAAACGGAAAACGCTGGAGTATGGATCCAGTCGAATGGCCCGTTTGAGCTCGGTGCAACCCTCCTCGTAACGTCCCATCATGGCCAGACACCATCCAAAATTATGGTGCGCTATTGCATAGCGCGGGCTCAGCTCAAGGGAGCGTTCAAATGCTCTTTCAGCGGTTAGGAAATCGTAGTCATAGTGTGCGGTGGCGAAGGCTAGCGATGCATGGGCTTCCGCCAAGCCAGGGTCTAGCTCAAGGGCCTGGAGCGCCAGCGCCTTGGCCTTGCCACAACCCTCATTGGGAGGAACAAGACTCCATAGAGCAAGAACCGAGAGGCAATCGGCAAGGCCTGCGTAGGCGGCCGCATAGGCCGGATCTTTGGCGATCGCTTGCTGGAAGTATTGGACAGCTTTGGCGAATCCTTCGCCGCTGCGTCTGTTCCAGAAGTAACGGCCCTTTAAATAGGCTTCGTACGCTTCGGGGTCGACCGGGTGGATCTGCGCGAAGTGTGCCTGCTCCTGTGGTGTTAGTTTGACCTGCACTTCTCGTTCAAGGGCCCGAGCTACGTCCGATTGTAGGGCCAGGACATCGTGCAGATCGCGGTCGTAAGTCTCGGCCCAGAGATGGGTGTCCGTGAGCCCGTGGACCAACTGCGCCGAGATGCGCACTTGATCGCCGGAACGAAGCACGGTTCCTTCCACGATGGCGTCTACTTTTAGCTCTCTGGCAATTTCGGGGAGCGGCCTGTGGACACCCTTGTAGTGCATCGCCGTGGTCCGCGAGACCACGCGCAAAGGGCCGATCTTCGCCAGGCTAGAGATGAGGGCCTCGGTCATGCCGTCGGCAAAATATTCCTGCTCAGGGTCGCCTGAAAGATTCTCCAGCGGGAGAACTGCGAGTGACTCGATGCGTGGTGCGCTGGTTTCAATGCTCCCGACGAAGCGATAGCCTTTCCTGGGCAGTGTTTCGATGTAGCGCGGCGTTTCAGCTGTGTCACCCAGAGCTTCTCGCAATTTCTTGATGGCGTTGTAGAGACCCTGCTCAAAATCGACGAAAGTATCCGCGGGCCAGACCCTTTTCCGTAGTTCTTCCCGCGTGACCACTTTTCCGGGGTGGTCCAATAGCATCTCCAAAATCTGAAACGGCTGTTTTTGCAATCGGACCTTCTGGGCTTGCTTGCACAGCTCTCCCGCCTGCAGGTCCACCTCGAACGCATCGAAGCGTAGCGTCACTCTGGATTGCTGGATCGTGCTCATTGAGGCCAACACCTGCTTGTCTGCAGAGTCTATCACTTCTGCGGAAAAGCGAATGGCCGCCCAGTCTACGGGGCCATTCTTACGCGAAGAAAGAAAACAGACAAAGAACAGACGCCGATTATTGACCGGCTGAGTCGTTCGCGCGAGCCTCCACAGCATCGGCACAGCCGAGTAGAGGATCGAAGGGGACAAAACCATGAACTGCAAAATGAGGAGAACCGGAATTCTTGGCTGGATAGCGATCCTGCCCCTGAGCCTCAGTCTTGGGGCTTTGCGGAGCGCAGCGGTGACCTTGCCGTGCACCCAACCCGTCATCCAAAGCATAGGTTCCCCGGATACAACGATCGTATCGGCCATAGAACAGTCGGACGCGGTCTCATACTGTGACGTGCGCGGCTACGTGACCACCAATAATCCCGGGCCGAACCAGGTCAATTTTGAACTCGGCCTACCAACGGCATGGAACGGCCGGTTCCTCTTCATCGGAAATGGCTCCTTCGCAGGCAGCTTCGACTGGCCAGCGGTCCTTCTCGACGCATTCAACCCCTTCCCCTTTACGACGGAAGTTAGCGCGGGCTTTGCCACAATCATGACGGATACCGGGCACCAAGGCGCGGGGAATCTGCCTTTTCTTGACGGCAGTTGGGCGCTCAACGAGCCGGCCAAGCAGGACGATTGGCTCTTCCGAGCAGTACACGTCAGCGGCGCGACGGGCAAGACGATTGTCCGGGCCTTCTATGGCGCGACCGTTCACTCGTACTTTGCAGGCTGCTCGGACGGCGGTCGCGAGGGTTTGGTGGAAGCCGAACAATATCCGGCCGATTTCGATGGCATTGTTGCCGGTGATCCCTTTCTCGGGGATGCGGTCATCGGGTCTAACTGGAACGAGAAATACCTCACCGCCACACGGGACAACTACATTCCGCCGGACAAACTGGCCCTCGTGGATGCGGCCGTGATGCAGAGCTGCGATGCTACGGACGGAGTGCTGGACGGCCTGATCCAGGACCCGCGTAGGTGCAACTTCGATCCCGTAAGTCTATTGTGCACCCATGGGGACGAAGTGGGTTGCCTGACCGCGGGACAAGTAGCGATTCTCAAAGCAATCTATGCTGGCGCTTCCACGGCGGACGGCCAGCGAGTCTACTCAGGTTTCACCAAGAGCGACCCGACCGGGAACCCGAGCCTCATCATAGATGACGGCTGGGGCTTGTGGATTACAGGCTTTGTCTCGCCAGACGCGTTCGGAGCCGCCGAGCCATGGAGTGACCCAGGGTTGGCACCCTGGCTGTTTACTCTCCAAGACCAGTTCCTGAAGAATTTCGTCTTCAGCAATCCGAACTACAACTCCCTCACTTTCAACATCAATAGCAGCGACCTAACACAAGCCGAGGCCGTTATCAATCGCAGCGGAGCGGCGGCAACCAACCCCAACCTGGCAGCGTTCAGGAACCGCGGCGGGAGATTGATCCTGTATCACGGTTGGAGCGATCCAGCACTGACGCCGCTGGAGACGGTACGCTACTACAAAGCTGTGGCACGGGGAGTACAAGCCGGCTTTATCAGGACACAACAATTTGCCCGGCTCTTTATGGTCCCCGGCATGCGGCATTGCATTGGCAGCGGCGGCCCCGGTCCCAATGTCTTCGATCCGCTACCATCGCTCATTGATTGGGTCGAGAACGGTGTGGCGCCGGAGCAGATCGTTGCAGCGCATTTCAAGGACAATGACCCGACGACAGGAATCATTACGCGCACGATGCCGCTATGTCCCTACCCGAGGGTGGCAGTGTTTCAGGGCGGAAATGTCAACGAGGCATCCAATTGGAAGTGCAAGCGCCAGTTGCGGGACGCCTTGGGCGACGAGGAGTAGCGAGCGATACCGCTGCCAGTGGACGTATTGTCGGCAACCCTTACCTAATCTGGTTACGTCAGAGTTGCTCGTCATCCGCCTACGATCAGCAATAGGCTCAGGACAGGAATTTCCATTTGCTACGCCCGGGCTTTTGGAGAGTTAGCGGGCAGGGCAAGTTACGCCGTTTACCGGGAGTTGGTTCATTTAACAGCCTTGTTGGACGCGCTTTCCTTGAGCAATATTTGGATTTCGCTCTCAAAGGCATCTTTGTCCACCATGCCAACGTGCAAGTCAGGGATCTTGCCGTTGCGATCAATCAACAGCGTTGCGGGCATCGAGTTGAAACCGAAACGGTCTCCCATTTCCGAATTTCCAATCACAATCGGATAGTTGATTTTATGCTGTTGAAGGAATGGCTTGACAGATTTCCAGCCGTCGTCGTCCATTGAAACTGTCCCTGCCGAAAATGCTATCGTCGCGAATGCCTTTAAAATCAGCGACCGCCAGTGCAACCCGCGTCAACCCGCCCACCAGGATGTAATAATGCGTTACATCGGTTTGAAAACCGCTGAATGGAGTTTTCGGTAACCACAGCTTGAATCCAAGAAGGGCTTGGCAGAAGTTCTGAGTGCGCTATTACTCGCCTTCCAGAGAAGGATAGACCCCGAGCAACGCTAGCGATGGTCAGAGTCGTGTCGTGCGAGGGGAGAAAGCGACGACCGCACGCTATTCGATGACACCGGACGTTGAGGGAGTGGCTCATCCGTTGGTGCTCCACTGCAACGTCAATATGTCGATCTGAATTTTTTCGCAGAGTCAAGAGACCGAACTTGTTCTCCCGACTGGGGGTCATTGGGGTTTTTCGAAAACCAGGATGTGCTGCAATGGCAGTGTCTCCAACGTCTGCAAGTGTGCAAGCCCGACAGCTTTCATCTCTCTTTTGACCTGCTCCACGGACATCTTGTGCACCAATTTAATGGGCACATCGGGATCCTCCTTGCGGTATTCGACAAAGACGACGCGACCGCCGGGCTTCAGGGCCTCGTGGATTTTGGTCATGACTTCAAAGGGGTAGGCTAGCTCATGGTAGACGTCCACCATCAGCACGAGATCCACGGCTTTCGCAGGCAGATTTGGATCCGTTTCGCTACCCTTCACCGCCTCCACATTCGTAACTTTCAGCGCCTGCGCACGTTGACGGATTGCCTGAAGCATTTCGTCCTGGATTTCGACGGCCAACACCTTACCGGCCCTGCCAACTCTCGGAGCAATGCGGAATGTAAAATAGCCAGACCCAGCACCCAAGTCCACGACGGTCTCACCGCCCCGGAGTTTCAGAGCATCTAGTACGATTGAAGGTTTCTCTTGGTCATCGCGCTCGGGGCGGTCTAACCAGGGGATGCCCCCCGGTCCCATCACCTGAGCGATTTCTCGACCCATGTAGAACTTCCCCGTACCATTTTGGTCATGAATGGCTCGCGTCTCATAAAGAGGCCGGTGCGGCTCAACGGCAGCCTGTGCATGCGGATCGACCGAGGGGGGAGTTGTTCGGAACGTA
>QHYZ01000232.1 GCA_003225295.1 Acidobacteriota bacterium | reverse complement strand
AACTCCCGTGTCGCGAAACCAGTAAAGTTCCCTTCGATCAATTCTAATTCGGCGGTTACGGCGTTATACATCCAGTGGATTATTGCCGAGTACGCCTTCATTCGCCCAGAATGTAAATGCTGAGCAGCAAACGATGCTTTTGGCACGCAGGGCTAGCCTTGTCGGTCAATTTTTAAATGACAGTAAGTTTGGCAATCGCATCGCATGTTTCGGTGCTGCTCCGATCCAGCAAATCGGGTGTCCGGATTTTGACACTCGCCATCGTTTTCTGGACCTAGGGCAGCCGTTTGGCCCTCAAGTAGTTTACGAACTCGCAGATAAGTCGCCTTTTCTCAATATCTAAGAGGAGCTTAAGGATTGGAACTGCTTTTGCTTTCACAATATCGGGGGCTCCGGCACCGCCCCGGCAACGAAGCAGTGTGTAGCCATTTTAGAAAGATTCACTGTGATACCCTGTTCCGAAGACTCGATCGGTTCCGAATTGCATAACCTGCAGGAAGTTAGAGCCAACCTAATAGAGTGTCTCGACGTCCTGCCTGAGGACGACGTCGCGCGTATCAAAATGGATATGGTACTGTCCTTCGTGCAGCTGGCTATCGATGCTTTGTCCAGCTTTCAAGCTGAGCGAGCCGGGCCAGCGTGATGCGGTTGGCAGTAGAGCATAACTCTTGGTAAGTCGTGCAATCGCCTGCGGCTTTCTTCTCTTCTCACCCTGCGTCTACGGGCAGAGCGGCCCTCTTGAAAGACGCGCTTCCCGCTTCAACTCGAAAGGCGTTGGCCTGACTGAAACGCTCCTCAAGTTCTCACACGAGGAGCATCTTCCCACCGCCATCGAATACGTTGACCGAGCATCGATGGACCGGCCCATTAATGTCAGTCTGCGAAACAAAACGATTCGGCAGGCACTTGATTCCATCTTGTTCAATGGCAACGGCTATCGGTGGAACCTACGAAATGGAATTATAGAAATCACAAATAAGCATGGTTCAAAACATGCCGAAGGTTTGTTGAACAAAGTCATCCCGGTCTTCAAGATTCCAGAGGGAGAGACAGCTCAAAAGATGTCCACGATGCTGTGGTGGCAACTGCAAATTGCGCTTGACCCGAGCATAAAAGGATTCGGCGGCGACATCATGGGCAGGTCGTCAACCGTAAAGGCTGGGACATTGCACAATCGAGAGGTTAGAGAGATTCTCTCCTATATTGTTGTGAATAGCCGAGCGGAAGCGTGGGTCGTGGCAGGTCCTCCGGAATGCCTTGGTTATACTCCCTATTGCGGGCTTTGGTACATCGTGGAGCAGGAGTCCTCTGACAATTCAAACCAATCCGTCTTGAGGAAAGTCCGTGAGAATCTCTAGGTTCATCGGCAGATAGTAGCTGTCACCATCCGTCTGAAGGATTTACTTTCGCTAGATTGAGCGGGTAACTCCTGTATAGCCAAACCGGTCCGCTCTCGCGGATTCCACTTCGACGATTACGGCGTTTGCCAGGCCCTAATGACAACGGTCGGTCTCTACCGCTATTCTGGTGCGTTTGGTGATGACACGACAGGTCTAAAGGGCTCAATGGATCGAACTGCAGATTTGGACGCGGCTCTGAGCTTCGTGATTGAACGGATTGCGGAACAGGCGAGGCTTTCAGGTGAGCCGCTCAGCGAGGAGCAACGTTTTCTCCTCGAAAACCTACCTTCAGCGCATTCACGACCGCGAATGTACCCGGATATTGTCAAGCTCGTTCCAAGGAATATCGCTTACGAACGGCTATGTACCCTAGCGAAAACCGCGTACCTCAACGACCGAGAGAGAAGCCCCGCATCGCGCGACTGGGAGTTTGCATTCGCTGTTTTCAGGCTGAGGCGTAACCCGATGTGGGGTCTCCTGCATTATGCAGGCGTAAGAGACTATCGTAGGTCGTCGAGAGACAGCCTTCTTGTGATTATGGCTGGGCTGGTGGTGCCTGTTCTGATCGTGATACTCGTTGTAGCGAATGAGCGTTGGAACACATTGCAGGTGACGGGAATCGTTTGCGCATGCCTTGCAATCATGGTCTCTATTTACTCTGCCTCACAAAAGATCGAACGACGGCAGCTGGAAAATCATATTGAGAGATGCAGGCTTGCCTCACGATTTGTCAACTCGGTGGGTTGACCGTCGAAACTAGTTAAGCGTTTTCAACTCCTGGTAAGTCGCAAAAATCGGAAAAGTTCGGCCCAGTACCCACATGGACGGTTTCTGCGTTAGGACTCTACACAAACATTTTCATCCTCGCGGCGGGCTGTGCGACTCGGTCCACCATTTCTTAATGGCCTTAATAGCCTGGTCTCGCTGTGAAATTGAGTCGGTAACGCGGTGACCGAAATCTCGGGAAGTAAGATTTTGTATCGTCTGTGCTCCATAGTCACAGCTTCGCTGGGTGTACACGCCGGTTACACCAGACACAGTAATTGAGCCCTCCTGGATTGACCCCTGCCGCGCGCCCATTTGCGAGTGGACTGTGCCACCAGGCGCAGAGACTATCGTCCCGACTTCCTCCGTGTAGTCAAGGCAAGCGATGGCGAGTTCGAGTGGGAATTGTTCTCTGGGATAATTAACCGGCATTCCTGGACCGTTCTGGATGGATGAAAGCCCCAACAAATTTGCGCAAAGATCGTCGCGTTTTCGTAGGGGATCGTCTGAGAGCCTTAGGATTGCAAGGAGCTTTTGATGATGTTGCGGTGTTCCGTATAGTATCAGCATGCGGAGAGCGTTGTCGTTCGCGTTGGCGCCTGCGGCCGAGCCGTCCGGCTCAAGTCGTCGCCCCGTGTCATAATCACCGGCGAAAAAGGCCCTCGCCACCGCCGCAACGCCACTCCGGTCGCCGAATTGGCACATCAGGTACCCAATCTCCGGTCGTCGGAGCACATCATAACTGGCCCACATCTTGTGAAGCCTGTTGAGCACAGCGGCTCGCTCATGCAAATCTTGCCCAAGACTCTGAAGTAGCGCCATCTCATGGAAAAAGTCTGGGGCGCCGGCAACCTCACGCCATTGCTGAGCTGCCGCCGATTCCTGAGCCTCTGCCCCAGTTGTCAGCACCAGGCAGGCCGCCAGAAGAAACACGCTTCTGATAGTCAAGGTTCCTCACTTTGTCGCAGACACCGCTACAACTCACGCTAGCATCTTTCATTTCCTTGGGAGACTGTTCCACCGTTCAGTTGCGTCCTTGCGGTCAACGCCCGGTAAGTCGGCTATCACCGGGGACTAGCATGTTGGTTTTTGAGAAAAGGAAGCATTTCGGATGGTTGTTCGCAGCCAATAATGCGCACCAAGCAGCCCAGATTAAAGCCACTTGTCAGCTTAGCAAATTCCGCCGAAGCATTTGGAGAAACCAGAACTCCAACGCTCGGTGCTTTTGAATACGAAACGATGCGGGTCTCTTCAATCATTTTCGATTCTGCAGATTGCTCCACGAATACAGAAAGTTCGCGATGCCGTAGGCTGCGGCCAATAATCAACTCCCTTCCTTTTAGTACATTTTCGTAGACCCTCACCCTTGCAATGAACGCGACACGAGGTCCGATCCCGATTGCCTTCGAGATTGGGTTTTCAACATACATGACGTAGGTGCAGCCCTCGAGAGAACACCCAGCACTAGCAGCATTACCCTCGTAATCAGGGAAAAAGCGGCTTACCTCTGCAAACGAGGATTTCCCCAGTTCCAATCTGCATATCTGACTGCGAAGAGTTTGGGCGGACCTATAAGATTTAAATCCAAGAACGAAAAACAAAATTGCGACGAAAAACGCCGTCATGGTTACCAGCCAAAACACACGATGCCGTCGCAGGCTGAAATGAGAGAGCAGTAGGGATTCCTCCTGTTATCTAGACACCGACAGGATAAACAAAGTGTCCTGCAATTGCGCGCATTTTCCCCAAGGTCCTGGTAACGCCGTTACCGTAGAAGTGGTTCGGTGAACATCCGGATCCCGGGAGGCCTCGACGAAGTTGAACGAATCCCCGCACGAACGATTCCCCAGCCGGACTACGAGGTCTGGTCTAGCATATTCGCGAAGTTGCATCGGCTTGCCATTCGTGCCGCGAAATTTGAGCCCGAAGCCGACTGCGCGACTTGGACAAATACACTGTGACGGAATCTCGGTGGTCAAAAAAAGAACGAGGGGCCATTAAGGGGCCAATAAGGATTCCTTTGCATTCCCAATTGTTCCCTTTCAATGCCTTAGCGTTCCCCATCATTCCTTCCAAGTCCTTGAGATTCCGCCTGGTAGTGTTTTCGATCCCCACCGCCCCTACCAATCCTTCTTCTTGATAACACATGAGTTCTTGGCGCAGGTTTCGCCGTGTACCCCGCGTGTACCTCTCTTATCAAAGGATCGTTGTTCCAGGCGGCCCGGAGATCGGCCTCAATTTGTTCTTGGCGAGAACGCGTCCACGGTGCGTAGTGGCGTTCTGTGATGCGGATGCTGCTGTGGCCCGAGAAGGATTGAGACTCTGTCGAGAGGTACCCCTGCGAGGAGCAACTCGACGGCGAACGTATCTCGGAACCGATGGGGATGGCCCCCAGGAACCTTTGCAAATTCAAAGAGGCGCTGCAACCGGTGTTGCCATTTTCCCTTTGCGCTGTGCACCGTCGATTCTCCTGTCCAGAAGAAGTATCGATCACTTGACCGGGGCGCGGCCTCCAATGCTTCAACAACCATGCCTGGAACGACACAATAGACAGGTACGCCGGTTTTCTGGGTGTGGAGAAGGAGTTTGTTTCCGTTGAGACGCTTGATTTCGAGTTGGGTCGCGTCGCCAATTCGTAGTCCGGAATAACGCAACAATAGGACGAAAGCCCGAAGGCGTTGTGCGTTGCGGACTCCGGCGCTCTTTCCGTATGGTTCGAGCGCGTCAACAATGCGAATTATCTCCTCTCGTGTAAACGGCATCGTCGGCTTGTCCGGGACTTTCGGAGCCTTCAATTCAATCGCAGGATTATCCTCAATCCATTTTCTCTTTTCAGCGAAACGCATGAAGGCCCTGAGCCGTTCCAGCTTTTTCAGGCTCGTGCGAGGCCCTTCTTCCCACGTTGCTCGGAATGTTGCGAGTGTGTCCAAGTCGAGTTGCGCGAGGAACTGCAATTTGTAGGTTTGTGCAAAAGCATCGAGTTGACGAAATAGCAGGCGGTACTTGTAGAGTGTGA
>QHYZ01000036.1 GCA_003225295.1 Acidobacteriota bacterium | reverse complement strand
GCGGCTATGTCGATTTTGAACGCCTTCACCTGTTCACTCTGTGTTCCGCATTCTTTGTCGTGCGCAGCAAAGAAAACATTTTGCTCCAGCGACGCTACTCTCATCCCGTGGACCGGAGCAGCGGGGTGCGCTCTGATCACACCGTCATCCTTACGGCCAGTGAATCGGCCAAGGTGTATCCGGATACGCTACGACGTGTCACGTACTTCGATCTCCAGAATCAAAAGCGACTGAAGTTCCTGACCAATAACTTCTTTCTTCCCGCCCTTACGATTGCGAAAATCTACAAGTCACGCTGGATGGTGGAACTTTTTTTCAAATTTATCAAACAGCACCTCCGCATCAAGTCGTTCTATGGCACCAGTGAGAACGCGGTGAAGACCCAGATTTGGATCGCCGTCTCCATTTACGTACTGGTTGCGATCGTCCGGAAGCGCCTGCGACTGGAAGTGAGCTTTTACCAAATTCTACAGATTTTGAGTCTCACGCTTTTCGAGAAAATGCCCATTTTACGGGCCTTGGAAGCGATCGACTCCCATAACGAGTTAGGCGGAGACGCTAACCAGCTGATTTTGTTCGAGTTTTAAAGGGACAGCAGTGGTCCAACATATATTCCCGAGATTAGAGGCTGGACATCGGTATTGGTTGACAGTGATGATGCGCGAGCCTGGAGAGGAAGGCATGTGGCTCCTAGTGCAAACGCAAAAGCAAGGTGCTCCCGAAGTCCAATGCAGCTTCACTCACGCGAAAGACCTTTCGCAAACAATAGCTGTTCGGGTCAGCGCCGAAAAGACTACCTCTTCGAGGGAGGATTTGAGATTGATGGCAAGCCCTCAGAGTGAGAACAGACACGCCCTGACGAATCCTAAGAAACTCCCATTCCTACGTCGGTTCACAAACCATACTTGAAGGTCGTTCAGATGGGAAGCCCGCAGTTGTAAGGTCCGCTAGATCGGAGATTTTGGTTCATAAACTCCAATGTCCTCTCCTCCAAGCGAATCAGCCAGTGATCCGATGCGTAGCGGCATCCAGCTAATGCAAGAACTGATTAAACTCTGCAAGAAATGAAGGCCAATTCCTGATAACGCGCATCTCGTCAGTGTATGTCAGTGCTTTGACCACCGGTAGCGCAGAGGCGGGCTAATCAGTTCGCAATCTCTTCCCATCGGGCTCACCTGTCTTTTGCGCCTTCTCCTCGTCTAATCCGGGAACTAGGAGTGCGCCATGACGAACTTCCTCCAGGACATTCAGTTCGGCTTCCGCATGCTGCTCAAAAGCCGTGGCCTTGCTGCGATCGCCATTTTCGCTCTAGCCCTCGGTATCGGCGCGAACACGGCCATCTTCAGCGTCGTCAACACCGTCCTCCTGCGCGCATTGCCCTATCCCCAGCCTGACCAACTCGTCTGGTTCTGGGAGTCCCAACCCAATCTGGAGCAGGCACCCTTTTCCGCCGCCGACTTCCTCGATTACCAAGCGCAGAACCAGTCGTTTCAGCAAGTCGCCACGATCCGCCGCCTCAGCTTCAATCTCACCGGACAGGGCGCCACCGAGCGCATTCCCGGGATGGTCGCAACACCTAACGTTTTTTCTCTTCTCGGCGTTCATCCCATACTAGGCCGCGACTTTCTACCCGAGGAGGGCGCATTCGGCGCGCCGCGTCGCGCGCTTCTCACCTTCGGTCTCTGGCAAAGCCACTTTGCCGGTGACCGCGCCGTGGTTGGCCGTAGCCTCACTCTCGATAACCAGCCGGTACAAATCATTGGCGTTCTCCCAGCCAACTTCCGCTACGGCGGAACCGACGTCTTGCTGTGGGTCAATCCAGTCAACGTCGTTCCCGAAGTCTTCAGCACCTTTCCCGACTGGGAGAGAAATATCCGCAACAACCGCGAAACCCACTATCTCTCCATCGTCGGCCGCCTCAAACCAGGCGTGGCACTCTCGCAAGCCCAAAGCGATATCAACACCATCGTTGCGCGCCTGCACCAACAATATCCCGTCACCACCGGTCACAATGTGCGCTTGATTCCGCTGCGCGAACTCTCCGCCGGCCCAGTGCGCCAAACCCTCGTCATACTACTCGGCGTCGTCGGCCTCGTCCTCCTGATTGCCTGCGCCAACGTCGCCAACCTTCTGCTTTCGCGCGCTGTCACGCGGCGCCGCGAGATCGCCATCCGCACGGCGCTGGGCGCTGGCCGCCTGCGCATCGTGCGGCAGCTTCTCACCGAGAGCATGCTGCTCTCACTCGTAGGCGGAGTGCTCGGTCTGGCTCTGGCCTGGGGACTGGTGCGCTTGCTCGTTGCCGCCAGCCCTGAGCAGCTGCCACGGGTACAGGAAATCGCTCTGGACTTGCGTGTCCTGCTCTTCACGCTCGGCGTTTCCCTCCTGACAGGACTGCTCTTCGGGCTCGCGCCCGCACTCGCTGCCACTCGTCACAGCCTGGGCCATTTCCTGAAGGAAGCCGGGCGTGGCGGCGCCGAGGGCCTCGCCCACAATCGCCTGCGCGGCGTTCTCGTCGTTACGGAAGTGGCTTTCTCGTTGGTTCTTCTTGTTTGCGCCGGGCTGCTTGGCCGCAGCTTTGTCCGGATGCTTGAAGTCAATCCCGGCTTCCGACCCGATCACATGGTCACGATGTGGATGAATTTTACGAGCGCGAACTACGCGCCCAAGGGCCGCCCCACGCAATTTCTCGAGCAGCTTATTCCCCGCGCTGCCGCGCTTCCCGGCGTCGAAGGCGTGGCCATTTCAAATGACCTTCCACTCGAAGGCGACGACACCACGACCGGTCTAAGCGATGTCGAAGGGCGCGCCCCATTTCCGCGTGGCCAGCAGCCGCTCGTCGGCGTGCACGCCGTCAATCCTGGATATTTTCGGTCCATGGGCATCCCGCAGCTTCGCGGCCGCGAATTTTCCGCAAGCGACAACGCCAATTCCACTCCTGTCGTGATCATCAATCAGAAACTGGCAGAAACTCTATGGCCTGCCCAGGACGCGCTCGGAAAGCACTTCCATCTGATGGGCGACAAGCAATCCGAAGTGGTCGGCGTAGTCGGCAACGTTCTTCATAACGGCCTCGGAGAATCCGTCTCGCTCGAAAGCTACCTGGCGTTTCCGCAAAATCCCTGGTCCTACGTCGGGCTTGCCGTGCGCACGCACGGCGATCCCGGTGCCGTGTACGGAGCCGTGCGCAGCCTCGTCGAGCAAATCGATCCCGAGCTTCCCGTGCACGACATGCGCCCGATGGAGCAGGTTGTGGCCGAAACGATGGCCTCGCGCCGCCTCACGCTGTGGCTTGTCGGCGCCTTTGCCGCGCTCGCCTTTGTGCTCGCCTCAGTCGGAATCTACGGCGTGATGAGCTACGCCGTCACCGAACGCGTGCACGAAATCGGTGTGCGCATGGCGCTCGGAGCGCAGCGCCGCGACGTGCTGCGCCTGGTAGTCGGCCACGGCATGCGCCACGCCGCCATCGGCCTGCTGCTCGGCAGTGTGGCCGCGTTTCTCGCTGCCCGCGCGATGACCACATTGCTGTTCGGCATACGTCCCGGCGATCCACTCACCTATATCGGCATCGCCCTTGTACTGGCGCTTGCCGCGTTGCTGGCCTGCTACATTCCCGCGCGTCGCGCCACCAGTGTGGATCCCATGGTCGCGCTGCGGTACGAATAAATCCTTCGTAGATGACGCGCAACTCTTCTTCGGAAGAACCTTGCACAACCATCTGGGGGATCGTTGCGGAATTCCTATCGGACGGGCAACCCGGAAGTTATCAGCTCGCCCGTCGGGTTAGTATCGATACGCTCTTGTATTGAGTGATCTGCCCAACTTCCGGGTGGCCAACCGGATTGCTATCCAGAAACGATAGTGTTTTATCGGAGGCGCGCAGTTGATAGGGAAGTGCGCGTGGGCAAGATGCTCAGGAGCGCGTTCGATAAAACCGTTGAGCGGAGCGCCTGGGTTGCGGCGGACGGGCCTTATGCAAATTCAATTGTGGGAAGGAACGGTGTTGAGGTGTGGCGAGAGTGTGCTGCAGCGCGCAACACAGCTGTACCTTGCTGGAAATCAACACTGAACCAATTTTCCTGGCGTTGAGAGGAGATGCACGTTTCGAGGCGATTCGAAGCGAGCTTCACCTCCCAGTTCCGCTGACTAGTTAGATTTCCCGTGTGCCTAATACGGGGTTCGGTTGTACCGAATGTACCGAAAATCGCAGCTGAAGTTGAAGGATGAAATTGGTGTAATCTATTTGGAAGTGAATTGGTTACGATGATGCGCCTGTAGCACGGTTGGATAGAGCGTCTGGCTACGAACCATCTAAGCAAAAACTATAAGCCTTTTCTCTGGGGTCGCTTACGGCCGCAACCTCTTGTTTCTACTCCTTTGGATCGTATCGAGGTTGAACTGAAAATGTACTGAAGATGTACTGATCCCTCCGTCTTTGCGCTTGCGGACTAGACGATTATTTTGAAACGTCTTATGCTCGCACCGATTTTGGGCACTCTACTCCCCGGTTCAAGGAGCGCATGTGAAAATCCGCCTTCTTCTTTCTTTGATATCTTGTTCCTTCTTCGCATTCCTCGCCCTCGCCCAGGATTCCAAATTTCGCCCGAACAACCAACAGATTCCTGTTCCAGACTGCTTGAGCATAAAAGGTCTCTTGGACAGCGGTTACAAGCCGTGTACTGCCGAAGATCAACAGCTCTGGCTGAAAGACATTACTCACTGGCGCGATGAGCGCCGCATCCGCATTGGCTACAACGGATCACGCTACGAAATGCCGGAACTGGCGTGGACGCAGTCCAGCTTCATGCAACCGCAAATGATGGTGCAGGACCGCTTTTTCTATGACCGCGTCGCGGGCAAGTACACCGTTGACCACTACCTCGATGATCTGCAGAAGCGCTACGGCGGCATAGATGCGGTACTTATCTGGCCGACTTATCCCAACATGGGCATAGACAACCGCAACCAACATGACATGATTCGCTGCATGCCTGGCGGTGTCGCTGGCCTGCGTCAGGTGATTGCCGACTTCCACAAGCGCGGCGTTCGCGTACTTTTCCCGATGATGATGTGGGATCAGGGCACGCGCCAGGCGGCGAAGCCGTGGACCGAAGAAATCGCAGAGCTAATGAAAGAACTCGGCGCCGATGGCATCAACGGTGATACACAGGATGGCGTGCCGCTCGCTTTTTCTCTCGCTGCGGACAAAACTGGCCATCCGCTGGCCTTCGAACCTGAAGGCGGCCCCTCCGACGAGGCGCTCGCCTGGAATGTAATGACCTGGGGGCAGTATCAGTATCCTTTTACACCGCTCGTCGACCGCTACAAATGGCTCGAGCCGCGCCATATGGTCAACATTTCAGATCGCTGGAATCGCAACAAGACCAACAATCTGCAGTTCGCGTTTTTCAACGGAATTGGTTGGGAGAGTTGGGAAAATATCTGGGGCATCTGGAATGGAATCACGCCCCGCGATGGGGAAGCCACGCGCCGCGTCGCAAGTCTCGAGCGCGCCATAGCCGAATACCTCGTGAGCCGCGATTGGGAACCGATGTATCCGATGCTGCGCTACGGAGTCTTCGCCAGCCGCTGGCCGCTCAACGGCCGCACCGTTTGGACTATCGTAAATCGCAACGAATATGACGTGGACGGTCCGCAAATGGAGGTTCCTGCCACGGCGGGTATGCGCTACTTCGATCTATACGGTGGCACCGAGTTGCAGGTGCAAAAAGACCCGACCGGTAGATCCGTTTTGAGTTTTTCGATGGAAATCAATGGTTTCGGCGCCATCTTCGCAACGAATTCGGAACCCGACCCGAAGATCCAGAAGCTAATGTCTGACATGAAGAGATTGACCGCGAAGCCGCTCGTCAGTTTTTCGAACGAACGTGAGGTCCTGAAACAGGAGATCGTGCCGATCCCTGCTACAAGTTTGGGTAGCACCGCTCCCTCGGGCATGATCCTGATTCCTGAAGCGGACTTTCTCTTCAAAGTGGGCGGTATAGAAATCGAAGGATCGAACGACATCGGCGTGGACGTGCGATATCCCTGGGAAGTCGCACCGAGCCGTTTTCACGAGCATCCCATGCACATCAAATCGTTCTACATCGATAAGTATCCTGTCACAAACGCTGAGTTCAAGAGATTTCTGGACACTGCGCACTACCATCCCAAAGACGATCTGAATTTTCTGCTCGACTGGAAAGACGGTGCCTTTCCATCAGGCTGGGACAATCGGCCAGTGACGTGGGTGTCCATCGAGGATGCGCGCACGTACGCCGATTGGGCAGGGAAGCGCTTGCCTCACGAATGGGAGTGGCAATATGCCGCACAGGGCGCCGATGGCCGCATCTATCCCTGGGGCAACCAATGGGACCCAACCGCGGTGCCTGAACCGGATAAAAACCGCACGATGCGGGGTCCCGATCCGGTAGACGCACATCCGAAAGGTGCTAGTGCATTTGGTGTGATGGACCTGGTCGGCAACGTCTGGCAATGGACGGAAGAGTTCACTGACGAACATACACGGAGTGGCATCCTCCGCGGTGGGAGTTACTACCAGCCGCAGGGGTCGATCTGGTATTTTCCCCAGGCGTACAAGCTCATCGAGCACGGCAAACTGCTGATGATGTCTCCCAGCATGGATCGTTCGGGCGCCGTCGGTTTTCGTGTCGTGCAAGATGCGCGATGAGTTTTTTCTTGGCAAGGAAATGCAATCCGGTGCAGAGGTCACCGCTACCGACGTACTCTTCGGAGTCCTAAATCCGGATGCGCCTTTAACAATGTCGCGGATCTGGCGCACGGGAGCCAGAGGATGCGAGTCCGGCTGCTTAGGCTGGTGTCCGCAATGATTATGGATGGGAAGTCCTCTGGCAAACGCGAATCCAGTGGTTGCGCACAATGGCTTTTAATCGAGTATCGTCGGCGTCCAAGAGCAGCAGGTTAGAGGGTTGCACAGGCATGTGGCAATCGATGCAGTTGGAAGCAATCTGCTTTCCTGGTTTACGAACCATTCGAACTAGAAAGATCAGAGTTCATTCCTGAAAATGCCCCTTTGTCATCTGGAAATTACCGGGGCGAGAGCTACAGCTGCCAAACCAACCAGGAAAAAGCCAAACATGAGGGGAATGAGTTTTCGGGCGTTAGCGGGTGCGCTGGCGAATTCCTTCCAGATAAATACTCCCCAGATCGCTGAAACCATAGTTGCCCCTTGTCCAATGGCGTACGAAATTGCGGGGCCTATAATTTGGGCGTGGGAAGCAACAAAGTTCAAGACGGCTCCCGTACACCAAATCACGCCACCGAGAATCCCCTGTGGTCAAAAATCTCAAACGCATTGAAAAGGCTTGGTTTCCGATCTCGCAATTTTCCCTCTGAAACCTCAAGAGCATGTTCAATCCGGGCTCGAAGGTCAAGTTTAGGGAGGCTCTGAAATACTTTGGGCGCGCCCGCTCGCCTATGTCAGCGGAACAGTCGATCAAGAACTCCTGTTGCGAAACGAATATCTGGCGGCGGAGAACCGGATCCTGAGAGGGCAGATCACGGATCGGCTGCTGCTTTCGGAAGGAGAAAATGTAACACTGGCGGAGATCGCTCACCGCCTGGGTCGACGTGGCGGCCACGGCCAAGCCCGAAACGATTCTGGGTTGGTATCGGAAGCTCATCGCAAACAAATTTGATGGGTCGAAATCCCTTCGAAGAGTAGGGCAGAGGTACGATTTCGTGACTCGTAATCCTATTCGTTTTCTCTTGACGGTAAGTAGATGTTTTCTTACAGTCGCGGCATGTCGCGAAAAGTCATCCTGGGATTCGGCGTCAGCATCGACGGTTATATTGCGCGGCGGAATGGGGCCATGGATTTTCTGGTCTTGAACAAAGAAGGTGAAGCGGTGATGGCGGACTTCTTCGCCAGGATCGACACCACCATCATGGGTCGCAAGACTGCGGCTGCCACACTGAAATTGCGCAAGCGTGGAGAAATCCCCGAGATGCCGGGCATCTCCAACTACGTAGTCTCGCGACGATGGAAGCCGGGCAAGCACGACGGATTCGAAGTGGTCACCGGATCCCTGACAGCCTTCGTGAAAAAGCTAAAACGCTGCCCAGGGAAGGACATCTACCTAGGCGGTGGGGGCGAATTGTGCCGCAGTTTCCTGCAAGAGGATTTGATAGATGAACTCTTCATCGGCGTTGGTCCCGTACTGTTAGGAGATGGCATCCCCGGCTTCCCGGGCAAGTTCCCGCAGCGCGACTTCAGGCTGACAGAATGCAAGTCCTACTCGGATGGATCGATCGCGTTACGTTACGAACGGACGCGGACTAAGACAAACCGATGATCCGGCCCGTCTCCGTGTCGGAGAGATGCGTGATTAGTTCGGATAATCGGAAACTTGAAAATCCACATAGACGGTTTGCGCGTCAGGCATGCGACGGTAACCTGCCTTTACCTCTGGCTTCTGTTCGTGGTCAGGTCGGCGAAGAGGCTTGTTGGCAGAGAGGCTGCGTGGCATCACCGCGCGGCACCGGCTTTGCGGATGTAGATGCCGCCATTGAAGTTTGTAAACTGCAATTCGGGGCCGCCGCCGTTGATTGTGGCGTGGACGGCCTTGTCGATCTTGACGAGGTATTTGCCGCCGTGGCCTCGCCCATCCTCGACGATTTGCTGCGGCGAGGAAGCCTGAACCTGGACGTCGAAATCACTGAAAATCTCTCCGCGATCGGACTTAAGGCTGAGGTTGGCTTTCAAATCGGCGGGAAATGTAACGTCAATGTCGCCGTTCAAAGAACTGAAGGCCATGGGCTTCTGGGGATTCACTCGCGAGAAAGTAGCCAAAAGGCGCCCGTTCAAGGCATGCGCGATGGCGCTGCCAGAGACGTTGTTCAGGGTGACTGAGCCATTCACATCGTTGACATCCAATTCGCCGTCCACGCCGGTGACCACGATGTCTCCACTATTCACGGCGCTCAGTTTGAGCGAGGTGTGAACGGGAACGGAAATGGTGAGGTCGATGGCGCGCATGACCGAATCGGAGGAGATGCGGACTTCGTTGTTTTCTTCTTCCACGGATAGGCCTGTGGAGGAAATAACGATGCGCTTCATGTTGGAATCCGAGCGCCCTGATTCGCTGCTGCGCGCGCGAGCCTCGACAACAACTTCCTTGCCGTCATAGCCCTTGACGGCAATCCCGCCATTGACCAGGCTCGCCTTCACCAACGCGGGCCGCGCGGGATCGCTGAGAGCAACTGAAACGTGATCCGCGCCGGATGGCCCTTGCGCCTGTCCGCGCGCTGGCGTCACGACAAGAGCGGCACACAAAATGGAAACTGCCACAATGAGGGATGGGAAACGCTGAGCTTGGTTATTCATGATTTTCAAGAATACGAATCTCTCCATTTAGATTTTCCACCTTGATCTCCGGCCCGCCCGAATTCACCCGCACACCGGTATAGCGGTCCGCGTGAAAAACTACCTTCGCGCCATGATGCTCTTCCTGAATGGCGCGCACTGGCAAAGCGGTAACGGGAAAATCGCTGTAGATGGTGCCGTTGAAGGTCTTGAAGCGAAAATCCGCGGCCAAGCCTTGCGCGAAACGCAACTCCACGTCGCCGTTTATGGTGCGGAAATCGGAATTTTCGCGAGGGTTCTGGCGAAAGGAAACCTTGACAGGACCATTCACTGTACGCGCGGTCCCAGAACCGGAAATTTTGTCCATTTCGACGTCGCCATTGACATTGCGCACAAGAAAACTCCCATTGGTGTCGCCCACCAAAACGCGGCCTTCATTCACAGTCTTGACTTTGATGTCGATGTCGCGGGGAACACGGAGTTGAAAATCCATCTTGACGATGTAGCCCTCGAATTCGCGCCGGCCGCATCCGTCGTCGCAATTGCAGCGGAAAGGCCCGTTCACATAGAGCTTCAAAGAGCCTGCTTGCTCGGTGATGTCGAGGGTGACTTCCTTGCGAGCTCGTTCGAGCTTTTCCTTGGATTCCGCGCGGACAGACTTTTTGACCATGAGTTGCGCCTGGTCGGAATTTGTGCCCACAACCTCGATGGAACCCCAGACGTTGTCAATTTCCAGGGACCTATGCTGGACACCCGCCATCGAGAAAGATTTCTGGATGGTCTCTTCCTCCTGCACTGGCAGGTCGCGATCGGAGTCGTCGAGAGTCATTGGGAATGCGGACGGAAGATGAAACTCCAAGGGACGAGCGGCGACTTTTATTGCCGGCTGCGGGACTTTTATGGTCACGGACTGGGCGGACAAGGAAAAGGGAAACAGGCAGCCGACTGTCAACACCGTGAAAAAGCGCGTGTTTCGCATGGTCTCCTCCTCAATTCAGTTTGCTTTTTGCCCACTCGACGCGTTGTCGCACCGTGGGATTCAGATTCGGGGCTTGCTGAAGGGCCTGGAGCCGCTGCGCAGCATCGGGGTCCCTCCATTCGAGCAAAAGATCGATCAGGGCTACCTGCACCAGGGGCGATTGCTGCTGGAGAGAATCTAAAATTGCCTTGTGAACCTGGGGCTGCCGCCCGTGGCGGCTGAGAGCATCGAGAGCCGCCAAGCGCACATCCACGCTCGCGTCGTAGCGCAGCGTGTGAAGGAGAGCGGAAAGCACCTGCGGATCAAGTTGCTGGTCGCGCGTGCTCCAACTTACGCCCTCGAGCCGCGCGCTGGCCGATTGTTGCTGCAGCATCGAAAGCACGACCAATTGCTTCATGCTCGCGAGTTCAGATTGCATGGCAACAAAGTCTGGGGAAGGAAGCTTAGGGCCAGCCAGGCGAAGTCCGGCGAAAACGCCGATGGCGAGCAGCGCGGCGCTCCACGCCATCGCTCCCAGGGGCGAACGAAGCCAATGGAACACGTTCCAGTTCCAGGCGGAAGCGCGTTTTCTCCAATCCGCGTCGTAGGCAGGCTGATTCGAACGACCCGCTTGGTACGCTTGCAGCATGGCTTCAAAACGCGCGCGAGACGTGGGACCTGGCTGGTCCACTGGCAGAAGCGAAAGCTTTCTCCAAATGACCACTTCCTCGGAGCAGTCCGCGCACTGTTCGAGATGTGCTTCGACGTTTTGGTGCTCATCGGGGCCCAGGTTCCCTTGCAAGTAGTCCGGCAAGAGTTCCGCGATGTGTTCACACTTCATGGCGACCTCCCCGAGGAGGAATGTTCTCCGCGGCTGCCGCTTCGGCTTTCTTCAGCATCGTGCCACGCGCAAGTTGATGAAAAGCCTTGCGCAAATCCTGCAAGGCACGGTGGATGCGCGTTCTGACAGTGTTGAGTTCGCAGCCGAGAAGAGCGGCAATTTCCTCATACTTCAGTTCTTGAAAGCGGCAAAGAAGCAGGATTTCTCGTTTTTCCTCCGGCAACTGCTGGAGCGCGCGGTGCAACAGTTCGACTTCCTGCTGCTGCTGCGCGGGATCCGTGGGAAGAACGGGGGGCAGCATTTCCGGCTCGAGAGCGGTTTGCGGAGGAAACTTTCTAAAGTGATCGATGCGCGCGTTGCGCGCAATCTGGTAGACCCAAGCGCGGAAAGGGGTGCCGGGGCAGTAGCTCTGGCGGTATTTCAAGATACGGAGGAACACCTCCTGGACAAGGTCTTCGCTCAGCGCCCGGTCGCCCGTCAACTTCGAATAGAAATTGAAGAGCGGGGTTTGATAGCGGTGAAACAACACGCCTAGCGTTTCGCCTGCGCCATCGCGCACTTGGAGCATCAGTTCCTCGTCGGGGGCCAAAGTCATCGCCGAATTATGGTCCTAAACGGCCGTAGTTGCCCTTACAAGAGTGAATACTGCGGATAGCGGAAAAGGTTCCGCGGACTGGCCGGCGAGAAGGTAAGGCCTAGTGGCAGGTAGGGCTTTCGCGTTGTGGGGTTCCTAGCCTGTGAGTCGCGTGAAGGAGGCTTCCCTAAGTACCAATTCGAAAGAATTTCACTATGCCCCGTTGCGCTGCGCACATGCGGAGGCGAGCCGGTAGAATTCGTTTTCGCGCGCGCCGGAATTCGGATCGGCCTGCACGTTGCCAAACCTCCGCAACGCTCAAATCTTTCATCAATCGCAAGGCGCGTGAAATCATGCCCGGTTCAAACGCCCTCCGTTGTACCGAACGTACGGAAAATCGCAGCTGAAGTTGAAGAATGAGAGTTGCTGTGATCTCTTTAGAAGTGAGTTGGATACTAATGACGCGCCTGCATCTCTGGCCGCGGCGCTAGAAGCTCGAACGTGAAGACAGTTCTTGCTAATCCATCTTGAATTAATGGCATGCGAATGCGGTGACACGCGAGGTTGAAATCGTGCAAGAAACTGCGCTAACCTGCTGAAAGTAAACAGTGTATCCGCGCGCCCGTAGCTCCGTTGGATAGAGCGTCTGGCTACGAACCATGGCAGTGCCAAATCTAAGCTGTTGAATTGGCTCAGGTTCCCCTGTACAACCCTCCCACTAGGTGCGCTACGATTTGCGATACAAAATGTCCCTGGACGGGCATTAGGGGCGCGCGGAGAGCGCTCAGCTCCAATGTCTTGACATTGTCGGGCATAGGGACTATCCTCTGAGGGATAGGAGCAATATGTCTTCCCGAACCACACGAAGTGAAAAGCTTGACTTGCGACTTACGCCCGACGCCAAAACGGCGTTGCAGACGGCGGCTGCAGCTTCCAATCGTTCCGTCAGTGAGTTCGTCCTGGAGAGTGCATTGGCGCGTGCCGATGAGGCGCTGGCGGATCGCCGCAGCTTCGGGCTGAACGCAGCCCAGTGGAAAGAATTCATGGCAGCGCTCGATGCGCCTCCTCGTCCCCTGCCGCGCCTCGACCGTCTTCTGAAAGAGCCTGGGTTCTTTGACACGGGCACTCGCCAGTGAGCGATGTCCGGCGCGTCGAAAAACTCCGACGCGATCACCCGGTCGAAACCTTCGATTGCGGCCGCGAGGAATTAAATCGTTATTTGCTGCGCTATGCCTGGCAAAACCAGCAGGCCGGTGCCGCGCAAACTTACGTAGGTATCGTTGGAGAAGTCATCGTGGGGTATCACACCCTGGCGGTGGCAAGCGTGACATTAGAACATGCACCTGAGCGCTTGATAAAGGGACTGGCGAAGCATCCGGTGCCCGTGATGCTGCTCGCACGGCTCGCAACCGATCACCGATGGCAAGGCAAGGGCGTCGGCAAGGCTCTACTAAGGGATGCGATGCAGCGTACGCTGCAGGCGGCCGAGATCGCGGGGATACGCGCTCTGGCCGTGCATGCAAAAAATGAAAAGGCCCGGCGCTTCTACGAACATTTTGATTTTGTCCCCTCCCCTACAGATCCTATGCATCTCTTCGTCCTGCTCAAAGATGTGCGCCGGATCGTCGGGGAATAAATCTTTACAATTGGTCAGCAGTCTCGTCCGATTCCTTGAACAGATCAAGGTTGAGCTGCTCAATCGGCTCCAACGGCAGGACTGCGCGGCGGTACGCACGGCTCATAAACTTGGGAGCCTCCGGATGGTCCCCGGCATGAATCATGAAATACATGATCGCACCACCATTCTCGCGCTCGAAGATGGGCCACTGGGACTCGGCTTCGAGATTCCCATGGCTGACATTTCGGAGCCGGGCCTAATTGCGCGACGTGCGCTACAAAATCAGGAGAGCATAGTTGCAGCTTAGCGTCGCATCTCGGTATAGTAGAGGGACTTACGGAGCGCGCCCGTAGCTCAGTTGGATAGAGCGTCTGGCTACGAACCAGCCGCAAATTCAATCCAAGTCGTTGCTCCGGTTGCGCTTACGAGTTCCGGGCCATCCTTGGCCTGCTCCAAAGTTGCTCCAAGAACCTCTGGCAGCTGCAACCCGAGTCATCCTGCCGGTTCCAATTTCTTGAGTCCTTCAGCCTCGAAGAATGCCGTATAGCCTAGCTGTGTTGCCTTTGCCACTAAGGATGAAGACTAAAGACTATATTTGGCCCCACCTTTCCAGCAGGAGCCGCAGAGGATGAGCCGGAGCCGCAACACTTGGTAGCGGGTATTCTTGCCGGGCAACTGTACCCCGCCAGCGCCGATAAGGGGTATTGTGACCGCAGAAATTGCGATAGACAATGCCGTTCCACCCCAAGCCCTGCCGGTTGAAATTTTCTTACCCAAGCCGAAATCCCAACTGTGCAGATTGTCTCTCCTTCCACACGCGTGGCATTCGTGCGGCCTTTGGTCTATAGGAAGTAGTTCGTCAATTAGGCGACGTTGGGCTTCGTTTTGATGCGTCTCAACTTGACGCGGAACTTCGCGGCGTCCCTCGTCGATTGGTCTGAATGTCTTGCTGCCTCCCTATAGAGCGAGCTTCCACACTTGTGGCAATAACTCGCATCGTCGGGATTCAGTGCCCCACACTTACGTTGGCGCTTACGTCAGCGAAGAAATCGACCCGGTTTACCGCATTGTGCTGCAGGATGGGAATTTGAGTCTGACGAGGCTGAAGAAGAAAGCAGAGACTCTTCGGCCAGCTGTGCGCGACGTTTTTACCGGGGACGTCGGCACCGTGCGCTTCACGTGTGATTCGAGGCAGCGCATCTCCGGTTTGGTCGTCAACGCCGGCCGCATTCGGAACTTTCGATTCGAAAAGAGGGTCGATTAAGTCTCTGACCTGAACCCTGCCTAAACCGACGTGTGTAAGAGTTAGGCGAATAGTTTGGGTTTCAAAACCACGGCTACAAATCAAAGTTTCGACCATTCGAATACCTGCCGATACCGCCGCTTATGACCAGCTAGTTCGCAAGTGCCTGGCGCGCTAATCGGAAACTTGAGGTACTGGACGGGAGTAGATTGCTACTTTGCCGCACTGGCCCTTCGTACAGTATCGCGGCGCTTCCGGCCTCTTTATCATTTGCCTATGTTCGATAAACAGGCTATCAACTCTTTGAGAATCGTGTGTTCCTTTGGACTACTTGGTCTGGCCCTCATCGCAAGCTCCTGTGGGCACACCGCAGCATCCCCACCTGAAGTCTCAATAAACGTCGTCATGAAAACTATTCATGATTACGGCCGGGGCCACGATGGGCTGCTCTCCCCCGCGAGCTCCGCAAAACCTGACGAGAATGACAAAGTGTATTGCGCCCGCATCAATAACCTGTTGATTCAGGAAGATTTTGCCCGCCTCGAAAAAATTGCGCAACAGAACCGTGCAGACAAGGGCCGTCTCCTCGGCGGCTATTGGAAAAACAGCGAGTTCTTCCGTGCGACAGGCTATCCACTCTCAACCGGCATTCTAACGGACTCCGATTACGAACTTCAGAGAGACAGGATAAAAAAATGGATCGCTGCCTTTCCGGAGTCCGCTGCCGCCAGAATCTCTCTCTCGGAGCTCTACTCCAATTATGGTTATTTTGCTCGGGGCTCGGGCTTTTCCAATTCAGTCACGAATTCTCAATGGAAGATTTTCCACGCACGAACCGCCCAGGCTAAAGAAGTTCTTCTCGAAGCGGCCAGCCTCAAGGAGAGAGATCCTTATTGGTACCAGGCAATGCAGGCGGTCGCTTTTTACGAAGGCTGGGATAGAACCCAGGAGCGCGAGCTACTCGACCAGGCAACCACCTTTGAGCCTGGTTACTATCACTACTATCGTCAGTATGCGCTATACCTCCAGCCTCAGTGGTATGGAAAACCCGGCGATATCCAGGCTTTTGCGGAGGAAAGTGCTGCGAGCCTTCCGGAACCCGACAGCTCGATTCTCTATTTCCAGATCGTTAGCTCGCTCGCTTGCTATTGCCAACAAGCCAGGGAAGACCTACCTCACGTGTCCTACCCAAAGGTCCGGGAGGGCTATACCAATCTCACTCGACTGTACGGCACCTCGAATCTCACCGCCAATCGCTTCGCCTTCATCGCCACCACATTCAAGGACCAACCTTCTGCACACGAAGCCTTCTCTGCAATCGTAACTATGGATTTGGACATCTGGTACACCAAAGCCATTTTCGACGACTCTCGCACCTGGGCCAATTCTCCATAACGGTATTGGATTTGTTTACGTCCTCCTGCGACCTTGCCAGTGATTGACCAAAAAACCCAACGCTTCGCAGGCAACCCACTCGCCTGATAACGCGAAAATCGTACAAGTGGTTTGACTTCTCCGGTTATCCGACCGGTACCGTTGGCCCGCCAGTGGCCAAGGTGCTGATATTCCAGTCTGCTTTAACCTGGCGGGCCACAACAAGTACCGAGCTGTCTTTTCCTTCGCCGTTCCCGATCAAAACCAAGGCCAGAGTCGGCTTCCCATCGCCGTAAAATTCAACCTTGACCAGACCGGGGCAGCTGTTGTTGTGATCTTTTTGAATTTGTCGTCATCCTGGAGGTCGGCCAAGGTGACGACCTTCTTCCCCGGATACTTACTTGCAACTTTGTGCTGCAAGTCGTTCGGAAGATCGCATGCATCGTTTGATGGCCCAGCAGCTGCGACCTGGACTAATACGAATAGACAGCATCCCATTGCAGAGATTGCTAGAGGTTTGAGTCGCACGGCGCACGTCGCATCTGCATCTATTATCAAGCTACGTTGTTTGGCGCTGCATATCGAAGGAAGAAAAATGACCCTATCTGCTACCTGTTCTGGGGCAGATGCCCGACTCACCGCGCACTAGGGATTTCCAAAGGAATCTTTTTCTATCTTAACTTTGCCATCACACCTGTACCACCTAACCTATGCACGAAATTCGGGCTTTTGTGAGGCCGTCTGCTGAATTCTGGTCCTCATCTTTTCTGCTTCTTTGTGCCCTGACTGCCCGCTGAGTTTCTTTTTCTCTCGACCTCTATGCTCCTTTGCTGTAAGTGCCTGTATTT